>CALBPI010000037.1 GCA_937899415.1 uncultured Gammaproteobacteria bacterium | reverse complement strand
CCCGAGCCGGTTAGGCGCAGGCGATGTCCCAGCTCACCTTGGCGGACGCGCTCGGTCAGCGCATTGATACGCTTAACGCGGGCAAAGATGCGCTGCCCGAGCAGGGTGCCCAGTGCCATGGCGGCGATCAGGCTTGCGAGCATGCCTGCATTGCGCCAGAACCGGTTCGTCGATACGGCTGTCAGTGTATCTGTGGCGACAGCGCCCACGCGAAAGCTCGGCTCGCCACTGACTTCACGAACCCAGCACAAAGTTTCCTCCGTGCCAAAGACGCCCTGGTCGATGACCTGTATGGCGTACGCACCACCGCGCGCAAGGCCTGTCCGTTGCCATGTCACCTCGTCGAACGGCGCGCGCTGTATGCAGCGATCCTCGTCATGCCGCTCGTCAATAAGCAGGTCCAAAATGACCTCGAGCCTCTTTGTCTCCGGCATCGTCGCCCAGCGTGCTGACTCCGGCCAGTCGTCAAGCCTGTCGGCAAAGCGCCGTTCCAGCGTTTCGTGGTAGCTGTCCGGGGTTTCTTCGAGCACGACGCGAACGTAGTACTCAAGTGGGTGCATTTGCGTTGGCAAGGTCTCTCGTTCTCGCAGAAGCCACAACCGCGCGTGCGACAGATTGTCATCGCGACGGCGCGCTTCGGCGACATAGTCCGTGAGGAAATCGTCAAAGCTCGTTTGCGAGAGTAAATCCGGGTCGATCCAGTCAGCTTCATAGCTCTCGCCATACCAGTCGAATAGGTCAATCTCAGGGTTGCGCGCCTGCTCCGCGACGACCTCCAGCAAGCCCTCGGTACGCCGATCGAGCGGTGCAAGCAGCGTGCGTTCAGACAGCGCCACGACGGCCGCGATGACGCCGGCCGACACAAGCCAGATCACCAGCGTCAGTACCAGTGATAGCCGGACGCTGGAGCTCGCCAGTAACCCTCGATCAGCCACGGATGACATAGCCCATGCCGCGTATCGTCTGGATCAGTGTGTACTCGTGCCCCTTATCGACTTTTTGACGTAGCCTGGAAATATGCACGTCGACGATATTGGTCTGTGGGTCAAAGTTCAGACCCCAGAGCTTCTCGAGCAGCATGGTCCGCGTCACCACCTGGTCGACATGATCCATCAGGTACTCGAGCAGTGCGTACTCGCGGGGCAACAGATCGATCGACTGTCCGGCGCGCCTTGCCGTGCGACTCAAGCGGTCGAGTACCAAGTCGGCCACCTGCAGCGTCGTATCCTGTGGGTCCGCACGCCGTCGACGACCGAGGGCCTCGACACGCGCAAGCGCCTCACTGAAAGCGAACGGCTTGGTTAAATAGTCATCAGATCCGGCGCGTAGCCCTTCGACCCGGTGATCAACTTCGCCAAGTGCGCTCAATATGAGTACAGGCGTCGTCTTCCCCATGGCCCGCAATGCCTTGACGATCGACAGGCCGTCCGTACCCGGCAACATGCGGTCGAGAATCAGCACGTCAAAGTTGCCATGCGTCGCCTCGATCAACGCGGTGTCGCCGTCGTCCACTGCCGTAGCCGTATGTCCGGCTTCGCGCAGACCGTTGATGACGTAGCCGGAGATTTCGTGGTCGTCTTCTGCCAGGAGGATGTTCATGACACCAATCTCTGTCGCTTTTCGGCGACTATTCTAGGGCGCTGCATGCGTGCCCTGTCACATTAAATATCCTTAATGCGCGTGCCACCTTGATGTCACGCACGCTTTCGTAGTCTCGCCAATGTACTCGAGGCGCATCGGCGGAGACGATATGACAAACGGGACGATACGCGCAGGCCGTGCTGCCATCCTGCTCAGCCTGACTATGGCATTGCTGGCGGGTTGTGGTGGTGGCGGATCCGAATCGGTAACGACGCCGGTCGCAGGACCGCCGCCAAGCCCGCCCCCACCCGCGGATCCAGGTACGCCGCCCCCGCCGGCGCTGCCCGGCACGGCGTTCGAGGACCGTCTTGGTACCGCGCGGTTCCTCACTCAGGCGACCTTTGGCCCCACCCCGGCCGACATCGATTTGTTGACTGGGACCAGCGCATCGGCCTGGTTTGTGGGCGAACTCAATAAGCCCACGTCGCTGATCATTCCCGAGTTTGCGCGATACGCACAGTACGAGTCACTGCCGCCTGAAGCGTTTTCGGAACTTCAAGGTGGCGTAACGAGCTTTGCATTCTGGCTGCACGCCGTTGCGGGCGATGACCAACTGCGCCAGCGGGTCGCGTTTGCACTGTCACAAATACTGGTTGTATCGAATGGCGGCGGCGAGGTTCTCAGTGACATTCCTGACGCCGTCGCGAGCTACCAGGATGTGCTGCGACAGCATGCGTTCGGCAACTACAGAACGCTGCTCGAAGCGGTCACTTACGCACCCGCGATGGGCTTCTACCTCACTTACATGGGTAATCAGAAAGCGGATCCTGCCACTGGGCGCATGCCTGACGAAAACTATGCGAGGGAAATCCTGCAGCTGTTCTCCATCGGCCTGGTTGAACTCAACGGTGACGGCACTCCTGCCCTTGACCTGAACGGGCAACCCATTGAGACCTACAACAACGATGACATTACGGGGCTTGCACGAGTCTTCACTGGATTGAACATCGAGCCGAGACTCGAAAACGGCGAAGAGGAATCCATACGTCTCGGGTGGCGCCGCCCCATGGATATTGATGAGCGAATTCACTCGGACGAGGCGAAGACGTTTCTGGGCACGACGATTCCCGCGGGGACAAGTGCGCGCGAGAGTATTTCGCAGGCTCTAGATACGATTTTCGCACACCCAAATGTCGGTCCATTCATCGGCCGGCAGCTGATCCAGAGGCTGACTCGCAGTAATCCGACGCCAGCGTATGTCGGGCGTGTCGCCGCCGCGTTTGATGCAGGCGGATACGACTTGCCTGACGGCACCCGGGTAGGCACGGGTCAGCGTGGCGATCTTGCAGCGACCATCGCGGCGGTCCTCTTCGACAACGAAGTCCGTGCCGCAACCGCGCTCGCCGACACGCAGGGCGGGAAGGTCCGCGAGCCGATACTGCGCTTCACGGCATGGGCGCGCGCTTTCAACGCAGGTACCGTGACGCCCGAGTTGACCGTCGAGCTCTGGAACACCCAGGATTCTGCTGCACTCGCGCAGCATCCCTATCGTGCGCCGTCGGTCTTCAATTTCTTTCGGCCTGGCTACGTCGCACCGGGTACCGAGTCTGGTGCGCAAGGCTTGACGGCGCCTGAGCTTCAGATTGTCAACGCATCGTCGACGCCCGGGTATGCGAATTTCATGACCTACTTCGCGACTGGTGAACCCAGATTCACCGATCCCGAGGACCTGCGCAGACTCGTTGAAGACGACGGCCTCTTGCTCGATCCCGAACTGGCGCGGCAAAGCTTCGTGCCCGACTACCGCACCGAACTCGGGCTCGCGGAACGCCCTGCCGCCCTCGTTGATCATCTCGCAGACGTCCTTACCTACGGCACGTTGCGAACAGCGCAGCGCGAAGAGATTGCAAGTTTCTTGACGCAGCTGCGAGACGCGGGATTCGCAGACGACGAAGACATTGTGCACAACGCTGTGATGCTCGTCCTGTTGTCTCCCGATTTCCTTGTACAACGCTAGCAGAGAGACTAGCACGCGGAGCCCCCCCATGACACTGCCTCGACGAGCTTTCCTCAATAATGCCGTGACCTCATCGCTGGCGATGGCCGGTTTCGGCGGTCTCAGCGGCGCACTGACGAGTCTCGAAGCCAGTGCTGCGAGCACCAGCGGTTACCGCGCGCTGGTATGCGTTTTTCTGTTCGGTGGCCTCGACAACCATGACACTGTGCTGCCTTACGATCAGACTTCGTACGATCAGTTCGCCAGTGTGCGCACTAGCCTCCTGCAGGCGCAGGGCAATGCACGCGCGCGCACCAGTCTGCTGCCGCTGACAACCACGGACCCGACACAGTTTGGTAGCCGCCGGTTCGCGCTGCCACCCGAACTCTCAGGCATCAAGTCGCTATACGACCTGGGCAACGCGGCCATCATAGGAAACGTGGGTCCGTTGCTGCAGGCGACGAACCGAACGACGTTCGAGCAGGAGTCAGTGGCGTTGCCGCCCCGTTTGTTTTCACACAACGATCAGCAGGCAACCTGGCAGGCGAGTGCGCCAGAGGGGGCTTTGTTCGGATGGGGCGGTCGATTTGCAGATGCGGTGCTCGTCGGTAACGGTGCGCCAGAGTTTTCGACGATCAGCAGCGTCGGTGACGGTTTGTTCCTGACCGGGCAGGCGGCGCAACCCTACAACGTCGAGCCGGGCGGGGCAGCGAGTTTCGACGTCCTTGAACGATTGGGGGAGTTTGGGGGGTCGGGAGTCAGTATGCCAATGCGCTCACTGTTGCGCGGTGAGTCGTATGCCGGTGCGCAGCTGCTCGCGCGTGACATGCGTGCGGCAACACGCCAGGCGCTGGATGCGAACGAACGGTACAACGCGGCGCTGGCCAGTGCGCAGCCGGTGAGCACGTCGTTCCCGTTGTCGCCGATTGGACAGCAACTGCGAGCGGTGGCTGAGGCCATCAGTATTCGCGGTAGCCTGCAGGCTCAGCGCCAGGTCTTTTTTGTCGGTATGGGCGGCTTCGACACGCACTCCGGTCAGGCTGGCGCGCTCCCCGCATTGTTGTCGGCGCTCGATGGGGCAGTCACGGCGTTCTCTGCTGAAATGGAACAGCACGGTCTGGCGCAGGACGTCACCTTGTTTACGGCATCGGATTTCGGTCGCACCCTCGCCGTCAACGGCGACGGCACCGACCATGGTTGGGGCGGTCATCAATTCGTGGTGGGTGGCAGCGTGCAGGGCGGCGCCATCTACGGAGATCTGCCCCCAGCAGTCATCGGTCACGAGCAAGATTCAGGCGGTGGTCGGCTGATTCCGACCTTGGCCGTCGAACAGATGGCGGCGCCACTTGGGCGGTGGTTCGGGCTCGACGACACGGAACTGAATGGCGCGCTGCCGAACCTGGCGAGTTTCGCCAGCGCTCCGGCGCTGGGCTTTATGGCCTGACGTTCAGGCGAAGAAGTTCGCCGAACAGGCAAATTTCGTGGCCGTGGTAGTCTAGGGGCAGACTCGGGCGCGACCGCGCCGGTCCCGCTCGGATTCCGCCTGCCTCGCAGGCGCATTTGATCTTGGGGGGATCATGATGCACATCACTACACCACACACCGCACCGTGCCATTGCATGGGTCTTGCTGCGTTGTCGCTTGCGGCCGTCGCCGTGGGGGGCTGCGTGACGCCCGCCGCGCCGGAAGCACCAGAGGCGTTGGGCATCGCCGTGCCACAACCCGCGTCCCAACCGGAAGCCGAAGAGTTCGGCGTGATCCGGACCTGCAACGCGGCGTATCCGTCAGCAGCCGGCGGAATGATGGGTTACGTCGAGATGACCTTCCAGGTCGGCATCGACGGCAAACCGTTCAACCTGGCTATCGCCAATGCCGAACCGGCCAACGTGTTCGATGATGTCGCGCTCGAGGCGCTCGCCTGCTGGCGGTTCCAGCCCGAGTACGACACGAGTCGCGTACGTCGCGTCATCATCGAGTTTGTGCCGTGAAACGACTTCGGGCACGCGTGCGGCTGCCCTTGGCCGTGGGCGTTGTCGTTGGGCTCGTGCTTGGCGTGATCTACTCGGTCGGCGGGCTGTTCATCGACCTGATGGGTCCCGGGCTCAATACGGGCACGGCACTCGCGTTTCTGGCGCTGATCGCCATGCCCGTGATTTTCGGCGCGGCAGGTCCGCTCATCGGTGGACTGGCGCACTCGTTGCGACAACACTAGGGCCTCGCCAAAAGCCTGCGGGGACACCCAATGCGTTGGAATCGAACGCTGACTTGGCTCGCGGTCATCAATGTGATCGTGGCCACGGCGCACTGCGTCGACAACATGGTGTTCTTCGACGACTACCCGGAACCCGAGTGGATCACGGGGCCCATGGTTGTCGATGTCCTGTTCCTGGTCGCACTGGGATTGCTGGCGCTTGGTGTCGTGGCGTTTCGACGCCGCCGGCGATGGCTTTCGGTGCTGGGTTTGACGGGCTTCGGTCTGATCAGTGCGTCCGCGCTCGGTCACTATCTCTACGCGCCCGTCTCGGATCTGTCGCTGCGTATGAACGCGCTGATTCTTGCCGAGTCCCTGGCTGCGCTCGTGTTGCTTGGATTTGTGGCAGCAAGCCAGGCACGGTGGCCGCGCGTGGTGGCGAGCTGAGCCGACCTTGTGAGCGTACCGGCCCCCGCAGTAGATCGTGACGCGCGCGCCAGGCGCTGGCTGCATCGTGCCTTCGCAGCCCTGGGTCTTGCGATCGTCGCTCCGCTGATCGCCTGGGTCGTCGTTTGGCAGTTCTACGCGGGTTCGGGGACCTGGGACCAGCTTGGCGATGTGCTGACGGTCTACGTGATGGGCTTTGGGGCCGGCGGCCTGCTGGCATTGGCTGCGCTCATCATGGCCTCAGTGGCGGCCTGGCACCGGCCATCGGTGTTGCTCTGGGTCGTGCCGTTGGGCGCGCTGATCGCCTTCGCCGTTTATTGGTTTCTGGACAGCCGGATCACCGCGCTCACAGGTTGACATAAGCCATGACGCAGGCCCGGTTTTGAGCGCTGCTCCCTGTGGCGGGCAGGGCTTTGCAGTAGACTGCAGGGATTCGCGAACCCACACGGAGACAGCTGTGAAGCGACTGGTGATTACCGCACTCATGGCCCTGGCTGCCATGACGGCGCAAGCTCAGAACGACCCGGCCGACGGCACGGGCACTTACCGTGTCAGCTTTGAAGTCTCACGCGGCGGTGACCTGCTGGGCGCCCCGTTCCTGATCATGTACGAAGGCAAGCGCGAGCAGATCACGCTCAAGGACGGCGCGGCCACGATCGTGCTCGAGCCGCTTATCGATGCGAACACGGCGTCGGCCAGCGTCGACACCATCGTCACGATCGGCACACAGACCTGGCGTCCCGTCATTGGCGTTGCGTTCAACTCGCAGAAGTCGTTCGCCGTCGAGCAGCTGTCAGTCAAGGTCAAGATCGTTCCCGTCGGCAACAACGAGAGCTGATCGCGTCGCGCGGGCCGCGTTGTGACCCGCGAATCCATCGTCTTGCGGCTGGCGACACCCAGCGACGCACCATTACTGCGGCAATGGGACGAGCAGCCGCATGCGCAGGCCTCGGACCCCGACAGCGACTGGGGCTGGGAAACCGAACTCCAAACCAATCCCGACTGGCGGCAGCAGCTCATTGCAGAGCGGGCCGGCAAGGCGTTCGGGTTTCTTCAGGTCATGGATCCCGCGGGAGACCCCGACCGCTACTGGGGCGATGTCGACAGGCACGTCCGGGCCATCGACATCTGGATCGGGCCCGAGGATCATCTTGGCAGAGGCTACGGCAGCGAGATGATGCGCCAGGCCTTGGCCAGGTGGTGTTTTGCGGCGCCTGAGGTGGTGGCCGTGCTGATAGACCCGCTGCTCAGCAATACGCGTGCGCACCGGTTCTACCGACGGCTCGGATTTGCCGCTGTCGGTGAGCGCTGGTTCGACGAGGACCACTGCCTCGTGCACGAGCTAACGCGTGATGCCTGGCAGGCGCAACCAACCAACGACAGGGGAGCAGCGTCATGAGCCGACTCGAATACGACCCGACACCTGACGGCCCGACCCATCCCGGGCGGGGCGGCAACTCGACCGTACGCCTGGTCTCGCTGGGCGTGCTGTCGCTTCTGGGCACCGCGCTGCTCGTTGTAGGCATAATGAACTACGTGCTCGACGCCGCACCCGCGGCGCTGTCGCTCGAGTCCGGGGCCGCCGTCGGCGCCATGATCACCGGCGGCTCGCTTGACGCGATCGCGAGTGTGTTCCTGTTCAAGCAGCTGAAAAGTATGCGGAAAGCAGGCAGCCCGCGCGCCTGAGTGCTCGCGTAGAGCGCATTATCTGGTCGGCGAAGCCCAAGGCGCTCGGTGTGTCTCAGGCTTGACGAATGCGACCCACCGTAATTTCTGCTTGGCAAGCCAGGAGCCGGCCCGTATTGTGGTGTCGGTAAGGATACCTACAAGGCGGCCTGGTTCATGTCCATCCGGTTCACGGTCGACAACAAGGCGGGCATTTACGTCACCACCCTGGACGGTGTGCTCAGCGAGAGCGACATCCGCGCCGCCTATGCCACCTTCTACACGACGCCCGATTTTCGGGCGGAGCTAAACCGCATCATCGACCTGAGCAATGCGGACATCACGGCCATTCCCCCGCTGGGCTTCGAAGCGATATCGGCGCGCGTTGTGAAGACGATGCGCCAGCATGGGCGTCATCAACTCCGCACGGCCTTTGTGGTTCCCGACGACGGCAACTACGCGCAGATCGAGGTCTACAAGGGCATTGCCGACAACACGCTTGAAGACGTCGCGTTGTTTCGCGACGTCGACTCGGCGCGGCGCTGGTTGCTCGGAGTCTGATCGGCGACAATCCGGGCCGATGTCCACTTCTGACCCCATCAAGAGCGGCCTTGCGCCGAGCGGCAGCTTGCTGCAGACCTACCAGCAGCGGGAGCACTACTGCGACTCGTTTTCGACGCGGTATCCCGGGGCCGTGCGCTTCGCTGACTACGTGACCGCGTTCTACTGTTCCCGCGCATTTCGTCCAGAGCGCATGCTGTTAAGCCTGTGGCCCTCAATGCGCTCGGGCGATGCGCATGCGCGGGCGCTCGCGGAAGGTCACCGCGATGGCTTCGCGGCTTGGCGCGTTGAGGCGCGCCGCGACAACGAGATTCTGCTGGTAGACCGCAGCGGCCGCACGCGGTCGTGGCTTATGGCGTCGCCCAAGACGTCGCCCCAGGGTGAGCAGCAGACCGCGTTGTATTTCGGTTCGGCCGTCTGTGACGTGGGGCTTGCGCCGCCGTGGTGGTTCAAGCTGACGACCGGGTTTCACGTCCGGTACTCTCGCCGGCTTTTGGCGTCCGCCGTGCGCAAGCTGCCCGCGGTTGTGCCGCCGGAGCCCGGGAAGGGCACCTGATGCAAATACTTAGGCATCCCTCGACCTGGCTGGCGCTGGGTTGGCTTGCGGGCGGCGTGGGCCTGCTGACACTGCCCACCACCTGGATGGAGGCCTTGCTGCCCGGCGGTTTGCCGTTTGGCAACCTGCTCGTCGCGGCCGGCATGGTGTGCGCCGGACTTACGGGCATGGCCTACAGCGAATCCGGTTCGGTACTGCGCCTGCTCTCGATCGTGACGACCATGGTGTCGCTCGCTTGGATCCCCGTCGGCCTCGCAACAAGCGGCAACCTGAACTTCAATTTCTACGGCGACGACATGTCGTACATGCTCTGGTTTCGCTACACGGCCGTTGCGGCCGTGCTGGGTATTGCCACGTTGATGGCGACGCTGGCTGCTGCGATAAGTGATTACGTGAAGCGGCGCCACGCGGCGGCTTGATCGACCGACGTCATTGCGAGCCCACTACCGTCATTGCGAGCCTGCGCAGCAGGCGCGGCAATCTCTAGACGGCATCGCGACGTCAGGAGATTGCCGCGGGGCTTCGCCCCTCGCAATGACATCAAACGGCTCGCCCCTCGCGATGACATCAAACGGCTCGCCCCTCGCGATGACATCAAACGGCTCGCCCCTCGCAATGACATCAAACGGCTCGCCCCTCGCAATGACGGTAAACGGCTGCGCAGGCTCGCAATGACGGTGCCGGGCTAGTGCATCTCCTCACCACCTGAGACGTTCAGCGCTTCGCCCGTGATGTACTGGGCGGCGTCGCTCGCAAGCCAGGCCACAGCATTAGCTGTGTCATCCGTCAGTCCCGGGCGCCCCAGCGGGATGCGAGCCGCCAGTGCTGCGCGGTAGTCCTCGACGGACACGCCGCGAAACTTCGCAAAGTACTCGTTCTGCTTGGCGCCCAGGCCCGTTGTGACATGGTTGGGGCACACCGCATTCACCGTGATGCCGTGCGCACCCAGGTCGATGGCGCAGGTCCGCGTCAGGCCGACCATGCCGTGTTTGCTCGCGCAGTAAGGTGCCATGTGCGGGAAGCCTGACTTGGCCGCCTGGCTTGCGATGTTAATGATGCGCCCGCCGCCGCCCTGTTTGACCATCTGCGCTGCGGCGGTCTGGCTGCCGTAGAACGCGCCCGTCAGATTCACGTCGATAACGAGATCCCAGTCCTCGGGTTTGAGTTCGAGCAGTGGCTTCATGACGAAGCCCACACCGGCGTTGTTGACCATGATGTCGAGTCGGCCGAATTGGTCGACGGTCGCATCGACGAGCGCCTGGACGGCAGCCGGGTCGCGCACATCGCAGGGGCGCACGAGCACGCGCGTGCCGTGTTCGCGCAGCGCCTCCGCGGTGGTTTCCATTTCATCAGTGTTGCCGATATCACCGTCGTCGAGCAGTTCGGCATTGCGGCCCAGGTCCGTGACGACGACGTCGGCACCATCTTCCGCGAGCTTGTGCAGGATGCCCTGGCCCAGTCCGCCTGGACGGCCGCTGCCCGTACAAATGGCAACTTTGCCTGCGAGCGGCTTCATGCGCCGCCCCCGTCGAGCAGGTCGCAGACAATGAACTGCGGGTCTTTGGCAAAGCCACGAAATTCGCCGGCAACGCGCTGCATAGTCTCCGTGGCGACCTCTTCGCCAAAACGGCCGAAGTCATTGAGCTCGATGATTTCGATGTATTCGTAAGGCGGTGGCGAATCGGTACCCAGCAGCATCTTGGTGCGCAGGGTGTCGAAGCGATCGACGGAATCCATTTTGCGTACGGTCGGCAGGTCCGTCGAGAGCGCCCAGGCCTCGTATTCGGCCTTGGCTGCGGCGTCCTGCAGGTTGAAGAGGGCGATGATGACCATCATGACAAACTCCAGCTGTGTCGAAGCGCGTTCAACATACCAGAGGGGTGAAAGCGCAACACGTATTAGACGTCGCAGCGACCGGGCTGTATTGACCGGCGCTGGGGTGCTTTGTATGTTGCTCTGTCTAACTCTCACCCAGGCAGTACCCGAATGATCACCGACCTCACCCACGAGATGAGCATGACGGCCAGCCGCGACGAGCGGGCACGTAAGAGTTTCGTAGCACAGCTGCGCGGCCACGTGCTGGTCAACATGGCCGACAATATGCATCGCCACTATCACGATCAGGTCGCGCCCCGTTACGAGCGCGAGCACGGCGAGGCGCCTGCCGATGGCCCGACCGTGCACAAGCTCATGAAGGAAGAGGACTACTTCCGCTTTTATTCGAGCATCCGCTACAACGCGCAGGAAATGGTCTGGCAGTCGGTCATCCCGGGCATCGAGCGCAATCTCAAGTCGCTGGCCGATAAGGCGAAGTCGTTGTCGGATCGTGACGTGGGCGGTTCGCTGACGCTCGACCCTGAGTTTGAGGTGCCGAAGAACGTAACGCGTCTGGACGTGCATCTCGCGCCCGGTTGCTACCACAGCGAATTCACGGAAGGCGATGTGGCCACGGGCGCCATCTACGATCAGGGACTAAATGTGTTTGCGGCCGGCATGATGGGCGAGCACCTCTGCGATATTGGCGACTCGTTCTCGAACTATGTTCGCCTGCGCTTCAAGGACCTTAACCCCGAGCGCATGCTGGATATGGGCTGCACCGTCGGGCACAACACGCTGCCGTTCGCAAAGCTCTTTCCGGAGTGCGAAGTGCACGCCATCGACGTGGCCGCACCCGCGCTGCGTTATGCGCACGCGCGCGCGCAGGCGCTCGAGGTGCCCGTGCACTTCCGCCAGATGAGCGCGACGAAGCTCGACTACCCCGACAACCACTTCGATCTGGTGTACTCGTCGATGTTCCTGCACGAGCTGCCGCTCAAGGACATCCGCAAGGCGCTGGCTGAGGCCTACCGCGTGCTCAAGCCCGGCGGCATCCTGCTCACCATGGAGCTGCCGCCGAACAACCAGTCGGCGCCTTACGACAGCTTCTACCTGGACTGGGACAGCTACTACAACCAGGAGCCCTACTACAAACCGTTCCGCGACCAGGACTACCCGACCCTGATTGCCGACGCGGGCTTCGACGGCGACGCCTACTTCGAGACGGTGATGCCAAGCTGGGGCCATTCCGACGAAGCGTTCTTCGACGAGGTGATTCACGCCGACGGCCGCTTCAACGACAAGACGGGCAGGCTCACGGATGGCATTTGCTGGTATGGCTTCGGGGCGCGCAAGTAGCGCGGCGACCTCATGTCCGAACCGATGCCACGCTCGGCCAAAGGCCGGCGCCCCGCTTTTTTTGAAGACAAGGCGCTCGACGCCATGGTCACCATGGTGCTGGAGCTCACGACCGAGCTTTGGGTGACCAAGGAACGCATGGCCGCGCTTGAGGCTGTGCTTGGCGAGGCGGCCCCTGATCTGGCCGCGCGTATCGAGGCCTGGGAACCCGAGGGCGAGGCCCGGGCGGCGCTCGACGCCAAACGCGCCGAGTACCTGCAGACCATCCTGCGCACGCTCGAGTCGGAGTTCACGCCGCGCGCCGAAATCCAGAAGGCGCAGGACGAATTCGGCGACGCCACAATTGCCGAGGCTGACGCGTGAGCGAGCTCTACACGCTCGTCCTGTTCGTCCACCTGCTCGCGTTCGTTTTCTGGCTCGGCGCTGACATCGGCGTCTTTATCCTTGGCAAGTTTGCACAGAACCCGGCCTACACGGTCGAGCAGCGACTGCTGTTATTGCAAGTCGCACTCATCGTCGACAAGTTTCCGCGCGTGAGTATGGTCACGGCCGTGTCCACGGGTTTCTACCTGTCTGTGACCGCAGGTTGGATCACCTTGCCGAGTTGGCTCACGCTTACCTGCTTTGCCGTGCTGATCGCGTGGTTCGTGGTGATCGTGGCACGCGTGCTGTCCGAGCAGGCGCCGCACTGGGTCGAGCTTTCCGAGAAGGTCATCTACTACCTGCTGTTGTTGGCATTCCTGGGCGTGATCGCCTCGGCGACCCTGGGCACGTCCGTCGTCGGTCCGAGCTGGCTTTTCGGCAAGCTTGCGCTGCTATCCGTGATCCTCGTGCTCGTACTCTGGCTCGAGAAAGCGTTTCAGCCCGCAGTGATCGGTTTTATGACGCTGCCTGAGACGGGCTCGACGCCCGAGCTCGAAAAGCAGATCAAAGGTGCCATGGATACGACCTACACAAGCGTCATCGGTATTTACGCCTGCACGCTTGGCGCGGCGTTCCTCGGGCTGTCCAAGTACGCGTTCGGCTAGCGGCGTGACCGCGGAGACAACGGTCGTGGGTTACCCGCTGACGTTCTCGCCGATCCAGCTCGGCGGTCAGCGGCTCAGAAACCGCATCATTCATGCCTCGATGACCACGCGCTATGCGCGTGAGGGTCTCGTCACAGACGCCTATGAAAACTACTTCGTCAGTCGCGCCGGGGGCGGTGCGGGTGCGATTGTCAGTGAACCGATGAACGTAGCACCTGGGCAAAACGCGCCCTCACGCCTGGCCGTGTTCGACGGCCGCGCGCTCGACGGCATCGCTCGTATGGTCGAGCGCATCGAGGCGCACGACTGCCGCTTCTTCGTGCAGGTGCAGGACCGCGGTCGCGGTCGTCACGAGGGCGGGCGTATCGACGACGCCTACGGCGCTTCGCCTTTGCCTGACGACATCAGCTGGACGGTGCCGCGCGAGCTGACGGCGGGAGAGATCGAGGCCATGATCGACGGCATGGCTGAGAGCTGTCAGAAGCTGGCGGCCGTTGGCGTCACAGGCTGCGAAATCTCAGCGGGCCACGGTCACCTGTTCCATCAGTTTCTCTCGCCCTGGTCGAACGTGCGCGATGACTACTACGGCGGCAGCCTTGAGAATCGCGCACGCCTGCTGACAAGCGTCATCAGCGAGATCCGTGAGCGCTGCGGACCAGACTTCGCCATCGGCGTGAAGCTGCCCGGCATCGATGGCGTCGCCAACAGTGTCGACCTTGCGTTGGCCCGGGATATCGCCGCGCACGTGGCCGCCACGGGCCACATCGATTTCTGGTCGTTCGCCTGGGGCTCGCACGCGAATTCCCTCTACGAGCATCTTCCCGACGCCCACGGGCCCGCCGTACCCTACGTTGACCCGACGGCCGAACTGCGCGCCGTCGCCCCGGACATTCCGACGGGCGCGCTGGGCTACATCACAGACCCCATGCAGGGTGAGCGACAGATCGCCGATGGCAAGGCCGAGCTCGTCATGCTCGCGCGTGCGCTCGTGACCGACCCCTGGCTGCCGCGCAAGGCGGCCGAAGGGCGCGAGGCCGAGATTCGTTACTGCGTGTCATGCAACAGCTGCTGGCGCGCGATCATCGAAAAGAACCACCTCGAGTGTGACAACAATCCGCGCGTGGGTCGTGCCGACGAAGGGGACTGGCATCCCGCGCGCACTACAAAGCCGCAGCGATTCGCCGTCGTGGGTGCGGGCGTCGCGGGCATGGAGGCGGCCTGGATTCTGGCCGAGGCCGGGCACGAGGTGACGGTGTTCGGCCGCGGCGATGAGCCGGGCGGCGCGACACGCCTGCACGCCGAGCTGCCTGGTGGCGAAAACCTTTCGAGCGTTTACGACTACCAGACCTTGCGCGCGCAAAAGGCCGGCGCGCGGTTCGTGATGGGGTCGGAGGCACAGTTGGCCGATATCACAGGCAGCGATCCAAGCGCTGTGGTCCTTGCCACGGGCGCAGGCCTGTCGACACCGCAGTGGCTCGACGCCGACTGGCGCCAGGAGGGACTCGTCCCTGACCTGCGAACGCTGTGCGCCGATTTTCTGCCACGCCCCGCCAAGAGCGACGGCCGGCTCGTGATCTACGACCAGGATCACACCGAGATGACCTACGCGGCCGCCGAGTACTTGAGCGACTGGTTCGACGAGGTGGTGCTCATCACGCCGCGCGAGCGCGTGGCCACGGACGTTGCACTCGTCACGCGGCAGAAGACGTACCGGCGACTCTACGAATGCCGCGTTCGCATCGTGACCTCGGCCGTGCCGACGGGCGTCGAGGCGCTGGAAGAAGCTGCGTTTGAATATCGCAACGTATTCAACGGCGACACGGCGCGCATTGAGGACATCGCGGCCGTGACCTTTGCCACGCCGCGCGTTCCGCGAGCCGCACTCCGCCCGCCACTCGAAGCGGCGGGCTTGCCCGTGCACGTCATTGGCGACTGCCTGTCACCGCGTACCGTCATGGCGGCAACGCGTGAGGGCCACGCGATTGCGGAGCAGCTGCTGGGCGCCCGCGTCAGCAATCCACAAAGCTGACGGGGACCTCAACGACGTTGGCGGCCAGGCCGCCGCGCGCTGTTTCCTTGTACTTGTCCTGCATGTCCCGGCCCGTGTCTCGCATGGTCTTGATGACCTTGTCGAGCGAGACCATGTGGCGGCCGTCGCCTCGCAGCGCCAACCGGCTTGCGTTGATGGCTTTGACGGACGCCATGGCGTTGCGCTCGATGCAGGGCACCTGCACGAGCCCTGCGATGGGGTCGCAGGTCAAACCCAGATTGTGTTCCATACCGATTTCCGCGGCGTTTTCGCACTGCTCGGGCGTGCCGCCGCGCACTTCGGTCAAGGCGCCGGCGGCCATGGAGCAGGCGGACCCGACCTCACCCTGGCAGCCGACCTCGGCCCCCGAGATGGAGGCGTTCTCCTTGAACAGGATGCCGATGGCGCCGCAGGTGAGCAGGAAGCGGCGCACGCCGTCGTCGCAGGCGCCCTCGCAGAACTGGGTGTAGTAGTGCAGCACGGCCGGGACGATGCCCGCAGCCCCGTTCGTGGGCGCTGTCACCACGCGCCCGCCCGCGGCGTTCTCCTCGTTGACGGCCAGGGCCCAGAGGTTGACCCAGTCCATGATCGTCAACGGGTCGCTGGGGCCCGCGCCCGACTCGAGCTGGCGGTAAAGGTCGGCAGCGCGCCGCCTTACCTTGAGGCCCGGTAGCTCGCCGTCTGTGCGACAGCCGCGTGCGACGCAGTCCTGCATGGCCTGCCAGATGGCGTCGAGGCCCGCGTCGATTCCAGCGTCGCTGCGCCAGGCGCGTTCGTTTTCGCGCATCACGTCGGAGATGCCCATGCCGCGAGCCTCGCAGTGCGCGAGCAGCTCGGCGCCTGTCGTGAAGCGCAAAGGCAAGGCAACGTCCTCGGCCACGATGACGCCTTCGCTGGCCTGTGCCTCGTCGACGACAAAGCCACCGCCGATGGAGTAGTAGGCGCGCTCGCTCACGGTGTCGCCGCGCGCATCCATGGCCGTAATGCGCATGGCGTTAGGGTGATAGGGCAGGCGCTTGCGCACCTCGAAGACGAGATTCTGCTTCGGGTCGAAGTCAACGGCGTGTTGCCCGCCCAGCGTGAGCGACTGCGTGTCGGCGATCTGGTTGAGCAGCGCAGGGACAGCGTCGGGATCGACAGCATCCGGCGCGTGGCCCAGCAGGCCGAGCTGTACGGCTTTGTGCGTACCGTGGCCGCGCCCCGTGGCGCCCAGTGAGCCGAACAACGCCACGCGTACGTTGGCGACGCTCGCGAGCGTGCCGGCTTCGACGAGACTGTCGACGAACTGCGCCGCCGCCACCATGGGCCCGACGGTGTGCGAGCTCGACGGCCCGATGCCGATCTTGAACAGATTGAAAACGCTGATGGTCATGCACGCCCCCATGCAAGTCCCGCAATTCTACAGGGATGCGGACGCGCGGGGGGTGGTCCGACACGACGCAGATGATTCGTTTAAGCTTCCGGCACGACGAGCGCTCGGAGCCTTTCAATGCGAACCCTGTCCTGTGCCCTGATCACGGTGCTGTGCCTGTCCGGCAATACGTTTGCCGACGACGACGCGGCGTGGGCCGTTACCGAACTACCTGGGGACGCCAGCAGCATCCGCATCGACACCGACGAGGGCACCTGGCTCAGCCTTGACGTGAGCCCCGACGGCAAAACCATCGTGTTCGACCTGCTCGGCGACATCTACACAGTGCCCGTGACCGGCGGCGATGCCGTGAACCTCGCGCCCGGTATCGAATGGTCCATGCAACCGCGCTTCTCGCCCGACGGCAGTCAGATCGCCTACACCTCGGATGCCGGTGGCGGCGACAACATCTGGATCATGGACGCCGATGGCGACAATGCACGCCCGCTCACGGAAGAGAGCTTCAGACTGCTCAACAATCCGACCTGGTCGGCGGACGGCCAGTACATCGCGGCGCGCAAGCACTTCACCACGATGCGCTCGCTGGGCACGGGTGAGATCTGGCTCTATCACGTCGATGGCGGCAACGGCGTGCAGGTCACCAAGCGCCCCAGCGACACGTTTCAAAAAGAGATCGGTGAGCCGAAATTCTCACCCGACGGCAAGCACATCTACTACAGCCGCGATGCCACGCCGGGCATCACCTTCCTCTACGCCCAGGATTCCAACAGCGAGATTTTCCGAATCGAGCGAATCGAGCTCGCCACAGGTGACGTCACCAACGTGGTGTCCGGCGCCGGCGGTGCCGTGCGGCCCGAGCCCTCGCCTGACGGCCAGTACCTGGCGTTCGTGCGTCGTGTGCGCACCGACAGCCGTCTGTTCATCAAGGACCTCGAGAGCGGCACGATCCGCGAGGTCTTCGACGGACTCGATCAGGACCTGCAGGAAGTCTGGGCCGTGCACGGCGCCTACCCGAACTTCGACTGGCTGCCCGACTCGCAGCACGTCGTGATCTGGGGCGGCGGCAAGCTCAACAAGGTCAACGTGCTCACGGGTGAGGCTGAAGTCATTCCGTTCCGCGTGCGGGATACGCGCACCGTGTACGCACCGCCGCGGCCCGCGATCGAGGTGGCACCCAAGTCGTTCGAGACGCAGATGATCCGCAACCCGGCCGTAGCACCCGATGGCAAGCGCGTGGTGTACGAGTCCAACGGGCGGCTCTGGATCAAGTCGCTGCCGAACGGGCGGCCGAAGCGCCTGACTCGCGAGGGCGAGGCATTCGAGTTCTTCCCGAGCTTTTCGGCCGACGGGCGCAGCGTCGTCTACGTGCACTGGACCGATGAGGGCCTGGGTGAGGTGCGCAGTATCGCAGCCTCGGGTGGCCGCAGCCGGACGTTGACCACGCAACCCGGTCACTACCGCAACCCGCGTTTCGCACCCAATGGTGACTTCGTAGTGTTTTCGGCCACCTCAGGCGGCTATCTGACGGCGCCTGAATGGTCCGAGGACAAGGGCGTGTTCCGTGTCCCCGCGCGCGGCGGCAATGCGGTGCGCATCGCAGAGCGCGGCCACGACCCGCACTTCGGCGCGAGCAGCGACCGCGTGTACATGCGCCGCGCCGACGGCGGTCAGCAGCTCATCAGCACCGACCTCAATGGCTATGACCTGCGCGTGCACGCGACGGCCAAGCACGCGCGGCGCCTGTTCGTGGCGCCCGACGAGCGCCATGTGGTGTTCCGTGAGAACTACCACATTTACGCCGTGCCGCTGCCGCCGGGTGGCGAAGCGCTGACGCTCTCCACGAGTGTGTCGTCGGTGCCCTTCGTGCGGCTGTCAGGTGATGGCGGCAACTATCCGCAGTTCTCGGGCGACGGCGCGACGGCGTACTGGTCGCTGGGCAACACGCTGTACTCGACCCAGCTTGCAGACGCCTTGTCGCCCGGTGAGGACGGTTACGAGGCGCCGGACTCGGGCGCGACCATGGCCGTCAAGCTCACCTCAGACGTACCCGATACACGGCTCGCGCTGGTCGGCGCCAAGATCATCACGATGGCCGACGCCGAGGGCGGCATCATCGAAGACGGTGTCGTGCTGGTTGAGGGCAACCGCATCAAGTCGGTCGGCAGCCGCGCATCGGTAAGAATTCCGGCGGGTGTCGAGACGCTCGACGTGTCGGGCAAGACCATCGTGCCAGGCTTTATTGACGCGCATGCCCATGGCCCGCAGGGCAACGAGATTATCCCGCAGCAGAACTGGAAAAACATCGCCACGCTGGCACTGGGCGTGACGACAATTCATGACCCGTCCAATGACGCAACGGAGATCTTCGCGGCGTCCGAGATGCAGCGCGCGGGCACGATTCTCGCGCCGCGGATCTACTCGACGGGCGACATCGTCTACGGCGCCCGGTCGGCGTTTTTCGCCAAGGTCGACAACATCGATGAGGCGCGCGAGCACGTGCGCCGGCTCAAGGCGCAGGGCGCCATGAGCATCAAGAACTACAATCAGCCGCGCCGCGACCAGCGCCAGCAGGTGACCGTGGCGGCGCGCGAGGCAGGCATGGCCGTTGTGGGCGAGGGCGGTTCGCTGTTCCACATGGACCTGTCGATGGTCGTCGATGGCAATACGGGCATCGAGCACAACCTGCCGCAGTCCGTGCTCTACAACGACATCATCCAGTTCTGGTCGCAGACGGCGGTGGCCTACACGCCGACACTGGTCGTGACCTACGGTGGGCCCTCAGCCGAGAGCTACTTCTACAAGCAGAGCAACGTCTGGGAGCACCCGCTGCTGTCGCGCTGGGTGCCGCCGCACATCCTGCAGCCGCGTTCTGTGCGCCGTGAGCTCGCACCCGAGTCGGACTACTACCACATCGTCAGCGCGCGTACGTCCAAACAGCTGGCCGACGCAGGCGTGCCCGTGTCGATCGGCGCGCACGGGCAGCGCGAGGGTCTCGCCAGTCACTGGGAAATTTGGAGCTTCGCCCAGGGCGGCATGAGCCCCATTGAGGCGCTGGCTACGGCCACGACGCAACCGGCCCGTCACCTGGGCTTTGAGGGTGACCTCGGCAGCCTCGTAGCCGGCAAGCTTGCCGATCTCGTGGTGCTCGACGTCGACCCCACGCTGGACATCTTCGCGACCGACCGCGTGAATATGGTCATGCAGAACGGGCGTCTCTATGACGCAGCGACCATGAACGAACGCATTACCGGCGACCGCACGACGGCGCCGTTCTACTGGCACGACCAAAGGGCAGCGCAGTGAGTAACGAGATCTACTACACCGACGAAGAGCCGATTGATGCGGATCAGTTTCTGTCCCTGCTCAAGCGAAGCGGCCTCGCCGAGCGCCGCCCGGTCGGCGATCGCGACCGCATCGCCTCCATGGTGCTCAACGCCGACATCATGATGACGGCCTGGGATGGCGACACACTGATCGGCGCCGCGCGTTCGGTCACGGACTTCGCCTACTGTTGCTACCTGTCCGACCTGGCCGTGGATGCCGAATACCAGGGCCGCGGCATTGGCGGGGCTTTGATCGACCACACCGAGGACCGGCTGGCGCCCGAGGCGACGCTGATCCTGCTGGCCGCGCCCGATGCGGACAGCTACTACGGCGAGCAGCGCTTTGTCCGGCACGAACGCGCCTGGGTGCGCGAGCGTGGGGATCAGCCCGTGGTGAAGTCGCCGAAGGCGCTCTGATACGCCCGGCGCGCGGTGCAGCGCGCGACGTAGTCGGTGATCGCCTGCGACTCGGGCGGGATGCCGAACAGGTGCATGAAGGCGGCCGTTGAGCCGACGACCACATCGGCAGCCGTGAACTGCTCGCCCATGAGCCAGGGACCGCCGCCGGCCAGGCCGGACTCGAGCGCGGCCACCATGGTCGCGAAGTCACCCCAGCCGTGCGCGGCGCGGTTGGGCTGGGCTGTACCGAACTTCTCGCCCATGGACGGCTCCATGACGCCCGGGCCGAAGAACATCCAGTAGAGGAAGCGACCGCGGCTGGGGTCGTCAATCGTGGGCGCCAGCGTGCCTGCGCTGTAGCGGTCGGCCAGGTACAGGCACATGGCGGCCCCGTCTGCCATGACCGTCTCACCGTCGCGTAGTGCGGGGACCTTGCCCATAGGGCTCGCCTCGAGGAAGCCCGGGTGTTTGCGGGCCTCGGGATCGCGAATGTCGATGAGGGTCTTCGTGTAGTCGATGCCCATTTCCTCGAGCATCCAGATCACGCGTGCCGAGCGTGTCTTCGGGCACCAGTAGAGTTCCATGCGTTGTTCCCCCTCGCCTGTGTCGGCCGAGACGAGCAGTTCCGCCGTCGCGGGCTCTCGTTCGATCATACCCACCCCGCGCATGGCATTCCCCACACCGGCCAGCATGTTGGGGTCGAGTGCTGTGGCGTCGGCCCATCGGGTCCCCGCAAGCCATTCGTTGGCCTGCCCGGGGTCCAGTGCATAAGCCTCGGCAAAGGCGTGCGCCGCCCGGTCGGCGCAGCTGAGACCCTGCGCCTCGTGCAGCGCCGCCCGCAGGGCCAGGCGCGCCGCGCCGAGCATTTCGGGCGCCAGGCCGTCGCGCACGGCCGCCACAAAGCAGGGCCAGGGTGTGGGCAGCTCGTCGACGCGCCGAAAGTCGCCGGCGTCCACGACGGGCTGCGTGGTGAAGCGCTCCCAGAGAAAGATCTCGGCATCGCCGGCAGATAACGCGCGGCGGGCGCCCGCTAAGTTGTCGACCACAACGAACTTGGGCGCCTCAGGCCAGCCGTGTTGCTGCGCGTAGATGCCGGCCATGAGGTGCGAGCCCGAGCCGTAGCGGCTGATGGCGAAGCGCTGGCCGGGCAGGTCTCGGGCCGACTGCGCCTCGCTTGCGGCGGCCACGTGCACGCCCCAGCGCAACGGTGAGGCCACCCAGCCGCCCAGCAGGCCGATGCGGCGGCCGTTGGCAACACCGGCCACGGCGCCCTCGGTCAGCAGCAGCGCCATATCAGCGTCGCCAGCCTCGAGCAGGTCGATCATGCGGCCCGTGCCTTCAGAGACTTCCTGCCAGTGCAGATCGACGGCCAACGACTCGAGCGCGCGGCGCTCGGCAATTCGCCGCCAGGCCAGATTGAAGTGCTCGGGGACGCCGGCAACGGCTAGACGCAATTCAGACATGCGCAGACGCTACCGCGCGGCTGCCTCACGTGCCAGCGAAAGTCGTTGGCATCCGCCAAATCACATCCCCGTAAGAATCTAGAAACAGCCTCTAAAACACTGATTCTCAATGCACGCCGTGTGGCGTCCTAGCAGTGTCAAATGACTTGTCACATTCCCGTAACAGGATCGTCACTGACATTTCACGAAGCCCTCCTATTTTGGCGGCCACTTGCCAAGGCGAGGGCGTGTCATGCCCCTCCGGAAGCGACCCGAATTTGAGAACCGGACGCGCCGCGTTCGGACTTGTTACGAACCCCCCAACGCGTGCGCTGCACGCGAGCATCCAATGGAGTTTCAGTCCATGAAGCGCATGTACCTGGTACCCGGCGTTTTGGCCGTAGCCGCACTCGCAGCCTGCGGCGGCGGTGACATCAACATTCAGCCGTCGACCAACGTATCGAACAGCAACAACACGACCAACTCCGGCGGCGGCAGTGGCCCTAGCGCCGAGTGCGCGTCCTACACCAACTCGGGCGGTCAGACGATTGCAGGCACCTTCGACGGTACCAACTGCACCTACTCGCCGGCCTTTGCCGATGCGGGCAACAACCTGACCGTCGACCTCACGATTCCCGCGCTGGCCTCTGGTGGTGCGCACATCTTTGAGGGCAGCCTGTTCGTGGGTGAGACCTTCGACACCGACGCCGATCTCGCGGCGGCCGGTATCGCTCAAGGCGGCGACGGCCCCGTGCTGACGATTGAAGCCGGCGCCACGCTGGCGTGGCAGTCGAGCCAGAACTTCCTGATCGTCAACCGCGGCTCGCAGGTCTTTGCCGTTGGCCGAGCCGATGCGCCGATCACCTTCACCTCAACGACGGACCTCGACCTCACGGGCCAGAACCCCGGCCCGGGTAACGGCACGGTCGGCGCGACCGACGTGCAGCAGTGGGGTGGCATCGTCATCAACGGCTTCAGCATTACCAACCGTTGCGCCTACACGGGCTCGGTCGCGGGTGGTGATCTCGCCACGGTCGACTGCCACGTGGACGCCGAAGGCGCCGCAGGCCTCGACGAGTCGCAATACGGCGGTGACGTTCTTGACGATAGCTCGGGCCGTCTCGAGTACGTGGTGGTCAAGCACACGGGCGCCACGGTCGGCAACGGCGACGAACTGAACGGTATTTCGTTCAGCGGTGTCGGCAGCAACACGATTGTTCAAAACCTGCAGGTCTACTCCACATTCGATGACGGCATCGAAATGTTCGGTGGCAACTTCGACATCACCAACTTTGTCGCACTCTACGTTCGTGACGACTCCATCGACATCGACGAAGGCTACAGCGGCACGATCACCAACGCCCTTGTGATCCAGAACGAAGACGACGGCAACCACTGCATCGAGGCTGATGGTATCGGCGGATTCTCGGGTCTGACGTCGCAGGCGGTCGAGGACATCATTGCGCAGGGCATCAACTCGCGGCCGACGATCAACAACCTGACCTGCATCATCTCGCCGAACGGTGCCATCACGGCGACGCATGATCCGGGCGCAGGCTGGCGTTTGCGCGAGGGCATCTTCCCGACGATCAACGACTCGCAGGTCATCTCATTCAACTCGGCGGCTGACACCACCGTTGGCAACGACAACTACTGCCTGCGCATCGACAACCGCTCGCAGCAGGCCGCCCTGGATGGCGACCTGGTCCTGAACAACATCGTCTACGCCTGCGAAGAGCAGACGCGCGGTCAGACCTTCCCCGACGGCACGACGACGGAACTCGCGTTCGCGTCTGCGACGGGTGCCTTCGCCACGCTGACGGGTGCGAGCAACCCGACGGCTTCGGCCGACACGGATTTGCAGTTGCTCGAAGGCGCACCCCCGTACTTCTCGATCGAGGCCAACGCCATTTCGGTGGACGGTGCGAACCCCGGGCTGACGCCTACGACGACGTACATCGGTGGCATTGCGCTCTCGATTACGGACTGGACCACCGACTGGACCTACGGCCTGCAGGACCCGAACCGCGGTGTCGCGCTCTGGTTCGAGTGAGCCTAGCGTAAGGACTAAGGCGGGCGTCGTGCCGAAACGGGTACGACGCTTTTGCCGTTTAGATGACGAGCGAAAACAGCCGGTCTGACCGGCACATTGAGACGGAAGCGAAGATGAACAGATTGCAATTTGCGATTGCCTGCGCCCTGGGCGCGACTTTTGTCGCCACACCGGTGATCGCGCAGGAGACCGAGGACGAGAACCGTATCGGTATCGCCGCGCCGACGTTAGCGCCGCCCGAATCGACGATTGAGGAAGTCGTCGTGATGGGGCGCCTCATCGACAGCAGTCAGTCACTGGCACTGGAGCGCATGGACGACGCGGCCGTCACAGACCTGCTGGGTGCAGAGACGATCAGTCGTCTTGGCGATTCCACCGTGGCCGTTGCCCTGAAGCGTATTCCCGGGCTCTCGGTGGTCGGCAACAAGTTTGTGTACATCCGTGGCCTGGGTGAGCGCTATTCGCAGAGCACGCTGATCGGTGCCTTCATTCCTTCGCCCGATCTGACTCGCTACGTGATCCCGCTGGACATCTTCCCGACGGCCATTGTCGAGTCGCTGCGGGTACAGAAGGCCTACACGGCAGACATGCGTGCCAACTTCGCAGGTGGCAGCGTCGACATCCGCACGAAGGGCATTCCTGACGACTTCACGGTCATGTTCGAGATTGGCTCTGGTTTTAACACGGCCGTCGATGGCAGCGTGTTTACTTACGCGGGCGGCAGCCGCGACGCACTCGGCTACGACAACGGCGAACGCAGCATCTCGCCGGAGCTCCTGAACCAGGTTGAGAATTTCCAGGGCCAGGTGGGCACGCAGGAAATCCTGAGTTTCCTGCGCCGCCAAGACCCTTTCACCCCGCTGGCAGACGCGCAGCAGATCAACCGTCAGCTGGGCCTGGCACTCAACCGCGACTTCTCAGTGGAAGAAACCGATCCGATTCCGGACATCGACGTTCGCGGGTCGATCGGTGACAGTTTCATCCTCAACGAGGATTGGGAGATCGGCTACTTCGCGGGCGCGAGCTACGAGCATCAGTGGCGCGAGGAAGAGACGTTCCAGACGAACTTCAACTTCCCTGAAGAGCAGACGCGTAACCAGATCGAGTCGACGCGCACCGTGGCCATCAATGCTATCGGAAACCTCGGCATCAACTACACCGACGAACACTCGATCTCGACGATGACGCTGTTCTTGCGTAACACCGACGACGAGACCGAAATCGACGACTTCTTCGATGACAACCGCCAGCGCTCAGATGGTCTTGGTAGCCGCAATTACCGGTTCCAATTCGAAGAACGCAACATGGTCGTCAATCAGATCCGCGGTGAGCACCGGCTTGGGGAGCGCACTCGCGAAGTGCTGGGTCCGCTCGCTGGGCTCATCAGCTGGCTGCCCGCTGACACGGAGATAGAATGGTTCGTCTCGCAGGCTGATGCCCGCACAGACATCCCGAACCAGGTCAACGTCACCGCGCAGACCATTACGGATACTGAGACGGGCGCTGTACAGCAGTCGTTTGTCACGCAGGACGCGACGACGGCTCTATTCCGTTTTACGGATCTCGACGATGACGTCGACTCTAGCGGCATCAAATTCAAAGTGCCGTTCAGCCGTGATCGAAGCTACGGCAACATCCAGTTCGGCTTCGACACGGATTCGAAGGCGCGCACTTACCGCCAGGACGAGTTCAGCATCGGCGTACTCAATGCCGATGATCCCTCGATCCTCTCGCAGCCCCTGGGCGAGGTGTTTTCGGACGAGAACATCCTGAACCCGGCCAACAACTACCTGTTCGACCGCCGCGGCACGCAGAACCAGAGCTACCTGGCAGCGACGATTACGGACGGTGCGTTTGGTCAGGTCGACTGGACCTTCAACGACACCTGGCGCGTCGCCGCCGGTCTGCGTTGGGAGGATTACCGTCAGGCCGCCCTCGACTGGAACCCCTTCGGCTTCACCGAAGCCAGCCCACAGGTTACGACTGACCCGGCGGCACTCGAGAACGCCGTGTTCCAGCAGGACGACCTGTACCCGTCGTTGGCGGTGACCTATATGTCGGACTGGTTGGCCGAGACTTTCCAGTTGCGCTTCGGCTACTCCGAGACGGCTATTCGACCAGACCTCCGTGAGATCACGGACGCGAGTTACATCGACCCGATCACCGACGACCTGGTTGACGGTAACCCCGGCGTGATCCCGTCGACGATTACGAGCTACGACATTCGTGGTGAGTGGTTCTTCAACAACGGCGACAACTTCACGGTCACGGCCTTCCTGAAAGAAATCGATGATCCCATCGAGTTCTTCGAGTCGGCGGCCAGTGACCTGACGGTCGCGCGCGAGATCATCAACGCCGAGTCGGCCGAGGTCTACGGCCTCGAAATCGAAGGCCTCAAGAACCTCGCGTTCCTGGGCGACCCGTTTGCGGGCTTCTTCCTGCAGGGCAACGTGACGCTGCAGGACTCGGAATTGGTCGCGGGCGAGCAGGCTGATGCGCCAACTAACCCCGTGCGCAAATTGACTGCGGCATCGGATTACGTCGCCAACGTCACGCTGGGCTACGACTCCGACGACGGTAAGCACGCAGCCACGCTCGTCTACAACGTCTTCGGTGAGCGCCTCTATGTCGCGGGCCGAAATGGTGCACCCGACGGCTTCGAGCAGCCCTTCCACGGTCTCGACGCCACCTACAGCTGGTTCCCGACCGACCGCATCGTGTTGAAATTCAAGGCGCGAAACCTGCTGGGCGAGGAAGTCACGATCGAGCGCGAAGGCATTGAGACCTTCCGCGAAGATCCGGGCTCAACGTTCTCATTTGCGTTCCAGTGGTCCTATTGATGCCCTGAACGCCCTGCAAACGATGTACGAAGCGGGTCCCTCGGGACCCGCTTTTTTTTGCGCCGCAACAAAAATGGATGCGCGAAAACAACGGCTTGAAGCGCATTGTTTATTGATTCCCAGTGTCATGTCGGCGTATAACAACATCCGACGGCGGCCGCGGGGGTGGCCCGCCGCAATTGTTGTTCACGGGGGGAAAATCGTGAGACGCATTTCGACCAGGCTGGCGGCTCTACCGCTGTCCTGCCTTTTGCTGACCGCCATTCCGGCGCAGGCGCAGGCACAGGACGAAGATGACGCCATTGAAGAGGTTGTCGTCACCGGTTCGTACATTCGACGCACTTCTCAGTTCGACTCGCCGTCGCCGATCCAGAACGTGGACGCGACGCAGCTCGAAAGTATCGGCGCCAAGAACATCGCGGACATCGTCCAGACGCTGACGATCAACACGGGTTCGCAAAACAACCCGGACGCGTTCACGCAAAACTCGACGACGGGTACCTCAAACTTCAACTTGCGCGGTCTGGGCGTTGCCTCGACGCTCGTGCTGTTGAACGGCAAGCGCCAGGTACTCACGGGTCTGCCCACCAACGACGGCCTGAACTTTGTCGACACGAGCTCACTCGTGCCGCTCATCGCCGTCGACAACATCGAGATCCTCAAAGACGGCGCTGCGGCGCTCTACGGCTCTGACGCCGTTGCTGGTGTGGTCAACTTCCGCACACGCGACGACTTCGAAGGCTTCGAGATCACGGGCGACTATCAGTTCGTTTCTGACGAGGGTGACCAGAGCGAATACGTGCTGCAGGCACTGTACGGCGCGCAGGGTGACCGCTCGAGCGTGATCGCTGCCATCAGCTACACGGACCGCCAGCCGCTCACGACCGCTGAGAAGCGTCTGAGTCGGCCGCAGGACGACACCAGCTCGCTGGGTAACCCGGGTGCCTACTTCCTGACGGCGCCGCCGGTTGCCGGTCTCGCAGGTGTGCCGCTCATCGATCCGGGTTGTGCGGCTGCCGGTGGTGGCCCGATCCTGCTCGCACCTCCGGGCGCTGCGGGCGCGTTCGGCGACATCGGATTCTGCGGCTTCGACTTCGGTGATTTCTTCAACCTGATTCCCGATGAGACGCGTCTAAACGGCTTCGCCCGAGGCGCGTTCCAGCTCACGGATTCGATTGAAGCCAACATGGAAGTGGGTTTTGCCCGCAACCGGGTGCTGCGCGGCAACTCGCCGACGTTCCCGAACCTGCTCGGCCCCATCGTGCCGACGGACAACCCGGGCAACATCTACGGTCAGCCGGTCATCTTCTTCGGTCGCGCCATCGGTAACGGCGGCGACGTCTCGCCGAGCCGCAACGAGCTCGACACCTGGCGCTTTTCGGGCGGCCTGGAAGGCGAATTCGACAACGGCTGGTTCTGGGAGCTGAGCTACGTCGGCGGCAAGAACGAGTCGGTCAACGATACCGAAGACACGCTGGGTCAGGAATTCCAGGACGCGCTGAATGGCTTTGGCGGCACGCGTTGCGACGGTCCAACGAACCCGGCGGCCCAGCCAGGCGTCGGCCCTTGCTCGTACTTCAACCCGTTCGCCACGTCGTTTACGACGATCCCGAACTCGCAGGACACCATCGACAGCTTCATCGCCTCACAGGTGCTGGACACCACGTCCGAGCTGCAAACCGTGCAAGGCGTCGTCTCGGGCGAGCTGTTCGAGATGAACGCGGGTATGGCGAGCATCGCCATCGGTGGCCAGTGG
This sequence comes from uncultured Gammaproteobacteria bacterium, assembly GCA_937899415.1. Lineage (GTDB taxonomy): Bacteria > Pseudomonadota > Gammaproteobacteria > Steroidobacterales > Woeseiaceae > CALBPI01. Next base: position 4,068 of record CALBPI010000037.1, on the reverse strand, counting down.
CGTAAGGAAGAGCTGCAGCACGACTACAACAGTCTGGCCAACGCCGATCGCTTCGCGTTCGTCATCGGTAACCCCGATTTCAATGCGGACCGTGACGTGAACGCGGCGTTCGTCGAGCTCGCTCTGCCGATCGCTGACACGTTCGACCTGCAGCTTGCGGTGCGCTACGAGGACTACGGTGGTGCCACGGGCAGCACGACAGATCCGAAGATCGCCGGTATCTTCCGCCCGTCGGACACGTTCACGGCGCGTGCGTCGTACAGCACGGCCTTCCGTGCGCCGTCGCTGTTCCAGCAGTTCGGTGGCTCGACGTCTCTGAACCAGGTATCGGATCCGCTCAACCCGGGTGGCGCGTTCTTCGCAGCCGTACGCTCGTCGGCCAACCCGGCGCTGACGCCTGAAGAGTCGGACACGTTCAACATCGGTTTCTCGTTTGAGCCGACCGACGGTCTTGTGTTGGATCTCGACTACTGGAGCTTCGACTTCACGGACGTGATCATCCAGGAGAACTTCCAGGCGGTGATCAACGCCTTCCCGAACGACCCGACCCGCGTCGTGCGTTCGGCGGGTGGCCAGATCCTGCAGGTCAACGTGGGCTTCGTGAACGCCAGTGAAGTGACGACCAGCGGTGTCGACTTCAGTGCCAAGTACGATTGGGACACCTCTGCTGGTCTCGTCCGTCCGTTCATCGAAGGCACCTACGTGCTCGAGTACGATCTCGAAGATCCGCAGGCGGGCTCGGTTGACGGCGCTGGCCGACGCAACTTCACGAACTTTGGCACGTCGACGCCGGAACTGCGCTTCAACGCAGGTGTGGGCTGGATCAACGGCGCGCACTCGGCGAACCTCTTTGCGCGTTACATCTCGGCCTACGACGATGATCAGAACCCCGATGCGACGACAGGCGCACTGCCCGAAATCGACTCATGGACGTCGTTCGACGCGCAGTACGCGGTCGACACGGCGGTGCTGTTCGATCGTGAGGTCGCGCCGATCCTGACGTTTGGTGTCATCAACCTGACGGGTGAAGATCCGCCGCAGGTGTTCACCAACGGCGGTTTCGACTCGAAGGTGCATGACCCACGCGGTCGCCTGTTCTACGTTCGTTTCAAGCAGGCGTTCTAACGCCTGTCCCGGTCTGGGGGGAGGGGTCGTCGGCCTAGGTCGGCGGCCCCTTTTTCTTTGCCGGTGGCCCTCCGGGCGCCCGCCAACTACACTACGCGGCCATCTCGGTCTGTGGCCGCAACACGCAGAATGTTCACGTATCTCGACCCCGCTGTACGCCGCCAACTCGTGGCGGACGGCAAGCTGCGCCGCATCGATGCTGACGGCCAGCCGCTCGATGTCGACGCCGAGCCCGTTCCGGGGCAGCTGTCCGTTAACCTGCTGGGCCCGATCCCGCTGCCCATGCGGCTGGGCGCCGTTGAGGAAACGTTCCAGTGGTACGCGGCTGTGCGCAACACGGAGCTCAGCAGGGTGGAAGCACTGGCGGCGTCGCTGCGACGCGAGGGCGGGCAGAACCTGTTCGCACAGATGGCGTCATCGATGGCCGTGAACAGTGTCCTGCAGTACGGCGACGTCGATGCGGCCGCGGAGCCGCTCGTTCGTGTGCACTCGAGCTGCCTGACGGGTGATGTCTTCGGCTCCCAGCGTTGCGAGTGTGGGCCCCAGCTCGAGGGCGCGCTCCAGCGCATCGTGGAGCACCCCGACGGCGGCATGCTCGTCTACATGGCCGGCCACGAAGGTCGCGGCATCGGTCTCTGGGCCAAGGCGGCCACCTACCTGCTCCAGGACGGCGGTCAGGACACCTACCAGGCCAACCGGTCGCTGGGCCTGCCCGACGACTCACGCGACTTCAGCGAGGCCGCAGCGATCCTGCGTCACTTCCTCGATACACGCCCGTTTCGCCTGCTGACCAACAACCCCAAAAAGATCGCCGACCTCACGGCGGCGGGCCTTACGGGTCTGACGCCCGAGAAGCACTTGCTGGGCGTCAGCGACTGGAACCGCCGCTACCTGCAGTCCAAGAGTGAAAAAGGCCATCGGTTCGCCTCGGACGACCTCGACGACTGACGGCGATCAGCCGTCATTGCGAGGGGCCGCAGGCCCCGCGGCAATCTCCAGACGCTACCGCAACGTCCCGCTCGCCCCAGCCCCACACCCAACAACCGCGCAGCCCGCACCGACGCCTCCCGCAACCTCGCGACAGCGCCAACCGGCCCGACCGTGTCCACGTTGTAGTAAATCGCAACGATGCCCGTCGCGACGGCTTCGATATCGTCCTCGGCTGCACCCGGGAAGGCGTGCTCAAGTTCAGCCGCAATACGTGCCGTGAAATCGGCCGTCCAGGTCATGAGCCGTCGCGCCAGCGCCGGTCGATCGGCAGCGGCCATGGTGAGCGCATTCGTCACGCGCACCTCGGTTTCGTCGACATACTCCGGGTCAAACACATAGTCGATCAGGGCATCGATGCGGTGACGTGTCGGCAGTGCCTCAAACAGCTCATCGACGCTCGCGGTGGCCTGCGTCAGGAAATGCTCGATAAAGGCGTCGAGCAACGCATCCTTGTTGCCCACGTTGTGGCGGATCAGCGCGCGCGCAAGATTCGCGGCTTCGGCCGTGCGCTCCAGGGTGGCGCCTTCAACGCCGAACCTAGCCACACAGTCGCCAAAGGCGCGGAGTATGGCGGCGCGGCGTTCCTTTTTGAGGCTGGGTCGAGGCATGGCGAAATCAGTAAGTTATCTGTATTGACAATTTACCACAGAGCCCATAAATTATCTACATCGATAATTTACAAGGCACTGTCATGAACTGGCTGTTCGACTCGATCACAGAGGGCACGCTCTACAACTGGGAGCTGGCCCTTGGCGATAGCTTCTTCCTCATTTCCATTGCCATCCTGGCTGTTGAGCTCATCCGCTACGCGGTGCGCAAGCGGCTCAACTGGCGCCTAGCGGGCGATACCGTGACCAACTTCGTCACCCAGGCGTTTTTTGTCAGTCTGGGCCTCGTGCTCTTTTACGCGTTCTACCTCGCCACGTTTTCGGTCGCCGCTGGGTTCGCGCTGTTCGAGATCCCCGTGAACGGCATGACGCTCGTCGCGGCCGTGCTGTTGGCCGACTTCATGTACTACTGGGAGCACCGCTTCAGCCATCGCGTCGCCGCGGCCTGGGCCACGCATACGGTTCATCACTCATCGCCGCACTTCAACATGTCCGTGGCCTACCGATTCGGCCCCATGGACGCCTTTTGGTCCGTGTTCTTTTACGTGCCGCTGGTCCTGATTGGCTTCAACCCGTACCTCGTGCTGTTTGCCGAGGCAATCGTGCTGCTCTATCAGACCTTCCTGCACACCGAGATCGTCGGCAAGCTGCCGCGCCCGATCGAATGGCTCATGAACACGCCCTCACACCACCGCGTCCACCACGGCACTAACAAGCCCTACGTCGACAAGAACTACGGCGGTGTGTTCATCGTCTGGGACCGCTTGTTTGGCACGTTCGCTGAGGAAACCGAGACCGTCGAGTTCGGGGTTTCCCCGCAAGTTGAGTCCGTGAATCCCTTTGTCGTGTTCTTCCACGGATTCGCACGGCTTTGGCGCGCGGTGCGTGACGAGCCACGATTTGGCGACAAATTACGCGTGCTCGTGAAGCCGCCTGGGTGGAAGCCGGAACGCCAAGCACTCGTCATTGCGAGCCCACACAGTGGGCGCGGCAATCTGACGGCGGCACGCGGTGCCCCGTCATCGCGAGGCGCGTAGCGCCGCGGCGATCTCGCAACGAAATAGCGCGCTTGGATGAACTCTCCCGCCATCCCGCCGGGTCGGAGGGGTTTGCCGGACCCGCTCGAGTACATCCCTGTATCGCTCGCTGGGCGACGTCCTGTCGCCCAACGGTCCGTCAAACCCCTCCGCCCCGACAGGATGGCTGCCTTACCGAGTGCGGTGAGCTCACAGGGTGTCGCCAAGGCAGCCTGTCTGTGCCGCCGATCGGTGTTGGCGGGATGTCGAGCGACAGGGATGTCGCTCGCCAAGCGATCCATGGATGGACTCGAGCGTTCCCGACAACA
>CALBPI010000036.1 GCA_937899415.1 uncultured Gammaproteobacteria bacterium | reverse complement strand
CCCGCGCCGCACGCCCCCCCCCCCCGCCCTGCCCCGCCGGGAACACCTCCTTCATCGCCCGCGCCGCGCACACGCCGCCCCACAGACCGCGTGCTCCGTATTTTGTTTTTTATGAGACGTCGACCACCGAGAGTTCCTGCCCGTTTTCGTTGGCCCGCTTCTGTAGCTGGCAGGCCGCGGCAAGCCCCGCAGGCCCCCCACCGACGATGACGACATCAAACTCCATCGACTCGCGTTCTGTGGTCATGCTGTCTCCGTAAGCGCTACACAACGTGTGCCCCAGCGTGGGGCGACGGCGCGCCAGTCTAGCAAAGGGGCCGTTTCGCTGCACTGCAACAAGACGCCCGCCCGGCGCCGCCAAACGCTACACTGCGCGCCAGAAATGAACCGGAGACGAGCGCTTGGACGACGCGCCCGCACAACCCGACACGCTGCACGCGTGCTACGAGGCACACCTGGCCCGGGAAGGCTGGTGCGACGACCCGATCCAGCGGGCAACCATCGACCGACTCGAATCGTTGCGCGAAGCATTGCTGGCGCGCCACGTTGCGCGCCAGAGGCGGCGCTGGTGGCGGCCTTCGCAGGAGCGGCCCGTGCCGCAGGGCCTGTACCTCTGGGGGGGCGTGGGTCGCGGCAAGACCTTTCTCATGGATCTGTTCCATGCAGCACTGCCACCCGTTGCCGCCAAGCGCAGTCATTTCCACCGCTTCCTGTACGACGTTCACGCAGCGCTGAAGCCGCTCGACAACCGTGAGGACCCGCTTGCCGACGTTGCCGAGAGGATTGCAGCCGAGGCCGATGTCCTGTGCTTTGACGAGTTTTTCGTTTCCGACATTGCCGACGCGATGATCCTTGGACGGCTGCTACAGCACCTCACGGCGCGGGGTGTGGTGCTTGTCGCAACCTCCAACGCACCGCCCGCCGAGCTCTACCGTGACGGTCTGCAGCGCTCGCGGTTTCTGCCGGCGATCGCCCATCTCGAAACACATTGCGCTGTGATCGAGGTCGACGGCGGCGTGGACTACCGGCTGCGCGTACTCGAGCGCGCGGCCTGCTACCTGACGCCCGACGACGACACCGCGGCACAAGCGCTACACGATGCGTTTACGGCGCTCACGGACCAGGTCGCGCCCGAACCCGACACGATCCAGATCGCCGGCCGACCCCTGCCCCTGCGCGCCAAGGCGGCCGGTGTAGGCTGGTTCGACTTTGATGTGCTGTGTCGTGGCCCACGTAGCCAGAACGACTACATCGAGCTCGCGCGTCGGCTGCACAGCGTGCTGCTCTCCGGCGTGCCGCAAATGGATGGCAAGGACGACAATGCGGCGCGACGCTTTATCGCACTGGTCGATGAATTCTACGACCGCCGCGTCAACTTCATCGTTGCCGCCAAGGTGCCCGTCGATGCGCTCTATGTCGGGCAACGACTCGATTTCGAATTCGAACGCACGCGTAGTCGCCTCACCGAAATGCAAACCGCCGCCTACCATGCGAGTCCGCACCGACCCTGAAACCCAGGGCCGCGCCGGCAGTGGCATACTAGGGACGAGGCAGCTGCAGGAGCACAGCGATGACGCAACGCGACACCGAAAACGGGGATGACGACCGCCCGACGCTGGCGCTCGAGAATTTTCTGCCCTATCGCCTCTCGATCCTGTCGAACACCGTCAGCGGCACGATCGCTTCGGCCTACCACGAGCGCTTTGACCTGACGATTCCCGAGTGGCGCGTCATGGCCGTCATCGCACGCACGCCAGGCATGTCCGCAGCGCAGGTCTCCGAGAAGACGCTCATGGACAAAGTGGCCGTGTCGCGTGCCGTGGCACGTCTGCTCAAGTCGGGGCGGATCACACGTGAGTTTGCCGACCAGGATCGGCGCCGCTCGATCCTGCACCTCTCCGATGAAGGCCGTGCTGTCTACGACCAGGTCGCGCCACTGGCGATCCGCATGGAGGCGGATCTGCTTGAAGGTTTCAGCGAAGAGGAAATTGAAACGCTCAATACGCTGCTCGAACGCATGCTGGCGCGAACCCACCTGATTGGGGCACCGCGCGTCTGAAGGCGGTCAGTCCTCACGTCCCAATGTGTCGCGGTGGATCTCGGTGCGCACGGCGATAAGTTCCTCAAAGAACTCCTGCTCTATCGCGCGGCGCAGGAACGACACGCCCGTCGATCCACCGCTGCCCATCTGGTGACCGATGATGCGTTCAACGGTTTTCATGTGCCGGAAGCGCCAAAACTGAAAGTTGTTCGCGATGTCGACGAGCGCCTCACACATCTCGTAGAGGTCCCAATGCGTTTGCGGATCTTCGTAGATGACCCGCAGCACGGCCACGACATCGGCATCGACCGCTCGCGTATCCGTGAAATCGCGCTCAAGCGCGTGCGCCGGTATCGCGTGCCCCTGCCGCGAGAGATAGCGCAGAAACACGTCGTAGAGGCCCGGAGATTCGATAGCGTCACTGAGACGCGCATGCCACTCAGGCAGATGCTCATACACAGCCAGCATGCGTCGGTTGCGTTGCCCGAGTAGCACCTCGAGGTGTCGGTACTGCGGCGACTGAAACCCCGACGCGCGACCGAAGACACTGCGAAATTCGGCGTATTCACTGGGCGTCATCGTTTCGAGCACGCTCCACTGCGCATAGAGCTGCTTCTGCACTTCCTTGACGCGCGCGAGGTGTTTCACGGCCTTGCCCGGGCGGTCGGCCTCGAGCATGCGCATGGCCGCTTCAATCTCGTGCGCCACGAGTTTCATCCAGAGCTCGGCCACCTGGTGCTGGATGATGAACAGCATCTCATCGTGATGCGCCGGATCACTGAGCGGCTGCTGGCACTCGAGCAGCCGTTCGAGCTGCAGATACGCCGAGTAATTCTGTCGCCGGGTAAGGTCGGTGACGATACCCGCTTCCATTTCGCGCCTGGTCATCGCGCTGGCCCTCCACGGGGGGCTGAAAACCAACGAGCTTAGCAGTGCGCGGCGCAGGCGCAACGCCTGGCGTCACGGTCTTCGCAGCGACCCGTCGAGACCCCGCAACCGGCGAGCTGATGTATACTCGCGCCGTCCGCACGACAGCGGCGACGCACACGGGACAGCGTCAGCCGCGGAGAGGCTCATGCCAGCGCCCAAGCGCCGCAATACCGATAAACAGGAAGCGCTGATCGAGGCGATCAGTCGCGCCGCCGAAAAACACGCACCCTTCAAGAATCCGGACCAGTTCCGACGATTCTGCGCCGAATATTTCAGGAACGTCGCCGTCGACGATATCGCCGACGAGGACCCGGCGCTGCTGGCCAATGCGGCACTCGCGCACGCCAGCCATGCGCGACGTCTGCTCCCCGGTGAACACGCACTGCGGATCTACAATCCAACGCTCGGCAAGCATGGCTGGGAGTCGGCACATACCGTCATCGAGCTCGTGCACGAGAATATGCCCTTTCTCGTCGACTCACTGAGCATGGCGCTCGGACGCGTTGGCTGCGACATCCAACTCACGATTCACCCGCTGATTCGCGTGCGCCGCACCGCCAAGGGCTCGCTGCAGGACGTACTCACGCGCCGCGCAAAGACGGGGCACATTGAGTCCTTCATCCGCTTCGACATCCGGCGCGAGAGCCGGCCAGATCGACTCGAGGTCATTCGCGAGGCGCTGGAGCGTACGCTTGGCGACATCCGCGCCGCCGTCGCCGACTGGTCGAAGATGCGCGCCAAGATGGCTGACGCCATTGCGGACATTGAGAAGATCAAGCCCGCCAATGCAGCGCTGCGCGATGAGACGGTCGAGCTCCTGCGCTGGCTCAACGATGACAAGTTCACCTACCTCGGCTACCGCGAATATCGGCTCGATGACAGTGGCGAGGCGCAGACGCTGCGACCCGTGGGCCGCTCCGCGCTGGGCGTCAAACGAATTCCTGGTCGACGCGGCCGTGCGCATGAAGTCACGACGCCCATGGAGCGTTTCCGGCGGTCGCCGGACATCGTACTGCTGACCAAGGCGAACTCACGGGCGACCGTTCACCGCGAAAGCAACCTCGACTATGTCGGCATCAAGACCTATGGGCGCGACGGCAAGCCCAACGGCGAGCGTCGCTTCATTGGCCTGCTGACTTCACAGGCTTACAGCGAACATCCTGCGTCGATTCCGCTCGTGCGCGGCAAGGTCGACCGCATCCTGGATCGCGCGGGCCTTGACCCGACGGGGCACCGCGGTAAAGCGCTCCTTCACATTCTGAGCAACTACCCGCGCGACGAACTCTTCCAGGCAAGCATCTCAGACTTGCTGCGCACGACCACGGGCATCCTGAACCTGCAGGACCGTCGTCGCGTCAAACTGTTCCTGCGGCGTGATCCATTTCACCGCTTCTACTCCTGCCTCGTGTTCGTGCCGCGAGAGAAGTACAACACCGAGGTTCGCCAGAAAACCGAGCAGATTCTGCTCAAGGCACTCAACGGCAACACCGTAGAGTCGACGGCACAGGTGTCCGAAGCGACACTGGCCCGCGTCCACCTGCTCGTCTACGCCGACGGTCGCAAGAAGCCGCACATTTCAATTCGACAAATCGAGGCGACTATTGCGGACGCCGTCGTCACCTGGCGCGACCGGCTTCGCACCGCGCTGGCCGACAACTTCGGTGAGGAACGCGGCGCCGACCTGTTCGAAACCTATGGCGGCATCTTTCCGCTCGCCTACGAGGAAGACCACGACGCGCAACAGGCCTGTCACGACATTCAACGCCTGGACACACTGCTGGCGGGCGACGCCAGCGCGCTGAGGGCGTTCGACCTGCACATTGAGCCCCGTGGGCCTGTCGCAGGCATCCGCTTCCGTGTCTTCCGCTTCGACGATCCCATCGCCTTATCCGACGCCCTGCCCCTGCTCGAAAACCTGGGGCTGCGCGTTATCAACGAGCGGCCATATCATCTGCGAACGGGTGCGAGTCCGACCTGGATTCAGGACTTCGAAGTCGTGCCCATCGTCGACAAGTCCGCGGCCCAGCTGCGCGCCGTGGTGCACAAGCTCGCCATCGGATTCGCCACACAACTACAAGGCCATGCCGAGGCCGATGGCTTCAACCGCCTGATCCTCTCGGCAGGTCTCGACAGCCGAAATGTCGCGCTCATTCGCGCCTACGCAAAATACCTCCTGCAACTTGGCCTGCCATTCAGTCAGAGCTACCTCGAAGACATTCTCGCGGACCACAACGACTTCGCGAGTGCGCTGGTCAGCTGGTTCGAATCACGATTTGACCCGAGCTCCGACGCGGTCGCGGGTGCACGTATCGAGCGACTCCGCGCCGTCGAGGCGGCCGTTCGCGATGCCGACAGCCTGGACGCCGACCGGGCGCTGCGCGCGATGCTCAACACGATGCAGGCGACACGGCGCTGCAATTTCTACTGGCGCGATGTTCTGGGGCAACCCGCGCCAACGATTGCCTTCAAACTCGCCACCGAGTCCATTGATGAGGCCCCGCTGCCGCGCCCCATGCATGAGATTTTCGTCTACTCGCCGCGTGTTGAGGGCGTCCATCTTCGGGCCGGTGACGTGGCGCGCGGTGGTCTGCGCTGGTCAGACCGGCGCGAGGACTTCCGAACCGAAGTTTTGGGGCTCATGAAAGCCCAGACCGTCAAAAACACAGTCATTGTCCCCACCGGGGCCAAGGGCGGTTTTTTCCCGAAACAGCTGCCCACGGGCGACCGCGACGCGATCGGCGCCGAGGTCACCGCGTGTTATCAGTTATTTGTGGACGCCCTGCTCTCGCTGACCGACAACCTCGTGGACGGCGAGGCGCAGCGGCCCGAGCAGCTCGTGGCCAACGATGGTCCCGACCCCTATCTCGTCGTCGCCGCCGACAAAGGCACGGCACGATTCTCCGATACCGCCAATGCCATCGCCGTCGGCCGCAATTTCTGGCTTGGCGACGCGTTTGCGTCGGGCGGTTCGGCCGGCTACGACCACAAGGTCATGGGCATCACGGCGCGCGGCGCCTGGGAGGCGGTCAAACGACACTTCCGCGAGATGGGCGTCGACACCCAGCAGGATGCGTTCACAGTCGCCGGTATCGGCGACATGTCAGGCGATGTGTTCGGCAACGGCATGCTGTTGTCGGAGACCCTGCGTCTGCAGGCCGCCTTCAACCATCTGCACATCTTCATCGACCCCGACCCAGACGCTGCGGCCAGCTTCGCTGAGCGCCAGCGCCTGTTTGCACTGCCGCGCTCGGGGTGGACCGATTACGACACGCGACTCATTTCAAAAGGTGGCGGCGTGTTCTCGCGCGACGCCAAGTCGATTCCGTTGTCGCCCGAAATGCAGCGCCTGCTCGATACCGATGAGAAGTCGCTCAGCGCACCGGTACTCATCAGCGCCATCCTGAAGATGCCCGTCGACCTGCTTTGGAACGGCGGCATCGGCACCTACGTCAAAGCCACCAGCGAATCCGATGCTGATGTCGGCGACCGACACAACGACGCCCTGCGCATCGACGCAAAGGACCTGCGCTGCAAGGTCGTTGGCGAGGGTGGCAACCTTGGGCTCACCCAACTCGCCCGCGTCGAATACGCGCAAGCCGGCGGGCGCATCAACACCGACTTTATCGATAACTCGGCCGGCGTCGACAGCTCGGACCGCGAGGTCAACATCAAGATCCTCCTGAGGCTGGTGGCCGAGGAGCGCGGATTGCGCGAGCGCGCGCGCAACAAGTTGCTCGCGGACATGACCGACGACGTCGCCGACCTCGTATTGCGCAACAATTACCTGCAAACGCAGGCGATCAGCATGATGGAAGCGCGCGCGGTATCGCGATTCCCGGAACATCGTTTGCTCATCGAATCTCTCGAGCGGTCCGACCTGCTGAACCGGGCACTCGAGCACTTGCCCGACAACGAGGCTTGCGACGAGCGCAAGCGCAATGGAAAGGGGCTAACACGCCCCGAGATTTCGGTCATTCTGAGCTACGCCAAACTCGACCTGTACCGACGGCTCTCGGAGTCACCCAGCGAACTCAAGCCGGCGCACATCGAAGAGCTCAAGCGTTACTTCCCGAAAGCCCTGCAGCGCCGCTACGGGGCACTCATTGGCGACCACCAACTCGGTCGCGAGATCATCACGACACTGCTGACCAACAGCATCGTCAATCGCATGGGACCGGTATTCCCGATTCGCGCGGAGCAGGACACGGGCTATTCCATCAACTGTGTTGCTCAGTCCTACGAGCTGGCGCGCGACCTCACGGGTGCGCGCGCGATCTGGATCGACATCGAGCAGCTCGACACCCGGATCCCAACAGATATCCAGTATTCGATGATGTTCGAGGTGGCGCGCAAACTGCGCCACGCCTGCTACTGGCTGCTGCGCACTTACGACGCCGAGTTTCCATACGACCTGGTGGAAACCCTTCGGGCTCCGCTACAGCGCGTCCTCAAGGACCTGCCAGAGCTCATGTCACAGCACGGCCAGGAACGACTCAAGGCGCTGCACCAACAACACACACGGATGGGTGTGCCGACCAAGCTCGCCGGGCGCGTCAGCGCGCTGACTTACATCACCGATGCGCTCGAAATCGTGCGCCTCGCCGAGCAGCGTCAATGCGACACGCACACCATCGCTGCCGTCTACTTCGGCCTGGGCAAGCGCCTGCAGCTCGACTGGCTGCGCCAGTCCATTGATGAATTGACGGTCGATGGTCGCTGGCAGTCGCGCGCACGGGGCACACTGCGCGACAGCGCCATGCGCGCCCAACGCGAGCTCACCAGCCGCGTGCACTCACTGAACCAGTGCGAAGCCAGGGAAGACTCGATCGAGGACCTCGTGGCGTCGGACGCCACGGGCTTTGAGCGCATGCTGCAGCTCGTCGAGCAAATGCGCGAGAATGCGAATCCCGATTTCGCAACGCTGACCGTGGCCGTCGACGAATTCACGCAGCTCACCGAAGAGGACTAGCCGACATGGCCGACGAACAGCTGATCGCCGTCTTCATCGATTTCGAAAACCTGGCGCTGGGCGCCAAGGATACCGCGGGCGGTGAGTTCCACATCGACCTTGTGTTGCGTCGACTGCTGCAAAAAGGTCGTCTCGTCTACAAGCGCGCCTACTCCGACTGGAGCCGCTATCAAAGCTTTGTGCGCGCGTTCCACGAGCAGGGCGTCGAGCTCATCGACATCCCGCAGACCAAGGTCAGCGGAAAGAACTCGGCCGACATCCGCATGGTCGTTGACGCACTCGACCTCTGTTACGCCAAACAACACATCGACGCCTTCGCGTTGATCTCGGGCGACAGCGATTTCTCGCCGCTTGCGGCCAAGCTCAAGGAAAACAACAAGCGCGTCATCGGCTGCGGCATCAAGAGCTCGACCTCTGACCTGCTTATCAATCAGTGCGACGAGTTCATCTACTACGACGACCTGGCGCGCGAGGCCAGTCGCAGCAGGAAGAAAAAGAAAAAGACCACGCGTCGCTCCAAGTCGCAGGAAGCCATCGACATGACCGTCGAGATCGTGCGCTCGCTGGAGGGCGACTACGACCCATTGTGGGGGTCGCTGGTGAAGCAGACCTTGCGACGCGTGCATCCGGGCTTCACGGAAAGCTACTACGACTTCAAGAGTTTCGCGGACCTGTTGAAGGCCGCGGAAAAACAAAAACTGCTGTCGCTCGACTACGATGCGCAGCGCGGCAATTACATCGTCACGAGCCAATAGGGAGACATCATGGCGGGCAGACTGGTCTTGTGCCGACACGGGCAAAGCGATTGGAACCGGAAGAACCTGTTTACAGGATGGACGGACGTCGACCTCACCGACACCGGCATCACCGAGGCGCGTGAAGCCGGTCGCACCCTGCGCGACCAGGGCTTCCAGTTTGATATCGCCTACACCTCGGTGCTCAAGCGCGCGATTCGCACGCTCTGGCTCGTGCTCGATGAAATGGACCTGATGTGGATCCCTGTAACACGCGCGTGGGAGCTGAACGAGCGCCACTATGGCGCGTTGCAGGGCCTCAACAAAGCCGAGACGGCCGCCAAATACGGCGACGAGCAGGTGCACATCTGGCGCCGCAGCTACGACACGCCACCACCCGTGCTCGAGGAAGACGACGAGCGGCACGCGAAGCACGATGCGCGCTACGCGGGTATCGAGGGGCTGCCCGCCAGTGAATCGCTCAAGACCACGCTGGATCGCGTCGAGCCCTACTGGGACACGCAGATCGCACCCGCACTGACGGCGGGCAAGGATGTCCTCATCGCGGCCCATGGCAACAGTCTGCGCGCGCTCGTGAAGATGCTCGACGGCGTCTCCAACGTAGACATCACGGGCTTCAACATCCCCACGGGCATCCCGATGGCCTACACGCTCGATGACGACCTGAAGCCGCTGTCACGCGAATTCCTGGGCGACCCCGAGGCCGTGGCCAAGGCTGCCGCCGCGGTGGCCGATCAAGGCAAAGCCAAGTGATCTATGCGCTCGACGGCAAACGGCCCGTCTTCGAGGGCCAGGGGCAATGGGTGGCGCCCAACGCGCACGTCATCGGCGACGTGACAATGCAGGCCGAGGCCTCCGTCTGGTTCGGCACGGTCGTTCGAGGCGACGTCGAGCGCATCACCATCGGAGCGCGCAGCAACATTCAGGACCAGTCTGTTCTGCATGCGGATGTGGGCATTCCGCTCACGATTGGCGGCGACGTCACCGTGGGCCACCAGGCCATGCTGCACGGCTGCACCATTGGTGACGGCTGCCTGATTGGCATTGGTGCCACAGTCCTCAATCACGCCGTCATCGGCAAACAGTCGCTTGTGGGCGCGCACGCGCTCGTGACCGAGGGCAAGCAGTTCCCCGACGGCGTATTGCTCATGGGCGCGCCGGCCAAGGTGGTGCGCGAGCTGACCGATGTGGAACGCCAGGCGCTGGCCGCCAGTGCCGCGCACTACGTCGCCAACGCCCACCGCTTCCGCGACGGACTCGAACCGCTGGGTTAGCTCTGGTTGCCCGGCTTGCTGGGCGGCTCGCGCGGCGTATCCCAGACTCGGATCACCCCTTCCTGCGCCGTTGACGCGACGAGTACGCCGTCGCGCGTATAAATCCGCCCGCGCGCAAAGCCACGGCCGCCCGTCGAGGCCGGGCTGTCGAGCACATAGAGAAACCACTCGTCGACGCGCGGCTGGCGGTGAAACCAGAGCGCGTGATCGAGGCTCGCCATCTGCACGCGGCCCAGGCCGTAGGGCAAACCGTGCGGCAGTGAACTGGTGCCCAGCAGCTCGTAGTCGGACACGTAGGCCAGCATCGAGCGGTGCAGGTCCGGGGAATCAGGCAACCGATCTACCGATTTAACCCAGACGTGCTTGTGCGGCGGTCGCGGCTCGTTGTCGAGGAACGCGGGCCGCTCGACGTGGCGGAATTCAAAGGGCCGCGCCTCCGTCATAAAACGGCGCATCTTCGCCGGTACCTTTTCAGCCTCTTCGTGAGCCAGTCCGCGCGAATCAGTCAGCGACTCGGGGTCCGGCACGTCCGGCATATCGAACTGGTGCTCGACGCCCTCCTCGGGCACCTGAAAGGAACACGCCATGTTGAGAATGGGCCTGCCGTGCTGAACCGCCACGACACGGCGTACGGAGAAACTGCGCCCATCGCGCTGACGATCCACCTCGTAAACGATGGGGGCATCCATGTCGCCGCGCCGCAGAAAATAGGCGTGCAAGGAGTGCGCGGCGCGGTCGTCAACGGTCTGCTGGGCCGCCGACAACGCCTGGCCGACAACCTGTCCGCCGAAGACCTGCGCGCTGCCGATGTCACGGCTCTCGCCGCGAAAAATGTTGTCCTCGATACGCTCCAGCGTCAGCAGGTGTTGCAGATCGGCAAGGACCGGGTCCATGCGGGCTTCCTCGGTAAGGCTACAGGGGGTCGTATTAGACCACGCCCGCGACACTCCGGTATGATCCGCGCCTTTCCCGATGGAGCATCCTCATGAGCGAACGACGCTGGCCCACCCGAGTTGTTGGTCTCGGCATCCTCGCGGCCTTTATCGCCGTTGCCTTCGTGATCCTGTCGGGACCCGGCTACCGCTTTGGTGTGTTGCCGCTGAGCCTCGCCTTCCGCGTTGTCATGGCAGCCGCGTTAATCGCGGTCTTCGCCGTGATCATGCTGATTATCGGGTTGATCGGTAAAGGCGCGGACGGCCGTATGCCCAAAGCTATCATCGCGCTGGTGCTGTCCGGCGGCATCGTCGCCCAGCTTGTGAGCGTCTACATGACGGCCAAGAGCGTGCCGCCGATTCATGACATCACGACCGATACAGTCAACCCGCCGCAGTTCGATGCCCTGCTGGGCGCGCGAGCCGATGCCGCCAACCCGCCTGAGTACGCAGGCGAGGAAGCGGCCAAGCAGCAGGCGGAAGCCTACCCTGACATTCAGCCCCTGGATCTGCCTGGGGTATCGCCCGCAGACGCACTCACGGCCGCAGAGGCTGCGGCGCGCAGCATCGGTCTCGAGGCCATCGTGGCACAGCCGGGCAAGAACCTGCTCGAGGGGACCGACGTGACGTTCTGGTATGGCTATAAGGACGACGTGGTGGTTAGGGCCACCGCTACCGCGAACGGCACCCGAGTCGACATTCGCTCGAAATCGCGGGTCGGCACCTCAGATCTCGGCGCCAACGCCAAGCGCATTCGCGCGCTGAGCGAGGCGATCAAGGTCCAGACGGGCGGCTAGCGAAATAGCGAGATCCGCCCGCGCAGGATGTCGGCGTACATGACCCAGTCACCCGCGAGACTGTAGAGCGGGTACTGGAAGGTGGCCGGCTTGTTCTTTTCGAACACATAGTGGCCAAGCCACGCAAAGCCGTAGCCGACGAGCGGCATCGCGAGCAGCCACCAGGCGTTGGCCGTCACGATGGCCGCAATGACCACGCCGATGACGCCGGTACTGCCAACAAAGTGCATGACGCGACAGCGCGGGTCCGCGTGCTCTTCGAGGTAGTACGGATAAAAATCGCCGAAGCGCTCAAAGCGCTGTGTGGTGACGTCGTTCATGCGGACTGTATAGCGCCGCCGTCGACGTGCAGCCCCGTGCCTGTGATGAATGCCGCGTCATCAGACGCGAGAAACAAAGCCGCTTTCGCGACATCGAGCGCTTCGCCAAGCCGACCCACCGCCGCCTTGCGAATCCAGTAGTCGCGCATCCCCGTGTCGCGACGAAACGCTTCGCGCGTTGCCTCCGTCATGATCGCGCCGGGCAGGATGCAATTAACCGTGATGCCGTCGCGCCCGACTTCGGCCGCCAACGCACGGGTCAGCCCCATGAGGCCATGCTGCGCCGCCGTGTAGGCCGACAGGCCCGCCGCGCCCCGCGACGAATAGACCGAGCCCACGTTGATCACGCGCCCGCCCGGACTCTTGCGCAGCCGAGGCAGCAGCGCGTGGGTGAGCCGGTAGGACGGGCGCAGGCTGACCGCAAACGTGCGGTCCCAACGCGCATCATCGGCACCGCCTGTGGTGGGGGCCGGCGCTTCCGGACCGACCCAGACGAAAATGTCGAGGCCGTCGAGGTGCGTATCTGCCAATTCCGCGAGCGCTTCAGGCGCACCCGCATCGGCGACATCGATCGCCGCACTGTGGACATTGGGCATGCGCTTGAACATGGCGGCGATACCCGTGTCGGCTGCGTCCACGGCCAACACCGTCGCGCCCTCCTGCGCCAGCAGCCGTGCCGTTGCCTCGCCAATGCCCTCGCCGGCACCCGTGACGATGGCGAAACGCTGGTGCAAACGCCCCTCGCCGTTCATGGCGACACCGCAGCGCGATCACGCGCTGCCATGTTGCGCAGCGCGATCACGGCAGCGCCCAGCAACACGGCGGCCGTGGCCAGCAGGACGGCGCCGCCTGCCGAATTGGGAGGCTGTGCGATAAAGCACCAGCCCCCGCTGCCCGCCGCCAGTGCGCCCAGGACAAGCAGCCAGATCGGTAACGCGTGGATTTTCTCGGCGCCTGTGGCGGCAGTCTTGGTCACGAACCGGTCTCCGGAAGCTGGTAGTCAGAAAACTGCTCACGCAGCGTGGTCTTTTTGATCTTGCCTGTGGCCGTGTGCGGCAGCTCCTCGACGAACACCACATCGTCGGGCGTCCACCACTTGGCAATCTTGCCATCGAGGTAGCCCAGAATGTCGTCGCGCGACGGCGTCGCACCAGGCTTGGGCACGACAATCATGAGCGGACGCTCGGTCCACTTTGGATGCGCGACACCAATGACCGCCGCCTCGGCAACGTCGGGATGCCCTACGGCCGTGTTTTCCAGATCGATGGAGCTGATCCACTCGCCGCCTGACTTGATCACGTCCTTGGTACGGTCCGTGATCGCCATGAAGCCATCGGGATCGATCGTGGCGACGTCGCCCGTGTCAAACCAGCCGTCGGCGTCGTGGGTATCACCCGTTTCGTCTTCGCGACGGTAGTAGGCGCTGCAAATCCAGGGACCGCGAACACGCAACGCGCCGTACGCTTCACCGTCCCAGGGCTGTTCCGTGCCGTCGTCGGCAACGATCTTCATTTCGACACCGAAGATGCCGCGACCGGCCTTCGTCTGGATCTTGACCCGTTCGTCGTCCGAGAGACCATCGTGCTTGGGCAATAGCTTGTTGACCGTGCCGAGCGGGCTCATTTCAGTCATACCCCAGCCTTGCTGCAACACGACGTCGTGTTGATCACGGAAGGCCTCGATCATCGAGGCCGGAACCGCTGCGCCACCGACCAGCGTGCGCTCGAGCGAATCGAGGCGAACACCGGCAGTTTCGCAGTAGTCGAGCAATGCCAGCCACACGGTGGGTACACCCAGCGCGAGGGTGACCGCCTCGCCTGACAACAACTTGTAGAGCGTTTCGCCGTCACCCATCTTCGGGCCCGGCATGACGATCTTCGCGCCGACCATGGGGCAGCTGTAAGGGATGCCCCAGGCGTTGACGTGAAACAGCGGCACGACGGGTAACACGCAGTCGCGGCGCGAAATATCAAGGATGTCGGGCTGCAGCCCGGCCATGGCGTGAAGCACCGTGGAGCGGTGTGAATAGAGCACGCCCTTCGGGTTGCCCGTCGTACCCGACGTGTAACAGAGCGCCGCGGCCGTGTCTTCATCAAACTCGGGCCACTCGTAGTCGCCGCTGTGACCCGAGATGAACGTCTCGTAGTCGATGGCGTCGCTACCCTCGGGCACGCTGCCCGGACCGCCCATCACGATGACGTGCTCGAGTGTCGGCGTTTGGTCGCGAATCTTGTCGATAAGCGGCAGGAACATCGGGTCCACGAGCAACACGCGGTCTTCGGCGTGGTTGATGATGTAGACGAGCTGTTCCGGGAACAGGCGCGGGTTTATCGTGTGGCAGACATAGCCTGCGCCCGAAATCCCGTAGTAGGCCTCCATGTGCCGGTAGTCGTTCCAGGCCAGCGTCGCAACACGGTCGGCCCGACTCAGGCCCAGTGACGTCAGCGCCTGCGCCACCTGGGCAGCGCGACCGAAGCAGTCGCGGTAGGTGTATTCGTGACGCGGATTGTCGGCGGTCACAGAAACGATCGTGGCGTCGGGATGAAAGGTCATCGCGTGCTTCGCGATGCTCGAGATGAGGAGCTGACGCTCCATCATGAGGCCCTGCATAAATCCCCCCGGATTCACGTGTTTACAGCCTGTGAAGTCTGCCTGATTCGGCGCCCCGCCACCACTGTCAGCGGGCTTCGAGCGACTCCCTGAGCGACTCCAGTTCAAGCCAGCGCTCAGTTGCCATGTCGAGCGCCGCTTCCGCCTCGGCGACCTCGGCCAGCACAGGTGCCACCGCCGCGTCGTAGTCCTGCTCGTAGAATCCCGGGTCGGCAACCTGGGCCCGCAGCACATCGAGCGCGTCAGTAAGGGTGTCGATCTGGTCGGGCAATGCGTCCAGCTCACGCTGGTCCTTGTAACTCAGCTTCTTCTGTTGCCGACGAGCGCGCGCCGCACTGCCGGACTCGCGTGCCGTCGCACTTGCGGGTGCCGCCTGCGCCTCGAGTTCGCGGCCACGCCGCAGCCAGTCCGAGTAATTGCCCACATAGCGCTCGATGTGGCCGCCTTTTTCGAACACGAGCGTGCTCGTCACCACATTGTCGAGAAACTCGCGGTCGTGGCTGACAACGATCAACGTGCCTTGATACTCGTTGAGTTTCGCCTCGAGCACATCGAGCGTCTCGATGTCGAGGTCATTGGTCGGCTCATCGAGCACGAGCAGGTTGGCGGGCCTGGTAAACAACTTCGCCAGCACCACACGATTGCGCTCGCCGCCCGAAAGCGCCGACACGGGCGACAGGATCCGCTGCGGCGAGAACAGAAACCCGCGCAGGTAGCCAACCACGTGGCGCGGCTTGCCGCCCAGCGTCACGTAGTCGCCGCCGTCACCCACGACCTCGGCAATGGTCTTGCTGTCATCGAGCTCGCGGCGCATCTGGTCGAAGTAACCGACCTCGAGGTTGGTGCCGTGCTTCACGGTCCCGGCATCGGGCTCGAGCTCGCCGAGCATGAGCTTGAGCAAGGTGCTCTTGCCGACGCCGTTGTTGCCCACGAGCCCGATGCGCTCGCCACGACGTATTGCAAGCGTCAGCCCCTCAATGAGCGGTTCTTCCGACCAGCCGTAGCTCACGTTGTGGAGTTGAACAACCTTACGCCCTGAGGGATCCGCGCCCTCGATGTGCACCCGCGCGCCCTGCGGTCGCTTGCGCCGCGCGGCAGCTTCGTCGCGCATCGCATGCAGCGCGCGCACGCGCCCCTCGTTGCGCGTGCGTCGGGCTTTGATGCCCTGTCTGATCCAGGCCTCTTCCTCGGCCAGGCGCTTGTCGAATCGCGCGTCGCGATCGGCCTCTTCGGCCCAGGCCTTTTCGCGCGAGCGCAAATACCGAGCGTAGTCGCCGGGCCAGCTCACGAGCTGACCGCGATCAATATCGACAATACGCGTGGCGAGCCGCTGCAGGAACGCCCGGTCATGCGTGATAAACACGACGCTGCCCGAGAATCCCAGGATGCGGTTCTCAAGCCACTCAATGGTCTCCAGGTCCAGGTGGTTTGTGGGTTCGTCGAGCAGCAATACATCTGGTGCTGTGACCAGCACGCGCGCGAGCGCCACGCGCCGACGCCAGCCGCCCGAAAGACTCGACAGCGGCACATCAGCGGGCAAACCGAGGTCTGTCACCGTCCGTTCGATCCGCTGTTCGATGGTCCAGGCGCCCGCCGCGTCGAGTTCGGCCTGCAACGCATCGAGCGTCGCGGCATCCCCCTGCGCGCCAAGGCTTGCGGCCGCGCGTTCGTACTCCTCGCGCCGCTCGAGCACATCGGCGACGGCGCCCGCGACATAGTCCCGGGCCGACACCTCGAGCGCCGGTGGCAGCGCCTGCCCGAGCTCACCGATAGTCAGATCGCCCTGGCGGATGATCTCGCCAGAATCGGGCTGCAGATGCCCGGCGATGAGCTTGAGCGTTGTCGACTTGCCCGCACCGTTGCGCCCCACGATGCACACACGCTCACCCGCCTCGATGGCCATCGAGGCGTCTTCGAGAACCGGGCGGTCGCCGAAGCTCACGCGGATGCTGTCAAAACGAATCAGGGACACAGGCGGTCTCGATCTTCAGTGCGGTGAGGAAGTCGGCGTTACGCCGGGGCGCCAGTATACTGGCTCGCAAAGGAGGAACCGACGTGAGTGATGACGAGGACATCGAAGCGCTGGAGACGCGCATCGCATTCTATGAACAGGAGCTCAGCGAGCTTCGCGACGCCATCGACGCACAGCAACAGCAAATCCTGGCCGTCGAGCGTCGGGCCGAGCTGCTGATGCAACGCATTGCCGACCTCATAGAAGGCGGATCCGCGACGGGTGACGGCGACGAGCGCCCACCCCATTACTGATTGAACAACCAGACCGGGAGTCTCGCGTGAGTAGCACACGCTTCTTCGACGTCTTCATGCCTGCGCTGGCGCAAGCCGGCCGCTATGCGCTCGAGATTCGCGACCGCATTGAATCCCGGCCAGAGAAGTCGGGTGACGCGTGGACCAGTGTCGTGACCGACGCCGATCTCGGCGTGCAGCACTACCTCGAGGCCGTCGCGCTGGCTGAGTTTCCGGCGTGGGGCTTCTGGGGTGAGGAACGCGACGCGTCATTCCACACACGCTACTTCCCAGACGACGCCGAGTACCTGCTTGCGCTCGACCCGATTAACGGCACGCGCATCTATCGCGAGCGCGGTGACGACTTCGACATCATCATCTCACTGATCCGGAAGGGTCGTGTCGAAGCCACGCTGTCTTACATGCCTGCACGGGGTCAGTTCTACGGTGCCGACCTCGAGACGGGCGCATTCATCCAGCGGACAGGCGCAGCGCGCGAGACACTACGTGTCGACAACGGCTCGATGACACTCGCTGTCTACAAGGCCGACGACTGGGTTGCCTTGCTGCCCGAAGCCGTCGCGGTCTACGACACGCTGGGTGCCTATGTCTCGGGCGACCCGCGCAACTGCATGAACAATGTGTTCCACGGCCAGATTGGCGGCTACCTCATGGGCGCGACGCCGCTGCTCGATGTCGGCGCGACGGCATTCACGGTGGCCCAGGCGGGCGGCCTGTCGACGCAACCCGATGGCCAGCCGTTTGATCATTTCGCTCGCTTCGATCCCGCCCGCGCCGAGTCGTTGCTCGTGTGCGCCAATCCCGCGTTGCACGCGGCCGTCAGCTCCGCGATTGCCGATGGGGCCACGTGAACCCAGGGATTGCTGATGTGTTGCTCGCGGCCGGCGCCTCACGTCGTTTCGAGGGCAAGAAACTACTCGCAGTCTGCGGCGGCGAGACGCTGATCGCACGCGCCGCCTCGTTAACCCAAGACGCGGCCGTGGGCACGCGACTGGCGGTGTTCGGCGAGATCGAATTCGCGCTCATTGAGGCCGCGGCGGATGCAGCGATGGGCTTCGTCGTCAACCGCCACTGGCAACGCGGCCAGGGTACGAGCGTCGCCGCGGGCGTGTCGGCACTCGGCAGGAACTGCGGTGCCGTCCTGATTCGCCTGGCCGACCAGGTGCTGGTGACCCAGGACGACATCGACGCATTGCTCGAAACCGCGCGGGCCACGCCGCACGCCATCGTTGCCGCGCATTACGACGGCATTCTCGGGGTGCCAGCCGTATTTCCCCGACGCTGTTTTGAGGCCCTGTTGTCACTCGACGGTGACCGCGGCGCACGGCGCATCATTGCTGACGATGACCGAGTCGTAACCGTCGACCTGCCGAATGCGGCCGTTGATATTGATTTGCGCGAAGACCTTGCGCGCGCGGAGTCTGCGTTAATCAGCCGTGCGCGTGAGCGGCACAGCGCTCGCAGTTGACCCAGCCCGACTCGCCGTCTGAGTAGTTTTCTTTTTTCCAGATCGGCAGGCGCACCTTGATCTCGTCGATGATCCGTCGGCAGGCGCGGAAGGCTTCGTCGCGATGTGGTGATACGACCCCGACCCATACCGCGCAATCCCCCAGCGCCAGCGCGCCCGACCGGTGGACAGCGCGTGCCGCGATAATCGGGATGTCGCGCTGCACCTCAGCGATGATGCGCTCGCCCTCTGTCACCGCGAGCGGCGCGTAGACTTCGTATTCGAGGGCTTCGACATCACGCCCCTCATTGAGATTGCGAACCCAGCCTTCAAACGTGACGATCGCACCGGCACGCACATCGGCCAGTGATGCGCGCAAGGCGGCCGTGTTGATGGGCGTCGCGCTGATCGCCATGATCTCGCTGTCGCTCATCCGCCTGCCACCGGCGGAAACAACAAGACATCGTCACCGTCCGCCACAGGGCTGTCCCAGTCTGCCATGACGTCGTTGATCGCCACCTTGCAGTGGCCACGTGGATCGTCCGTGCCGTGCCGGTCGGTAAGCTGACGGAACAGGGCCAGCGCGTCGTCGGCCGTCGTTTCTACAGTTTCCGAGTCGCGGCCGGCGCGCTCCCGAAACAGCGCAAAATAGCGAACGTTTATGGTCTTCATGCGACGTCCTCGGCCAGAACGGCCGCCAGGTCTTCAGGAGCATTCATGTTGGCCAGCGCGCCCTGCGTGACGGCGTCAACGAGCGGCACTGCGGCATCGAGCAGGCAGCGGCGCGCGCAGCGCCGATCCTCTGCCAGTTGCGCCTCGATACGCGCGCGCATGGCCGGTCGCCAGATCGCGCACAGCGGCTCCGGTGTGCCGTCACGTTCGCTGCGCATCGCAATAGCCGGTGCATCAGGGTGACCCGCCGCCGTGGCGCTCAGTGCGGTCAGCGTGGCGCTGTCCAGCCGCGGCAAATCGCAGGCCAGCACGAGCCAGTCCGCATCGTCGCGGTGACGTAACGCGGCCAGGATGCCGGCCAGTGGGCCCTGACCCTCCGGCGCGTCTTCGATCAGAGGCCATTGACGGCGCAACGCATCGGAACCCTCCACGCCACGTACCGACACCCAAACGCCGTCGGTGACCGCCGCGGCCAGCCCCGCCGTGCGAGCCAGCATCGTCTGCCTCCCGATTTCGATCGCGGCTTTGTCGCTGCCCATTCGGCGACTTTCGCCACCGGCCAGCAATAGCGCCAGGAGCGCGCGTTCAGCCACGGTCAAAATCCGACTTGCCACCCGTTTTGGCCAGCAGGCGCGTCTCGCGTATTTCGATGTCGTGCGAGAGTGCCTTGCACATGTCGTAGACGGTCAACGCGGCTACGCTGGCGCCCGTGAGGGCCTCCATCTCAACGCCCGTACGGTGCTGCACGCGGCAACGACAGCGGATGCGAATACCCTCACCGTCCATGGCCATGTCGATATCGCAACCCGTGA
Source organism: uncultured Gammaproteobacteria bacterium (assembly GCA_937899415.1). Classification (GTDB taxonomy): domain Bacteria; phylum Pseudomonadota; class Gammaproteobacteria; order Steroidobacterales; family Woeseiaceae; genus CALBPI01. The sequence continues at coordinate 11,887 of CALBPI010000036.1, read as the reverse complement.
GTCCCAGTGGGTGACAAAACGGGATCAGTTCGTGGGTGCGCTTTGCCGCCATGACCCCCGCGATGATCGCCGTCGCGAACACAGGCCCCTTCTTGGTGGCGTAGTCGCCATCGGCGAAGCGTTCGCGCAGCGCCGTCGGCAACCAGACAAAGCTCTCGGCAACAGCCTCCCGTGCGGTCACGGCCTTGTCGGACACATCCACCATCGTGGGTTGGCCCGCGTCGTCTACGTGACTGAGTGTCTTGTCGCCCGTTGCCGTCATGCTCAACCACCCACCCGGTACATTTCGACTTTGCGCGGTCGCGCCGCGCGCCGTTCCGCAGCACGGCGCTCGCTGTAGCGGTCGTCACGCGCCAGCCAGACCCGACGCACAATGCTCTCAAGCTCCGCGTCCGTGGCGCCCTGTCGAATCGGTTCGAGCAGGCGGGTGCCCTGCGTTGCAAAGAGACAGGTGTAGAGCGTGCCGTCCGCGGCCAGCCGGGCACGGTGGCACCCACCGCAGAAGGGCATCGTCACCGAAGAGATGAAGCCGATCTCGCCAGCACCGTCGTCGTAGCGGTAGCGTCGCGCCACCTCACCCGGGTAGTTCTCGGCTACGGGTGACACGGGCCAGCGTTGTGCAATGCGCTCGAGCAGTTCACGTGACGGCACCACTTCGTCGCGACGCCATCCGTTGCGGTTGCCAACATCCATGTATTCGATCATGCGCACCACGTGACCCGAACCACGGAAGTGTTCGAGCAAGCCCAGCACGCCGGCATCGTTGACGCCGCGCTGCACCACCGTATTGATCTTGATGCCGTCGAAACCCGCGGCCTCGGCCGCCTGCAATCCATCGAGGACGCGCGCGAGATCGCCACGGCCACCGCTCAACCGCGCGAACACATCCTCGTCGATGCTATCGAGGCTTAGCGTCAAGCGATGCAGACCAGCCGCCTTGAGCCCGGGTGCCGCGTCCGCGAGCAGCATGCCGTTTGTGGTTAACGCGAGGTCCTCCACGCCATCGATGTCTGCGAGGCCCGCGACGAGCTCAGGCAGACGCTTTACAAGCAAAGGCTCGCCACCCGTCAGCCGGAGCTTCGTGACGCCCAGCCCAACGGCGATGCGCGCGACGCGAACAATGTCTTCGCTGCTCAGGCGGTGCTCACGACGCAGAAACTCGTAATCCTCACCGTACTGCGATACTGGCATGCAATAGGGGCAGCGGAAATTGCAGCGGTCGATCACCGAAATCCTGAGATCACGCAGACCACGACCCAGCTGATCGCGCGGACCAACGGCGTCAGGGTTTCGCGGCGTAAGAGGCTGTTCGGTGCTCATGGGCTCGCTAAGTATACGGTTTCTGGGGGCGACATCGTCGCGCGGGAATGATAAGTAAAATCTCCGCTCAGGCAACGATTTGCGCTGCCGAATCACTCAGTTGTGCAGCGCAGCATCCGTGACTATACTCGGGCGCACCCTGCGTCGCCATGCATCGAGCAGATCGATCGAACGCGCGACGCGGTAACCACGGCCCGGGGGGTTTCGGGTCCGTCGAACCGCAGGAGTCTCGACTATGGATTTGAGTTTCACGCCCGAAGAAATCGCGTTTCGCGATGAGGTCCGTGCCTTCTTCGCCGACGAGTACCCGGCTGACATTCGCGAGAAGGTCAACCGCGGTATCCGCCTAGACAAGGACGACCACGTCCGCTGGCAGAAGATCCTGGCCCAGCACGGCTACATGGGTGTGAACTGGCCCGTCGAGTACGGCGGCACGGGCTGGAGCCCGGTTCAGAAGTACCTGTTCTCCATCGAGATGGCCAATGCCAACGCACCGGACGTCGTGCCTTTCGGCGTCAACATGGTTGGCCCTGTCATTTACTCCTATGGCAACGAAGCGCAGAAGCAGCGCTTCCTGCCGGACATTCTCGAGAGCAACGTCTGGTGGTGCCAGGGTTACTCAGAGCCCGGCGCCGGTTCCGACCTCGCCTCGCTCAAAACCATGGCCGTTCGCGATGGCGACCACTACGTGATCAACGGGACGAAGACCTGGACCACACTCGGCCAGCACGCAGAGTGGATTTTCCTGCTCGCACGCACCAACACCGATGTTGCGCGCCGCCAGGAAGGCATCAGCTTCATCCTCGCTGACATGTCGACGCCGGGTATCACCGTTCGCCCGATCATCACGATCGAGGGCGGCCACGAGGTCAACGAAGTCCACTTCGAAGACGCACGCGTGCCCGTCGAAAACCTCGTCGGCGAAGAAGGTCGCGGCTGGACCTACGGCAAAGTGCTGTTGCAGCACGAACGCACCAACATTGCGGGCGTCGCGCGTTCCAAGTACCGCCTCGCGCGACTCAAGGAACTCGCTTCGTCGTCGCAGCACGGCGCCAAGCCGCTCATGGAGCAAGCGACGTTTCGCGGCAAGCTTGTCGCCACCGAGGTTGCCTTGAAGGCACTTGAATACACCGACCTGCGCACACTCGCGGCCGTCGCCACGGGCAAGGCACCGGGTCCTGAAAGCTCGATCCTGAAGATCAAGGGCACCGAGATGCAACAGCGTCTCGACACGCTCTACATGGAAGCGGCGGGCTACTACGCCCTGCCCTACGTTCCGGATCAATTCACGCTCGACGCGGCCGACGATGATGTCGTCGTTGACTCGAGCGAGCCGACCACGGCACTGCGTTACTTCAACTACCGCAAGGCGTCGATCTACGGCGGGTCCAACGAGATCCAGAAGAACATCATCGCCAAACACGTACTCGGGCTCTGATAGAGCCACGACGCCAGGACGACACCATGGATTTTTCGATTAGCGAAGACCAGAGCATGCTGCAGGACAGCGTGGCTCGCTTCATCCAAGACGAATACGACTTTGACTCCAGGCAGGAAGCCGCCGCGACCGACACGGGGTTCAGCGCGGATCGCTGGCGTGAGTTTGCCGAACTCGGCTGGACGGCCGTGCCGTTTTCGGAGGAAGACGGCGGTCTGGACGGCGGCGCCGTCGAACTCATGCTGCTCATGGAGCAGTTCGGCCGCGGCCTCGTGGTCGAGCCTTACTTGCCCTGCATCGTCCTGGCCGGTGGCGTCCTCAAGCGGCTCGCCACTGAAGATCAGAAGGCCACCTGGCTTGCTGACATCATCGGCGGCGAGAAACTCGCTGCGCTGGCTTACGCCGAGCCACAGGCGCGTTACGACCTCAACGACGTCGCTGTGACCGCAAGCGCGGATGGTGACGGCTACGTGCTCAACGGTCACAAGACCGTGGTTCTTAATGGCGGCAGCGCAGACACGCTGGTCGTCAGCGCCCGCACTTCGGGTGAGCGTCAGGATGCCGAAGGCATCAGCTTGTTTGTCGTCGATGCCAGTAGCGCCGGCATCAAACGCAAGGCGTACCCGACCGTGGATGCCCGCCAGGCGGCCGAGATTCACTTCGAGCAGGTGCGCGTCGGCGCCGACCAGTTACTGGGTGCGGCGGGCGAAGGCTTGGCCACGCTTAAAGCCGTCATCGATGACGCCACGATCGCCGTGTGCGCCGAAGCCGTGGGCATCATGCAGGTGCTCAACTACAAGACGCTGGAGTACTCGAAACAGCGTGTGCAATTTGGCGTGCCGATCGCGAGCTTTCAGGCGCTGCAGCACCGCATGGTCGAGATGTTCATGATCTATGAGCAGACACGCTCGCTGCTGCTGCACGCTGTGATGACCGAAGAAGCGGATGCAGGCGCCGACGCCGCACTGCACGCGCTCAAAATCCAGATCGGCACCGAAGGCCGCAAACTCGGCGAGGAAGCCGTGCAGCTACACGGCGGCATGGGTGTGACCTGGGAGCTCGACGTTGCGCACTACTTCAAGCGCCTGACGATGATCGATACGCTGTTCGGCAACGCCGATCACCACATCGAGCAGTACCCGCTGGCCGTCTGACTACGGCCAGCCATCACGCCTCGGCGTTGATGCCCGCGAGCGCTTCGCGCTCGAGCTTGGCCCACGAATCACGCAGTGTGACGACGCGATTGAATACGATCGCGTCGTCCGTCGTCGTCGTATCCGGGGTGAAGTAGCCCAAACGCTCGAACTGCACCGCGTCGCCGACGGCGACGTCCGCCAACGCCGGCTCGACCCAACCCTGACGCACGGTCAGTGAGTCGGGGTTGATCGCCGCCTGCCAGTTTTCGAGGCGTGCCGGCTCAGCCTCCCGGAACAGGCGGTCGTAAAGATTGATCGTCGCAGGCAGCGAATGCTCAGCAGACACCCAGTGGATCGTGCCTTTGACCTTGCGGTCGCTGGCACCGCCGCTGCGCGTGTCCATGTCAACGCTGCACTTAAGTTCCACGACGTTGCCGTTGTCGTCCTTGACGACTTCGTCGCAACGAATGATGTAGGCGTAGCGCAGCCGTACCTCGCCACCCGGCTTGAGCCGGAAAAACTTGCGCGGCGCTTCCTCCAGAAAATCGTCGCGCTCGATCCACACCGTGCGCGTCAGCGGGACCTTGCGGGTGCCCTGCTCCGGCTCATTGGGATGATTGCTGGCCTCAAGCCATTCCGTGTCGCCTTCCGGAACATTCGTTAACGTGACCTTGAGTGGATCGACGACAGCGAGCCTGCGAGGCGCGCTGCCGAGGGTGTCGCGAACGGCGGCCTCGAGCATACCGAGCTCGATGAGCTTGTCCTTCTTTGTGATCCCGACCTGGTGGCAGAAGCGACGCAAGGCCTCAGCGGGGTAGCCGCGGCGTCGCAAGCCGGCGAGCGTCGGCATCCGCGGATCGTCCCAACCGGTTACATGCCCTTCCTCGACAAGCGCGGACAGTCGGCGTTTGCTCGTGACCATGTAAGCAACGGCCAGCCGGGAAAACTCGATCTGGCGCGGCGGGTATTCGTGCGGAATCCGTTCAACGAGCCATTCATACAGCGGCCGATGATCTTCGAACTCGAGCGTACACAGACTGTGCGTAATGCCTTCGAAGATGTCGCAAAGCGTGTGCGCAAAGTCATACATCGGGTAGATCGACCAGGCGTCCCCCGTGCGCTGGTGAGACGCGTGTCGAATGCGGTAGAGCGTCGGGTCACGCAGGTTGATGTTCGGCGACGCCATGTCAATCTTCGCGCGCAGCACGTGCTCGCCGTCGCCGAACTCACCCGCACGCATGCGCCTGAACAGGTCGAGATTCTCCTCAACGCTGCGACTGCGATGCGGACTGTCCTTGCCGGTCTCGGTCAACGTACCGCGGTAGGCGCGGATGTCCTCCGCGCTCAGGCTGTCGACGTAGGCGTCGCCGCGCTCGATGAGCGTCACGGCGGCCTCATACAGACGCTCGAAATAGTCGGAGGCGTGGGTAAGCCCGGCGCTCCAGTGATAACCCAGCCAGCGCACATCGTCGCCGATGGCATCCGCAAATTCCTGGCGCTCCTTGACGGGGTTGGTGTCGTCGAAGCGCAGGTAGGTCTGGCCACCATTCTCATCCGTGACCCCGAAATTCAGTGAGATCGACAACGCGTGACCGATGTGCAGAAAGCCATTCGGCTCAGGCGGGAACCGCGTCACGAGCCCGTGCGGCAGTCGCTCGGCCGCGAGGTCATCGGCAATGATCTGGCGGATAAAATCGCGCGGTGCGGCCGCGTCGTCGCTCGGGGCGTCGGTCATGGAGTCGGTGCCTGGCTGGGCGCTGGAAACAGCCCGGGATTGTACGTGATCGCTTGTCTCAGCGCGCGTGCCGGTAGGCCCTTGCAAAGGCGCGCAGCTCGGGGCGTGCGGGCGTGAGCTGGCGGGCCGCGACAGGCCGGACGACCTCCTGTTCGATCTCGCCGACCACGAACCGGAACAGGTAGAACCCCTCCACCCCCATGCGCAGGTCCGAGACCACGACAGCGTCACCATCACGGCGCAGTGCGTACCAGCCATGCGTGAACCAACGCATACGCTGATACGGCGCATGGTTACCCAGGCCGGCGTCGAGTTCACGCTGCTGCGGGTAGCAGCGCCAAGCCTCGGGCTTCGCGAGTTGCCAGGCGTAGACGAACTGATCGCAATGCGTACCCGAAGACAGGCTCAGAAGCCGCCAGCGGACGGTATTGAACGGCGTCGGCGCGGCCTTGACCATACTCGCGCCCGGCGGGGCCGCGAGTGCCGCGCTGTGCTCGAGCCGGGCCTGCAATCCCGCCGACAACACGAGGTAACTCGTGCAAAACGCCAGTGCGACCGACAACACCTGGCGGCGTCGGGCCGGTCGACGCAACGCCATGACGAGCGCGACGCCCAGTGGGACGCTGAACACCGGATCAATAATGAACACGCTGCCCACGCTGATCGGATAATCGCTGAAGGGCTGAAGCATCTGCGTGCCGTAAATCGTCATGCTGTCGAGCATGGGGTGCGTGACGAAGGCGAGCCAGATGGCAAGCAGCATCTGCCAGCCGCCACCGCGGAAGCCGGGCACGAGCCGAAAAATCAACCAGACCACGGGCGTCGCGAGGGTCAGCCAGAACCATGAGTGCGACCAGCTCCGGTGCACCGTCATGGCCGTGACGGGATCCGCGTAGCGCACGAGCACATCGAGGTCGGGCAAGGTGCCGCAAACCGCGCCCACGAGTGCGGCGCGGGATCCGAGCTCGCGTCCCGCCACGAGATGGCCCACGGCGGCGCCCAGCGCCGCCTGCGTCAGGGAATCCAGGGCTTCAGTCCGAAGACTGTTGGGCGCAGCGCGAACAGATGCCCCGCACCTCGAGCATCTGGCGCTCGGCCTCGAAGCCCGCCGCGGCCGCCGCGGCTTCGCTGCGCTCATTGATCGCGCCCGCGTCGAGTTCGACGACATCGTGGCAATTGCGGCAGATCAGGAACTGACCACTGTGGGCGTGCGCCGGGTCGGGGCAGCCAATGTAGGCATTCAGCGAGTCGAGCCGGTGCACCAGGCCCGCGTCCATGAGGAAGTCCAACGCGCGGTACACCGTGGGCGGCGCAGCGCGTCGACCGCCCGAGGAGAGTGCGTTAAGGATGTCGTAAGCGCCGACGGGCTTGTGGCCCGCCCAGACGAGCTGCAGAACGTGCCGCCGCAGCGGCGTGAGGCGCAGTCCACGCTCGGCGCAGATCGCCTCGGCCCGCGCCAGGGCGGTATCGATGCACTGCTTGTGGTCGTGTCCGACGCTGGTTTCGGCGTTCACTTTCGCAACCATGCGCCCATGATACAGCAGCAGCCCGTCGACGCACGCTGTCATGCGTAGTCCCGACCGCCGCAAACCGCTATGATTGCCGGCTTTGAACGACGCCACCCCCCACCCGGGCGCCCCCCGGTGCCCCGCTGCCAAGTGAAGGACATGGTCAACATTACGCTGCCTGACGGCTCGGTTCGCGCCTACGACGGACCGGTCGATCCCCTGACGATTGCCAAAGAGATTTCAGGCTCGCTGGCCAAAGCGGCTGTTGCCGCCCAGGTCGACGGGCAGGACTGGGACCTGACGCGCACGATCGATCGTGATGCCAGCGTGGCCATCGTCACCCGCGACAGCGAGGCCGGGCTCGAGGTGCTGCGCCACGACGCCGCACACGCGCTTGCTGAGGCCGTGAAGGAGCTCTACCCCGAGACTCAGGTGACGATCGGTCCGGCCATCGACGACGGTTTTTACTACGACTTCGCCCGCGAGACACCCTTCACGCCCGATGACCTGGAAGTCATCGAGCAGCGCATGCGCGAGATCGTAGAGCGTAATGAAACGGTCGAGCGCGAGGTCTGGACGCGCAATGACGCCGTTGTGTTTTTTCGCGACCAGGGTGAGGAGTACAAGGCACGCCTGATCGAGCGCATTCCCGAAGACGAGCAGATCACGTTGTATCGCCAGGGTGACTTCATCGACCTGTGCCGCGGACCCCACTTGCCCTCCACGGGCCGCCTCGGAACGTCCTTCAAGCTGCTGCGCGTCTCGGGCGCCTACTGGGAAGGCGACTCGCGCAACGAGATGCTGCAACGCATCTATGGCACGGCCTGGGCCAATGACAAGCAGCTGCGACTGTACCTGCGACGCATCGAAGAGGCCGAGAAGCGGGACCACCGCAAACTCGGCAAGCAGATGAACCTGTTCCACTTCCAGGAAGAGGCGCCCGGCTCTGTGTTTTGGCACCCGCGGGGCTGGACCCTGTTTCAGCGGCTTATCGACTACATGCGCGAGCGCCAGCGCGCCGCCGGTTACCAGGAGATTCACACGCCCAGTGTCATGGACCGGGCTCTTTGGGAAGCCTCAGGGCACTGGGATTCGTTCGGCGAGCACATGTTCACGACCGAGACCGAGGACGGTCGCATCTACGCGCTCAAACCCATGAATTGCCCGGGTCACGTGCAGGTCTTCAAGCAAGGGCTCACGAGCTACCGCGAACTGCCCATGCGCATCTCGGAGTTTGGCGGCGTACACCGCTACGAACCGTCGGGCGCACTGCACGGCATGCTGCGTGTACGCGCGTTCACGCAGGACGACGCCCATGTGTTTTGCACCATGGAACAGGTGGCCGACGAATCGATCGCGATCACCAAGCTGATTCTCGATATCTATGCCGACTTCGGCTTCGAGGATGTCCGTATCAAGTTTGCCGACCGACCAGAGAATCGCGTCGGCGAAGACGCGGTCTGGGATCAGTCGGAAGCCGCGTTGAAATCGGCGCTTGAGCAAACCGGCCTCGAGTACAGCTACAACCCGGGCGAAGGCGCGTTCTACGGACCCAAGCTTGAATTCGTGCTGCGTGATGCCATTGGCCGTGACTGGCAGTGTGGCACCTTGCAGGTCGATCTCAATCTGCCCGAACGGCTCGGCGCGTCTTACATCGGTGAGGACGGCGAAAAACACATCCCCGTCATGTTGCATCGGGCCATGTTTGGCTCGCTGGAGCGCTTCACGGGGATCCTGCTCGAACACTACGCAGGCAACCTGCCGCTCTGGCTCGCGCCGACACAGGTCGTCGTTGCCACGATCACCTCGGATGGCGATGAGTACGCTGTCGAACTCGTCAATGAACTGCGTAAAGCAGGCATCGAGGCCGAGAGCGACCTGCGCAACGAAAAGATTGGCTACAAGGTGCGCGAGCACAGCCTGGCCAAGATCCCCGTGATCATGGCGGTGGGCAAGCGCGAGGTCGAAGAAGACACTGTCGCCATTCGGCGACTGGGCACCAAGGGTCAGAAGACCGCCCCGCGCGCCGAGGCTATCGCCGCGCTTCTGAACGAGATCGTTTCGCGCGAAACGGCGAATGTGACGGTCGAGTAGTCCCGCCGAAACAGGCCGCAGATGTGCAGGAAGCCACAGAAGTGTGCACTGCATCAAAAGGCTTATGTGGAATCGGTCACAGTTTGGAAACTCGGTCCCTGAGGCCGGTTATGTCGTGCGTTTTTCCTTCATATACTGCTAGCTGAGGGAAAACCACGCGAACGGGTCGCGGCGGTACTCACCCTCGCCGAGGCCGCCATGGTTGACCAGTACAAGACTCAGGTGATGTTCCTGCACCCGGAGCCATCCTTGATGGAACCGTGCGCGCGCCTGCTCGGTGAGAATTATTCGGTGCACATGGCCGCCTCGGGCACCGAAGCGCTGACCACACTGGGCATCACGCCAATCCACATCATCGTGTCGGCACAGGACCTTCCGGGAATGAGCGGCCAGGAAGCCCTCAAGGAAGCCAAGCGCCGCTCGCCCGAGACGCGGGGCATCCTGCTCGCATCCCCCGAGATGACAGACTCGGATCGCGCCTCACTGGTTAACGTCAAACACTTGAGTCTTGTGCTGGGACCGCTGGCCAGCGCCGAGGAAGTGTGCGCCGCGATTCAGCACGCGCTCTCCGATGACGGCAGCGGCAGTATGCAGCCGGCCAACGACACATCAGCCGGTCCGCGCACTCAGGCGCGACTGAACCCGTCACCGGCGACAGCGCCGGGCGATGTGTCGGGTCCCTACGACCTGCTGGCCGAAGACATCCCTGTGCTCGAGCCGGGCGCCGCGAATGATGCGCGTCCTGCCGCGCAGTCGCTCAGCGAAGTTGAGATTGTCGTCCTCACCAATGACGGCAGCTTCCTGAAAACGATTCGTGCAGCGACGGGTGCGAGTCATGTCGTCAACCACGCGCCGAACCTGCAGGCTGCGATCGATGTCGTTCGCGACGGCCAGAGCGGTGTCCTGATTACGGACGCGGCGGTTGCCGTACGAGACGTCGAAACCATTACGGCCAAACTGCGCAAGTACATGCCGTCACTCGTCACGATTGTCGCGGGACGACGCGAGGACGGCGAAAAAATGATGGGCCTGATTTCCGACGGCCTCGTCTACCGCTTCCTGCTCAAGCCGATCAGCCCGGGCCGCACGCGGCTCGCGATTGAAGCCTCGGCCAAGAAGCACCTGACGCTCGCACACACCGAGGTGCCGCTCACACCTAACGATGTCCAGGAAAAGATGACCGAAACCGGCATCATCAAGGGTGTCACGTTTGATTCTGGCCTGTTCCGCACGACGGACGTCCGACCCACCACCGTTGCCGTCCCCGAGCTCGACGAAGAGGACGTCGACGGCGGGCTGATCGAGCGACTGTTCGCCGCCTTCGGTCCCGTTCCGCTGATCGTCGGCGCCGTGGTTCTGCTCGCTGCCCTGGGCTTCGTCCTGTTTGGCGGCAGTGACGACCCGGCACCCGTTGCCGGTGCGACCGACACGAGCCAGCCTGCGGCCACTGTCCCCGCGGCACCGCCACCGACGCCGGCCGAACGGGCCGCAACACTCGCGGCGCGCGGTGAGCGCGCTCTTCGCGACGGCCGACTCACACAGCCCGCTGACGATAACGCTGTGGTGCACTTCGCCCAGGCCGCCGCGCTGGTACGCGACGACGCGGCACTGCGTGCGCAACTTGAAGGCGTGCTGCAGCAAGCATTCTCTCAGATCGAATCGAGTCTGCTGGCCGATCGAATCTCAGAAGCCTCAGCCGCGCTGGCCGTGCTCAACGACACCGTACCCGGCCACCCGCGCCTGGCGTTTTATAACCGCCAGGTCAGCCGCGAGATCGCGCGCCAGGATCTCGAGCGCGCCGAGACTGCGCTACTCTCAGGTGACACTGCAGCTGCCGAAACCGCCATTGCACGACTCGAGCGCAATGGCGTCACGGACCCGGCCATCGTCACCGCCCTGCGCGACCGACTCGTTGCGGTTCCGGCTGCCGGTGCCACGGTTGCCGCGACACCGACGAGTGTTGACGACCTGCTGGAGTTTGCCGCGCTGCGCGTGAGCGAAGGTCGCCTCATCGAGCCGGCCGACGACAGCGCGCGTGACTACTACCAGGCCGCCATCGAGCTTGAACCCGACAATGTCACGGCCCGCCAGGGTCTGACCTTTGTCGCCAGCATGCTGATATCCGAATCGCGGACGGCGACTGCACGCGGCGAGCTGTCGCAGGCGGAACGCCTGCTCAATGAAGCGGTCGCCACCGGTGCCAACCGCGTCGAGGCGACGGCGCTGCGCGGCGAGATCGACGCCCTGGCCCAAAGCGCTGCAGCCAATGCCGCCCGCGCCGTCGCAGAGCCACCCGCACAAGAGACGACAGAGGCCCCGGCCAACACGGCCGAGGACACGACGGCACCGCCTCCCCCGCCGGCCAGCATAGGCACAGGCGGCTTCGGCGAGCGTACGACGACACCCGTGCGTGAGGCGCCCGTGCGCGAGCCCAGCGTGGCGGACTCGACGCCGGTCACGCAGCCTGCCTCAAGCAAATCTGCAACCACCGACGTATCGACACCTGAAGCTGGCGAGTTTGTTCTCGTACAGACACGCGCCACACCGCCCGGATATCCGCGCGCGGCACAACGTCGCGGCATTGAAGGTTGGGTCGATGTTGCGTTCAGCGTTCGCGCCGACGGCACCACAAGCGACATCACGGTGGTCGAGAGCC
>CALBPI010000035.1 GCA_937899415.1 uncultured Gammaproteobacteria bacterium | reverse complement strand
GACCATCGAAACCCTGTTCAAGACCGCCTCGATGCGCCTGAACGGGGCACGCCAAACGCCGGCACCTTGCGAAACGATCAAGGGCCTTGAACACCTCGACAAGGTGATCGACATCGACCAGCGCCCCATTGGGCGCACACCCCGGTCGAACCCAGCGACCTATACCGGGGCCTTCACGCCGATCCGCGACTGGTTTGCAGGGCTGCCCGAGGCCAAGGCGCGCGGCTACAAGCCCGGGCGCTTCAGCTTCAACGTCAAGGGCGGGCGCTGCGAGGCCTGCCAGGGCGACGGCGTCATCAAGGTCGAGATGCACTTCCTGCCCGACGTCTACGTGCCTTGCGATGTGTGCCAGGGTCGCCGCTACAACCGCGAGACGCTCGAGATCCGCTACAAGGGCGCCAACATCTCCGAAGTGCTCGACATGACGGTCGAGGACGCGCTGGCGTTCTTCCGCAACGTGCCGACGCTCAACCGCAAACTGCAGACGCTCATGGATGTGGGCCTGTCCTACATCACGCTGGGCCAGAGCGCCGTGACCTTATCGGGCGGTGAAGCGCAGCGTGTGAAACTCGCGCGCGAACTCTCCAAGCGCGATACGGGGCAGACGCTCTATCTGCTCGACGAGCCGACTACTGGACTGCACTTCGCGGACATCCGCCAGCTTCTGGGCGTGCTGCAGGAACTGCGCGACCGCAACAACACGATCATCGTTATCGAGCACAACCTCGATGTCATCAAAACGGCTGACTGGATCATCGATCTGGGCCCGGACGGTGGCGATGGCGGGGGTGAGGTCGTGGCGACGGGAACGCCCGAAGACGTGGCGGCAAACCCGGATTCGGTGACGGGGCGGTTTCTGAAGCCGTTGCTGGTCGAGGCACCGCGGCAGCGCTCGACGGGAAGCTGACCCGCTACGGGCGCTTCTGGTCGCTGCGCCCGCTGCCTGCGACGATCTCCTGAAACGCCGGTGTCTCGCTCAACGTGGAGAACTTGGGGTCGGTTGCCGCCAGCCGAATACCGGGCCAGCCGCTTTGACCGACCTCCCGCAATGCCGCAATCGCCGCGTCGTTATCGCCTGACAACGCATGCAACGCGGCCCGCGAATAAGAGAATGCCGGCGTCGCCAGGCCACCGTCACGAAGCCGCGTGATCAGCTCGTCGGCGTCTTGCAGCAGGATGGTCGCTGCCGAGTGCTCTCCGATTCGCTGCAAAGCCAGTACGTAATCAAGCACAACCAGTTCGCCTGCCGCGGCATCCGGCCAGGACACGAGCCACGCATCATCCTGGTCGAGCGCGCGGCCTTTCTCGAAGCGCGCTACCGCTGCTGCATAACGACCGCGCGAGGTCTCAGCCTGCCCGGCCATGTACTGGTAGTTGGCGCTACCTGGCCGCTGCCCCACCATCCGATCCGCGTACGCAAGCCAGTCGTCATAACCCTCAGTCAGGCGGTAGCGCTGGTTGTGCGCGACGTGAGTCTGCCCGGCACTTGAGGTTTCGTCCGAGCGCTGCAGCCAATACGCCGCCTGTTCAGTGTTGCCGGCGAACACGTGAACTACGGCAAACTGCGCCATCGCGAAGGGACTGCGCAGACCTTTGTCGAACGCCACACGATAGTGGCCGATCGATGCATCCAGATCGCCCTGCTTGTAGCTGATGTAGCCCAGCGCCCAGTAGGTATTGGGGAAATCCGGGTCGTACTTCAATATGGTGTCGAAGTAGTCCTGCGAGAGCGGCGCGCTGCCAGTGGCGGACAGCACACGCGCCACATTCAGATTCAGGATGGTCGACAGCGGATCCAGTCGTAGTCCGCGCCGGTAGGCCTCCAGTGCCTGCAAGTGGTTACCGAGTAACTCGTCGGCTCGACCAAGCCAGTTGTGCGCATTGCTGTAGTTCGGGTTCATCGCTGCGGCGCGGCGTAGTGTGTTGGCGGCATTCTCGAAATCACCGGCATGCAGATAAAGCAGACCTTGCGACGCCACCGGCTCGGCAATGCCCGCGTTAAGGGCAAGTGCTCTGTCTATCGCGGGTTGCGCCTTGCGAATCGCATCGGTCAGCGGTGTCAGTTGGTATTGCGTCGCGATCATGTGCGCGTCCGCCAAACCACTCCACGCCTCCGCGAACTCGGGATCAGCCTCGACGGCCAGCTCGAAAAACCGGATCGCCTGCTGCAGCGACCCTGCGTTGCGGCGATTCAAATAGTGTCTACCCTCAATGTAGAGGTCGTAAGCGGCGACCGAGTTGGCAATGGGCTGCATCGCAATCGTGTCGCCACCGACATCGAGGACGCGATTGACCGCCTGCGCAATCGCCGTTTGGATGAGGTGGGTGTTTCGCCGGTCCTGCACGTATGCATCGGCCCAGATTTGTGTACCACCGGCGACATCGATCAGTTCAGCCCGTACCTCGACAAGCTCCGCGTCCACCCGAATCGTCCCTGTGAGCAGGACGTCGACGCCAAGCGCGTCGCCGATGTCTTGCGCTCTGTCGTCCGTCAAAGCAAATCGGCTCGACGATGCCCATGCGGAAACCCGCAGACCGCTCAGGCGACCAAGCCCAGTTAATAGGTCCTGCGGGAACGCCTCGCCAAACCGCAAGCTCCGGCTACTTTCTGACAGATCAGCAAACGGCAATACCGCGAGGGCCAGATCTCCGCGCACGGCTTCCTCGGCGGTTGGTGAATTTGGCGCATCGGTCCGATCACCCAGCAACAAAATCGAGCCGATCAGCAAAACCAGTGCGCCTGACACGACATACGCGAGCCAGCGGCGCGAACGGTCAGTGCGATCCGCTGACTTCCGGGGCATCTGGGCCGCCAAGGAAGTCGGCGCCAATGTCAGGCAGTAGCCCTTCTTCGGGATGGTCTTGATCGGCAAGGGCTCGCCGCCCGATTTGGCAAGGTGTTTACGTAGCTGGTAGATGCAACGCGATAGTGCCTCGTCGGAAACGATCGCCCCAGGCCAGACCCGATCGAAAATCTCGCTGCGTGCGACGACTTTGCCGGCCTCTGCGGCCAGCACCAACAGAACCGCCATCACCTTCGGTTCGATATTCGACTCGCCTTGAGCGTGGCGTATCACACGCTCGGCCGGGTACACGCTGCACTCACCCAATCGGAAGGGCTGACTCAGGTCGACTGTGCGCGTGGCGTCCATGACAACGACGATTCGTGCCCTCTCAATGCATCGCGACCGCAAGCACGCTGAAAGCTTGAGACAAAATTACCATTTTCGGTTGCCGCACGCCCTCATCACGTTTCCATCAGGTCTTCATCAGTCAGTTTGCCTGATCCGTAGCTAGTGTCGATCCCCGATCACGATCGCGAAATGGGAACGCATCACTGGCGCCCGCAGGTGCCCTTGGCAACGCCCCGTCTGCGGCGAGCCCGCCGACACAAACCGATGAGGACCAACATGAAGACACGACACGCCCAGACCTTTAAGGCCATAGTTACCCTCGCCGCCGCCTCGGCGCTGCTGACCGCCTGTGGCGGCGGCGGCGGAGAGAGCGCGCCCGTCAGCAACGTGCCCCCTCCCGCACCGGGGCCAGCTGCAGTGCAGGTAGGTAAGTTCAAAGACTCGAATGTCGCCGGCCTGGCCTTCGTCTCAGGCGCTGAAGCCGGTATCACTAATGCAGGCGGTGAATTTAGCTGCGAGACAGGCGAACCCGTAACCTTTTCAGTGGGCAGTGTCATCGTCGGCCAAGCCGATTGCGCGACACTGATTACACCCACCCAGGCCGCTGTAGACGACGCCGACTTTGATCTGCAGCTGGCCAACATCGCGCGATTCCTGCAAATGCTGGATGTGAATGGCGATGTCGAAGACGGTATTGCGATCAGCGAGGAAGTCCAGCAGGTCGCCGAGGGCTGGCCGCCGGTCGACTTTCGCACCACGGACCTGCAGGACGAGCTGGTCACGATCATCTCTGATGCGGCGTCAGTCGACGGCGTACCGCACACGTTGCCCGCTGCTCAGGATGCCGTCGCACACCTCGAGGAAACGCTCGCTTGTGCGTTCGCCGGCGCTTACTCGGGATCGATTTCCGGCACGAACTCGGGTGCCGCCGGCATGGTGATCGGCGCAGGCGGCAATAGTGGTTTCGCGCCATTCGGCTATGAATGGCAGGGTATCGACGCCGTAAACGAATTCGCCGTATTCGGCGGCGGCACCGGCATATTCGGTTTCTCGATACGCGTGCTGCCTGAAATCGACAACACAAACGACAACGTTGCCGGCCCGCTCGCCGTGCAATTCGTCAACCCTGACCGCATTGAAGGCACCTGGGAGGGCGGCAACCTCACCCTGAACCGGATCGGCGGCGACAATGGTTTCGCGTACCGTTTTGTCGGCCGCGCCAGCGGCTCGGACACGGCCGCCTACCTGTCGCTGAACACCGATGGCGTCGTATTTGAGGGCGAGGCATTTGACATTGTGACCGGGACGACATTCCAGGTGACCGGCGAGCTTGACGGTACCGCCGCAACATTCAATGCGACGGGCGGTGGCAGCTCATTTACTGGCACTGGCACGCTAAGCCTGCTCGCCGACGGAAGTCCGTATATCGAGGGATCGCTCAGTGATGGCAGCACCATTTCCATGAATGGCTGCCGGCTGAACCGCGGCGGGGATGGCATGGCTGAATCACAATAGTCGGCGCGATCTGTCTGACAGCACACTACGGGCAAGAGCGCCCGTCATTGCGAGCCCGCGCGGCGGGCGCGGCAATCTCGTGGCGCTATCGTGCTGGTTGAGAGATCGCCACGGGGCCTGCGGCCCCTCGCGATGACGGTATTGGCCTATGGCCCCTCGCGATGATGGTATTGGCCTATGGCCCCGTGCGATGACGGTATTGGCCTATGGCCCCTCGCGATGAC
>CALBPI010000034.1 GCA_937899415.1 uncultured Gammaproteobacteria bacterium | reverse complement strand
CGCTCCTCGCGATGACGATTTAGAAGAGGCGCCGGTGGCGCCGGGATAATTAGTATGGCAACGAACCAGAATATTCGCATTCGGCTTAAGGCGTTCGATCATCGTCTGATCGACACGTCGGCGCGCGAAATCGTGGATACGGCAAAGCGTACCGGTGCGACCGTCAAGGGTCCCGTGCCGCTGCCGACCAAGATGGAGCGTTTTACGGTGCTGATCTCGCCGCACGTCAACAAGGACGCGCGCGACCAGTACGAGCTGCGCACGCACAAGCGCCTCATGGACATCGTCGACCCGACCGACAAGACGGTTGACGCGCTCATGAAGCTCGAGCTGCCTGCCGGTGTTGACGTCCAGATCAAGCTGAATTGATTGCCCACCCGGCCCTTGCCGGGTGTTGCAACTGAAATTAGTCACGCTATAATAGCGGGCTCTCGCGAGGAAGCGCGGGCGAGGTCGTCATCAGATCGACCAGCCAACGCACAGATTCCCGCAAACCAGGCGCCACCGGGTAATGGCTCGGTGGCGCGTTGCTGTCCGCAGCATGGCCTCTGGAAGTCATCTGTCAGGCCCGCGCGGCAGGCTGGTCCATTAAAGGTGCCGGGTATTGGCCCAGTCTCGCGCCGCCACGTTGGCGGGCAGCAGGGTCGCAGGCCTGGCACGGCCGTTCGTGAACCACCGGACGCGCCGCACCTCCAGGTGTGGGCGGGTCGGGCAGGCGCGGCCGGCGGGTAATCCCGCCAACGGCAGCCAGCGCAGGCCAATTGCAGTCTGTGTCTGATCGAACATTGAGTTTTTGGTTGCTCCGGCCAATCGAAGTCGGAGCCTGATGAGTGAGTACAATGACGATTGCTCTCGTTGGCCGCAAAAGCGGCATGACGCGCGTGTTTACGGAAGACGGCAGCTCTGTGCCCGTTACCGTGATCGAGGCGACACCCAACCGGGTGACCCAGGTCAAGACCGTCGAAACCGACGGCTACCGCGCTATTCAGGTTACTGCGGGTTCTCGCAAAGCATCCCGGGTCAACAAGGCCCTGGCCGGTCACTATGCCAAGGCGAAGGTCGAGGCAGGGACCCGTCTGGTCGAGCACCGTCTTGACGAGGGTGAAGGCGCGGATATCGAAGTCGGCGGTGAAATCACCGTGGAGATCTTCGAAGCGGGCCAGAAGGTCGACGTGATTGGCACGAGCATCGGCAAAGGCTTCGCCGGTACCGTCAAGCGCCACAACTTCAGCACCCAGGACGCGACGCACGGCAACTCGCTGGCACACCGTGCGCCGGGTTCGATTGGCCAGAACCAGACTCCGGGCCGCGTCTTCAAAGGTAAGAAGATGGCGGGCCACATGGGCAACGTGCGTCGCACGGTCCAGAACCTCGAGGTTGTGCGCGTTGACGCCGACCGTAACCTCGTCCTCATTCGCGGTGCCATCCCGGGTTCCGATGGCGGTAGCGTCATCATCCGCCCGGCCGTGAAGTCGCGTAACGGGAGGGCTGCCTGATGACGGTTAAAGTCCAGCTGACTGGCACCTCGGGTGCGGTCGAAGTCTCTGAGCAGGCGTTCGACGCCAGCTACAACGAGTCGCTTGTGCACCAGGTCGTGACCGCGTTTCTGGCCGGCGCCCGCAGCGGCACCAAGCGCCAGAAGAACCGGTCCGACGTTCGTGGCGGCGGTGCCAAGCCCTGGCGTCAGAAAGGCACGGGCCGCGCCCGCGCCGGTACGATCCGCAGCCCCATCTGGGTCGGTGGTGGCCGCGCCTTTGCTGCGCGCCCGCAGAGCCACGACCAGAAGGTCAACCGCAAGATGTACCGCGGCGCGCTGCGCTCGCTGTTCTCGGAGCTGCGTCGCACGGACCGTCTGGTCGTTGTCGAGTCGATGACGATGGACGCGCCGAAGACGCGTGAGATGGCTTCGAAACTGAAAGAGCTCGAGCTCGACAACGTGCTCATCGTGACGGAAGCGTTCGACGAGAACGTCTACCTCTCGGCTCGCAACCTCAAAAACGTCGGCATCATCGACGTGGCTGCCATCGACCCGGTGACGCTGCTGCGCTTTGAGAAGGTACTGATCACCGTGCCGGCGCTGAAGCTCGTAGAGGAGCGTCTGTCATGAGCCAGGCACTGCGTGAAGAACGTCTGTTGACGGTCATCGTTGGGCCGCACATCTCCGAAAAGAGCCACATGGTCGCCGAGTCTGGCAACCAGGTGGTCTTCAAGGTGCGTACCGACGCGACCAAGGCGGAGATCAAGGCTGCGGTAGAGCAGCTATTCGAAGTCAGCGTTGAAGGCGTCAGCGTCGTCAACCAGGCGGGCAAGGTGAAGCGTCGTGGCCGCAGCTTCGGTCGCCGCGCCTCGTTCAAGAAGGCCTACGTCAAGCTCGCCGCCGGTAGCGAGATCGATTTCCTCGGCGCCGAATAAGCGCGAGCGGGATTAGGGAACACAATCATGTCATTGCAGAAAGCAAAGCCGACATCCCCGGGCCGCCGGTTTACGGTCAAGGTCAACACGCCTGACCTGCACAAGGGCAAGCCGTTCGAGGGCCTCGTCGCGAAAAAGACCAAGTCGGGTGGCCGTAACAACACGGGCCGCATGACCGTGCGTCACCGCGGCGGGGGGCACAAGCAGCGCTACCGCATCATCGATTTCAAGCGTGACAAAGTCGGTGTACCCGGTGAAGTCGAGCGTCTCGAGTACGACCCGAACCGCAGCGCCCACATCGCGCTGATCAAGTACGCAGACGGTGAGCGTCGCTACATCCTCGCGCCCAAGGGCGTGAAGGCCGGCACGCCTGTCATGTCGTCAGACGACGCACCGATTAAACCCGGTAACTCGCTGCCGCTGCGCAACATCCCGGTTGGTACGCTCGTGCACTGCATCGAGATGAAGCCCGGCAAGGGTGCGCAGATCGCCCGCTCGGCCGGTGCGGTCGCGCAGGTCGCGGCTCGCGAAGGTGCTTACGCCACACTGCGTTTGCGTTCGGGTGAGATGCGCCGCATCCACACGGAATGCCGCGCGACGGTCGGTGAAGTTGGTCACGGCGAACACAACCTGCGCAAGCTCGGCAAGGCCGGCGCCAAGCGCTGGCGCGGTGTCCGCCCGACGGTTCGTGGTGTTGCCATGAACCCCGTCGATCACCCGCACGGTGGTGGTGAAGGCCGCACCTCGGGTGGCCGTCACCCGGTGAGCCCCTGGGGCACGCCGACCAAGGGCTACAAGACGCGCTCCAACAAGCGCACGGACAAGATGATTGTTCGTCGTCGCAAGAGCCGGAAGGGTCGCTAGGCCTCGGGCTCGCGACACAACTCAAGCAAGGGAATTACAGACGTGCCTCGTTCACTCAAAAAAGGCCCCTTCGTCGACAACCATCTGTCGAAGAAAGTCGAAGCAGCTGCCGCTGCGAACGACCGCCGCCCGATCAAGACCTGGTCGCGGCGCTCGATGGTGTTGCCCGACATGGTCGGCCTCACGATTGCGGTCCACAACGGTCGTCAGCACGTACCCGTGTTGATCTCCGAGAACATGGTTGGCCACAAGCTCGGCGAATTCGCCGTGACCCGTACCTTTAAGGGTCACGCCGGCGATCGCAAGACGAAGAAACGCTAAGGCAGGGTAGCAAGATGCAGGTTGCAGCCAAGTTGCGCTACGCGCGCATTTCGCCACAAAAATGCCGGCTTGTTGCCGACATGATCCGTGGCAAGAGCGTTGATGAAGCGCTGACCACGCTCGCGTTCATGCCGAAGAAGAGCGCAGGCATTCTGCGCAAGGTGCTCGAGTCGGCGATTGCCAACGCCGAGCACAACCACGGCGCGGACATCGACGAGCTCAAGGTCGCCACGATCATGGTCGACGAAGCGCCGACCTTCCGTCGCTACCGCGCACGCGCCAAAGGCCGCGGCACGCGGATCATCAAGCGCAACAGTCACATTACGATCCGCGTTGCGGACGAGTAAGGCAGAACGCTATGGGTCAGAAAGTACATCCGACAGGCATTCGTCTCGGCATCACGGCTGACTGGCAGTCGAAATGGTACGCCGATACGGCGAGCTTCCCGGAATACGTGCGCCAGGACTTCGAGGTCCGCAAGTTCCTGAGCAAGCGGCTCAAGGACGCGTCGGTTTCGCGTATCCAGATCGAGCGCCCCGCCAAGAAGGTCAACATCACGCTGCACACGGCGCGTCCCGGCATTGTCATCGGCAAGAAGGGCGAAGATATCGAGCGGCTGCGCCGCGAGGTCGCCATGATGCTTGAAATGTCTCTTGCCGACGTCCGCATCAACATCGCCGAGATCCGCAAGCCTGAGCTCGACGCCACGTTGGTTGCCGAAGGCATCGCGCAGCAGCTCGAGCGTCGCGTCATGTTCCGCCGCGCCATGAAGCGCGCCGTGCAACACCCGATGCGTGCTGGTGCGCTGGGTGTGAAGGTCAAGGTCGGTGGTCGCCTGAATGGCGCCGAGATTGCACGTTCGGAATGGTACCGCGAAGGTCGCGTGCCGCTGCACACGCTGCGCGCCGACATCGACTACGGCACGGCCGAAGCGCACACAACCTACGGCGTCATCGGCGTCAAGGTCTGGATTTTCAAGGGCGAGGTCTACGACACCGCTGAGCAGGCAGCCAGTGAGCCTGCCGATGCGGCGGCCCGCTAAGAGGTTGACTGACGATGTTGCAACCAAAACGCACCAAGTTCCGCAAGCAGCAGAAGGGCCGTAACCGCGGTCTCGCGCAGCGCGGCAGCACGGTTTCGTTCGGCGAGTTCGCGCTCAAGGCCACCGGTCGTGGTCGTCTGACGGCGCGCCAGATCGAAGCGGCACGTCGTGCCATGACCCGTTACATCAAGCGTGGCGGCAAGATCTGGATCCGCGTGTTCCCGGACAAGCCGATCTCGAAGAAGCCGCTTGAAGTACGACAGGGTAAAGGTAAGGGTAACGTCGAATACTGGGTCGCCCAGATCCAGCCCGGCCGCATCCTTTACGAAATGGAAGGCGTCAACGAAGACGTGGCGCGCGAGGCATTCCGCCTTGCTGCAGCCAAGATTCCGATGGCGACGGCCTTCGTCAAAAGGCAGGTGATGTGATGAATGCCGCCGAGATGCGTGACATGAGTGCCGAGGCACTCGCCGAAGAACTCGTCAAGCTGCGCCGCGAGCAGTTCAACCTGCGTATGGCGCGTGCCACGGGCCAGGACATGGCAGTGCATGAGTACCGTCGCGTACGTAAAGACATCGCCCGGATCAAGACGGTTATGCGTGAGAGCGCAGCCGCCAAAGACTGAAGAAGACCATGAGCGAAACGAACGCAGAAAAAATTGAACGCCGCGTTGTCGGCCGCGTCGTGTCCGACAAGATGGACAAGACGGTATCGGTCGCCATCGAGCGCCTGGTGAAGCACGGCGTGTACGGCAAGTACATTCGCCGCACGACCAAGCTCAAGGCGCACGACGAAGAAAACGCGTGCCGCATCGGTGACACCGTTGCGATCAGTGAGTGCCCTCCGATTTCGAAAGCGAAGTCGTGGCGTGTGGTCGAAGTCCTCGAGCGCGGCACCGGTAGCTGAGCCAGAACGTAGTTGTGTTCGCCGCGAAGGCGCGGCTGACGTAAGGATTGAGCAATGATTCAGATGCAGACAGTGCTGGACGCAGCAGACAACAGCGGTGCACGCAGCGTCATGTGCATCAAGGTGCTGGGCGGTTCCAAGCGCCGTTACGCGAGCGTCGGTGACGTGATCAAGGTCAGCGTCAAGGACGCGATCCCGCGCGGCAAGGTCAAGAAAGGCGAGGTGTACAACGCCGTCGTCGTGCGCACCCGCAAGGGCGTGCGCCGCAAGGACGGCTCGCTGATCCGCTTCGACGGCAACGCCGCCGTGCTGCTGAACAACAAGCTTGAGCCCATTGGCACGCGCATTTTTGGCCCCGTGACCCGTGAGCTTCGTGGCAACCAGTTCATGAAGATCGTGTCGCTGGCACCCGAAGTGCTCTGAGCACGGACCCCTAACAGGTTTCGAGACATGAATAAGATTCGCAAAGGCGACGAGATCATCGTCATCACAGGCAAAGACAAGGGTCGTACGGGTACGGTCCTCCAGGTGATGGATGACGACCGGGTACTGGTGGAAGGCATCAACGTTGCCAAGAAGCACGTCAAGGCCAACCCCAACAAAAATGACCCCGGCGGCATCAAGGACAAGAACATGCCGCTGCACATCTCGAATGTTCAGCTGTACAACCCGAGCACGAAGAAAGGCGACCGCGTGGGCATCCAGATCGATGCCGACGGCAACAAGTCGCGTGTCTTCCGTTCCAACAACGAGGCGGTGGACGTCTAAGCCCCCGGGCGACGACCGACAAGACTATGGCCAGACTACAAGAGCAGTACGAAGAGACGATCGTTGCAGCCCTGAAGGACAAGCTCGGGCTCGACAACGTCATGCAGGTGCCGCGCATCACCAAGATCACGCTCAACATGGGTGTGGGTGAGGCGATCGCCGACAAGAAGATCATGGATCACGCCGTTGCCGACATGACGGCCATCGCGGGCCAGAAGCCCGTGGTCAGAAAGGCGCGCAAGTCGGTTGCCGGCTTCAAGGTCCGTGAAGGCTTCCCGATCGGCTGCAAGGTCACGCTGCGCCGTGAACGCATGTACGAATTTCTGGATCGCCTGATTTCGATCGCGATCCCGCGTATCCGCGACTTCCGTGGCATGAGCCCCAAGGGCTTTGACCGCCAGGGCAACTACTCGATGGGTGTGCAGGAACAGATCATCTTCCCCGAGATCGACTATGACAAGGTCGATTCGGTCCGGGGAATGGACATCACGATTACGACGTCGGCACGCAACCCCGAAGAAGGTCGCGCGCTGCTCGAAGCATTCAACTTTCCGTTCAAACGCTGAGCGGTTATCCAGGCCACAGGTAAGGCTTTATGGCAAAGAAATCCATGGTTGCGCGCGAGACCAAGCGCGCCAAGCTCGCGGCGCGCTACGCCAAGAAACGCGCTGAGCTCAAGGCCATCATCAAGAACCCCGGGTCGACCACCGACGAGCGCGACGCGGCGCAGGCGAAACTGAACGCCATGCCGCGTGATGCATCGCCGTCACGTGGTCGTAACCGGTGTTCGATCACGGGCCGCCCGCACGGCTTCTACCGCAAGTTCGGCCTCGCGCGGAACAAGCTGCGTGAAGCAACGATGAAGGGCGAAATCCCCGGCCTCGGCAAGGCCAGCTGGTAAGCGGAAGGTATTAGAAATGAGCATGAGTGATCCGATCGCGGATATGCTGACCCGCATTCGCAACGCCCAGAAGGCACGCAAGACCAGCGTCAGCATGCCGTCGTCAAACGCAAAAGTGGCTATCGCCGCTGTACTGCGTGACGAAGGCTATGTGGGTGACTTCAACGTTGACCAGGACGGCGCCAAGTCGGAGCTGACGGTTGAGCTGCGCTACCACGAAGGTGAGCCGGTCATCGAAAAGCTGAAGCGCGTGAGCAAGCCTGGCCTGCGGATTTACCGTGGCGCCGGTGACCTGCCCAAGGTGCTCGGCGGCCTCGGCGTTGCCATCGTGTCGACGTCTTCGGGCGTCATGAGCGACCGCAAGGCCCGCGAACAGGGTGTCGGCGGCGAAGTGATCTGCTACGTATCGTAAAGACTGACTTATAGACAAGTTTGCCCGGCGCGCCGGGTGTAACGGGGCCGAATGGGGCCCGAACTGAACAGAGACAATCATGTCCAGAATTGCCAAACAACCGCTGAGCCTGCCGAAAGGTGCCGAGCTGTCGGTCTCGGGCGACGCCGTGTCGCTCAAAGGACCGAAAGGCACGCTGTCGATGGAACTCAACGGCAACGTGACGCTCAATCAAGAAGAGGGCACGTGGCACGTGTCCGCAAACAATGGTTCGCGTTTCGCCAAGGCGATGTCCGGCACGACGCGTGCGCTGCTCGGCAACATGGCACACGGCGTCACCGAAGGCTGGGAACGCAAGCTTACGCTCGTCGGCGTTGGCTACCGTGCCCAGGCCCAGGGTGACTCGCTCAACCTGACACTGGGATTCTCGCACCCCGTCGTGCACAAGATGCCCGCCGGTGTGAAGGTCGAGACGCCGAGCCAGACTGAGGTCATCGTCTCGGGTGTGGACAAGCAGGCCGTAGGCCAGGTTGCCGCCGAGATCCGTGCCTACCGTCCGCCCGAGCCGTACAAAGGCAAGGGCGTGCGTTACTCCGACGAGCGCGTCGTTCGCAAAGAAGCGAAGAAGAAGTAATCGCGGAAAGGTTTACGACTATGAAACTGAACAAGAAAGACAACCGTCTGCGTCGCGCCCGTCGCGCACGGGCGAAGATCCGCGAGCTCCGTGCCCTGCGTCTGTCAGTGCACCGCACGCCGCGCCACATCTACGCGCAGATCATCGACGCCGACGGCGGTACGGTGCTCGTTTCGGCCTCGACCGTCCAGAAAGCGGTTGGCGAAGGCCTCAAGGGCACGGGCAACGTCGACGCGGCCAAAAAGGTCGGCCAGGTCCTGGCCGAGCGCGCCAAGGAAAAGGGCATCGAGACAGTGGCTTTCGATCGCTCGGGTTACCGATACCACGGCCGCGTGAAAGCGCTGGCCGACGCCGCTCGCGAAGCGGGTCTCAACTTCTGATCAAGCACCCCGGAGGGTGAACTGAAGCTGCGAAGCGGCAACAGGAAGCAAAAGCATGGCAAAGCATGACAAGAACAGCGCCGGTGACGATCTTCTCGAGAAGCTCGTTGCGGTCAATCGCGTCGCCAAGGTGGTCAAGGGTGGCCGCCAGTTCGGTTTCACGGCACTGACGGTTGTCGGTGACGGTGCCGGTCGCGTCGGATTCGGCTACGGCAAGGCACGCGAAGTGCCCGTCGCCATTCAGAAAGCAATGCAGGCCGCGCGCAAGAACCTGCAGCAGGTTCACCTGCGTGACGACACGCTGCAGTACGAGATCAAGGGCCGCCACGGCGCCACCAAGGTCTACATGCAGCCGGCCTCGGAAGGTACGGGCGTCATCGCCGGCGGTGCGATGCGCGCGGTCTTCGAGTGCGCGGGCGTTCGCAACGTGCTGGCCAAGAGTTACGGCTCGCGTAACCCGATCAACGTGGTGCGCGCGACCATCAACGGCCTCGCTGGCATCCACTCGCCGCAGGCGATTGCTGCCAAGCGTGGCAAGAAAGTCGAAGAAATCGTCGGGTAAGCACCATGGCCAAGGGAAAGACACTCAAAGTGACGTTGGTCAAAAGCAAGTTTGGCCGACTGAAGAATCACAAGGCGAGCATCGCCGGTCTCGGCCTGCGCCGCATCAACCACACGGTTGAAGTCGCAGACACCCCCGAGAACCGCGGCATGATCAACCAGGTCTCGTACCTGTTGAAAGTCGAGGAAGCCTGACATGCGTCTCAATGAACTCAAGCCTGCCAAGGGCTCCAAGCCGGTCGGCAAGCGACTGGGTCGCGGCCACTCCGCGGGCCAGGGCAAGACCAGTGGCCGTGGTGTCAAGGGTCAGAAGTCCCGCTCGGGCGGCTTCCACAAGGTCGGCTTTGAAGGCGGCCAGATGCCGCTGCAGCGCCGCCTGCCCAAGGTTGGCTTTAACTCACGTAAGGCCCGCCTGAGCGCGGAACTGCGTTTGCACGAAATCGACCTCGTCGAAGGCGACACGGTTGACCTGCTCGCACTCAAGCGCGCGCGTCTCGTGCCTTCGCACGCCGAGAAGGTGAAGATCATCGACTCGGGCAAGGTCACGAGCAAGAAGACGATCAAGGGCCTGGCGGTAACGCCGGGTGCCCGTAAGGCGATCGAAGCCGCTGGCGGCAAGATCGAGGACTGAAGGACCCAACGTGGCCAAAAAAGGCGCAGAAATGACGGGTAACCCGGTGCAAGCCGGCAAGCTCACCGAACTCAGGCAGCGGTTGCTGTTCCTGGTCGGTGCCCTCGTCGTATTCCGGGTCGGGACCTACATCCCGGTACCTGGCGTTGACCCGTTGCAGCTCGCAAGCTTCTTCGAGCAGCAGTCCGGCAACATCCTGAGCATGTTCAACATGTTCTCGGGTGGTGCACTGCAACGCTTCGGGGTCTTTGCGCTGGGCGTGATGCCCTACATCTCGGCGTCGATTGTCATGCAGATGGCCACGGTCATCGTGCCGAGCCTTGCCAAGCTCAAGAAAGAGGGCGAGAGCGGTCGCCGCCAGATCACGAAGTACACGCGCATCGGTACGCTGGGGCTGGCCGCGATCCAGTCGTTCGGTGCGGCCTACGCGATCCAGGCGCAGCCTGGCCTCGTGGTGAACCCGGGCTGGCAGTTCATGTTTGTCTGCGTGGTCACGCTGGTTACGGGCACCATGTTCCTCATGTGGCTCGGTGAGCAGATCACGGAGCGTGGCGTCGGCAACGGTATCTCGATCATCATTCTGGCGGGCATCATCGCCGGCATGCCGGGCGCGCTGGCGGGTACCGCGCAGCTCGTTCGCGACGGCACGATGTCACCGGCGCTGGCGCTCATCATCCTGATCGCGGTCATCGGGATCACGGTGTTCGTGGTCTACATGGAAAGCGCGCAACGGCGCATTACGGTACACTACGCGCGGCGTCAGCAGGGTCGGCGCATGATGCAGGCGCAGAGCACGCACCTGCCGTTCAAGATCAACATGTCGGGCGTGATCCCGCCGATCTTCGCGACCAGCCTGCTGCTGTTCCCGGCAACGATGGTGCAATTCGGTGGCGCCAACCCCGATCCCGGTCCGCTGCAGCAAACGATGCAGTCGATTGGTGCTGCACTGAGTCCCGGGCAGCCGCTGTACATTGTGTTGTACGGCGTGCTCGTCGCGTTCTTCTGCTTCTTCTACACGGCGCTCGTGTACAACTCGCGGGAGACAGCGGACAACCTGAAACGTTCGGGCGCCTTCATCCAGGGTATCCGGCCTGGCCAGCAGACGGGCGAGTACATCGACCGCGTCCTGACCCGGCTGACATTCTGGGGCGCGCTCTACATCACGGGCATTTGCCTTGTGCCGGAACTGGTCCGGATGTTCTACCCGAGCATTCCGTTCTACATCGGTGGTACGTCGCTGCTGATCCTCGTCGTCGTGTCGATGGATTTCTTCCAGCAGCTGCGTGCACACACGTTGTCGCACCAGTACGACGGCATGATGAAGAAGGCCAACCTGAGGAATTACAGCCGCACGTAGCGGCATAGGGTCGAGGCGCCATTGGGGCGCGCGGCCAGCGGAGAACGACCATGAAAGTTCGTGCATCAGTAAAAAAGATCTGCCGTAACTGCAAGCTTGTTCGCAGGAACGGCGTACTGCGGGTGATTTGCAGCTCAGACGCGCGCCACAAGCAGCGTCAGGGTTAACCGCAGAAACAGCAAGAGGAAGTCATCGTGGCCCGTATTGCAGGGATCAATATCCCCACCAACAAACACATCGTGATCGCTCTGACGACGATCTACGGTATTGGCCCCACGCGCGCGAAGCAGATTTGTGCGGCAGCCGGCATCGAGGAGCACATCTCTGTGCGTGATCTCGCTGAGCCGGAAGTCGCCAAGCTGCGTGACGAGGTGGCCAAGTTCACGGTTGAGGGTGACCTCCGCCGCGAAACCGCGATGAACATCAAGCGCCTCATGGACCTCGGTTGCTACCGGGGCATCCGCCACCGCCGCGGCCTGCCGCTGCGCGGGCAACGCACACGCACCAACGCACGCACCCGCAAGGGTCCGCGTCGCCCGGTTCGCAAGTAGTCGCCCGCAAGTAAAGGTCGGCCAAGAAAAGGTTGGCAAGTCATCCCCGCGCGGGCAACGAATAGCCAGGAACTCAAGAGCACATGGCACAGCAAAAGTCACAGAAGAGCGGCAAGAAGAAGATCAAGCGCGTCGTCCAGGACGGCATCGCGCATGTTCACGCGTCGTTCAACAACACGATCATCACGATCACGGATCGCCAGGGCAACGCACTGTCTTGGGCGACGGCGGGCGGCTGCGGCTTCCGCGGTTCGCGCAAGTCGACGCCGTTTGCAGCCCAGGTTGCTGCCGACAAGGCGGGCAAGGCTGCGATGGACTACGGCCTGAAGAACCTCGACGTGCGCGTCTGGGGCCCGGGCCCCGGTCGTGAATCGGCCGTACGTGCGCTGAACGCCTGCGGTTACAAGATTCACAACATCAATGATGTGACTCCGATCCCTCACAACGGTTGCCGGCCGCCCAAGCGCCGCCGCGTCTAAGCAGGTACTCGTCATGGCAAGATACATCGGACCCAAGTGCAAGCTGTCGCGCCGCGAAGGAACGGATCTGTTCCTGAAGAGCGGTGTGCGTCCGCTCGAGTCGAAGTGCAAGCTCGAAACGCCTCCGGGCGGTGCGCCGGCACGTCGCCCGCGCGTGTCGGACTACGGCCTCCAGCTCCGCGAAAAGCAGAAGCTGCGTCGCATGTACGGCATCCTCGAGCGCCAGTTCCGCAACTACTATAAAAAAGCGGCTGGCCGCAAAGGCTCGACGGGTGAGAACCTGCTGCGCCTGCTCGAAGGTCGCCTCGACAACACCGTATACCGCATGGGCTTTGCGTCCACGCGCGCCGAAGCTCGCCAGCTCGTCAGCCATAAGGGCATCGAAGTCAACGGCAGCATCGTCAACATCCCGTCCTACCAGGTCAACGGTGGCGACGTGATCAGCGTGCGTGAAAAGGCGAAGAAGCAGCTGCGCATCAAGTCGTCGCTCGAGATCGCCGGTCAGATCGGCTTCCCCGAGTGGGTCGAAGTCGATGCCGACAAGATGGTCGGTACGCTCAAGACGCTACCCGAACGCGACGACATCCTGCCCGACATCAACGAAAACCTCGTAGTCGAGCTGTACTCGAAGTAAGCATTTTTTAGAGGACCCCGTTCTCATGCAGGAATCCACCAACGAATTTTTGAAGCCGCGTGTCGTCAAGGTCACGTCGGCGTCCGACACGCAGGCACGTGTGGTCATCGAGCCGTTCGAACGCGGTTTCGGTCACACGCTGGGCAATGCCCTGCGCCGCATCCTGCTGTCATCGATGCCCGGTGCGGCCATCGTCGAAGCTGAAATCGACGGCGTGTTGCACGAGTACACGAGCATCGAAGGCGTCCAGGAAGACGTCGTCGACATCCTGCTCAACCTGAAGCAGGTTGCATTGCGGATGCACAACCGTGACCACGCGGAGCTCACGCTCGTGAAGCAGGGCCCGGGCCCCGTCACGGCCGGCGACATCCAGCTCGACCACGACGTCGAGGTGGCGAACCCCGACCACGTCATCGCGAACCTGACCAAGGACGGCGAAATCCGTATGGTCCTGCGCGTCGAGCGCGGCCGCGGTTATCGTCCGGCCAGTAAGCGCGCCAGCTTCGAAGAGCAGACCGGCCCCATCGGCCGCCTGCAGCTCGACGCGTCGTTCAGCCCGATCAGCCGCGTCACCTACAGTGTCGATGCTGCGCGTGTTGAGCAGCGCACGGACCTCGACAAGCTGCTGATCGACATCGAGACGAACGGCACAATCGACCCCGAAGAAGCCATCCGCCGCGCGGGTAGCATCCTGAAGGATCAACTCAGCGTCTTTGTTGACCTGCAGGGTCAGGAAGACACGGCTGCACAGTCGGCGGAAGCTCAGGTCGATCCGATCCTGCTGCGCCCCGTCGACGAGCTCGAGCTCACGGTTCGCTCGGCGAACTGCCTCAAGGCCGAGAGCATCAACTACATCGGCGACCTCGTGCAGCGCACCGAAGTCGAGCTGCTGCGTACGCCGAACCTCGGTAAGAAGTCTCTGACCGAAATCAAGGAAGTGCTGGAAAGCCACGGCCTGGGTTTGGGTCTGCAGGTCGAAAACTGGCCGCCCGCAAGCCTGCGCGGCGATCGCACGATCTGATACCAACTTTGACTGGAAAGCGTCATGCGACACAGAAAATCAGGGCGTAAGCTCAATCGCAACAGCTCGCACCGCAAGGCGATGTACCGCAACATGGCGGCGTCGCTGATCAAGCACGAGACCATCAAGACGACGGTTCCGAAGGCCAAGGAATTGCGCCGTGTCATCGAGCCGCTGATCACGCTGGCCAAGGAAGACGCCGTGGCCAAGCGCCGACTGGCGTTCGACCGCCTGCGCGACAAGGAAGCCGTTGGCAAGCTCTTCGTCGAGCTCGGCCCGCGTTTCAAGGAGCGCCCCGGTGGCTACCTGCGTATCCTCAAGATGGGCTTCCGTCGCGGTGACGCGGCACCGATGGCGATCGTGCAGCTGCTCGACCAGCCGGCCGCGGAAGCGGCGGAGGCGGCCGCCGAATAAGCGGTACTGCAACGCAAGCAAGAAAGCCGGCTCTGCTCAGGGCCGGCTTTTTTTTGCATGCGCTGCGCACAGGCAAAGCATGCGTGCTCGGCGCTCGCGCCTTTGTGGCATATTGGCTTCTGAGTCTGGATACGCGAGATCACGGACGAGGAGCTGGCCATCCACATCATCCTTGGCGTCATCGCTGTCGCCCTTATAGTCTTTCTCCTGATCTCACGAGGCGGATCGAGCCGCAAGGCACCGAAAATCGATCACACGCCAATGAGTCCTTTCGAGCGGGTCATCTCATCGCACGAATTCGAGGACCTCGTGGTGGCGCACTCGCATCAGACACCGGTCCTGGTCGACTTCTACGCGGACTGGTGTGGACCCTGCCATGCGTTCTCGCCCGTGCTCTCGGAGATGGCCAGGCACTGTGATGGCTCATTCCTGCTGGCCAAAATCGACTTTGATGCCAACAAAGAACTTGCGGTGCAGGCGGGCGTGAGGGCATTGCCCGCCATTGCGCTGTTCAAGGACGGGAAGCGCGTCGACGGTTTCAGTGGCGGGCGGCTACCGCATTCGTTGCGGTTTTTCCTGGCGAAGAACGGCGTCGAGGTGCCCGCAGAGGCTTCTGCGAAGGATGCAAGCTGACGCCACCGAGCGCGGCGCCCGCGCCGGATACCTGCCGTTCTTCCTGGCTTCCCTGTACGCCGCGGGCACCCTGGCGTTCTGCCTGTTTGTGGGTTACGGCGGCCAGGCGCTGGGCGGCATCGCGGCCGGCGTCGCTTTCGTCATCGCGTTTGTCTGCGCTTTCGTCCTGACGCCCGTGTTCTTTGTTGCGCGACGTGTCCTCGGCGAAGTAGCGTACCTTCTGCTGCACCTGCTGATCGGCGGCGCAATAGGCATCTACCGCTCAGCACCAAATCTCTACGCCGAGGGCTGGCTGGACCTCGTTCTCGTTCCTGACAGCCTGATGGTTATCATGACCTCGTTGGCGGCCTGGTTGTTCGTGGTCTTGTCCGTGACCGCGGGACAACCGTCGCGCAAACGGCCCGAAAGTTGGAGCTTGTGGCGCTGGGGCGTGTTATTCGTCGGGTTTTTCACCCTGCACATCCCGACGTCGGTGTCTGAGACGCCGACCGACCCGTCCTGCCACAACGTCTTCCTTGGCGGGCGGCAGAGCGCCAGCCCGTCGGTGCGCATGAACTTCGAACTCTCCGAACGTGAGCGCCAGTTGATCGGATCGTGGTACGACCGGTTTGCTGCGTCACAGGCGCTCAGAGTCCGGCGGCATCGTTCGCCAAGCCGGTCTATGTGCAACGATGACATCGTGTTCAGAGTCGGCGGCGTGTTCGAAGGCGCGCGACACGGGGTGACCGGCTATCCGCACGATGGCGGCGAAGACTGGCAGCCAGTGACCGGGGCGCTGATTTGCTATCTGGAAGACAGACTCGATCGCCCAATTCGCTTCACGGGAGGCGGTGGCGAAGACATCGAGCGCCCCGAGTTTGCGCTCGCCTACTGCGCGCCACCTGATGCGCCCGCAACAGGGGTAGGCGTTGGGTCAGGGTCTGAATGAGCGGATCGCCGGCGCACATTGAGTATCGCGGCCAACGTATCGCTTTCGCGATTCAGGACGCGACGCCGGCGGCCTCCACGGTGCTGTCGTTGGTGCTTGCCGTGTCCTCGATCATGAGCGCCTCGTGCGTCGCCGTGCCGCAAAGGCTGGCGGTGCGCTCCGAAATGTGGAGCCGGTTGCGACCGCTGCGCTTGGCCTCATAGAGCGCGTCATCGGCGCGCTTGTAGAGTGCATCACGCGTTTCACCGGCGCGGTGCTCTGCCAGGCCAAACGAGGCGGTCACGCCAAACGGGCTCGTGGCACCCGTGGCGGGAAACTCGAGTTCTGTGATCGCGATGCGCAGGCGTTCCGCCAGTTTCTGGGCCTGGACCAGAGAGGACGCGCCCGCCACGATGACGAATTCCTCGCCCCCCGCGCGGAAGCAGGCGTCGGTCGGGCGCGCGTGCCCCAGGATCGTCTGGGCGATTTCGGCGAGGACGCGGTCACCAATTGTGTGACCATGCGCGTCGTTTACCGATTTGAAGTGGTCGATATCGAGCATGATCAGCACGAAGGGCGCATCGGTTCGGGGCGCAACGGCGATAGCACGGTCGAGCGTGTCGTCCAGTGCGCGTCGATTGCCAACGCCGGTCAGCGCGTCGGATAGCGAGGCGGCGTGTAACTCGCGGCGCTGTTCGGCGGTCAGCGCAGCGAACGCCACCGACAGGCAAATCGTGACGCCGAACGACGCAAGATAGGCGGCCGACTCGCCGACGGGCCGCCCGTCAAAGATCACTGGAAGCACGATGGCGATCGAAACGACCGCCGCAACGGCTGCCTCCTTCGGCTTCATGAGGTAGAACAAGGCGACAAGCGCCGGGTACATCCAGACGATCTGGCTCCCGCCCTTGATGCTCACCGAGGTCACGGCCGCTGTGATGGCCACGAACGCCATGCAGATACTCGGGACGCGCACCGCGCGCTTCACATAGACCGACCAGGCGATGAGCGCAAAACCCGTGACCGCGACGGCATCCACGATGGCGATTACGAAGTCGCCCTGGAACAACCGGTAAATGCCCATGGGTCCAATGCCAGCGATCCCCGACAGCGCCAGCATGACGGGTGGCAGTTCTTCTAATGTCAGCTTTCGTCCCACCATGTTGGTTAAGCGGCCAAAACGCGGTCTGCTTTACCCCCAATAGGGCGTTGAAATCAAAAAGGGCCGGGTGATTGCTCACCCGGCCCCGCGGCTCTGGTCTCGGCTCTGGTCGCGCCGGTGCTATCCGGTCTTTTTCTTGGTCGTGCGGCGCTTCGTGGTCTTCTTGGCCGTACGCTTCTTCGTCACACGCTTTTTGGTGGTGCGCTTTTTGGTCGCGCGCTTTTTGGCGGGTGCCTTTTTCTTGCTCGCGGCCTTCTTGGCTGGTGCTTTCTTGGCCGTTGCCTTCTTTTTCTTCTTCTTTTTGCCCGTGAGCTTGCCAATCTGCTTCTCGATGGCTGCGAAGGCCTTATCGAGATGCAGTGCGCGCTTCATGTGGGTACGTGCTGCCGACAGATCGTCGCGGACGAGCTTGAGCTGCTCGCGAGACTCCTTGGCGTCTTCCTTGGCCGAATCCCGAAGCTTCTCGAGCTTACGGATCTGGCTGCGCAGCTCGCGCTTTACCTTGGCCGAGGTCGACTTCGCGAGTCGCTCTGCCTTCTTCTCGAGTTGTTCGGCTGAGCGCTTGGCCCGATTCGTCGCCGACTTCACTTCGCGCGTGAGTTTCTTGCGCTCGCGGTCGAGCGTCTTGAACGTACGCGTCGCCGTTGAGACCAGTTCCTTCTTGGCCTTCGTCAGCGCCTTGTGTTGTTGATCGAGCTCTTTGCTCATTGAAATCCCCCAAAAAAAAGCTTGCCCGGAGCGCCGACTATACCGCAAACCCGCTGCGGCGCGAGTCCGCGCATTGCCAGCCGCCGGTGAGCGGGGGTAGGGTGACGCGCATCCGGTTCGGGACATGCCTGGGAGCGTCGGAATGCGACCTGTTCATCACATCAACCTCGTCGTGCCTTCGCTCGATGCCGTCGTTGATCAGTTCGCCATCGTGACAGGCGTTGCGGCCGGCCCCGAAGAGCGGCTTGAGGCGCGCGGCGTGGCGCTGCGTCGCTTCGACCTCGGTGGCACCTGGCTCGTACTCGTGGCCCCCACGCGCGACGATAGCCCGGCAGCGCTATGGCTTGCCCGTCACGGTTCTGGTCTGTTCCTGTTATCTTTTGCGACCCGTGATCTGGACGCGGCACTCGCAGATCTCGAGGCGCGGGGGATTGCGTCGCAGGGCGAGCCTCGAAACGGGCTCGATGATTGGCGTGTTGCAGACCTGGCGACCGACGCGTTCGCAGGCCTGCCCCTACAACTGACCCAGGCTGGCGGCTCGACCCAGGCCTGAAGCGGAGACGGCTATGAGCCAGCGATTCGACGGAAAAAGCGTCATTGTCACGGGAGCCTCAGCCGGCGTCGGCGCCGCGGTGGCGCGGGCGTTCGCGGCGGAAGGCGCTCGGCTCATGCTGGTGGCGCGTCGGCGAGAGCCGCTACAGGCCATGGCCGAGGAGCTCGGTGACACGACGAAGGTTGAGACCTTCGCGCTGGATGTCGCCGATACGGCGGGATGCCGGGATCTGATCAAGAAGACAGTGTACGAGTTTGGCTGTGTGCACTACCTCGTGAACAACGCCGGCGCGCACTTTCGCGGAAATTTTGAGGCGGTCTCCGTCGACGAGATTGCAGCCATGGTCGACGTCAACCTGCGCGCGCCGCTCGTGCTCGCGCGCCTGGCGCTGGACGCGATTCGCGAGGCCGGCGGTGGCGCCATCGTCAACGTGGCCTCGCTCGCGGGCACCACGCCCGTGCCCGGGTCTGCCACATACAGTGCCACCAAGTTCGGTTTACGGGCCTTCACGCTCGCACTGGCCGACGAGCTCGCGGGCTCCAACGTCCGCGTGGGTGCCGTGTCGCCGGGCCCCATCGACACGGGCTTCATCATGGACGACATCGACGGCGTCAGCGATCTGACCTTCTCGCAGCCCATGAGCACGGCGGAACAGGTGGCGGAGGCCGTGTTGCAGGTGGCACTCGACGGCGATATCGACATCAAGATGCCGGCCATGAGCGGTCGCCTGGCAACAGCGGGCTACCTGTTTCCGGCCCTCAAGCGCGCGCTCCGGCCTATGCTTGAGAAGAAGGGGCGTAAGGCCAAGACCTTCTACAAAGAACGCGCCGCCAAAGGCGAGTCGTGAGCTCCGAGCTCGCACACGTCAACATCGCCACGATGCGCTGGCCCGCGGACGACCCGCGCATGGACGGGTTCTACGACAACGTGCCCGCTATGAATGCGCTGGCGGAGTCGTCGCCTGGCTTTATCTGGCGGCTGACCGATGCCGAAGAGGAGGCGCGTGCCGCGACGCTGTTCGGCGACCCGCGCCTGATCATTGCGCTGTCGGTCTGGGAGAGTGTCGAAGCGCTCGAGCAGTTCGTCTACCGCAGCGCACATGGCGGCTACCTGCGGCAACGCACGAGCTGGTTCGAACCGCGCCAGGGCCCTAACAAGGCGCTTTGGTGGGTCGAACCTGGTGTACGCCCCACGATCCACGACGCCAGGCACCGCATCGAGTGGCTGGCGCTCAATGGCCCCGGCGAGTTCGCCTTTGGGTTTTCCAAACACCGTATCAAGGAGGCCGGCTGATGCCCGCACTCGACACCGACACCGTCCAATCCCGACTGGCCGAAATGCCGGGTTGGATCCTCGAGGACGGCAAGCTCACGCGCGAGTTCACATTTCACGACTTCGTTGCGGCGTTCGCCTTCATGACAGCGGTCGCGCTGGAGGCCGAGAAAGCGGCCCACCACCCCGAGTGGTTTAACGTCTACAACCGCGTCCGCGTCCAGCTCACGACCCACGATGCCGGCGGCATCAGCGACAAGGACTTCGCGCTGGCCGCCCGCATGAACGCGCTGGCCTGACGGCGGCGCGCGCAGCACCGCCCCGCCATTACGAGGTGGCGCGCAGCGTCATTGCGCGGCCGCGAAGCGGCCGCGGCAAGCTCCCAACGCCATCGTGCTGTTCACCAGCACGCCCCCTAACCACCACCGCCTGCCCGCACCACCGATCGGTGTTGTCGGGAACGCTCGAGTCCATCCCTGGATCGCTTGGCGAGCGACATCACGGTCGTAGACATCCCGCCAACACCGATCGGCGGCACAGGCAGGCTGCCTTGGCGACACCCTGTGAGCTCACCGCACTCGGTAAGGCAGCCATCCTGTCGGGGCGGAGGGGTTTGACGGACCGTTGGGCGACAGGACGTCGCCCAGCGAGCGATACAGGGATGTACTTGAGCGCGTCCGGCAAACCCCTCCGACCCGGCGGGATGGCGGCGTGGTGGGTTCGATTGATCTTACGAAGGTGTTGAAAGATTGCCACGGGGCCTTTGGCCCCTCGCAATGACGAGATACGTTACAACCTCGCGAAGGCGTTACGCGTCAGGTTCTCGGGCGTGTCGCCGTTGATGCGGACATTGTCTTCGATGCGGATGCCGCCGAACGGGCGGAGTGCCTCGATGGCGTTCCAGTCGAGCAGGTCCTTGTGCTCGGAGTTGCGCACGGCGTCGAGCAGCGAGTCGATGATGTAAAGGCCAGGCTCGATGGTGACCACTTCGTTGTCGCTGAGCGGGCGCGTGAGGCGCAGCGCCGGGTCGGAATCCGGGCGCTCAGTGGGCGTGCCTTTGTCGTCGGCGATGTGGCCGCCCACGTCGTGGACCTGGAGGCCCAGGTAGTGGCCCAGGCCATGCGGGAGGATTGCCCGTGTGATGCCGGACTCAATCAGCGCCTCAGCACTGCCCTTGCCCACGCGGCTGTCGGTGAGCAGCTGGGCTAATCGTGCGTGCGTGTCGACGTGGAGCTCACGGTAGTCGGCGCCTGCGACGACCTGGCCGCAGACGGCTTGCTGGAGCTCATCCATACCAGCGATCAAATCGGCGAACAGGCCGTCTTCGGCCGAATAGGTGCGCGTGATGTCGCTCGCGTAGCCCGCGCTCTGCGCGCCGGCGTCGATGAGGAAGCTGCGCGACACCTCGGGCGCTTTGCGGTCGCGCGCCTGGTAATGCAGCACGGCGCCGTGCTCATTGAGCCCCACGATGCTGGGGTAGGGCAAGTCGGCGTCGATGTAGTCGATGGCGCTAAGGTAGGCCTGGTGAATGGCGTACTCGCTGTTGTCGCCGGCCGCGAAGGCTTCCGCCGCGGCCGTGTGGGCGCGCGCCGCAATGTGGCTCGCTTCGCGCATGCGGTCGAGCTCGTAGTCCGTCTTGGCGGTGCGCGCGTTGTCCAGGTAGTGCAGCGCAGCGCGGGGGTTGAGCCGTTCGAGGCCCAGCGCCTGCGCCTTGGTTTGCGCTTCGCCAATGAAGATCGGGGCGCGCGACTGCGGTGGCATGTGACTGCGCGCGTCTTCGGGTTGGCTCACGATGCGCACGTCGAAGGCATCGGCCCAGTACGGGTCGGGTTTGGCGGGCGGCAGGTGCCAGAAGTCGTCGGGCAGGCAGTAGACGAGAATCGGAGTCTCGCCCGCGCGATAAATTACGTAGCTGTCGGGTACGTCGGTGACGGGCAGCCACCAGGCGAAGTGGGCGTTGACCTGGAACGGGTAGGCGTGGTCGTCGCGGAAGGCGTAGCGCAGCGCGCCCGAAAACACGACGGCCGTATCGGCGCCTGCGACGTCCATGGCCGCGTCATAACTGGCGCGAACGCGCGCCAGATGTTGCAGGTAGCGGGCTTTTTCAGGCTGCGTCGCCATGGGTGCACCGGGTGAGAATGTGGTCGGCGCGCAGTATAGCAATGCGCTTTGAGCCGGTTCTATGTTCGAAACGAAACGGGCAGAATACCCGGATGTCCCGCCCCCTTTGTCTACCCGGAGTCTTGCCATGCCCCGTTCTCCAATGTGCCGTCTTGCCGTATCCGCGCTGGCATTCGTCATGCTGATAGGCCCCGCGTTCGGCTATGACCGTTTGACGGGCGCTGCGCACGCCTCGCGGTCAGAGGTCATCGCGCCCAACGCGATGGCGGCGACCAGCCAGCCGCTGGCGACAGAAGTGGCGCTCGAGATTCTTCGCAAGGGCGGCAGCGCTGTGGACGCGGCCATTGCCGCCAATGCCATGCTGGGGCTTGTTGAGCCCACGGGCTGCGGCATTGGCGGCGACCTGTACGCGATCGTGTGGGACGCCAAGAACGAACAACTGACGGGCCTCAACGCCAGCGGTCGCTCGCCGCAGAGCCTGTCGCTGTCGGTGTTCAAAGACCTGGGTCTTGAGTCGATTCCGCCACGCGGCCCGTTGCCCGTGAGCGTGCCTGGCGCCGTTGACGGCTGGTTCGAGCTGCACGCACGCTATGGCAAGTTGCCCATCGACGAGGTGCTGGCGCCTGCGATCCGCTACGCAGAGAACGGCTTCCCCGTGAGCGAACTCATCGCCTACTACTGGGAGCGGAACGCGACGGTGCTCGATGAGTACCCGGGCTTCAGCGATACCTTCATGCCCGGCGGCGCTACGCCCAAGAAGGGCGAAATGTTCAAAAACCCGCGCTTGGCCAATACCTATCGCCGAATCGCCGAGGGCGGTCGCGATGCGTTCTACAAGGGCGACATCGCGCGCGAGATCGGCGACTACATGGCCGGGCAGGGCGGCTACCTGACCTACGAGGACATGGCGGCGCACACCTCAGACTGGGTGGAGCCCGTGAGTACGACCTACCGCGGCGTCGAGGTGTTCGAGCTGCCGCCCAACGGTCAGGGCATCGCGGCGCTGCAGATTCTCAACATCCTCGAGGGCTATGACGTCGCCGGCATGGGCTTTGGCAGCCCCGAGTACGTGCACACATTCGCGGAGGCTAAAAAGCTCGCGTTCGAAGACCGCGCGAAATTCTACGCAGACATGGATTTCGTTGACGTGCCCGTCGACTGGCTCGTGTCCAAGGACTACGCCGCGCAGCGGCGCAAGCTCATCGACCCCGACAAGGCGTCCCGCGAATTGCCCGCTGGTGACGCGCCCATGGACGGCGACACGATCTACCTGACCACGGCAGACGCCGACGGCAACATGGTGTCGCTGATCCAGAGTAACTACCGGGGCATGGGCTCGGGTATGACGCCCGGCGAACTGGGCTTCATTCTCCAGGATCGCGGCGAGCTGTTCGCGCTTGAGGAAGGTCACGCTAACGTCTACGAGCCCGGCAAGCGTCCGTTTCACACGATCATCCCGGCGTTCGCGTTCAAGGACGGCAAACCCTGGATCAGCTTCGGCCTCATGGGCGGCGGCATGCAGCCGCAGGGTCACGCGCAGATCATCGTCAACCTCGTCGACTTCGGCATGAACCTGCAGGAAGCCGGTGACGCTGCACGCATCCGCCACGACGGTTCATCGGAGCCCACGGGCGAGATCATGAGCGATGGTGGCACGGTATTCCTCGAGACGGGCATCACGGGTCCGACGCGCGACGCGCTGGCCGAAAAGGGCCACAGCGTTGAGCAGGGTCGCGGTGGTTTTGGTGGCTACCAGGCCATCATGATCGACCACGAGCAGGGCGTGTACTACGGCGCGTCGGAGTCTCGCAAAGACGGTCACGCCGCGGGATTCTGAGATGAGCAAGCGCGAGGTCTGGCTGACCGGGATCACGACCACCGGGACGCCGCACATCGGCAACTACGTCGGTGCGATTCGCCCGGGCGTGGCCTCGAGCCGCGACGCGGGTCGCGACAACTTCTACTTCCTCGCCGACCTGCACGCGCTGGTCAAGAACGAGGACCCCGAGAAGATTGCGCAGTCGACGCTTGAGATCGCCGCGAGCTGGCTCGCGCTCGGCCTGGATACCGACAACACGGTGTTCTACCGCCAGTCCGACATCCCCGAGATTCCGGCGCTGACCTGGGTGCTCTCGAGCCAGACGGCCAAGGGCCTCATGAATCGGGCGCACGCCTACAAGGCGGCCGTGCAGGCGAACGAAGATGCGGGCAGCAAGGACCCCGACAAGGGCATCACGATGTCCCTGTTTGGTTACCCCGTGCTCATGGCCGCCGACATCATCATGTTCCACGCGACGCACGTGCCGGTGGGACGTGACCAGAAGCAGCACGTGGAAATGGCGCGCGACATCGCGCAGCGCTTCAACCACCACTACGGCGAAATCCTGACGCTGCCCGAGGCCGTCATCAGCGACAACACCGCGACGCTCAAGGGGCTCGACGGTCGCAAGATGTCGAAGAGCTACAACAACACGATCCCGCTGTTCGAGCCGCCCAAGCGGCTGCGCAAGCTCGTCATGAAGATCAAGACGAACTCGCTCGAGCCCGGCGAGCCCAAGGACCCTTCAGACTCGACGTTGTTCGACATCTACCGCGCGTTTGCGACCGAGGAAGAAACGGCCGCGATGGCGCAGCAGTTTGCCGACGGCATCGCCTGGGGCCAGGCCAAGCAGCAGCTGTTTGAGTACATCGACGACCACCTGTCGGCCGCGCGCGAAGAATACGATCGGCTCATCGCCGATCCGGGGCACATCGAGTCCGTGTTAAAGGCCGGCGCCGAGCGTGCTCGCGAGGTGAGCGTGCCGCTCTACGAGCGCGTGCGTGACGCGGTCGGGATCCGGTCGCTGGCGTCATCGTCCTGAGCTTCCCCACGTAGCCGGGAGATCTCGGCGCTCTCCATTTTCAGCGGCCTGCCTTCGGGGCAGAAGTTCACGAGAAAATCGTTAAGGCTCGTGAACAGGCTGTCCTTGTTGAGGCTGTAGTGAACGTGCAGCCCGCGCTTCTCGCTGCGCACAAGACCGGCGTTCTCAAGCACGCTCAGGTGCTTTGAGACCGCGGGCTTGCTGATCTCAAACTTGGCCGCGATCTCGCCGGCCGTGAGCGACGTCTTCGACAGGTAGGCGAGCATGCGACGCCGCGCCGTCGACGACAGTGCTTGAAACACGTTATCCATTAGTTCACTATATAGCTAATTAGTTAATTAATTACCAAGTTTCATTATCCCAAGCCTTGGGGAAGGGAGCAACGATGAGTGAGTTGCCGAAAGAGGGTTTGTTTCTCAGGTTGCACACAAAATACGGCGACCGACTGCTCTGGTTCATTCTGTTGACGTTGGTTGGCATCGCGTCGCTCGTCGTTCGCGTACTCATCGAATACGAGTTCCATACGACGGCATTGCTCTACGTCGCTGTGCCCTACGGCATCGCGTTCGCGCTGGCGATGATTCAGACACCGGAGGACAAGACCTGGTGGATGGTGTACCTCGACCATGCACTCAAGGCTTTGATCGTATTCCTCGCCAGTTCCATTGTGCTGTTCGAGGGATTCATCTGCGTGGCGTTCTTCATGCCCATCTACTACCTCGGGTTCACAATCGCATTTATTGGCGCCTGGCTTAAGCGCAAGGCGCGCAGTGATCGCACCCGGGCCATCGCATGGATGATTCCCGTGCTTGTGTTAGCGACCTCGTTGGAGGGCACCAGTGAGTCGCTTTCCTTTGCTCGTGACGAGCGCGTCACGGTCAGTCGAACTGTCGCGCTTACCCCGGAAGCTGTCCTTGCGAATCTTGCGCAGCCTATTGAATTGGGTGCGCCAGACGCACTGGTTCTGTCGATGTTCCCCATGCCCTACCGCGTCGATTCAGGGTCGCTGAATCCCGGCGACATCCACACAGTGCACACGCGCTATCACCGCTGGTTTGTGACCAACACGCACGAAGGTGAGATGCGGCTTCTCATTCGCGACGTGGGTTCCGACTACGTGGTGACCGAATTCCTCGAGGACACGAGCTACTTCTCAAACTACCTGGAGATGCAGGGCACGCGCATCGATCTGACACCGCTCGATGACGGGCGCACGACCATAACGCTGCAGATCGAGTACACGCGGCTGCTCGATCCCGCCTGGTATTTCGGCCCGATCCAGCGTCACGCCGTGTCTCGTATGGGCGCTTTGTTGATCGACGACATCATGGTGCGCGCCAATGCACGCTGATTACGCTAACCCGCGTATCGACGGACACGATGCGGGCGCCGATGCTGTTGCGGGCACCGTCTTTGCTGACCCCGGCAAGATCATCTGGGTCGGTAGCATGGCACTGTTGGGCACGGTCGGCGCGGCGCTCACCGTGACACCCGGCGCCGTCGCGCTGTTCGTCGTCAGCACGGGGGTCACCCTGTGCCTCGGACACTCGCTGGGCATGCACCGGCGCTTCATCCACAAGAGTTATCGCTGCCCCAAGTGGCTCGAATACCTGTTCGTACACTTTGGTGTACTCGTCGGTTTGGCGGGGCCTTTCGGCATGCTGCGAACCCATGACCTGCGCGACTGGGCGCAGCGCCAGGTGGCGTGTCATCCATACTTCTCGCACGCGTCGCGCTGGAACAAGGATCTGCTCTGGCAGCTGTTCTATTCGATCCGGCTGGAGCGAACGCCGCGGATCGACATCGACGCAGACTACGCGAACGATCCCGTCTACCGAGTGATGGAACGCACCTGGCAACTGCAGCAGCTGCCCTGGGTGGTGTTGTTCTATGCGGTAGGCGGTTGGGGGTGGGTCGCCTGGGGCATTGGGTCGCGCGTGACTGTGTCGATCTACGGACACTGGCTCATCGGCTATTTCGCGCGCAACGAGGGCGAGCGGCGCTGGCACGTCGATGGTGCGGCTGTGCAGGGGCACAACGTGCGCTGGACCGCACTACTGACGATGGGCGAATGCTGGCACAACAACCACCACGCGTTTCCCGGCTCAGCCAAGCTGGGTCTAGAGCCGGATCAGTGGGATCCGGGCTGGTGGGTGTTGCAGGGCCTCCAGCGAGCTGGTTTGGCCAGCGACTTCGTGTTGCCCGAGCAGCTTGGGCCAAGGGCGGAGTTGGTGGACCTGGCGAAGACGCGCGAGGCGCGACTCCATCATCGCGCGGGGCCATAGGCCAATACCGTCATCGCACGGGGCCATAGGCCGATACCATCATCGCGAGGGGCCATAGGCCAATACCGTCATCGCGCGGGGCCATAGGCCAATACCGTCATCGCGAGGGGCCATAGGCCAATACCGTCATCG
>CALBPI010000033.1 GCA_937899415.1 uncultured Gammaproteobacteria bacterium | reverse complement strand
GGTGCGAACG
The DNA here is from genome assembly GCA_937899415.1 of uncultured Gammaproteobacteria bacterium. Taxonomy (GTDB): domain Bacteria; phylum Pseudomonadota; class Gammaproteobacteria; order Steroidobacterales; family Woeseiaceae; genus CALBPI01. The sequence continues at coordinate 24,419 of CALBPI010000033.1, read as the reverse complement.
CAAAATGGGTCAAGAGCATCGATGCCGCGGGCATGATGCTGCAGATCTGGCCGCTCGAGGCCCGTGAGCTGCCGAGCTGGATCGACGCGCGCTGCCGACGCGCCGGCCTGTCGCCGGACCGCGAGGCCGTGCTGCACCTGGCGCGCCGAACTGAAGGCAACTTGCTTGCCGCGCAGCAGGAGATCGACAAGCTGGCCTTGCTCAGTGACGGCGGCGCCGTCACCGCTGACGATGTCGAGGCCGCCGTGGCGGACAGCGCGCGCTACACCATTTTCAAGTGCGCCGACGAGGCGCTCGCGGGCCGAACAGACCGCGCGTTGCGCATGCTGGGTGGGCTGCACCGGGAGGGCGTGGCTGCCACGCTCGTACTTTGGGCGCTGGGTCGCGAAGTGCGCCAGATCGCGGCTATGGCCGAGCAGGTTGCGGCAGGCGCACCGATCACGACCGTGATCGATCAGCACCGCGTCTGGTCGAGTCGCAAGGGCATCATGCGCGCCGCGCTCAGTCGGATCGACGGCGAACTGGCCTATGCACTGGTGACCCTGACAGAACGCGCGGACCGAGCCGCCAAGGGCCAGAGCGGCGAGGACGCCTGGCCTTTGTTGTTGCGTCTTGTGGCCGGATTGTCCACGGGCAGCAGCGCGGCGCTGGCGGCCTGATCCCGTGGCCAGGCTCAAAGCGCCCATCGGCATCTTTGGCGGCACCTTTGATCCCGTGCATTTCGGGCACCTGCGCAGCGCATTCGAGCTCAAGCAGGCGCTCGGGCTGGCGCAAATCCGGTTCATCCCCTGCGGCAATCCGCCGCACCGCGCCGCGCCCATTGCTGAAGCCGCCCTGCGCGTCGAGATGCTAAGATGCGCGACCCGCAAGCGACCGGGCTTTGTGGTCGATGACCGCGAGGTTCAGCGACCCGGCCTGTCCTACACCGTCGACACCCTCGACTCGCTGCGTGAGGAGTTTCCCGCGACGCCGTTGTGCCTCATTGTCGGTATGGACTCATTTCTGAGCCTGCCCAAGTGGTACCACTGGCAGCGGATCCTCGATCTCGCACACGTCGTCGTCGCGCATCGTCCGGGCTGGCAGGCCCCCGGTGACGGCGCGCTCGGGCAGCTGCTCACGGACCGTGGCACCGAGCTCGTCGCCGACCTGCATGCCGCGCCTGCGGGCCTCATCTTCGTGCACGAGGTGACGCAACTTGAGATTGCGTCTACCGGGATTCGTGCGCTGATTGCCAAGGGACATGACCCGCAGTTCTTGATGCCGGACTGCGTGGCGACACTGATTCGTGAGGCGGGCTGTTACGGCAGCGCGCCCGGTAAGGACAACGAGACATGACAGCAGAAACCATCAGTCTGGACAGCGACGCGCTCGCCGAAACCGTCGTTGCGGCACTCGAAGACGCCAAGGCGCAGGACATTCGCCTGATTGACGTGCGTCACCTGACGAGCATGACCGACTACATGGTGGTTGCGAGTGGCACGTCGGACCGGCACGTGAAGAGCGTGGCGTCGAGTGTCGTCAGTACGCTCAAGGCGGCCGGCCGCCGGCCGCTGGGTGTAGAAGGCGAGAATGACGGCGAGTGGGTGCTCGTCGATCTGCAGGACGCGCTGGTCCATGTGATGCTGCCGCGCGTCCGGGACTTCTACAATCTCGAGAAACTCTGGGACCTGCCGCCCGAGGACGCCGTCGGCGGGTCTGAAGACTGACGTGCGCTGCGCCGTGCTCGCCGTTGCGGGTCGGCCGACGCCATGGGTGGCCACGGCGACGGACGCCTATCTGAAGCGCCTGCCACGCAGCTGGCACGCGCGGGTCGAGCTTTTGGCGCCCTCGCGAAAACAGACCGCCGACGCGAGGCGTGATGACGAATGGCAAAGACTGTCAGACAAGCTCGATGCCGGCGCGCTGAAGATCGTGCTCGACGAGCGCGGCAAATCGCTGGAAAGTCGGGGATTGGCGGCGAGAATGGGCGACTGGCAGGGCGACGGACGCACCCTGGCCTTTGTCCTTGGCGGCCCCGACGGCTTTTCGGCGGCAGCGCGTGCCGAGGCCGACCTGGTGCTGTCTCTGTCTGCAATGACGATGCCGCACGAACTGGCGCGCGTTGTTCTGGTCGAACAACTGTACCGCGCTCACACGATTCTCGAAGGACATCCGTATCACCGTGACTGAAGCAGTGACAGCAACGGTTGGCGAGACCCTGCGCCCGCGCGTCGGTCTGGCCTCGCAGTCGCCTCGCCGGCACAGTTTATTGCGTGAACTCGGCCTCGATCCCGTGCCGTTGCGGGCGGGTATCGACGAGTCACGCCATGACGACGAGCGCTTGACGGATTTCATCCGCAGACTGGCCATCGAAAAGGCACAGCACGGGGCGACCGAACCGGCGGCAGCAGCGTTGCCTGTCATTGGTGGTGACACCGAGGTGTGTCTGGGTGAGACGGCGTTTGGCAAACCTGAGGACGCTGAAGACGTACGCCGCATGCTGCGCGAGCTGAGCGACCGAGTGCACCAGGTCGTGTCTGCAGTGGCCATCGTCCGCGGCGATGTCGTCAGAGTCTCGCATGTTGTCACCGACGTTCGCTTCCGTGCGCTTGGTGATGCCGACATCGATCACTACATTGACAGTGGTGAGCCGTTTGGAAGGGCAGGCGCCTATGCCGTGCAAGGTCTGGGCGGCGCCTTTGTGAGCCACCTGTCAGGTAGCTATTCGGCCGTTGTTGGTTTGCCGGTGTACGAGACCGCGAACCTGCTGCGGGAGTTTGGCATCGACGTTCTGGCTGCGGGCAGGAGCGCATGACCATGACGGCCGTGAGCGAAGAGATCCTCGTCAACGTGACACCCAGCGAGCAGCGCGCGGCTGTGGTCGAGAACGGCGTGCTGCACGAGGTGTTCATCGAACGCGCTTCGCGCCGCGGCCTGGTCGGCAACATCTACAAAGGCCGCGTGAGTCGCGTCCTGCCGGGCATGCAGGCGGCATTCATCGACATTGGCCTTGAACGTACGGCGTTCCTGCACGCGTCAGACATCGCCGCGCCCGCTGACCCCGATAACGGCGAGCTGCCTGCGCAGGGTGGCGACAGCGCGCCGTCAATACGCGACCTTGTGAGCGAGGGCGGCGAGATTCTTGTGCAGGTCCTTAAGGACCCGCTGGGGACGAAGGGTGCGCGCCTGACGACCTTTGTCACCTTGCCGTCGCGGTATCTCGTCATGATGCCGGGCAGCGGCAATATCGGCGTGTCGTCGCGCATCGACGATGACGAGGAACGCACGCGTTTGCGTGACGTGCTCGAAGACATCGTCGACGACGAAGCGGGCAATGGCTACATCGTGCGCACGGCAGCGGAGGGCGCGAGCTACGACGCACTGCGCGCCGACATGATGTTCCTTCAGCGCCTCTGGGAAGGTATTCGTAAGCAGGCGGGGAACACGAGTGCAGGCAAGATCGTGCACGAGGATCTGCCGCTCGCACTCCGTGTGCTTCGCGACCGTGTGCAGGACGATGTCGAGCGCATTCGTGTGGATTCGGAAGCCGAGTTCGAGCGAATGCGCGAATTCACGGCCAGCTTCCTACCGGAGCTCACGGGCAAGATCGAGCTCTACGGCGGGCGGCGCCCGATCTTTGACTTGCACGGCGTGGAAGAAGACATCGCGCGCGCACTCGAGCGCAAGGTGGCGCTCAAGTCGGGCGGATACCTGATCTTCGACCAGACTGAAGCCATGACAACGGTCGACGTCAATACGGGCGGGTTCGTCGGGACGCGCTCCCAGGAAGACACGCTGTACCGCACCAACCTCGAGGCCGCCGTTGCCATTGCGCGCCAGCTGCGCCTGCGTAACCTGGGCGGCATCATTATTCTCGACTTCATCGACATGCTCGAGCAGTCGCACCGGGAGAAGGTTCTCGAGGCGCTCGAAACCGCGCTTTCGACCGATAACGCCAAATACCAGGTCATGCCGGTGTCGCCGTTGGGGCTTGTTGAGATGACCCGCAAGCGCACGCGCGAGAGCCTGGAGCACGTGCTCTGCGAGCCCTGCCCAACCTGCGGCGGCCGCGGATCGGTCAAGACGCCGCAAACCGTGGTCTACGAGATTTTCCGGGAGATTCTGCGCCAGCACCGCCAATTCAGTTTCGACGAGTTGCTCATCCTTGCGCATGGCGACGTCGTGGAGTTACTGCTCGACGAGGAGTCCGTCGGGCTCGCCGAAATGTCCGACGCCACGGGCGCCGCCGTGCGGCTGCAGGCCGAACAGCTTTACGCGCCCGACCAGTACGACGTCGTGCTGCTCTGAACCATGTTGCGCCGAATCGCCAAGATTCTCGCCTACACCGCCGCCGCGCTTACGGTGTTGCTGGCCATTGCCGTGGGGCTGTTGCGCATCGCGCTGCCGCAGGTGCCCGAGTACCGCGACGAGATCATCGCGCGCGTCTCGGAGGCCGTGGATGGCGACGTCTCGTTCGATCGGCTCGATGCACGCTGGCGACTGCGCGGCCCGGAGCTCGTGTTTCACGATGTGGTAATCGGCGAGCGCCTGGGCGAGCGGCGTATCCGCGCCATTGAGGTCACACAGGTGACCGTAGGCGTATCCCTTGGTCGTCTGATCATGGGCCGCGAGCTCGAAGTTCGTCGCATCGGGATTACGGGTGCGGCGCTCGACCTGCGACGCGACGATGCCGGCTGGTGGTTCCAGGACGCCCTCATTCTGCCGTCGGCCAATGCCGATACCGACGCAGAGGCCGGGGATGGGGAAGCCGCCGTGCGCGTGCCGCAGGGGCTGCAGCTGCCGCTGGGTGATTCGCTGGACCTGACTCTCGAAGATATCGCGCTGCGCTACGAAGACCGCGGCAACGGCCGTGAGCCACTGAGCTTCGATCTTGAGTCTGCGGGTGTGCGGCTCGACGACCGCGAGCTCCGCGTGGACGCCACAATGACGCCGGGCGCCGACGAGGCCCGGGTGTCCGTGCTCATCGCAGGCGAACTCGCCGATCGCAATCTCGATGGTCTGATCGGTGGCGACTGGTCGCTATCGACCGATATTGAACAGGTCTCTGCGGACCTCATGCGCCGCATCCTGCCGCCCAACTGGCGACTGCCGCAGTCGGGCCGCACCAATGTCGAAGCCGATGCCGAGCTGCGCGGCGGCGCGCTCATGGCGGCCGTGGTGGCGCTCGATGCCGAGCGCCTCGTGCCGCCTGACGGTGGCGATGAATCGATCGTGGCCGGCCGCATCGAGTGGTCGAGCAACGACGGTGGCTGGTTACTGGCTGTGTCCGATTTCGTAGTGGGTGTTGCCGACCGACAGTGGCCCGCGGCAAACCTCACGCTGCAGTTCGAAGATGGTGCAGACGCAGATACCTTGCGCGTCGATGCCGCCAACGTAACCGTTTATGACGTCCCCTATCTCGCGTCGTTCCTGCCAGGTCGCTGGGCGCAGGCGCTGCGAGACTCGGGCGTGTCGGGCACCCTGCGCGAGGGCAACGGCCAGGTGCGATTCGCGCCCGACCAGAATCTCGACAGCCTCGGGCTCGATGACCTTATCGACTACGAGCTTGATGCCAGTTTCGATGGCATCGGTCTGGCCGCGTCCGAAGGCCGCCCCGGGGCGAGTAACCTCACTGGCGCGCTTCGTGCGACGCGCGAAGCCGGACGACTGCAGCTCGAAACTCGTGACGCCACACTGCAGGTGCCTGACGTGTTTTCGGGCGAGGTCGCCCTGGACCGCGTCGACGGCACATTGGTCTGGCGCGCCAGCGATCGCGGTGTTTCGGTGTTATCCGATGCCTTGCGGATCGCAGCGCCCGGATTCGAGGCCAACGCCAACCTGCAGGTGCTGCTGCCGGGTGACGACGCCGCGCCCGAAGTCGATCTGCAGGCCGACTGGTCGATGAGCGACTTAGCGCGCGCCCGATCGCTGCTGCCCGACGGCGTCATGAAGCCCAAGCTCACGGACTGGCTGGACCGGGCGATTGTGGCGGGTCGAATCAATGACGGGCGTTTTGAGTTGCGCGGGTCGCTGGATCAGTTCCCGTTCGAGGCGGGCCCGGGCGTTTTTCGTGTGACAGGTCGCGCCGAGGGCGTGACCCTGGCCTACGGCCGCGGATGGCCCGCCATCACGAGTCTCAGCGCTGATATCGAACTCGATGGCATGCGCCTGTCGACCGCACGCAATCGCGGCCTGTCGGGTAATGTGCCCTTCCAGAACGCGCGAGTCACCTTCGAGGATCTGCGCACAGCCGTACTCGATATCGACACGTCGGGTAATGCTGCCCTCGAGACCCTGTACATCTTCGTTGGCGATTCACCGATCCGGAAATTGTTTGGCGAGCAGTTCGCGCGCATGTCATTTGCGGGCGGCTCCGAGTACACCATCGCAATGCGGGTGCCGTTGCGTGACGTGCGCAGCTTCACCATCGACGCCGCGATTGATGTCAGTGATGCCACGTTCGCGCTCGACTACATCCCGCACGCCGTGACCGAACTGGCGGGGCAGGTCCGTATCGATCGCCAGGGTGTGTACGCGGACAACGCCACAGGCGTGTTGTTGGGCCAGCCGTTGCGCATCGACATGGCGCCCGAAGGGACGCCCGAAGATGGGCAGCTGGTCATCCGTGGCCAAGGCACGCTGGATGCCGCAGCACTTGTGGGGCCGCTCGGCTTACCCCTTGAGGGCCGCGCAGAGGGTGGCACCCCGTTCGAGGCCGTGGTGAATTTGCCGCGTCGTCGTCAACCACTGAATGCCACCGATGCGGCCCCCGACACGCCGCCTCGTCCTGTCACGGTTGTCGCGACGTCGGACCTGGCAGGGCTGGCCATCGACCTGCCGTACCCCGTCGGCAAATCTGCCGATGACGTCTTTGCGGCCGATGCGCGCATGACGATCAGCGACACACTGGACCTGCAGGCGGGACTCGCCAACCGGGTGGATATTGCAATGCGTGCTGGACGCGATGACGACGAGCAGCTCGTCTTCGACCGCATGACGCTGCACCTTGGCGAAGGGCGCGCGCTGTTGCCGTCTGTGCCCGGTGTCTTCATAGACGGCACCACGGATCGCCTGCGGCTGGGTGATTGGCTGAGCCTGCAACTGGGCAACGCGGGTTGGATGACAGAGAACCTGGTGTCCGCCGCTGTTGAGGTTGCCGACCTGTTCGTTGTCGGCCAGCGGATCCGCGATGTCCGTGCGAGCCTGGAGCGGTCGGGCGATGACTGGCTCGTTGACGTGCAGTCCGAGGCCATCGAAGGGGCCATCTCCATCCCCAGAGATTTGCGCGGCGGCAATCCCGTGGTGCTTGACATGCGCAAGCTGCACCTGCTTGAGGCAGATCCCGAGGCGAGCGGCGACGCGGACCCCACTACCTTCCCGCCGTTGCGGGTGCGCGCCGCGTCGTTCGCCCTGGGTGACCGGGATTTTGGTGCGCTCGACGCGACGATCGACAAGGTCGCCGACGGCCTTGAGGTCAGTCGTATTGCAACAGCCGCACCCGCGTTCCGCATAGAAGGCAATGGTGCCTGGCGTCTCGCGCCCGGTGTCGAGGCCGGTTCCCGCACCGTGCTCAAGGCTGAGCTGACAAGCACTGATGTCAAGCGCATGATGAACAGCCTGGGTTACGAGCCCGGCATCAACGCGGCCGAACTCCAGGGCGCGTTCGACGTGGCCTGGGACGGCGGACCCAGCGAGACCTTCGTGGCTTCGCTCGATGGCGATGTCAGTGTACGCATCAGTAACGGCACCCTTGATGAAGTTGAGCCCGGTGCCGGGCGCGTCGTCGGCCTCATGAGTGTCGCCGAGCTACCGCGACGACTTGCGCTGGATTTCCGTGATGTCTTTCAGAAGGGCTTTAACTTCGACGAAATCGTCGGCGACTTCCGGCTCGTCAATGGCGACGCCTACACCTGTAACTTGAGGCTCGCGGGTTCGTCAGCCGATGTCGCGCTCATCGGTCGTGCGAGCCTTGAGCGGCGCAATTACAACCAGACGGCCGTCGTCGGCGTGAAGGTGGGCAACACGCTGCCTGCCGTTGGCGCCGTAGTTGCCGGCCCGCAGGTTGGCGCGGCACTGCTGTTGTTCAGCCAGATCTTCAAGAAGCCCTTGCAGGGCATGACGCAGGTGTACTACCAGATCAACGGCAGCTGGGATGAGCCCGGAATCGAACGCACCGACGCCGAGCGCTTCGTGGCAACCTCGGAAATGGCGGGCTGCGCCGTTGAGACGGGTGGCTGAGCCCGTGCTTGGGCTATCATCAGCCGTCTGCCAGTAACCGGGTCTGCACCGTGACCGACCACAGCCAGCACGAGCTTGTTTCCCGCATCCTCGAAGACAGTGCGCTCGATGAGCAGGCGCTGTCCGCGACGTTGGATCAGTTGTTGACGCGCCGCGTCGATTACGCCGACCTCTACTTCCAACTGGGTGAGTCTGAGCGCTGGACGCTCGAGGACGGCATTGTTCGCGATGCGGGCTTCAGCCGCACTCGGGGAGTTGGGGTGCGTGCCGTGGGCGGTGATAAGACCGGCTTCGCTTACGCTGACGATCTCGATCGTGCTGCGCTTGGGCGCGCTGCGGACGCGGCACGCGCGATTGTGCGGCAGGGCCAGGACGCGTCGGTGCCGGCGCTGGCCACGGCGACGCATCCTGTGCTGTACCGCGCGGACAGCCCGCTGACGTCGATGCCCGACACCGCCAAGACACAGCTGCTGAAATCTCTCGATGAGCGGGTTCGCGCACTCGACCCGCGCGTGGAGCAGGTCACGGTGAGCCTCGCTGCGAGCTACGACGATATTCTCGTGGCCGGCAGCGATGGCACATTCGCGGCCGACGCACGCCCGATGTCGCGAATCAACGTCATTGTCATCGTCGCGGAGAACGGGCGCCGCGAGCAGGGCTACGCAGGTGGCGGCGGTCGCTATCCGCTCGACGCCGAGCGCGCCGACGCGCTGGGTATGGCGCTCGGCGAAGAGGCCGTGCGCCAGGCCCTCGTGCAGCTCGAAGCCATCGATGCGCCCGCAGGCCCGATGCCCGTGGTGCTGGGTCCGGGCTGGCCGGCCGTGCTGCTGCATGAAGCCATCGGCCACGGGCTCGAGGGCGACTTCAATCGGAAGGGCACCTCAGCGTTCAGCGGGCGAATTGGCGACCGAGTGGCCTCGCCACTATGCACCGTGGTTGACGATGGCACGTTGCCGGACCGACGCGGGTCGCTGAGTATTGACGATGAAGGCACGCAGAGCAGCTGCACGGTACTGATCGAGGACGGCATTCTGCGCGGTTATATGCAGGACAAGACCAACGCGCGTCTCATGGGTACCACCAGTACAGGCAACGGGCGCCGCGAGTCCTACGCGCACCTGCCCATGCCGCGCATGACAAACACCTACATGCTCAACGGGCCGCACGATCCCGCAGAGATCATCGCTTCCGTCGAGCGTGGCCTGTACGCGCCCAATTTCGGCGGCGGTCAGGTGGACATTACCTCGGGCAAGTTCGTGTTTTCGGCCAGCGAGGCTTACCTCATCGAAAACGGCAAGCTCGGCGCGCCCGTGAAGGGTGCGACGCTGATCGGCAGCGGACCCGAAGTGCTCAACCAGGTCAGCATGGTGGGCAACGACATGAAGCTCGATCAGGGTGTCGGCGTGTGCGGCAAGGAGGGCCAGTCCGTGCCCGTTGGTGTCGGTCAGCCCACGCTGCGAATTGACGAAATCACCGTCGGCGGTACGCACTAGCCACTGACATTATGTCCGGTCCCGCATGCGCGGGCTGTGATTCGAATCACCGCAATGGCTTCGCCGGCGGGGCATTATGCCCACCTTGACCGATCCGGACGTAATAACCATGCAATTCGATAACACCGTTACGGAAACCGATCTCGATCCCGCAGCACGCGAGTTTGCCGAGCAACTGCGTGAGCGCGGCGTGAAGCCTGATGTCGATTACGGCGTCGACGGTTTCAGTGAGTCCCTGGGCGCGCGACTGCTGCGCCTTCTGGGCGTTAAGAAGGACTAAGCCCGCTTTCACGGATACCGCCCGCGCGGTATGCTGAACCCCGGTTCGCCACCGGTCAGGGTTGCGTATGTGGGTTTCCAAGCCAGTCTACGAGTCGGTACCTTACGTGTACCTCGTGTCCGGCGTGTGCCTGCTGGGCTTGTCCTTGTACCTGGACTACTGGCACTGGCCGACAATCTGTCTGCTGCTCGGTGTCGGCTGTCTCGTGGCAGGCCTCGTGATCTGGCTGCGCCGGCGGGATTATCGCCACCGGCGTGACGCCGTCGACGACCCGCTGCAATAAGCCCCACTGCACTGGCCACCAGGGCTCTTGGTCAGGACTGCGAGTCCTTGACCTCGAGGTCGTCGAGTTCCACGTCACCCGGCTCGGGCAGATCGATGATGAACTCTTCATCGTCAACCGCATCGTCCGCCGCCGCTTCTGCGGGTATTTCCGCCGGCAGCGCTTCGACGATCGAACTCTCACCCAAGGCATCCTCGGCCAGCGACTCCGCGGCCGGGTCCCGGAAATCCTTGTAGATCAGCAGGTGGTTGCCGACGGCCACGACGTCGCCGTCGCGCAGGCGTCGCTTGGTGAATCGGCGCGCGCCCAAAAACAGGCCGTTGGTGCTGTTGAGATCCTCGATGATCGTAGTCTCGGACGTGGTTACGATCTGGGCGTGGTGACGGCTGACAAACGGTGAGTCGATGCGGATGTCGTTGTCGGCCGTGCGCCCAATGATCAGGCGTCCCTGGGTCAGCTCGAATTCGCCAAGCCTGGTGTCTTTCTCGCGCAGCTCGAGCTGCGCCTGGATAGCAAGCTGGTTCGAGGTGTTGCCTGTTGCGGGCTTGTTGGCGAGCCAGCCGAGCTCTTCGAGCGCGGCGTCCATCTGCTCCTCGCTGACGTAGTCCACCTCGTCAGCAAATGCGCACAGCATCGCTGTATCGCAGAGCACGTTGATCAGGCGAGGTACGCCGCCCGTGAATTCGGCGATGGCCGGGTAACAGGCGTCATCAAACAGCTGTCGGTCGCCGGCGCCCGCGACCTTGAGGCGGTGTTCGACGTAGGCGCGCTGGTCGTCGCCGACGAGCGGCTCGAGGTGGTAGCGCAGGCGTACACGTTGCGTGAGCTGCTTCAGATCATCGCGGTTAATCTTGTCACGCAGCTCGGGCTGACCCGCGATGATGATGCGCAGCACCTTTTCCTTGGTGGTCTCGAGCCCATTGAGCAGCCGAATCTCTTCGAGCACGCGGCGCGACAGGTTCTGCGCCTCGTCGACGATGAGCAACACACGGCGCCCGGCGCTGTAGCGCTCCAGCAGAAACGTGTTGAGCATGTCGATGAGTTCGGCTTTGCCTTTGCCGAAGGGCTTGAAGCCGTACTCGACGAGCACCGCCTGCAAAAACTCCTCAGGCGAGAGTTGGGTCTGCGAGATGACCGCGTAGTCGACGTCGTCCTCGAGGTCTGCGAGGAAAGACTGCAACAGCGTGGTCTTGCCTGCGCCGATCTCACCGGTGAGGATGACAAAGCCATCCGCCAGCCAGATCGTCGACTCGAGGTAGGACTTGGCCTGCTGGTGCTGCTCGCTCCAGTAGACGAAGTCCGGGTCGGGCGTGAGCCGGAACGGCTGCTCCTCGAGACCAAAATGTTCGACGTATGACATGCGCGGACTATACCAAAGCGTCGGCGGCCGTTGGCCTCATGCCAACTTAAGCTGGTTTTCCAGGTTGTCGAGGCGCCGCGCCAGTGTGACGTGGTCGGCAGCCGTCACTGTGACGTGCCCCACTTTTCGGCCCGGCCGGGGCGGCTTGTCATAGTCGTGGACGAAGGTGTCTCGACCGGCGAGCAGGTCGGCGGCAGGCGGCACCTCACCGATGAGATTGATCATGCCCGCGGGTCGGTCGAGGTCGCCGCGACCCAACGGCAGCCCACAGACCGCCCGCAGGTGGTTCTCGAACTGGCTGACGCCGCCGCTGTCGATGCTCCAATGCCCTGTGTTGTGCACGCGGGGCGCGAACTCATTGCCTAACAGGACGTCGCCGCAGACGAAGAACTCGATGGCCAGCGTACCCACGTAGTCGAGCGCCTCGGCCAGAGCACGCAGGTGTCTCACGGCCTGGCGCTGCAACGCCGTGTTGAAGGTCGCGGTTTCGCTGCGCACGAGGATGCCGTCCTCGTGTCGGTTGCGCGCCAGCGGGTAGACGACGACCTCGCCGTCGGCCGCGCGGCAGCCGACGACGGACAGCTCGGCATCGAAGTCGACGAGTCGCTCAACGAGCAACGGCACATTGCCAAGCTCGGCGAACAGGTCTGCGGCGTCCTCGGCGGTGCGAATACGGCGCTGCCCTTTGCCGTCGTAGCCCAGCCGTCGTGTCTTGGCGATCAGTGGCAGGCCCAGCTCGGCAACGGCAGCGTCAAGCGCCGGCTGCGAATCGACAGCCCGCCAGGGCGCGACGGGAATCCCGATCTCTTCGAACAGGGTCTTCTCAGCCGCGCGCTCCTGCGCTGCGGCCAGTGCCGCCGGTCCGGGGCGCAGTGTGATTCCGGCGTCGGCAATCGCTTTCGCGGGAACGTTCTCGAACTCGAAGGTGACGACGTCGCATGACGCGGCCAGTGCTGCCAGGGCGTCGGCGTTGTCAAAGTCTGCGCGGAAGTGCGTGCCCGCGACGGCCGCACAGGGCGCCTCGGCAGGATCGAGGAAGGTAAACCGCATGCCCAGAGGAATGCCCGCCAGCGCCAGCATGCGGCCAAGCTGGCCAGCCCCGATCACCCCGACGTGCATGGTCAGTCGTCAGCCCTGGGGTCCGGTGCTTCCAGGACGCGCTGTGTCTGTGTGTCACGCCAGACCTGCAGGCGTTCGGCGAGCGCGCTGTCACTCGTGGCGAGGATCGCAGCGGCCAGCAGCGCGGCATTGATGCTGCCCGCCTTGCCAATGGCGAGTGTGCCCACGGGGACACCCGCGGGCATCTGCACGATTGAGAGCAGGGAATCGACACCGTTAAGCACGCGTGATTGCACGGGCACGCCAAGTACAGGTAACGCGGTCTTGGCCGCAGCCATGCCGGGCAGGTGCGCGGCGCCACCGGCGCCCGCGATGATCACTTTGAGACCACGCGACTGGGCCGTCTCGCAATACTCGAACAGCAGGTCCGGGGTACGGTGCGCGGAGACAATGCGAACGTCATGGTTGACACCCAGAGCGTGCAGGGTCTCACTCGCGTGGGCCATGGTGTCCCAGTCGCTCGCCGAGCCCATGATGATGCCGACTTGGTCTGTCATGCGGCGAGTCTAAACGTATTCGCCATCTAACCCGACCCCGAAGCCTGATCGCGCGACTCGAGTGCGGCGTGAACGACTCGAAATACTTCGCGTGCTGCTTTCTTGCGGCCGGCATCGCTGTGCGCGCTGCGCCAGTCGCGCAGCGCGCTGTCGAGTTCCGGCGCGGGCGCCAGCCCGGCTCGCGCCAGGGCCGCGCCAGCGTCGTCCCCGGACAGCAATGCATCGCGCAGCCGCTCGGCCGTATGGAACCGGCGCCTGGTTTCGGCGGGCGCCTCGTCAGCCTGAGCCAGCGCGCGTTCGATCCCCGCCGTATCGACCTGTCGCAGCAATTTGGCGATGTACTGTCGCTGGCGCCGTCCTGCGCCGTGGCTGGGCATGTCCTGCGCCTCGCGCACGGCGGCAAGCACATCGGCGTCGTCGACCATGCGGCCGAGTTCGTCGGGCTTGAGCGCCACGAGCCGATCCGCGAGTGCACGGATGGCTTGTGCTTCGCGCTTGCGCGCCGACTTGCTGGGTCTGTCCGTCACGGGCTTGCCGCCTGCCGCGAAAAGGCTCGCGAGCTTAGCACGGGGCGCGCGGCCAACCCGGGCCGGTGTAGACTTCGGGCCCGGAACGAGGAAACCGTATGCAGTCGCTGACCATCGCCGAAGAACGTGAACCGGCACTCGCCGATCTGGCCGAGAGCGCACTCGAGCGCGCCCGTGCGGCGGGTGCCGGGCAAGCTGAGGTCGGTGTCAGCGAAGACCGCGGGCTGTCGGTCACCGCGCGCATGCGCGACATCGAGACGATTGAGTTCCAGGAGGACCGCAGCTTCGGCATTACGGTCTACATCGACCAGTGCAAGGGCTCCGCCACCACATCGGACTTCGGCGCGGAGGCCATCGCAGAGGCTGTCGACAAGGCGGTCTACATTGCGCGCCAGACCAGCCCCGATCCCTGCGCCGGGCTCGCCGACGCCAGTCGCATGGCCACGAGCTTTCCTGACCTGGGCCTCGATCACGACTGGGACATCGACATGGACGCCGTGCAGGCGCTCGCACTCGAAACGGAAGCGGCCGCACTCGATCACGATGCCAGGATCAGCAACTCCGAGGGTGCCACCACCAACCTGCATCGCGGCCTGTCACTTTACGCCAACAGCCACGGTTTCCAGGGCACGCAACGGCGTAGCCGTTACTCTCTGAGCTGCGCTGTCATCGCAGGCGACGGCGACGCCATGCAACGCGACTATCACTACACGAGCGACCGCAGCCCTGACCAGCTCGAAACGCCGGTTTCGGTGGGCGGTCTCGCCGCGCAGCGCGCCGTCGCGCGACTCGAACCCCGAAAGATTGAAACGCAGAGTGCACCGGTCGTGTATCGCGCCGATGTCGCGCGCGGGTTGTTCGGCCACCTCTTGTCTGCTGTCAGCGGCTCGGCGCAATACCGCAAGGCGAGCTTTCTGCTCGACGCCGTCGGGCAGGCGGTCTTGCCGAAGAACATCAGCATCCTTGAGCGCCCGTTTCTCGAGGGCGCCGCAGGCAGCACGGCGTTTGATGCTGAAGGTGTCGCGACGCGCGAGCGTGACATCGTGGGCAAGGGTGAGCTGCAGGGCTACATCCTTTCGACCTACTCTGCGCGGCGACTGGGTCTCGAAACGACAGGCAATGCCGGCGGCGTGCACAATGCCATCGTGTCTTCGACGGCTGGGGACCTCGACGCCATCCTGGCGCAGATGGGAACCGGTCTGCTCGTTACCGAACTCATGGGGCAGGGCGTCAACACCGTGACCGGCGACTACAGCCGCGGCGCCGCCGGGTTTTGGGTGGAGAATGGTGCGCTGGCCTATCCCGTCGCCGAAATTACGATCGCCGCAAACCTGGCCGACGTCTATCGCAACATCGTTGCCGTGGGCAGCGACGTGGACGCGCGCGGCAGCCTGCAGAGCGGCAGCGTTTTGGTTTCCGAAATGCGAATTGCGGGCGCCTGAGTCGCGCGTCTATTCGGTCGCGGTCTGCGCGGTTCCCAGGTCCAGAAACTCGGCCAGCGTCTGGTCACCGGCGATGGCGGCAATCTCGTCGTGGATACGCGTGCCGAGTGCGATGACGCCAGGCGACCAGCGCGGGACCCGCGCCAGTCCGCTGTCACCCCGCTCGCGAACTGCCGCAAGGATATCGGCGACGCGCATGGCGTGAATGTCCATCGCGGGCATCAGTTCCTCCGTGTCGGTCGCAGCGATGAGGCCAGCAGCTTCGAGCATGGCGACCACCTTGCCGACGACGATACCAGGCAGACTGAGCCGCTGCGCGATGCTGCGAATCGTAACGTCACGGGTGCGGTCCCGAAACGCGGACCCGACCATCCACATGATGTCGAGCGCAAGCTTCTCCCGCGTCGCGCTTGAGAGCTCGAGATCGTGGCGCCCGATCCTGAGATACGCACGGTTCTGGAAGTAGAACGCGAGGCGTGCGCCCAGCAGCAGAATGAGCCAGTTCGCGTAGAGCCAGAGCAGGGTGGTGATGGCAATGGCGAAGCCCGCGTAGATGATCAGCGCGCGCGTCGAGAACACGACAAACTCGGCGAAGTAGACACCCGTGAGTGCCCAGAGACAGCCGGCCGTGACGCCGCCCACAAGCGCGCTCGAGAAACGCACCCGCGTGTTGGGCATCCACTTGTAGAGTGCCGTGAACAACAGGATAACCAGCACGAACGGCAGCGCCTTGCCGATTTGTACCGTCAGCGGTCCGAGTACGGCCGATGTCGAGAGCGCCTGCAACACGGCGTTGTTGCGTAACGACGCGATCATGGCCAGCGCCAGCGCCATCATGAGCGGGCCGATCAGCAGGATCGTCGCGTAGTCGATGATGCGGCGGCTGATAGAGCGCGGCTGACTCACATGCCAGACGTAGTTAAAGCTGCGTTCGACCTTCTGCACCATGGAAATAGCCGTGTAGAGGAAGATGGTGAGACTCAGCCCCCCCAGGACGCGGCCAGACACCTTGTCGACCATGCCCATGACTTCTTCGGTCAACTGGCGTCCGTAGTCGCCGAGCGGTGCCACAAGCTCTGTCAGCAGGGGTTCCATCTCGAGGTGCAGGTTGAGCCCTTTGAGCACCGAGAAACTGAACGCAACCAGCGGCACCGTGGCCAGCAGTGTGGAGTACACGAGGCTCATGGCGTGCAGCGACAGCTGGCCGCCCGCAATATCGCGCCCGAGCCCGAAGAGGTAGCGCAGCACCATGACCAATACCCGCTCTGCACGACCCGCCGAAGACAAGTCACGGTGCCAAAGCCAGTCGTCCACACGTTTGCCGAGCGCCACCATTGGAGCAATGTATCAGGTTCGTGTACCGGCCTGATATGCTCGCGCCATGCCGCAACCGAACCCGACGCGACGCTATCCCTCGCGCATTGTCTGCATGACCGAGGAGACCACTGAGACGTTGTACGCGCTCGGTGAGTCGGATCGCATCGTGGGGATCTCGGGATTCACAGTGCGGCCACCGCGGGCGCGCAAGGAAAAGCCCAAGGTCTCGGCGTTTACGAGCGCCAAGATAGACCGCATCCTCGAGCTGGAACCCGACCTCGTGCTGGGGTTCTCAGACATCCAGGCCGATATTGCCTCAGACCTCGTGCGCCGCGGTGTACCTGTGCACATCTTCAACCACCGAAGTGTCGACGAGATCCTCATGATGATCCGTGTGCTCGGTGGCATGGTGGGCTGTAGCGAGCGCGCCGACGCCTACGCGGATCGTCTTGCGGCAGGCCTGCCCGATCCCGAACGTCACGGCGGGCGTCGCAAACCGCGCATCTACTTCGAGGAGTGGGACGACCCGCTGATCAGCGGCATCCGCTGGGTCTCTGAGCTCATCGAGCTCGCGGGCGGCGAGGAGTGCTTTCCGAAACGGGCGCAGGCGTCACTGGCGAAGGACCGCATCATCGCAGACGACCAGGAAGTGATCGATGCCGCCCCCGACATCATCATCGGTTCCTGGTGCGGCAAGAAGTTTCGGCCTGAGCGTGTCGCCGAGCGAGCGGGCTGGTCCGAAATACCGGCCGTCGCCGAGGGCGCGCTCTACGAGGTAAAGTCAGCGCTGATTCTGCAACCGGGCCCCGCCGCGCTGACGGACGGCGTCGCCGAGCTCGTGAGTATCGTTGACGCCTGGCACGAACGCCGCGATCAGGCGGGTGCGGTCAATAGCTCGAACGCACGCCGGTAACGTGCGGCGGTGCCATCGATGACGGCATCCGGCAGGCGCGGTCCGGGTGCAGTCTTGTCCCAGTCCAGCGCGTCCAGGTGATCGCGCACAAACTGCTTGTCGAAACTGGGCGGGCTTTGGCCCGGCTCGTATTGGTCCGCAGGCCAGAAGCGCGATGAATCCGGCGTCAGCAGTTCGTCGATGAGGATCAACTCGCCATTGCGGTCTATCCCGAACTCGAGTTTGGTGTCGGCAATGATGATGCCGCGCGGGCGCGCGTGGCGCGTTGCCGCGGCGAAGATCGCCAGCGTGATGTCGCGGATGCGTTGCGCCTGGACTTCGCCCGTGAGCGCAGCCATTGCGGCGAAGTCGATATTCTCGTCATGGTCGCCCACGTCGGCCTTGGTGGCGGGCGTGAACAGCGCGGTGTCGAGTTCCGCGGCCTGTTCGAGTCCGGCCGGCAGTGCGTGGCCACAGACTGCGCCCGTGTGCTGGTAGTCAAGCCAGCCGGAACCGATGAGGAAACCGCGCGCCACGGCTTCGACGGGCAGCGGTGCGGTGCGGCGCACGATCATCGCGCGCGGCTCGAGTGCGCGATTGGCCGCGGTGTTGCCAGCGACGTCAGCCAACGAGAGGGTCGTCGTGTGGTTGGGCACGACGGAAGCCATGCGCGCAAACCAGAATCGCGATAGCTGGGTGAGAACGATGCCCTTGCCCGGCACGGGGTCGGGCAATACGACATCGAACGCGGACAGCCGGTCTGTTGCGATAATGGCTAAGTGATCGTCATCGACGGCGTAGACATCGCGCACTTTACCGCGCGCGATGAGGTCCAGGCTGTCGATAGCCGACTCAAATACCGCGTGATTTGCGGTCATCGTATGGCAGGTCCGGCGCAAAGCTTGAGAATGCTGAGATAATGGCGACATGGTGACAAGGGCGCAAGCAGCGTGGCGTTGAACTACCTGGGCAAACTTGCGGGTGGCCTGGCCGGGCTCGTGAGCGGCAAGTGGCCGCTTGTGATTGTCGGTGTGTTGCTCGGCCACCAGTTCGACCGTGGCTTTGCACGCTACGCATCAGCGCGGCTGCCCGCGAATTTTGTGCCGATTGCGTTCGCGATCATGGGCCACCTCGCCAAGGCTGACGGTTATGTCAGCGAAGACGAGATCCGGCTCGCGCGAAAAGCCATGCACACGCTGGACCTCGATGGCGAGGCCACGCGCGATGCCATGGCGCAATTCAACCGTGGCAAGCAGCCTGACTTCTCGCTCGGCGAGGCCCTGGAGGCGCTCCGCGGTTCCGCCAAGGCACCGCACGCGACGGGCCGCCAGCTCGTCGCGATGCTGCTGCCGCTGGTGCTCATCAAAGACGATGCGGGTGCCGGGGAGCGGCGTGTGCTCTGGTCGGTGTGCCAAGCGTTCGATATCGGGCGCGTCGAGCTGGCGCAGCTGGAGGCGGCGTCACGCATTGAGATACACCGTGTGCGACCGGACCACACTGCGGGCGTAGACGCGGCGGGGCAGGCCTTCGAAGCGCTCGAGCTCGCACCCGATGCGTCCGACCGTGAGATCAAGAAGGCCTACCGCCGACTCATGAACCGGTATCATCCCGACAAACTCGCGGGCAGCGATGCCAGCGAGGAGACGGTGGCCCAAGCCGCGCGCAAGACGCGCGAGGTGCGGGAAGCCTATGAATTGCTGCGCCAACGGCGTGGCTTCCGCTAAGACGCCTGCCAGGAACCTGATCATGCCCGAACCCATCATTGCGCCCTCGATTCTGAGTGCTGACTTTGCCCGTCTGGGCGACGACGTGGCTCGTGTCCTCGACGCCGGCGCGGACTGGGTGCACTTCGATGTGATGGACAACCATTTTGTGCCCAACCTGACCATTGGACCGATGGTGTGCCAGGCGCTGCGCGACTTCGGCGTCACCGCGCCCATCGATGTGCACCTCATGATCGAACCTGTCGACGCGATCATCCCCGACTTTGCCAAGGCGGGTGCGAGCGTGATCTCGATTCACCCCGAGGCCACGCGCCATCCCGATCGCTCGCTGCAGCTCATTCGTGACCACGGCTGCCAGGCTGGCGTCGTGTTCAGCCCGGCTACGCCGCTGTCCTGGCTCGACCATGTCATGGACAAGATTGACCTCGTGCTCATCATGTCCGTGAACCCTGGCTTTGGCGGGCAGAAGTTCATTCCCGAGGCGCTGGAGAAACTCAGCGCTGTGCGTGAGCGTATCGAGGCCAGCGGTCGCGACATCCGGCTCCAGGTCGACGGTGGCGTCAAGGTCGACAACATCGGGGCCATTGCGGCAGCCGGCGCCGACACCTTTGTCGCGGGCTCAGCCATATTCGGCAGCGAGGACTACGCGGCGACGATCGGGGACATGCGCCGTGAGATTGCCAACGCCTGATCGGCACCTGGTCGCCACCGCCCAAACGACAACGGGCGCCACAGTGGGCGCCCGCAGATGCGTCATGATGCGGTCGATCAGATCGTGCGTTTGGGTCGCGCCCCGTAAACGACGATGGTCTTACCGCTGGCGCTGACCAGTCCCTGCTCTTCGAGGACCTTGAGCACGCGGCCCGCCATTTCGCGACTGCAGCCGACGAGACGTGAGAGTTCCTGGCGGCTGACCTTGATCTGCATACCATCAGGATGCGTCATCGCATCGGGCTCGTTGCACAGGTCCATGATGGCGTGCGCCACGCGGCCGGTGACGTCGACAAAGGCGAGGTCGCCGAGCTTGCGGTTGGTGCGGTCGAGGCGCGTTGCCAGCTGCGTGGCCAGCTCGAAAACGAGGCCAGGGCTCTCGCTCGCGATCTGGCGGAAGCGGGGGTAGGTCATTTCGGCAATCTCGCACTCGGTGCGGGTCCGGACCCAGGCACTGCGTGTCGGCTGCTCGTAGAACAAGCCCATTTCGCCAAAGAACTGGCCTTTGTTGAGGTAGGCCAGCACCATTTCATTGCCGTCCTCGTCCTCAATCATCACTTCGACGGAACCGTCAACGATGTAATAGAGGATGTCCGGCAGGTCGCCGGCGTGGATCATGACAGTCTTGGACGGGACAGTACGGACGCGGCAGTAACTCAGGAACCGGTTGATCGCCGGAACCTCGCTCAGCGGTTTTGTCGCATTCGTTGCCATCAGTGCCGTCCTCCCCTCATGAGACGCGATTATGTTTATTAACCCAAGTCTACCCTGAAAAGGGGCTGTGGGGCACTTCGGCGCTTCAGATGCGGTAAGCGGCAGCCTTCATGACGCCCGCCGCGGCCCGCATCAGACCCCGCACGGGTGCCGGGAGCTTCGCGGCGCCCGCGTCGCGCGCGTTGGCACCGTGCTGCTCTTCCTCGGCTTTCATGGTGCCCAGGACTTTGCGGCTGCGGCCGTCGCGAGGCGGCAGTTTGCGGAGGTGATCGTCGAGGTGCTCGGCGACCTGGCGTTCCGTTTCGTCAATAAATCCCAATCCCCAGCGGTCGCCGGCGAGACCACTGGCGGCGCCAATCATGTAGGCGCCGGCGTACCAGACCGGGTCGAGACGACTGCGTGAGGCGCCCAACTCGTCAAGGCGCGCACGGCACCAGGCCAGGTGATCGAACTCCTCGTCGGCGGCGTGTTGCAGCTGGTCGTGAACTTCGGAAGCTCGCGATACGAGCGCGTGCCCCTGGTAGAGCCCCTGCGCGGCCACTTCGCCCGCATGGTTGATGCGCATGAGCCCCGCGGCGTGTTTGCGTTCCTTGTCGCTGAGGCGCGCCTCATCCGTATTGCCCGCCGGTGAGGGGCGGGCGGCCTGTGGTGAGGCCGTTGCCAGGGTGCGCAGCGCATTATCGAATCCCGCGATCAGTCGCTCTACGGGCGTCGACGCCGGCTGGCGGGTCTCGTCTTGGGGGATATCGTGATCCATGCCCTGATTATAGCAGCGCGCGGCGTTGGCCAAGGCGACTTGCGCAGGCATAATGCCGCGCTTTCGTACTGCTGGAGCAGAGTTCATGCGGCGACAAACTTTGAAGGCCCTGTTCGTATCCGGGGCGATACTATGCCTGTCCGTGTCGGCCCAGGCAGAGTTCGCGGGCAAGGTCAGTTTTGGCTACCAGGGGACCAGCGGCAACTCCGAGACGACCAGCGTCAACGCTGCGACCGAACTCGTTTGGGACCTGGACCGTTGGAAGCACACGGTTGGCGCCACGGCACTGGGTGCCGAAGACAGCGGCGAGAGCACGGCCGAGGCCTACAACCTTAACGCGCAGAGCGATCTGGCGCTGAGCGACGTGAGCTACCTGTTCGGTCGCCTGAATTGGGATAAGGACAAGTTCTCGGGTTACGACGAGCAGACCAGTCAGACGGTCGGTTACGGGCGCAAGATTTTCGACAACGATACGCAGACCTGGAACCTTGAGCTGGGTGCTGGTGCGCGCCAGTCTGAGTTGCGCGACGGTACGAGCGAAAACGAGACGATCCTGCGCGGCGCCACGGACTACACCTACCGGCTCAGCGAAACGAGCGAGCTCGGCGCCAACCTCTCCGTCGAATCGGGCGAGGAAAACACGCAGGCACAGTGGGGTGTTCAGGCCAAGGCACGCCTCATCGGCGACCTCGCTCTCGTGGCGTCTTATCGGGTTCGCTACAACTCGGATGTACCCGACGGCAGCGAAAAGCGGGACACGTTTACGGCGATTTCTCTCGAGTACGCCTTCTAGGTTCGTATCCAGCTATTTTGGGGCGCGGCCGGCCGGCGCACCGGCCGCGTTTTTACCCCTTTCGAGCCTTGCATTGAGGGCGTCCGGCGCCTATAGTTACGGGCTTTTCGGCGCCCGGCCGCGAGTTCGTGCGCCCGAATTAATGGGAAACAAGGCGGGTGCTGCGTACACCGCGGCCAGCCAACCCACTGATTTTTATCCGGCAAGCCTTGGCTTACCGGGTCGGGCAGCTGCCCGGTCCGGCAGCTGTTGGGCTCCGAAGGACTACGAAAATGAAGACGTTTTCTGCAAAGCCTGCTGAGGTGAAGCGCGACTGGTACGTCGTCGATGCGACGGGCAAGACGCTGGGTCGCCTGGCGACCGAGATTGCCTCGCGCCTGCGCGGCAAGCACAAGCCTGAGTACACGCCCCACGTTGACACGGGTGACTACATCATCGTGATCAACGCGGAGAAGATTCGCGTCACGGGCAACAAGCTTGCCGACAAGATGTACCACCGCCACACGGGTTACATCGGTAGCCTCAAGAGCATCTCGCTCGGAAAGCTGCTCGAGAGCAAGCCCGAGCGTGCCATCGAGTACGCGGTGAAAGGCATGTTGCCGAAGAACGCACTGGGCCGTCAGATGGCCCGCAAGCTCAAGATTTACGCGGGTGCCGAGCACAACCACGAGGCCCAGCAGCCCGTGGCGCTCGAGCTTACGGCCTAATCCCGCGACTCACGTTCCTGGAGTAATAGAACACCATGGCAGCCACCAGTTTTTACGGCACCGGCCGTCGCAAGACCTCTACCGCACGTGTCTACCTGCGTCCCGGCAGCGGTGCGATCACCGTCAACAACAAGCCGCTCGACGAGTTCTTCGGACGCCAGACGGCGCGCATGATCGTGCGCCAGCCGCTCGAGCTCACCGAACGTACGGGTGACTTTGACGTCACGGTTTCCGTCACGGGTGGCGGCACGACGGGTCAGGCGGGCGCCATTCGCCACGGCCTGACGCGTGCGCTCATGGAGTACGACGAAAGCCTGCGCCCCGAACTGCGCAAGGCGGGCTTCGTAACGCGCGACGCGCGCGAAGTCGAGCGTAAGAAAGTCGGCCTGCGTAAAGCACGTCGCGCGACCCAGTTCTCGAAGCGCTAGGAAAGGCACTTCAGGGCTGTGTGCGCACGGCCGCGTATCGCTTGGGGGATCGTCTAGTGGTAGGACTACGGACTCTGACTCCGTCAACGGGGGTTCGAATCCCTCTCCCCCAGCCAACGACGAAAAAGGGCAGCCAATAGGCTGCCCTTTTTTTTGCTCGGACCGAAAGACGGCCCGACTAATTCTGGAAGGTCTTGGCGCCTGTGGCGTCGCCGATGATCAGAACGTCGGCGCCACGGTGGGCGAACAGGCCGACCGTCACCACACCCGGGATCTGGTTGAGACGGCTCTCCATCTCTTTCGGGTTCACGATCGAGAGGTTGTGAATATCGATGATCTCGTTGCCGTTGTCCGTGATGTAGCCTTCACGCCAAAACGGCTGGCCCCGCATTTTGATGCTCTGCCGGCCCACAAATGAGCGGGCCATGGGGATCACCTCGATGGGCAACGGGAAGCTGCCCAGCATCCCGACGAGCTTACTCTCGTCAGCAATGCAAATGAATTTTCGGGCCGCGCCCGCCAGGATTTTCTCGCGCGTCAGTGCTCCGCCACCGCCTTTGAGTAGGTCAAAATGCTTGGTGACCTCGTCGGCGCCATCGATGTAGAGCTCGAGTGAGCCCACATCATTGAGTTCGCTGACCTCAAAACCGTATTGCTGAAGCAACTGGGTACTGGCCTCGGAACTCGACACCACGGTCTCGATCCGGTCCTTGTACTGAGGCAGCATCGCGATGAGCTCGTTGACGGTGGAACCCGTGCCTATGCCCAGGCCGGACACGCCGTTTTCGATGTGCTCAAGGGCGGCCGCAGCCGCGTTCTTCTTTTGGGCGGAAAAATCCATATGTTGTGTCGCGCGGTATCGACTCAGGCAAATATATCAGGCTCGAGCCCCATGAAAACCTAACAGCATCACGCTTTTACAAGCCCGTCTTCATGCTCCGGATAGCAATGTGCCCGCCAAAGGGCGGGCACATTGCGTTCAGAGACTGGGCCAAGCCGAAACCGGGCCCCGTCAACGACATCAGCGCTTCTTGCTGACTTTCCGCTTCGCTGCGCGCTTGCGGGTCGTCTTTTTCTTGGTGGCCTTCTTGCGAGCAGGCTTCTTCTTAGCGGTTTTCTTCTTCGCTACTTTTTTCTTGGCCTTCTTCTTAGTGGCCT
>CALBPI010000032.1 GCA_937899415.1 uncultured Gammaproteobacteria bacterium | reverse complement strand
CGCGCTTTGTTGCTCTACCGGCAGGGCGCGCGCGAGATTGCGCGCCTGGTGCACCCAAGTGCCGAGATACCCGTCAAGATCGGCAACACGGCCGTGTCGCGTCGGGTCGTGGAGGCCGTCTGGGGCTTCTTCGCCATCTACGTCGTCGTGTTCACGGCGCTGCTGCTCGCACTGATGATGACGGGTCTCGACCAGGAGAGCGCCTTTGCGGCCGTTGCGGCGACACTCAACAACCTGGGTCCGGGGCTTGGTGACGTCACGAGCGGATTCATGACGGTGTCGCCCGAAGGCCAGTGGATCGCCATCGTGGCGATGGTGCTCGGGCGCCTCGAGATCTTCACGCTGCTCGTGCTCATTACACCGACCTTCTGGCGCCGGTAATGCCCGGACTGGCTGAACGACTGACACGCTTCAATGCGTGGATTGGCCGCACCGTGGCCTGGTTCACCCTGTTCATGGTGATCAACACCGTCGCCGTGATCCTCGCGCGTGACGCGTTCTCTTTCGGGCGCATCTGGATGCAGGAGATCACGACCTGGCTGCACGCGAGCGTGTTCCTGCTCGGCATCGCCTACACGCTCGGTCGCGACGAACACGTGCGCGTCGACATCTTCTACCGCCGCTTCGGTGAGCGCGGCCGCGCCTGGGTCGACCTGCTCGGTACACTGCTGCTGTTGATGCCCGTCGCAGGCTTCATCTTCTTTGAGTCCTGGGAGTACGTGTTTGGCTCGCGCGGCACCTGGGCGGTTATGGAGAGCTCGCGCCAGGCCGGCGGTCTGGGCTACCCGGCGCCGCCCTTGCTCAAGACCTTCATGATTCTCATGCCCGTACTGCTGGTGCTGCAGGGGCTCGCCATTGTGCTGCGCGCTGCGGTCACGCTGAGAACCAAGCCGTGACCTGGATCGCCGTCGCGCTGTTCCTGGCCGTCATTGCCGTGCTCATGACAGGCTTTCCCGTAGCGTTTGCGCTGGGCGGCACGGCACTGCTGTTCGCCTTCGTTGGCACGCTCCTGGGCGGCTTTGATCCCAGCTACCTCGGCAGCATCCCGAACCGCCTGTTCGGCATCATGTCCAACGAAACGCTCATCGCCGTGCCCTTGTTCGTGTTCATGGGCGTCACGCTCGAGCGCTCGCGCATTGCCGAGAGCCTGTTGGGCGCCCTGTCGTCGTTGTTTGGTCGTTCGAGCGGTGGACTCGGCATCGCCGTCACGCTGGTCGGTATGTTGCTGGCTGCGAGTACGGGCATCGTCGGCGCCACGGTTGTCACGATGGGGCTGCTCTCGCTGCCGACGATGCTCAAGCGCGGCTACGATCCGGCCGTCGCAACAGGCACGATCTGCGCCTCGGGCACGCTCGGTCAGATCATTCCGCCGTCGATCGTGCTCGTGCTGCTGGGCGACGTCTTGTCTTCGGCCTACCAGCAGGCCCAGTTGTCACAAGGCATCTTCAACCCCGAGTCCGTGTCCGTGGGCGACCTGTTTGCGGGCGCACTGCTGCCCGGTGTGGCGCTTGTGGGCCTGTATCTCGCGTGGCTGCTGATCCTGTCGTGGCTCAAGCCGGGCAGCATGCCTGGAAAAACCGAAGCCGAGCTCGCCGAGCCGGTGCGACTCCTGACCTTGCTGCGCGCGTTGTTTGCACCGCTCGCACTCATCATCGCGGTACTGGGTTCCATTTTGACCGGCATCGCGACGCCAACCGAAGCCGCAGGCGTCGGCGCTGCGGGCGCGCTGTTGCTCGCCGCCTTTGCGCGCGAGCTCAGCCTCGACACGCTGCGCGACATCATGCGTTCGACGACACGTGTCACGAGTATGGTGTTTCTCATTCTGATCGGCGCTTCGATCTTTGCGCTCGTGTTTCGTGGTTACGGCGGCGACGAGGTCGTGCGTACGGGGTTGTCCTCGCTGCCCGGCGGCGCCATCGGTGCGTTCATCGCCGTCATGCTCGTCATGTTCCTGCTGGGCTTCGTACTCGACTTCATCGAAATCACCTTCGTCGTCGTTCCTATTGTCGGCCCGGTGTTGCTGGCCATGGGCTTCGATCCCGTCTGGCTTGGCGTCATGATCGCCATCAACCTGCAGACGTCGTTCCTGACGCCACCCTTCGGCTTTGCGCTGTTCTACCTTCGAGGCGTGGCGCCCGAGTCTGTGCCCACGAGCGCGATCTACCGCGGTGTCATTCCGTTCATCGTGATACAGGTCCTCATGCTGGCCATCCTGGCCGTGTTCCCCGAGCTCGCCACGTGGCTGCCTGACGTGGTCTATGGCGACTAGAACAGACTACGCCGCGCTGCTCTCAGCGCACTGGGATCTCGAGGGTCCGTTGCGCCCACTCGATGGCGAGCACGACCGCAATTTTGTGACGGGCAATACGGTGTACAAAGTGATGCGCTCGGGCGGCAACGAGGCGCACGTCGCCTTGCAGGTCGCCTGCCTTGCACATCTTTCAGCAAAGCTGTTACCCGTGCCCGGCGTGGTGCCCACGCGCAACGGGCAACGCTGGGTTGTAGTGAATGATGCCGATGGCAACGATCGCGTCGCGTGGGCGGTCTCGCGTTTGCCTGGAAACGTACTGGCGACCGTGCGGCCGCGAACCCCTGCGTTGGCGCGAGAACTGGGCGCGCACATCGCAGAGCTACATGCCGCGCTTGCGGACTTCGCGCACGGCGCACTACCGCAAACGCACGAATGGGACCTGCGTGAGGCGGCGGGCCTGTACGACGGACCCGAAGTCCTGGCGGGTCATCCGCACGCCGACGCGCTCAACGCGCTGCTGGGCGTGGAGGCCTCGAGCGCCATCGCGGCCCTCGAAGCGCTGCCCGTGCAGGCGATTCACAATGACCTCAACGACTACAACCTGCTCGCAATCTGCGCCCCGCTGGGCGAGCCCGAGCTGTCGGGCTTCATCGATTTCGGCGACATGTTGGCCGCCCCGGTCGTCTGCGACCTGGCGATTGCGGGCGCCTACCTCGTCCTGGGACAGCGGCGTCCACTCGAACTCTTACGCGCGCTCGTCGCGGGTTACGCCTCGCAGCAAGCATTGTCGGCCGAAGAGATCGCATTGCTCTGGCCCTTGCTGCGAATGCGCCTCGCCCAAAGCGCCCTGATCGCCTGGCGCTCCCGACGCGCCGGCCGCGACGACCCCTACCTTCAGGTCTCGCAACAACCCATCAACGACTTCTTTGCGACACACGCCAACATCGACGCCAGGCTCGTCGAAACAAGCTTGCTGCGCGCCGCGGGGCTCGAGACGCCCGACGTGGTGCTGTCACGATGGCTTGCGAGCCCGGAGTGTATCGTCGCGCCCGTGTTCGAAGCGCCGCTTGCCGATGCGCCCATTCTCGACCTGTCCATTACAGGCGCGCACGCCTGCGACAACCCTGTGCAGCCCGACATGGCCGACATTGAGCACGCCGTTGCCGCGCTCGATGAGGGCGGCACGCGCGCCGTACTGGGTCGCTACGACGAGCCGCGCCTCGTCTACGGTGCGCCGTTCTATTTGTCGGGCACACACGGCGCAACGGACCGGCGCACAATCCACATCGCCATTGACGTGTTCCTGCCTGCGGGTACACGCGTGCACGCCCCGCTGGACGCGATCGTGCACACAGCCGATGTTCGCGACGCCGAATACGACTACGGCGGGCTCGTTGTGCTTCGCCACGAAACACCCGATGGCGTAGCGTTCTTCACGCTCTACGGTCACCTGGCGCACGACAGCGTACACGCGCTCTCGGAAGGTCAGTCCATCGCCGCCGGGCAGGCCTTCGCCGAGCTCGGAGGCCCCGACCAAAACGGTGGATGGGCACCACACGTGCACCTGCAACTCGGCACCACGGACGCGCCCGGTGCGGACTGGCCCGGCGTCATCGATCCGGACCAGCGCGACGACTGGTGTGCGCTGTTCCCGGATCCGGCGCCCCTGCTCGGACTGCCGCCTGGCCATGCCACGGCGCCACGTGACGACATGGCCACACTCGCCGAGCGCCGTGCCGCGCACGCGCCGCCGAGCCTGCGCACGAGTTACCGCGAGCCTCTGGTCATCGCGCGCGGCTGGCGCAGCCTGTTGTTTGATGGGCTCGGCCGCACCTACCTTGACGCCTACAACAATGTGCCGCACGTCGGACACGCCCACCCGCGCGTACGTGCCGCCGTCGATGCGCAAATGCGCTTCGTCAACACCAACACGCGTTACCTGCAACGCGTGCACGCCGACTACGCGGCAGCACTCGCCAAGCGACTGCCCGCGCGCCTCGATACCGTATTCCTGCTGAGCTCGGGCAGCGAGGCTAACGAGCTCGCGCTGCGACTCGCGCGCACGGCAACAGGCCAGCGCGACACGATCGTGCTCGCGGCCGGCTACCACGGCCACACCGTGGCTGCGATTGATATCTCCGACTACAAGTTTTCGGGCCCGGGTGGCGAGGGCGCACCCGATTGGGTGCATGTCGCGCCCAATCCCGATGCCTTTCGCGCGGGCCTTGATCCTGACGCGGCCGCCTCAGGTGCACATTTTGCGGGAACGGTAACCGACATCGTCACCGCACTGTCTGTGCGCGACCGCCAACCCGCTTGCTTCATCGCCGAGACGTTTCCGAGCGTTGGCGGGCAACTCGTGCCGCCAACCGGATGGCTACGCGGGATCTATTCAGCCGTGCGCGCTGCCGGCGGCATCTGCATCGCCGACGAAGTGCAGACTGGTCTCGGTCGCCTCGGTACGCATTTCTGGGGCTTTGAGCAACAGGAGGTCGTGCCCGACATCGTCGTGCTCGGCAAGCCGATTGGTAACGGTTACCCGCTTGCGGCCGTGGTCACGACGCGCAGCATTGCGCAGGCCTTCGATACGGGCATGGAGTTCTTTGCGACCTTCGGGGGCTCCAGCGTGGCCTGCGCGGCCGGGCACGAGGTGTTGCGCATCATCGATGATGAAGGGCTGGCCGCACACGCTGCCGAGGTCGGTGGCTACCTTCTCGAAGGACTGCGCTCACTGGCGGCCGATCACCCCGTGCTCGCGGACGTACGTGGCATGGGCCTGTTTATCGGTGTGGAAATCGCCGATGCCCAACGCCAGCCCCTGGCGGATGTGGCAGCGTGGATCGTGGAGCGACTGCGCCAGAAACGCGTGCTCATCGGGCGCGACGGCCCCGATCACAACGTGCTCAAGATTCGCCCGCCGCTGACATTCGACCGTGCCGACGCGGACTACCTGTTAGCCTTACTCGGCGACGCACTCGCCGAGACCGCATTCAAGCTTTAGTCGTTTCCTGCTCTTCTTCGGCGGGCTTGAACCAAGGCTCACCCGGCTCGACATAGCGCTTGCGCCGCGTGGTACGCGGACGCCAGACGCCGAGAATGACATTAGCCACGGCAAGGCCCAGCAGGATCACGAGTGCCGTCCACTCGTCGTGCATCATGCCCGACAGCTCCGCCAGGTCGAACTCACCAGCCGCCGCGCGTTCGGCGGCTTCCTTGGCCCGGCGCGCGGGACCGTCGATGCTCGCGAGCGACGCTTCGAACACAAGCACGCCCGACACAGCCTTGAGCAGCACCCAGCCCTGCTCCATGAAGGGCGTGTGCACCATCATCGAGACCAGGCCCGAGACGAGCACGACGAGCATGCCGGGGATGATGAGCCAGGACACCAGGAAGTCGATGCTCGTGCGCAGCGTCAGAATCTGCGAGATATCTGTGGGCTCGGGCGCGGCCGCCAGCACGAACAGGTAGGCCGCGATGCCGCCCGCGTAGGCCAAGGCAGACAGCGTGTGCACGATTTTGGAGAGTTTACGTTTCCACATGGTCTAGTCGTCGTTTGAAGCTTCGGCGCGACGTTCGCGGTAAGCGTCCCACAGGCCGTCGGGGTCGTCGTAGATGATTCGTTCGCAGGCCGCTTCCGGACGCGGCAGGCCGAATTGGTCGCCGAGCCAGCCCAGGACATTGGGGCAACGTCGCCACAACATCAACGGCATGACGAAGTGATCGCCATCCGCATCGATCATGAGATCAATACTCCCGGGCGCCGCGGCGGCGATTTTTTCACTCTCCGAAACAGGAACCAGGCTGTCCATCCGGCCGTGTTCGATGAGCGTCGGCACCGCGTAGCCACCGAGCAGCGGCGCAAGCCGCGCGTCTTCGAAGTCGAAGCCCGCGCGTTGCTCCGCGACCGCCACGGCATTTTCCAGCCGGCGCCCGGACACCAATAATTGCAGCCACCCGGGTGCCATAGCTCGAAAATTTGGGATTAGTGCCGCAGGATCTTCGAAAGGCTGTAGCGCGACGATGGCATCCCAGCCGGGCTCCGTCGCGGCGGCCCGAAGAGCCACACTCCCACCCAGAGACACACCAAAACCGATAAAGGGTCTAGGTGCAGACCGCAGCTCGAGCTCGCGGCGCAGGGCGTTTACAGCAGCTGCCTCGCGAATGCCGTAGGTCACATTGCCACTGTCGGATTCGCCGTGGCCGGGCAGGTCAACGAGTACGACTTCGAATCCTGCGTCGGCCATGAGCGCGGCGAACGCGCCCATGACTTCCTTGCTCATCTCGAAGCCGTGCAGGACGACGACGGTGCCCAGTGGTTCGGGCGCGCGCTCCCGTTCACTGTCCTCCTCAAATCCCCAACCGATCCGGCCCTCATAGCCACCGTCAGCCGCTTGCTCACCCAGCGAAGTCCGCAAGGTAATCTCAAAAGGGCGCCGCGGCACGTGTAGCAAAGCGAGCGTGCCGTCTGACGTGTTGAGCGTCTCTTTCTTGCCGCTCAGCGCACTGCGAATACTCTCGACGGTCTCCCCGTCGACCGCCGCACCCCGCTGATTGGGCGCCTCAATAATCCGGTTGGCAACAAGACCCGTGCAGCCTGCGAACGCCAGCGTCGCTGCAGCGACGCTGGCGCAAAGCGTCTGTCGTGTCGCGCTAGTGCTGCGCCACATGCTCCGGGATCGGCCGCAACCCGGTGTTGGCTTCACCGGCGATATCCGGGGGCTCGATGCCCTGGCACGCCGAGGGCAGGTACTTGTCCTCAAGCCAGCTGCTGCACTCCCAGGTCACCAAGCCACCGACATCGTCGATAATTGGTCGAAGGTAGAGGAAGTCGCCGCGAATGGCTTCGTTGGCCTCCTCGCTACCGTAACGCACGCGGATCAACCCGGTATCCCCAAATACAACGATCTCATCCACGTAACGACCGGTCTGGCGAGGCGCCTGGAGCGCCTGCGCGGCCGTAGGGAAAGCGCCCGTCGTGAGGTAGGTCTCAGCGACAAAGGTCTTGGGCATCGCAGCCAATGCCAGGCCCTCGGAGATCTGCGAACGAATCGTGTAGTCCTGGTAGGCGGGAATGGCAATCGCGGCCACGATGCCGATCATGGCCGCGTTTTGGGCGGCACCGCCACCCAGCAGCGTGTCAACCAGACTCGATTCCGTCGTGATCTCGAATGCGACGTAGGGCTCGCCGACACTGACGGTGACCGCGAGCGGGCTCTCGCCGGGCAGGCCGAGCTCACGTGCCGTCGGCAGCGACAGCGCGTCGAATTCGACGCCGCCGATGTCGGCCATCATCTGCATGATCCCGAGGTAGCCGTAGTAGAGACGGCGCGGCAGTTTCGCCGAGCTGCCCGTCATGGCGAATGCAGCCGAGTCCAGCGACACGCGCTGCGTCTGCTCGAGCCACTGCCCCAGGGACAACTTGCGACGCTCGGCCGCGCGGTCGATGAGCGGCTGCGGGATGTCGGAGAAGTAGGCGTAGTCGCCTTCGATAGTGAAGTAGTAGTGGTCACGCATGCGTTGCATGATGTGCACGACCGATAGCGGCAACACGGAGTCTTCGCCCATCTCCTCCTCGACCTCCATCGAGTCCTCGGAAATGATGTGGTAGAGCGTCGCGCGACCGCGCCGCACGCGGTCGATGCTCACACCGTCGAAGTCGTCCATAGCCTTGATCAGCGCATCGAACTTCTTGCGATCGCGAATGCGCATCGCGAGGTAGTCGCCGACGTCGTCGAAGATCACGACAAGGTCCGGGCCCAGTGCGCCCAGCAGCAGGTCAGTATCGAAACCAACGGCCTCACGCATCTCGGCCTTCGTGGACGCCCAGTCCTCGTCGGGCCCCGTCGCAGACTGCGACTCGAAGTACTCGACAATGGTGTCGAGCTGCTCGGGCCCCGGAATGGACGCGAAAATCACACCGCCAGGAACGCCAACCGTTGTCGCGCCCAGGTCGTTGCTGAATACGGGCACCGGCGAGTCTTCGCGCGCGCCCAGGTCGGCGACGATGCCAAGTCGCGCGCGCCCGTCGGCCACGCCCATACCCACAGCGACAGCACGTGTATCGTCCAGACCAGCCTCGGCCATGGCCGCGTACTGCTCAGCGGGCAACATCATCTGCGCCATGGGTAGTGCGTCTTCGGCATTGATCCAAAGCAACACGCCAAAGCCAGAGTCATCGAGGCGACCAGCCATGGCGGGCAGCCGCTCGTTGTCAGCGGTAAGACGGCCGTCGATACCAGCCATGATTTGTTCATTGACCACCTGGCCTGCAACCACGAGCACGCGGCCTGTTTTAGCGTCGAACGCCACCCAGCTTGAAACCGGCAGACCCAACAGCGGTGCGCGGCCATTGGCGTCGAGCGTCGCCCCCAGCGCCAACGGTGTACCCGCTTCACCAAAACTCTCGAGCCAGGACGCAAGCCCCGCTTCATCTTTAAGGTCCGTCGTCAGCGCGACCAAGCCCAGCGGGCGCGGCGCACCCAGAACGGCAACCTCAACGGGGGAGCGCGTGTGCTGCAGCAAGCCGCGCACAAACGGGATGTCGAAGCCCTCGCCACCAAACACGGTGTCGATAAACCCGCGCTCGATCAGCTTGAGCTGGTTGAGGTGGCGCGGGTCGCGCAGGGCTGCGTCGAGCGCATTGCCTTTTGGCAGGCTCAAGAGGCCCGTCGGGTGCGGCACCCGGAAATAGGCCAAGGTGCCGGCGGGCAGCGCGGATTGCAGCCAGGGCTCGGACAACGGCAAGTCATCGGCGCGGGCGGTCGAACTCAGGAAAACAAGGCAGGCCAAAAAGGCCGGGATCATGCGTAGTGCTCGCAAGGTGGGCTCCATTCCATGCGGCGGGGCACTGGGCCCCGGGGGTATGCGGAGCTTAGCAAAGGCGGCAGGGGTATCGCGTGTGCCGTTTCTCGTCCGTCCACTTCAGCGTTTGCCGTAGACTCGAGTGCATGCAGGACCTGTTCGCCGACCAACGCCGTGACATCGAGCCTCTGGGTGCAGGCCTCGTGCTGTTGCCCGGCTTCGCGGACACCGCAGCGCTGCTCGAAGCCTTGCCAAACATCACGTCTGCAGCGCCGTTCCGCCAGCAGCAAACGCCGGGCGGCAAGACCATTGCCGTGTCCATGACCAACTGCGGCGCGCTTGGTTGGGTGTCCGACCGACGCGGCTACCGCTATCAGGACACGGACCCGGTGTCGGGCAGACGATGGCCGCCGATCCCCGAAAGCTGGTCGGCGCTGGCCACGCACGCCGCAGCACTCGCGGGTTGCCCCGACTACACACCCAACGTCTGCCTTGTGAACCGCTACCTGCCCGGTCAGCGCCTGTCGTCTCACCAGGACCTCGATGAGCGGGACTTTTCGCAACCCGTGGTGACCGTGTCCTCGGGCTTGCCCGCGACCTTTCTGGTGCACGGCGAGACGCGCGGCGGCAAACCACACCGACTGCCGCTCGTGGACGGCGACGTACTCGTCATGGGCGGGGCATCGCGCCGTCATTACCACGCCGTCGACCGCATCGCGCCCGACCCGACGGGTCGTGTGCCCCACCGCATCAGCCTGACCTTCCGCGCCGCATGAACGACACAACCGTTGCCAAGAACGTCTTTGGAGATCCGCTCACGCCCTGCTGCGGCATCACGCGCACGGGCTTCTGGCGCGATGGGTTTTGTCGCACGGGTCCCCAGGATGTCGGGCGCCACGTCGTGTGCGCCGTGGTTACCGATGCCTTTCTCGAGTTCAGCCGGTCACGCGGCAATGACCTCGTGACACCGATGCCGCAGTATGATTTTCCGGGCCTGAGCGCCGGCGATCGCTGGTGCCTGTGTGCAGGCCGTTGGCTCGAGGCCTACCAGGCCGGATGCGCACCCAACGTTGATCTCGAGGCCACCGAAAAATCGGCGCTCGAGATCGTGCCGCTTGCGGCGCTTCAGGCGCACGCCATCGCGCCCGACGCCAACTAGAGGTTGCGTGTCGAGAGCGACGAGCTCTCGCTGATCAATTGCCAGGGCGTTGAGCGGACCTGGTACTCACGCAGCGAATCGTAGATGGCTTTGGCGTCCGCGTTGCGCCCCGTGATCTCTGCCACGACATCATTCGTGTGTCGTTTCATTTCCTGCAACACGGCAGTCGGGAACGGCAGCACATTGACGTCGGGATCATTGCGCAGCGTCTGCAGCGCCTCTGCATTGCGGTAGCTGTACTCGGCCAGCATGTCGCAGTTCGCAGCCTGGCAGCAGGTCTTCACGAGCGCCTGCAGGTCCGCAGGCAACGACTCCCAGGCCTGCCGGTTGATCATGGCCTCGAGCATCGGGCCCGGCTCGTGCCAACCCGGGTAGTAGTAGTACTTGGCGACACGGTGGAAGCCGAACGCAATGTCGTTGTAGGGCCCCACCCACTCCGTGGCGTCGATGTTTCCCGTCTGCAGTGCCGTAAAGATCTCGCCACCCGGCAGCGACACGGGCGTACCACCCGCGCGCGCGAGTACTTCGCCGCCCAGCCCAGGGATGCGCATCTTGAGACCCTTGAGGTCCTCGACGTTGTTGATCTCGCGGTTGTACCAGCCGCCCATCTGCGCGCCCGTGTTCCCCGCGGGGAACGGGATCACATCGAACGGTGAGTAGAGTTTCTCGTAGAGCTCCAGGCCGTTGCCGTAGTACATCCAGCCGTTCATTTCGGCGGCGTTGAGTCCGAACGGGACTGTGGCGATGAACTGCGCCGCCTCGATCTTCGACTTCCAGTAGTAGGCGCCGCCGTGACCCATTTCGGCCGTGCCCTGAGACACGGCGTCGAATACCTCGAACGCGGGCACAAGCTCGCCCGCGGCGTAGACACGAATCTTGATGCGACCGCCCGATGCGGACTCAATCATCTTCGCAAGGTTCGTGGCGCCCGTGCCCAGGCCCGGAAAGTTGGGCGGCCAGGTCGTGACCATCTTCCAATCGAAGGTCTTGCCGGGCGCCGTCTCTGATGTAGCCGGACCCGCCGCTTCCTGACCACATCCCGCAAGACCCGCTGCCAGCGCACCGGTCCCCAAACCGGCAATGACGTCACGACGTTTCATAACACCTCCCCCACAAGTGATGAGCGGATTATTCCACAGCGCTCCCGCCCGGCGCAGCATACGGCGACACTGCGTTAGACTCGCGCGACGAGACCGGAGAGCGCAGCAACATGATTGGACTTCTGCAACGCGTCACGGACGCCGCCGTGCATGTCGACGGCACCTGCATCGGCCGCATCGACGCGGGGCTGCTCGTGCTCGTGGGTGTGGTTCGAGACGACATCGACAGCGATGCCACCCGTCTGGCCGAACGACTCTCGACCTATCGCGTCTTCGCCGACGATGCGGACCGTATGAACCGGTCTCTCGTTGACAGCGGCGGAGCCATGCTGGCCGTGCCGCAATTCACATTGGCGGCCGACACGGGTCGTGGACGCCGGCCTTCGTTCGGCCAGGCCGCCGCGCCGGACGAGGGCCAGCGACTGTTTGAGGTCTTCTGCGCCGCCGTCCGCTCGCTGGGCGTACCCCTCGAAACCGGGGAATTCGGGGCCGATATGAAGGTCAAATTGACCAATGACGGCCCCGTGACGTTCTGGCTGTCCACGCGCTAACCCGGGCCTGGCCGCCACTTTTTTCATCATTTTCTGAGACTTCGGCAACCAAACTGTCAGATGAACTGGCGTATTATTGTCGGATGTATCTGCGCCTCGGGCGCGAGTAGAGGTTAACCATGGGTTTTGGCGGAATCAGTATCTGGCAGCTGTTGATCATCCTGGCCATCGTGCTGGCGATCTTCGGTACCAAGCGTTTCAAGAACATCGGCTCGGACCTCGGTGGAGCCATCAAGGGCTTCAAGAATGCCGTGGGCGAAGGTGAACAGAAGGCGGACGAAAAGCCGCAGATCACCGAAACCGAGGACGCGACCTTCGAGTCGACGCCGGGCACCAAGCAGGAAGCCAACGAGCAGAAGTAACCTGGGTCTAGTGCCCCGGGGACCGCTATGGACGCGAGCCTGCCAGAATTCCTGCTGCTGTTTGTCATCGGCCTCATCGTGCTCGGCCCCGAGCGCATGGCAGCCGTTGCGAAGAAGATCGGCCAGTTTGTCGGTTACGCACGGCGCATGAGCAGCAACCTGCAGACTCAGCTCGAGGACGAGCTGGAGCTCAAGCGTATTCGCGAGTCCCTGCCCGCGCGCGTTGATCTGCGCGAGCAACTGGGCATCGACGACATCGAGCAGGATCTGAAGTCCGTCGCCGACGATGTCGAACGGGCGCCGGGCAGTACGACCGAGACGTCTGATGCCAAAGCGGCACCGGCGGAAGCCGATGCGCCCGAAGCAGAGACCGAGCCCAAACTCGACACCACACACCACGACGCGGTAGTCACAACTGACCCCGACAATGAAGGCATGGACCACAAAGACGTCGCGTGGGAAGAGGAAGAAGACGACTACGTCCCCGAAATCGCTGCCAGCGAGACACGCCCGGCCAGCACCGCCAAGTCGTCATGACGGAGACCCCGAAGGAAGACGAGCCGCTCGAGGAAGCGAGCCTGCTCTCACACCTGCTGGAGTTGCGCTCGCGCATGCTGCGCGCGTTTGCGGCCGTCATCGTCGTGTTTATCTGCCTCATCCCGTTTGCGAAGAGGCTGTTCGCCATCGTGTCGCAGCCGCTTACCAACGCGCTGCCGGAAGGCAACACGATGATCGCCACGCAGGTGGCGTCTCCGTTTTTGACGCCCTTCAAGCTGGCCTTTTTCATTGCGCTGTTTATCGCCATGCCCGCGGTGCTCTACCAGGTGTGGGCGTTCGTGGCACCAGGGCTCTATAAGAAAGAGAAACGCTTCGCGCTGCCCATGCTCGCCAGCAGCATCATGCTGTTCTACCTCGGCATCCTGTTCGCGTACTACGTGGTGTTCCCACTCATGTTCGCGTTTTTTAACCAGGTCTCGCCGCAGGGCGTCGACGTGATGACGGACATCACGGCCTATCTCGACTTTGTGCTCGCGCTGTTCTTCGCGTTCGGGATTGCGTTTGAGGTGCCCATTGCCACCGTGCTGCTCGTGTGGGCGCGCATCACGACTCCCGAGAAACTCGGCCGCGCGCGGCCCTACGTATTCCTCGGCTGTTTCGTCGTGGGGATGTTCCTGACGCCGCCCGATGTGATCAGCCAGACGCTGCTGGCGGTGCCCGTGTATGTACTGTTCGAGCTCGGGATTATCATGTCGCGCACGATGGTCGGACGTGAGCGAGCGTCTTCGGCCGACGCGAGCGCCAGCTGACTCGATTCAGAGTGCGGCGCCTCGCGAAGAGACGCCGGGGCCGTTCAGCGGCGACCCGTACCTTTCAGCAGCTCACCCACCGACGTGGCACCGCTGCGATCAATGTCTTCTTTCTTGTAGACCGTGACCCGGCGAGCCTGGTTGCCGCCGGCAACACGTGTGCCCGTGACGGGCTGGCTTTCGGCCGCAGTTTCAGACTCGGGCAAGGGTGCCGTGCCGATTGGCGTTGAGCAGCCAACCGCGATGAGACCGGCTGCCGCTGCGAGCGTCAGTGTACGAATGGGATGACGCATAACGTTTCTCCTGCTTGGCAATTCGGCCGAAGCCGACGCGCGGCTGGTGCGATGCGCCGGAAGACGCAGTGGACAGCACAACCACCCGCGTTTGACTCACAATACATTCTGCTGAATCCTTCGCAAAGTTTTTTCCGGGGATAGTAATGTCTGAAACTATTAGCGCGCCGTCTGAGCGCCAGATTCTGGGGCACCCGCGCGGCCTGTCGACACTGTTCTTCACCGAAATGTGGGAGCGTTTCAGTTATTACGGGATGCGCGCGCTGCTGGTCCTGTTTATGACGGACCAGGTGGTTACGGGCGGCCTCGGCTTCACCGACAAGACAGCGACCGCCATTTACGGCCTCTACACGGCGGCGGTTTACCTCGTTGCGTTGCCCGGAGGCTGGATCGCGGACCGGCTCATGGGTGCCCAGAAAGCCGTGTGGTTTGGCGGAATCATCATCATGGCCGGCCATTTCGTGCTCGCCATCCCCAACCTTCAGGCCTTCTTCCTGGGCCTCGTGCTCGTCGTGCTGGGCACGGGACTGCTCAAGCCCAACATCTCCGCAATTGTCGGTGAGCTCTACACCGCCGAAGACCCGCGTCGCGATGCTGGCTTCACCATCTTCTATATGGGCATTAACGTAGGCGCAGCGCTCGGTCCCATCATCTGTGGCGGCCTCGGACAAAGCGACCGCTTCGGCTGGCACTACGGGTTTGCCGCGGCTGGTAGCGGCATGCTGTTTGGTCTGATCCAGTACAAGTTGTCCGGCGGCCTGCTGGGTGAAGCGGGAACGCACATCTCTAGCACCGGCGATGCCGCGCGTGACGACGAACGCAAGCGCAAGGGCTGGATCGGTGTATGGACGGCGGTCGCAGTAATCGCCGCCGTGGTCGGGCTCGCACTGTTTGGTGTGATCTCGATCGATGCGGTGACGCTGGCCAAAGGGATGACCTACGTCATCTGCAGCGTGGCGGCGATCTACTTTATTTACGTGCTCGCGTTCGCTGGCCTCAACACGGTCGAGAAGAAACGCGTGGTCGTAATCATCGTGTTATTCCTGGCCGCCGCCATGTTCTGGTCGGGCTTCGAGCAGGCGGGCTCGTCACTTAACCTGTTCGCGGAACGTTACACAGACCGCATCGTCGGCTCGTTTGAAATCCCGGCTAGCTGGTTCCAGTCTCTCAACGCAGTGTTCATCATTTTGTTGGCGCCGTTGTACGCATCAGCGTGGGTTTGGCTTGCCAAGCGCAACATGGAACCTTCGACGCCGTTCAAGTTCGCGCTGGGTCTGATTGTGCTGGCGATGGGCTTCCTGACCATGGTCGCCGCAGCAACGATTGTGGCAGCCGGCGACAAGGCCATGCCGACCTGGCTGATCCTGACCTACCTGCTGCACACCATGGGCGAGCTTACGTTGTCGCCTGTCGGCCTGTCGGCAACGACAAAACTCGCACCGCGCCGCTTCGTCGGCCAGATGATGGGTATCTGGTTCCTGGCAACCTCGCTCGGCAACCTCATCGCCGGTCTCATCGCGGGTGAGTTCGACGCCGAGAACGTCGCGGCCATGCCGGATCAGTACTGGCAGATCGTCCTGACCACGGGCGGCGCGGGCCTGTTGCTGCTGTTGTTTACCAAGCCCGTGCGCAAGCTCATGGGCGGTATTCACTGACGCCGGGGCTGCGTGACGTGACGCTCAGAGTTTTGGTCGCGGGGGCCTTGATCGCCGTGCTCGCCGGATGCGCGCTGTCGATCCCGGATGCGCCCATCGAGACGCCGGAACCTGCGGAATCGGCCACCGACTTCGTCGCCCGCGTCAATGCAGAGCTCTCGGAGCTGGCAGAAGAGTCGGGCTCGGCCGCCTGGGTGCAGTCGACCTACATCAACAAGGATTCGGCGCGCCTCGCCGCCCGCGCGCAGGAGCGCAACGCGGCCTTCCTGTCGCGTGCCGTCGCCGAATCGACGCAATACGACCTGGCCGCTATTGACCCGGTCTCGGCAAGGGCGCTACGCCAGCTCAAGCTCGGCACGGCACAACCCGCGCCCGATAATGACGCGGCGCGGCGCGAGCTTGCCGAGATCACGACACGCATGGAGGGGCTCTACGGCGCCGGTCGCTACTGCCCCGCCGAAGGCGAATGCCGCACGCTCGGTGATCTTGTGGCGGTGATGGCCACAAGCCGCGACTACGAAGAGCAGCTCGATGCCTGGCTCGGCTGGCGCACTGTGGCACCGCCCATGCGTGACGACTACGCCCGGTTTGTGGAGCTGACCAACGCGGGCGCGCAGGAGCTCGGTTACGGCAACCTTGCCGAGATGTGGCAGTCAGGCTACGACATGCCCGCGGCCGACTTCGACGCCGAATCGGCCCGGCTCTGGGGCCAGGTCGAGCCGCTGTACGAGGCGCTGCACTGTTACGTCCGGCGCGAGCTTTCCGAAACCTACGGCGAAGATCGCGGCCCCCTGTACGGCCCGATCCCGGCCCACCTGCTCGGCAACTTGGGGCCGCAGGGCTGGGCCAATATTACCTACCTCGTGGCCCCGTACCCCGACGTCGAGTCACCCGACGTCACGACCGCGCTGCAAGCGCAGGACTACACGGCGGTGCAGATGGTCGAGCTCGGCGAGGACTTCTTTGTCTCGCTGGGCATGCCCGAGCTGCCGGAGTCGTTTTGGGCCTTGTCGCAGTTGACCCAGCCGCGCGACCGCGACGTCGTTTGCCACGCCAGCGCCTGGCCGCTCGAAGGTGGCAACGACCCGCGCATCAAGATGTGCATCGAGCAGACGGGCGAGATGCTCTCGACGATCTACCACGAGCTCGGGCACATCTATTACTTCCTCGCGTACAAAGACCAGCCGACGCTGTTCCAGGATGGCGCGAACGACGGCTTCCACGAGGGGATCGGCGACACGATCACGCTGTCACTGACGCCCGAGTTTTTGGCGGGGCTCGGGCTCGTTGACGAGATTGGCGAAGGTGATGAAGCGCTCATCAACACGCAAATGCAGATGGCGCTCGACAAGATCGCATTCCTGCCCTTCGGCAAACTGATCGACGAGTGGCGCTGGCGCGTGTTCACGGGTGACATCACGCCCGATAACTACAATGCGGCCTGGTGGGACTTACGCACGCGCTACCAGGGCGTGGCAGCACCCGTTGCACGCAGTGAGCGCGACTTCGACCCGGGCGCGAAGTACCACATCCCGGCCAACACGCCTTATACGCGCTACTTCCTGGCGCACATCCTGCAGTTCCAGTTCCAGCGTGCGCTCTGCGACGCGGCCGGATTCGAAGGGCCCCTGCACGCGTGTTCGATCTACGGTTCCGAAGCCGCAGGCGACAAGCTGTGGGCCATGCTCGAGCTCGGCTCGAGCCAGCCCTGGCAGGACGCGCTCGAGGCCGCAACAGGCACGCGGGAGATGGACGCGTCCGCGCTCGTCGAGTACTTCAATCCGTTACTCGGTTGGCTCGAAACGCAGAACGAAGGCCAGGCCTGCGGCTGGTAGCTCGGCGGTGAGCGACACGGCGACCGTCCGCACGGAGCAATGGCTCGAGCGCGTGGTGGTCGGACTCGGGCTCTGCCCCTTCGCCGCATCCGTGCTCACCAGCGGCCGCCTCGAGATTCTTATCAGCAACGCCGAGGACGCCGACACACTAACCGCCGACTTGGACCACGCGCTGCAGCGGCTCGCGTCGACGCCCGCAAGAGAGCTCGAAACCACACTAGTCGTCGTTGAGCACCTGCTCGGCGACTTCGATGCGTTCAATGATTATCTGGACATTGCCGAGGCGCTCATCGAGGTGCTCGGTCTCACGGGTGTGATTCAGCTGGCGACGTTCCACCCCGATTACGTGTTCGCAGACGCCGAAGCCGGCGACCCCGCCAATGCCACCAATCGGGCGCCCTACCCGACGCTGCATTTGCTGCGCGAGGCGAGTGTGGGACGGGCGATTGCCGAGCACGGCAACAGCGAGGCGATACCCGTGCGCAATGCGCGGCTGCTGCGCAACATGACGCCCGAGCGCTGGCGCACGCTGTTCGGCGACTGAGACCTACCAATGCGTGGCGCGCTTGGCGAGCGCCTTGCCCACCTCGAGCAACAGCCACAAGAACATCAACGGCAGCGCAATCGTCTGCAACATAAAAATCACAATGAGATCGACGACGTGGCCCGTCGTCATCGAGGCGCGTTCCTGAAGGTTGGCCAGGCGCTCCTTCACATTGAGCGACGACAGCGAGTCGCCCACCATATCGGTGAAACGCTGCAGCATGCCGCGATCCGGGTCCGTGGTTTCGGGCGTGTCCGCCGTCATGCCCTCAATGTCCGCCGTCGTATCACGCAGCGCAGCTGTCGCGGCCTGCTGGTCCGCAGCCAGGAAACGATCGAAGACCACGCTCGATCCAATCACGAGAAACGGCACCGCGAAGCGCAGCAAAAACGTGATGAGCAGAAAGCGCAGCACAAACCCGCGCAGGCGCTCCCGGCCCGCCAGCGACGGCACCCAGATCACGAGCAGCGCGGCGAAAGCCGAGAGCCCCAGCAGGATGCTGAAACCCGCGTTGCCCGTGATGCGCAGCAATACGTTTTGCAGACCAATCGCACTGGTGGCGATGAGCATCACCGAAGAGAAGCGCTCGATAAGGTCATTGACGGGGTCGAGCACCTCGCCCACCGTCAGGTTCACGCCTACCCCACCGGGTTCGAGCGCCACCTCGGTGCCCTGTGCCACGGAAATCACAGCGTTTAAGCCACGCGCGACGGCCCAGGTCAGAAACGCCCGCTCGAGTGCCGTGGCCGCGTAGTCCTGACCCAGCGAATCGGCCACGCCTGACACCGCGAGCGCCGTGACGGCGAGCGCGAACAGGGTCCAGCCGATCTTGATGGGCTTGGCGTTGGATTCCATGCGCCGAGCGTACCAGAACGCGCAGCACCGACACCGTGCGCCCGTTCGCACCCAAGTTGCTACACTCCCCCGGGATTCGCAGGTGGGGAACGAGACAGATGGGGACCTTCGAGAAACTCGGCGCGTTTTACCTCGGCAAACGCATCGATGGTGACAACGGCAAGCTGACCGACGAGCTCGTGCTCTACGACTCCAAGGACCTCAACACCCACGCGGTCATCATCGGCATGACGGGCAGCGGAAAAACGGGCCTCGGCATCGGCATGATCGAAGAAGCGGCCATGGACAATGTGCCCGTCATCGCGATCGACCCCAAGGGCGACCTCGGCAACCTCATGCTGACCTTCCCGCAGTTTCGCGGCGAAGACTTCGAGCCCTGGGTCGACCCGCAGGCGGCCGCCAACCGCGGTGAAACCGTGGCGCAGTTTGCTGCAGGCCAGGCCGGCC
>CALBPI010000031.1 GCA_937899415.1 uncultured Gammaproteobacteria bacterium | reverse complement strand
ACAATCCAACTAGCCTCTCCCGGTCGCAGGAATTCGACCGCCG
This sequence comes from uncultured Gammaproteobacteria bacterium, assembly GCA_937899415.1. Classification (GTDB taxonomy): domain Bacteria; phylum Pseudomonadota; class Gammaproteobacteria; order Steroidobacterales; family Woeseiaceae; genus CALBPI01. The sequence continues at coordinate 13,035 of CALBPI010000031.1, read as the reverse complement.
CGCCAGGGCGCGCGAACCCAGGAGAGCAGTATGGACGTTTCGATGGGTAGGGCCCGCTGGTGGCCCGTCGCAGCATGTATCACATTGGTCTTGGGCTGCGGTGGAGGCGGCGGCGATGACGAAGCGGTGACGCCGCCGCCGGGCTCCGGCAATCCGCCGAGCAACCCCCCCGTTTCCTACAGCCTCATTGAATCCGAAGCCAGTGCGCAACGGTTCCTGAGCACGACTACCTTTGGCGGCACCCACGCTGACATCGATGCGCTGGTGGGCCGCGATGCCGCCGAGTGGCTGGCGGACGAGTTTGCCAAACCGGCCGTTGCGTACACGCCTCGCGTCCGACCGCTGCTGACTCAAAACCTCACAAGCTTTGGGCAGTCGCGCGCGGACCGGAACCACCATTCCGACTTCTTTTGGGAAGCCGCTATTGGCGCGGACGATCAGCTGCGCCAGCGCGCCCTGTTTGCGCTCTCGCAAATCGTTGTCGTGGGTCAGACCACAAACAACCACCCACACCGCTATGCGCCCTACATGGACGCGCTCTACCTCAACGCGTTCGGCAACTACCGCGACATCCTGCAGGACATCACCTACACGCCAGCGATGGGCCGCTATCTCACTTACGAGAACAATCGTAAGGCAGACCCCAACACCGGTCGGCTCCCCGACGAGAACTACGCGCGAGAAATCTTGCAGCTGTTCTCGATTGGCCTGCTCGAGCTCAATATGGACGGCACGCCCGAACTCCAGGGCGGCGAGACGATCGAAACCTACGACAACGATGACATCGTCAATCTCGCTCGTGTGTTCACCGGGTTGCGCTTCCAGCGCGACCTCGGTCCCGACGGCTGGATCGAGCCGCTGCTGATGTTCGAGAACTTCCACTCGGAAGCTGAAAAAGCGTTTCTCGAAACCGTGATCCCGGCTGGCACCACCGGTGACGTCACCATTTCGCTGGCGCTCGATGGCATCTTTGCACACGACAACGTGGCGCCCTTCATCGGCCGCCAGTTGATCCAGCGCTTCACGATGAGCAGCCCACCACCAGAGTACGTCGAACGGGTCGCTACGGCGTTTGAGAGCGGCAGCTTCGAAGCCGGCAACGGTCGCCAGTTCGGCACGGGCCAGCGTGGTGACATGCAGGCCACGCTAGCAGCGGTTTTGCTCGACCCGCTGATGTTCGAAGACACGGTCGCCGGCAAGCTTCGCGAACCCGTGCTCCGATTCGTACACCTGGTTCGCGGCATGGAAACGACGAACATAGCCGCTGCCAACGAGAACCGGCTGCGCAGTACCTCAGACAGCGGCACCAGTCTGGGCCAGCACCCCTTCCGACCGCCCTCGGTGTTTAACTTCTACCGTCCGGGCTACGTCGCGCCGAACACCGTGTCAGGCGACCAGGGCATGACAGCTCCCGAGCTACAGATCGTCAATGGTGCCTCAAGCATCGGCTATCTGAACTTCATGACCGACTATGTCTACGACCGCAGCTCTAATGGCGGCACAGACTCGTTCGCACCCAACTACGACCCCTGGCTCAGCCTGGTCGACGACAGCGCGGCCCTCGTCGACGACCTCGACCTGCTGTTTACAGGCGGCAGACTGCCCGTCGGCGAGCGCAGCGATATCGTCGCACTCATCGATCAAATGCCACTGCGCACGGGCAACAACCTGGCCAACGACCAGCTGCGCCGCGTGCAAACCGCCATCCTGCTGGTGACGACCAGCCCCACCTTCGCCGTTGTGCAGTAAGGGGACGTCTCATGAAACACCGTTCACGACGCGAATTTCTCAAGTCCAGTGTTGCTGCTGCCTGCGCCACAGGCGTATTGCCGAGCCTGTTGTCACAGTCCGCTGCTGCGGCCGACACCAGCGGCTACAAAGCACTGGTGTGCATTTTTGCCTTCGGCGGCACCGACAATAACGACGTCATTATCCCGCGCGACAATGCGGCGTATCAGCGCTTCGCGACGACGCGGGCCGACTTGCTAAGCACCTATGCCCAGGATCCGACGGCGGCCAGCCGCGCGCGTGCGGACTTGTTGCCGCTGCTGCCCGAGAACGATGGCGTGTTTGGGGGTCTCGAGTTTGGCTTGGCCGCCGAGTACGCCCCCCTTGTTGATCTCTTCAACGATGGTGAAGCGGCTGTGGTCGGCAGTGTGGGTCCGCTCATCGAGCCCACGACGCGCGCGAGTTTCAATGACGGCTCTGTCGCGCTTCCCAAGCAGCTGTTCTCGCACAATGATCAACAGTCAACCTGGATGGCGCTGGGTGTTGAGGGCGCCCGAACGGGCTGGGGCGGCCGGTTCATCGAGCAGATTCGCACGGCGGACCCGAGCTTCAATGCGACCTTTGCCGGCGTATCGACTTCTGGAAACAGTGTGTTGCTGGGTGGCGGACCCACTGCGGCATTCTCGCTGCCGGCATCGGGACCGGTGGGCATAAGTGTCAGCAACAACCGCAACATTCTCGGCAATAACAACGCTTTCAATACGACACGGACCCTGCTCGAGGATTACTACACGACCGCACGCATGCAGTCGCAGAACATCTTCGCCAGCGACTTCGAGTCGCTGCAGGCCACCGGCGTGGCTGCAACCACCGAGCTCGATGGCCTGTTCGAAATGCTGACGCCGCTCTCAACGCAGTTCCCCGCGGGACGGCTCGGCGGTCAGCTGCGTGCCGTGGCGGAGATGATCTCGCTGCGCGGCGAGATCGGCGTGCCGCGGCAAGTCTTCTTCGTGGGTATTGGCGGTTTCGATACACATGACACCCAGGCCGCGGACCTACCGGGCTTGCAGTCCGAGATCGCCACAGGAATCTCGAGCTTCAGGGATGCCATGGTCGAGCTTGGCGCCTGGCAGGACGTCACCGTATTCACAGCGGCTGACTTCGGGCGCACGCTCAACGACAACGGCGACGGCACCGACCACGGCTGGGGCGGCCACCACTTCGTCGCAGGCGGCAGCGTGCGCGGTCGTCGCGTCTACGGCGGCTTCCCGGACTCGGATATCGCCTCGCCCAACTACACCGATAGCAGGGGCCGACTAATCCCGAGCGTCTCGGTCGAGCAGTACGCGTCGACGCTGGGCGCGTGGTTCGGCCTGACCCAGGCAGAGCGGCGTGCTGCACTGCCCAACCTCATCAATTTTTCTGACGAGGACCTTGGGTTTATGCAGCTGTAGGTGTTGCTGGCGCCTCACTGCTTGGCCGCAAAACCAAGTCCCGTCATTGCGAGCCTGCGCAGCAGGCGCGGCAATCTCCTGACGTCACGATGCCGTTTGGAGATTGCCACGGCCGCTTCGCGGCCTCGCAATGACATGATGGGACTCTGCGCCCCTCGCAATGACCTGATGGGACTCAGCGCCCCTCGCAATGACGGAATGGGACTGTGCGCCCCTGCCAATGACGCGGCAGACTACAGGTGCAACCGCACCAGCGTCCGGAACAGCATCACCCAGACAAACAGCGACGAAATCATGAACAGCGTAAAGCGGCGCATGACGACATTGCTTGTGCACTGCTCGAAGCTGTGTGCGCAGCGCCCAAGGAAAAAGCCCCAGGCCAGCGCCGCATCGATGTGATCGTCCATGTTGGTGGCGATCAGAAACAGCACCAGCGCGTAGAACAAGACCGGCAGCTCAAACAGGTGGTTGTAGTTGTTGGCCGGGTTGTTGACCTCGGGCGGGATAAACTCAGCGATCTTGTCGGGCGTTGGCACCTTCTGCGGGTGGATTTGTTCGGCCTTCATGAAGGCGATACGGCGGCGGTAGAGCGTCACCCAGACCACAAAGGTCAGGACCATCATGCCCAGGAAGGGCCACTGGATTAGCAGGAAGTTCACGTTACTCGCTCCAGACGGCGAATTCGCTGCCGCCGGGTTCGTCGAAGTGGAATCGGCGCCCGCCCGGGAACGAGAAGATGGCCTGCGTGACGGTGCCGCCCGCGGCCTCGACGGCCGCCTGCGTGGCCTCGAGATCGGCACTGTAGAACACGACCAGTGTCGCGCCCTGCTTGGCCTGCGACACGTTTGGCGAGGTGAAGAAACCGCCCGTGATGCCCACGCCCTCAAAGGCTGTGTAGTCGTCGCCGTAGTCCGTGAACGCGAAATCGAAGACCGTCGTGAAGAACGACTTCGTCGCCGCGAGGTCTCGCGATGGGACCTCGATGTAGTCGATGTGGTGGTGTGTGCTCATAGCCGCCCCGGCGTTCATTGTCCAGGGGCGATAGTACCGCGAGCCGGTCGCACAAGGGTGCATACGCCGGTTGCGCGGATGCATGGGTCACATTAGTCATTACGAGGGGCGGACCAGAAAGACCGTCGCGGCAAGGACGCTGACCAATGAGCCTGTCATTGCGAGGCCACGGACTAATGAGACTGTCATTGCGAGGTCGCCGACTAATGAGACTGTCATTGCGCGGCCGCGTAGCGGCCGCGGCAATCTCCCAACGCCGTCGTGATGTCAGGAGATTGCCGCGGGGCTTCGCCCCTCGCAATGACGGTAAAGGGCTTCGCCCCTCGCAATGACGACAAAGGGCTTCGCCCCTCGCAATGACGACAAAGGGCTGCGCCCCTCGCAATGACGGTAAAGGGCTTCGCCCCTCGCAATGACGGTAAAGGGCTGCGCCCCTCGCAATGACGATAAAGGGCTTCGCCCTTCGCAATGACGGTAGAGGGCTGCGCCCCTCGCAATGACGTTTTGGAACTGTGGCGGCGACTCGAGATTGCCGCGCCTGCTGCGCAGGCTCGCAATGACGAACGCAGCCGGGGTGTGCCTTGTGCACACCCCGCCGCCGTTCGTCAGAACTCCGTTTTGAACCGGACGCCGAACTCGCTGGCGTCGTTCGACAAGATCACGAGCACGTAGTCACCCGTGTTCAGGCGCGCGTTGTCATAGCGCTCGTCGGTGATGTTGCGGCCGTACAAGCCCACGGTCCAGTTCGCATCATCAGGCGCGTAGCTGAAATCGAAGTTCAGCAGTTCACGGCTGTCGATCTGCGTGAAGCGGCCCGGGTCGCTCGTGGGCTCGCCGAACATATCGTCGCGGAACGACCAATCACCGCGCAATACCAACTCGCCGCTGGCAAACGGCATCGTGTACTCGGGGCTGATCGACGCTGTGATCTCAGGCGTGAGCGGTGCGACGGCCGTGGGCGCACCGGGTGCGTCCACATCAGCGTCGATGTAACCCAGCGTCGTGTGCAGCGTGAAGTTGTCGGTCGGCGCCCAGGCGCTCTCGATTTCCACACCGAAAGACTCCTGGTCGACGATCAGGTTTTGCGTGTCAAAGCCTGCGCCCGTCGTCGTCGACACCTGGTAAGGCAGGTCCGAGTACTCCGTGAAGAACACGGCGACCGAGAGCTGCAGCGTATCGAGCGGCTGACCCTTAAGGCCCGCTTCGTAGTTGATGGCCGTCACGTTGTCGTTGGCCACGAAGCAGTTGGGCGTGCTCACATTGCCGGGCTGCGTGAAGTCCAGCGAGCCGAACAGGCAGAATGGACGCGGCGGGAACTGGCCCGACTGGTAGCCGTTTTGAATCGTGCCGTAGGCGTTGATGTCGTCGTTGATGTCGTAGGTCAACGCGATCTCCCAGGCGATCTCGTCCCAGTCGCGGCTGGCGCTCGTGTTGATCAGCGAATCATTGATATTGACGCGCGCATCCTTCTCGTCCTCGGTGTAACGCAGGCCCGCGGAAAGACGCAGGTCGTCGTTGAGCTGGTAGCCGACGTTACCGAAGATCGCGAAGCTCTCCGTGTCCTGGCCCAGCGTGAACGTACCCGGACCGCCCAGGAAGACCGTGGGGTTCTGATCGTTCTCGCCCTCTTCCTCGAACCAGTAAAGACCGGCGACGAAGTCGAGCGCGCCCGACTCGCCTGAGAGCTGAATCTCGAACGACTGCTGATCGGCTTCGCCGACTTCGGGGAAGGACAGGAAGTCGTCGATGAAGCCGTCGTCATCGAGGCCGCTCTCATACTCCGAGTGGCGGTCCGAGAAGATGAACTGACCCGTCAGCGAGTCCGTGATGTCCCAGGTCGCCGTCAGCGAGATGCCGAAGGCCTGGTTGCTGACGCCCGTCTGCTGCGCCTGACCCGTGTTGTTGTCGTAAGGGTCGGCAGCCAGGTCCGAGTTGCTGTAGCCGGCCTGAAAGACACCACCGTTCGGTACTTCGTCGATGAGCGTCGTGTAGGGGCGCAAGCCGCCTTCGCCGTCGTTGCCATCTGCCGTGAACAGCAGTGAGAAGTGGTCGTTGGGCGTCCAGCGTGCAGCGATGCGCGCCGAGATGTCGCGCAGCTCGCCGACATCGGCTTCGGGGTCCGGCACATTCAGGAACTCGCCAATGCCGTTGCGGCGCTGGAAGGCACCGTTGAAAGAGACGGCGAACGTGTCGTCGAGCACCACGTTCGAGTAGAAGTCGCCGTTCACGCGACCGCGCGAACCCACTTCAAGACCCGCACGGCTGACTTCCTCGTCGCCGGGCTTCTCTGTGATGATGTTGATCGCGCCGCCAATCGAGTTGCGACCGTAGAGCGTGCCCTGGGGGCCACGCAGCACTTCGATGCGCTCGATGTTCGAGAGGCTCCAGTTCTGGCCCACCTGGCGACCCAGATAGACCCCGTCGACGTAGACTGAAACGCCCGGGTCCGTCGTGATCAGGTGGTCCTGAAGACCAATGCCGCGAATAAATGGATTAGCGGTCGAGGTGTGGCCCGCAGAGAAGCCTGTGACGTTGAGGTTCGGCACGAACTTACCGACGTCGATGAGGTTCTTGATGCCCTGCTTCTCAATAGCTTCGGCCGAGAAGGCGCTGATGGCGACGGGCACCTCATAGATGCTCTGCTCACGGCGCTGTGCCGTGACCACAATCTCTTCGAAGGCGGAATCGCTTGTTTGGGCTTGGGCGGGTTCGGGCAAGGCGGCCAGCGGCAGCAGCGCTGCGGTGGCGATGACACGGCGAGTTGCGCTCACGATACATCCTTTTGGGTCGGCGATCGGACGTGGGTTCAACGCGGCAAGAACACGGCAGACCGATCGGTTTTTGGCAGAAAAACGGCCGGGCGGCCGTCAATGGCGCCACCATACACCCGCCCGCTCAGGCGCTCAATCGCGTTCTTGCGACGCCAATCGTTGCGGCAACGCAACAAACAGCCAGCTCGCAAACCAGACCTGCATCGCAAGCGAGAAATTCCACTCAATCACGTTCTCGGCCTGGTCGTCCTGAAGCCCGAAGGTGCCCAGCGGAATCTCGGCGAGCGCCAGCATGCCCATGAGAAACAGCAGTGCCTGCTGAAATCGTTGCGCACCCCGGGGCAGCCCGCTGCGCGCGAGACGCCGAGTGGCCAGGATCTGCGCAACAAAGGTGCCGAGGAAGAACACGAAGACGCCGTAGCGTCGCATGAGTCGGTAGACGTCCCCCTGCGAACCCAGGAACACTGTGTACAGCACGAGAAAAGCGGCGCCGATCAGACCCGCAATGAGCAGCGCGTCGCGCTGACCCGATGCCGGGAGACCGCGCGCCAGCCGCCGCCAGAACAACGCGAGCAACAGCGCTTGCGGCAGCATGAACACCTTGAACAACCAGTAGCTCACGCCGTAGCGCCCCGTGGCGCTGATCGAGGTGCAGCCCTCCAGGTAGACGAAGCAGTCGGGTATCAGGTCTGCGCGTGAGGAAATGATGTAGTTCGCGTTGACCGACACGATGGGAGTGACGGCCACGATGAATACGAGCAAACCCCAGCGGAAACCAGGGTTCGCGGCAGTGGGCGAGTCTGCCGAGGTGGGGGGTGCCATTGCCTGGGAGCATAGCACCCCGGCACGAGCTAACGCATGACGGCCAGCGGGCCCAGGAAGTCACGCTTCTCGAGCGGCACACCCGCGATCCGCAGGATGTCGTAGGCCGTCGTGGCGTGGAAATAGAGATTGGGCAGCGCAAAGGACATCACAAACTGCTCGACTTTGAAGGGCAGCTCGACGCCCGGCATGCGGAAGTACAGCGTGCGACCCGCGTGCTGGTTCACGGCGTCCGCATCGACGGCTTCGAGCTCTTCGAGTGTCCGGTCGACGAGCGCCTGCAACTGATCGTAATTGTCAGGGTCCATACCGCTAGGCGGACCAAATTCGCCGGTCTCGAAGGCCGTCACGGTATCGATGGTCTGATGTCGCACGGCTTGCACCTGGAAGCGAAACGGCAGCATGGTTTCTCGCAGCCGGGTACCGGCGATCTCGTCGAGCGACAGGCCTTCGGTCTCTGCGAATTCACGGCCCTTGCGCAGAAACCCCTGAACGCCTTTCACGGACTGTAGGTACGCGCCTACCGAGAGTTCGTACAATGACGTGGACATGCAAAGACTCCGAAATCGATTAAGCGCCCTATTCTCGCGACTCTGGCGCTATTGCGCCAGCGCCGTGATGTTGGCCTGTGTCCTTGTCGCTAGCGGGACGGCGCTCGCTGCGCTACCCGCGCACCAGCCCGTGCCCGGCGGCGTGGCCGTTGTGCCGCTGGGTATGGGTGAACGCCCGACGGTCACGCTTGGTGACCGAAGCGTCGCTGTGGTGCGGACGGGATCGGGCTGGGCGGCGGTGGCCGGCATCCCGCTCGATACTGAGCCTGGTGACCTGTCGCTGACTGTTCGAACTGCAGCGGGTGAACGAAACATCACGATCACGATCGGCGAGCGCAAGTACCGCGAGCAATATCTGACGATTAAAGAACAACGCTACGTCACGCCCGACGAAGAAGAGCTCGCACGCTACCGACGCGAGCGCGCGGAGATGGACGCCGCACGGGCAAGCTGGCGCGAGACGGGGGTGCTCGGCCTATTTACCGTCGCACCCGTCCCGGGGCGGCAAAGCGACAGCTTCGGGTCACGTCGCTTCTTCAATGGTCAGCCGCGCAACCCACACAGCGGTATGGATATCGCGGCGCCCACAGGCACGCCTGTGCAGGCGCCCGCAGCGGGCCGCGTCGTCGCGACGGGCGGCTACTTCTTCAACGGCAACACGGTCATGCTCGATCACGGCGAAGGCCTCGTGACCTTGTACTGCCATCTGAGCCGGATCGACGTTGCTGTTGGCGACACAGTCGTGGTCGGCGACACGCTCGGACTCGTCGGTGCCACTGGGCGCGTGACAGGGGCGCACCTGCACTGGAGCGTGTACCTGAGCGGTGTTGCTATCGATCCCGCCTACATGCTCGCAGACAACTCACAGTAATCGTATGCAGGGCCAGCTTAACGAGGCGCTGGGGGAACATGGGCTCGCGCCCGTCGCACCACCCGCGCGTGTTTCGGGTGGCGACATTTGCGACGCCTGGCGCGTGGACACGGACACGGGCCGCGTGTTTTTGAAGACGTTGGGTGCGACGCATGCCGGCGTCCTCGAATCCGAGGCGGCTGGGCTCGAAGCCATCGCCGACACGAGGACCCTCCGGGTGCCTAAGGTACTTGGCCAGGGCACGACACCCGACACCGCCTGGCTCGCGCTGGAATGGCTCGACCTCGGTGGCGGTGGCCGCGACGCCGAGCACGCACTCGGCACCCAACTCGCGGCGATGCATCGACACACGGCCGAGCGACACGGGTGGCACGAGGACAACTGGATCGGACGCACCACGCAACCCAACGAGTGGTGCGACGATTGGACAACGTTCTTCGCCGAACACAGGCTGCGGCACCAGCTCGAGCTCGCCTGCGAGGCCGGGGTTGGCAACCTGTTGCGAGCGCCCGGCGATGCATTGCTCGAGCGGCTGCCGGAGCTGCTTGCGGGACACGTGCCGGAACCGTCACTGCTGCACGGCGATCTCTGGGGCGGCAACTGGGGTGTGGCCGATAGCAAGCCCGTCATCTTCGACCCGGCCGTGTACTACGGCGACCGTGAGGCTGATTTGGCCATGACGCGTTTGTTTGGCGGCTTCGGCAGTTCGTTCTATGAAGCCTATGAATCGGCGTGGCCACTGTCACCCGGGGCTTCACGGCGCGATGCGCTCTACCGGCTCTATCATGTACTCAACCACGCCAACCTGTTTGGTGGCGGTTATGTCAGTCAGGCGGCCGGGCTCATGCAGTCCCTGATCACGAAGTAACGTTATAAAATAACGCCAGTAAGCTCGAACTCTGCAGCACCGCACACTTCGGCCAATCTCGATTGACAGCTTTGGGCAGCGGGGCGGATCATAACGCGCATTACAAGAACCAGTTTGGAGTGAGCGCTATGTCCCGCCTCTTGATTGTCACGGCCGCTGCGGCCGCCGCCCTGTTGTTCGCGCCCGGCGTCGTCGGTGCCGAAGACAACGAATCCGAAGCAGAATCGCACACGCACATCGATGACGGTCACGCCAACGAGCACGACCACCATCATGGCAAAGACGGCCATGCCAATGAGCATGAGCATCACCACGGTGACGACGGCCATGCCAATGAGCACGAACATCATCACGGTGATGACGGCCACGCCAACGAGCATGAGCACCATCATGGTGACGACGGCCACGCTGATGAACACGAGCATCACCACGGCCACGAAGACGACAGCGACGACGATCACCACCACCATCACTAGGCGCTGATCGCCGGGCGCAGCGCGGGTCCGTTTAAGCCGCGCATTACGCTACACTCGGGCCAAGAAGGGTCGACCGAGGCCACGCCTGCGTGTCACTGCTAGCTGAGTTCAAGCGCCGCAACGTTTTTCGCGTCACGGCGGCTTACGCCGTTGCGGCCTGGGCCGTGGCGGAAGTTGCCGACCTCGCCTTTGAGACCTTCGGTGCACCCGACTGGGCCATGCGCGCCCTGCTCGTGGTGCTACTGCTGGGCCTGCCCCTGGCCGCCGTATTCGCCTGGATCTTCGAGCTCGCCCCCGACGGACTGCGCGTCGACCACGGCGAAGGCGTCCCGGCCGAACAGCAGCAGCGCATCAGGCGGCGACTCAACATCGTCATCGGGATCGGTGCCGCCATTGGCCTCACCATCCTCGGGGCGACGTTTTTGCTCAAGGAAGACGACGCGGCGAGCGACAACACGGCGCAGCGAATTGCCAACGCGGCTACGCAAGATCGGGTACGGCCATCAATCGCCGTCCTGCCTTTCGAGGACCAAAGCCCTGACGGCGACCAGCGCCATCTCGCCGACGGCATCCCGACCGAGTTGCTCACGGCCTTACGCGGCATCGACTCGATTCGTGTCGTATCGCGCACCTCCTCTTTCGCATTCCGCGACAGCGGCATGCGAAGTCCCGAAATCGCCGAGCTGCTCGATGTCGATCACATCGTCGAAGGCGCTGTGCAGCGCACCGCAGGGCGCGTACGCATCCAGGCCGCATTGATCAATGTGCGGACTGACGAAACGCTTTGGAGCGATTCCTATACGGAGCCGGCAAGGGACGCATTCGCGCTACAGGACGACATCACGCGCCGCATTGCCGCGGCACTCCGCGTCACCATCGGTGAAGACGGCGAGGCGCGCATCGAACAGGTCTTTAGTGCCACGGACAACGAAGCCGCTTACGACAAGTTTCTGCTTGGTGAACACCTGTGGCATTTACGTGGCGAAGACAACATTCGCGAGGCGATTGGCCATCTCGAGGACGCTATCGAGATGGAACCCAACTTCGGTCGTGCGCAAGCGTTGCTCTCGATGGCGCACATCACACTCCAGTCCTACGCTTTCGTAGATAGCCTTGAGGAGTGGGAAGCGCTCCGCGACACCAACGTGGCGGCCGCACGCGGATACGCCGAACGGGCACTCGCCATTGACCCGACGCTCGTGGATCCCTACACCGCGCTTGGTGATCTCACCCGTGTCGAGAATCGCTGGCAGGATGCCGAAACCTATTACCTGAGAGCGCTGGAGCTCGATCCAGACAACGCCACAGCCAATCTTTGGTACGGCGAGTTTCTCGAGGACGTGGGCCGTACGAACGAGGCTTACTCGGCGACGCGCAAGACACTCGATGTCGATCCGTTTTCGCCGGGCGCCAACGCCATGTTGGCGGGGCTGCTCATGGCCGACGAGGAGTGCGAGGCGCTGGCCGAACCTGCCGACCGTGCCACGACGCTGGGGCATGACTTCGGCGAGTTTTCGCGCATGCTCTGCGACATGTCCATCGGCGACTGGCAGAGCGCTGCGGCGCGTGCCGAAAGCACCCTGCCCGACGAGGCACCACCGGACGCCGTTGAATTGACCGAGAGCTTAAAGGCGCTCGGCGCCGCGACCACAGAGGCGCAATCGGCAGAGGCCGCGCAGCGCGTTTTGGCGTTCCTTTCGGAGTTCGCCGGCGGCGACGCGGCTGCTTCCCTCGCGCTCATGCATTTGGGATTCACCGATGAGGTTGTTGAGATGCTCATTGAGGAATCAGCGAGCTGGGGTGGCCTCTCAAGGGTGTTTTGGGGTGTCGCCAGCGAGGAACTCCGCGCGCACCCGCGCTTTGGCGAGTTGCTCGAGCTTTCCGGCCTGGCCGAGTACTACCGTACGACGGGCATCCTGCCTGACCCCTGCACGACAGAACCCGCCGAAGCCTTCTGTTCAGCGCTCGGCGCAACCTGACCCCGTAACACGACCGCTGCACTTGCGTTCCACGGCTTAGGGACTAGCATCGAGTCGTACAGGAAGGCGCCCCAATGCAGGGCGCCCGCAGGGGGGACACTATGATCAAGCGTTTGCTTCTTGTCGCAACACTGTTTGTAACGCTCGCCGGGTGCGCCACACCCGCCACCATGAGCCGCATGGACGAGCTGCCGCCAGAGAACGGCTTGGTGGTCATGCGGCTGAGCTCTAACTCGTTCAACATCGGTTTTTTCCAGTACTGGAATGTGCTCACGGTCGAAGAGGTCGGCGGCCAGAATGTCGGCGAGTTTCTGATTGGTTTGTCGCGCAAGGGTAATGCGCGAACAGCCGTCTACCTGGGCCACCTGCCGCCGGGAACCTACCGACTCAAAAAACTGAGCTCCGAGCAGTGCGGCGCCATCTGCATCACGTCAACGATCACGATGAATGAGCAGTTCGGCAACTTCGTTGTAGAGGCCGGGCGCACGACGGAGTTGGGTCACG
>CALBPI010000030.1 GCA_937899415.1 uncultured Gammaproteobacteria bacterium | reverse complement strand
GCCCTCGCCCTCCTCGCGACGTCGTGCGCGACGCCGCAGGGACCCTCGATCGCCGCCAGCGCGCCTTCGATCAACGCGACGCTCCTCGAGGGGGAGGACGTGATCGAGCCCGGCGACCTCCTGGAGGTCCGGCTTCGTACGGAGTCCGGCCGTGAGGAGACGGAGCTCTTCGATCAGAGCGTGCGTGTCCAGGCGGATGGACGGGCGGCGTTCGAGGGGTTGGACGTCGTGTACGTCGCGGGTCTCCTGCCGTCCGTCCTCGGAGAGCTCCTCACCGGCCGCTACGCGCCGCTGGTCGAGGGCGAGCACACGGTCGAGATCGCGATCTCCGAGCGGGCGCCGCGCACGGTCACCATCTTCGGCGAGGTCGCGCGCCCCGGCGTCGTCGGGCTGCCCGAGGGGGGACGTCCGTTCGGGCGGGGCGATGCGCTCGTGCTGCATGGTAGGGAGCGCGTCCGCGGGGGTGTCGCCAGCACGCAGTGCGCGACCGGCTTCAGCGATCGAGACGAGGTGCAGCGCCGTCAATCGACCTGCGTCAGCCAGCCGTGCGTGTCTTCGCGTTCGCCACTGTGCACGGCCGACAAGGCATCGCGCAGCTTGATGACGCTGCCGTATTCGCTGCCGGGGTTCACGACGTGGGTCTGGCCCTGGTAGACCATCTCGCCAACCGGCGTGAGGCTCGCAGCCGTACCCGACAGTGCAGCGTCCGTGGTTTTGATCGAATCGAGCAGCTCGGCCACCGTGAACGGGCGTTCCTCGACGGTGTAGCCGAGGTCATGGGCCAGCGCTAGCGTCGAGGCGCGCGTGATGCCGTGCAGGAACGTGGAGTCCAGCGGCTTCGTGAGCACGTGGTCGTCGCCGATGACAAGGAAATTTGCGGCACCCGTTTCCTGCACGTCCGAGGACGGGCAGAACAGCACCTGGTCGACGCCGAACTCGTCCTTGGCCGCAAGCGTCGGGCCCAGCGCCGCGGCGTAGTTGCCGCCGGTCTTCGTGCTACCCAGCTGCGTCGTCGAGCGCGCATTGACGTCGTCGATGAGGATCTTGAGCGGGCGAATGCCACCCGCAAAGTAGTCCCCCACCGGCGACGTCAGCACGTAGAGCATCGCCTCGGTGCTGGGCGACGCCGCCGCGCCAATGTTGGGCAGCGTGCCGATGAGTGTCGGGCGCAGGTACAGCGCGCCTGGCAGCTCGGGGACGTCGTCGCGATTGGCGGCCACAACGTCGAGCACCATGTGCGCAAGCAGGTCGGCATCGGGCACGGGCAGGTGCAACGAGGCCGCGCTCTTCTGCATGCGCGCCACGTGATCGTGGAGCCGGAAGATGTGCACGCTGCCGTCGGCCCAACGGTAGGCCTTGAAGCCTTCGAAGCAGGTGCTTGCGTAGTGGAACACATGCGCTGCCGGATGCATGGGCATGGGCGCGAGCGGCTTGAGCTCGGGCTTGTGCCAGCTGCCATCGCGGTACTCGGCGGTGATGAACTGGTCTGAAAACTGGGTGCCGAATGCGGTCATCGGTTTGCCCCGCCCCAACGGGCTGGCATCAAAAAGGCCGGTCAGGATAACCGCCGCATCAGGCGCCCACAATAGACCGCGTCACGCTATCCGTTGATCGCCTCGACGGCCCGCGCGGCCATGGTTCGAACGAGCTGGGCGCGGTAGGTGGGGTCGCCATGCAGATCGTCGATGTAGCGCGACGAATCAAGCACCACATCGCGCGCGGCATCGGGTGTAAACCGGGCCGTCAGCGCCTGCTCGAGCAGCGGCTCGCGGTGGAAGGTTGTGGCGGCGCCTGTCACGGCCACGCGCACGCGCTGGGCGCCGCGCGCCACGAACGCGCCTGCCATGGCGTAGCGCGAGGCGGGATTCTCGTACTTGCGGTAGGCCGCCTGCCGGCAGCGCGGGAACCGGACAGCCGTGATGAGCTCGCCAGCCTCGAGCGCCGTCGAATAAGGCCCCCTGAAAAATGCTGCAGCCTCGATCTCACGCCGGTCGGTGACGACGATGGCCCGCAAGGCCAACAAGGCCGGTGGCCAGTCCGTGACAGGATCGGCGGTGGCAAGCGTCCCGCCCAACGTACCCAAATGGCGCACCTGCGGGTGGCCGATGCCGTTGGCGAGCGCATTGAGCGCGGGCACAAGCTGCGCCACGGTCGCATCCGTCGCAACCTGCGCGTGCGTGGCGCCTGCACCGATGATGAGAGTGTCGCCGTCCGCCCGAATCTCGGCCAGGCCCTCGATCCGCGAGATGTCGACGAGCGCCGCAGGTGCCGCGCGCCCCGCCTTCATGGCGGGCACGAGCGACAGGCCGCCCGCGAGAAACTCAGTGCCCTGACCCCCGCCATGCCGTTGCACGGCCTCGGCGGCGTCGTTGGCGCGTGTGTAGTCGAACGCCTTCACGCGTTGTCCGCCGCGCGCATCGCGACACCGGCCGCTTCGACGGCGCGGATGATGTTCTGATAGCCCGTACACCGGCAGAGGTTGCCGTTTAGCCAGAGCCTGATCGCGGCCTCGTCGGGCTCAGGGTCGCGGTTCAGCAAGTCCACGGCACTCATGATCATACCGGGCGTACAAAACCCGCACTGCAGCGCGTGCTGCTCCCGAAACGCGACCTGCACGGGATGCAATTCATCACCATCGGCCAGCCCTTCGATCGTCGTCACGTCGCGACCATCCGCCTGCACCGCGAGCATGGCGCAGCTCTTCACGGACTTGCCATCCACATGCACAACGCAAGCCCCGCACTGACAGGAATCGCAGCCCACATGCGTCCCCGTGAACCCCAGCGTCTCACGCAGGAACTCGACCAGCAGCAAACGCGGCTCAACAGCCCGCGTCTGCGCCCGCCCGTTAACGGTCACAGTGATGTCTACGGTGCTCATAACTCGTGGATCCCCGATGGGAGCAGTCAGTATACCGACATCGCCCCCCGTCATTGCGAGGCCGCGAAGCGCCCGCGGCAACGTCCCAACGCCATCGTAAGGCCAATCTAATCCGCCATCGCGCCGGGCCGAAGGGGTTTGCCGAACGCGCTCAAGTACATCCCTGTATCGCTCGCTGGGCGACGTCCTGTCGCGCAACGGTCCGTCAAACCCCTCCGCCCCGACAGGATGGCTGCCTTACCGAGTGCGGTGAGCTCACAGGGTGTCGCCAAGGCAGCCTGTCTGTGCCGCCGATCGGTGTTGGCGGGATGTCGAGCGACAGGGATGTCGCTCGCCAAGCGATCCAGGGATGGACTCGAGCGTTCCCGACAACACCCA
>CALBPI010000029.1 GCA_937899415.1 uncultured Gammaproteobacteria bacterium | reverse complement strand
GTCGAGTCTACGTTCGCGAGCACCGTCACGATGAGCATGTACACCGCTAGGATGTAGGGCACGGGTAATCCGTCGGTCAGGGACACAAATCCGACAGCCAACCAGTCCGCGGTGCCGGTGACCATGAGCGCGTTGCCGAGCGCCAGGCTCGTCACGATCAGCATGATGATGGGCACGCTGAGTGCGTCGGCCACGTGTTCCCAGGTCAGGCAGCGCGTCGCCAGCATGAGCGCCACGCCAATAAGGGCGCTCACGGAGATGGGCAGCAGGCCGAGCGCCGCGGTGCCGATCACAAAGCCCATGACGGCCAGCGCGCGCTTGGCACGGTGCGTGTGCGGCAGCTCCGTCGTGCCATCGAGCACCAGCATGGTGCCGTTCTGTTTGAGCAGGTCGATGGCGCTCGAGGCGCCCTGCACGAGCAGTACGTCACCCGCGCGCAGGCGGATCTTGCCGATGTCCTGCGTCACACGTGAGGACGGGTAACGCGCCCGGTGCAGCGCCAGGGGCAGCAGACCGAAGGTCGGCGCAAAACTTACGGCGTCGAGCGTGCGCCGGTGCAAGAGCGAGCCGCGCGTCACGACGAGCTCGGCGAGCCGCTGACCTTCAGCGCTGAATGACACCTCGCCATTGCCGTCGCCATCGGCACCGCCTTCGGCATTGAACAGCCGCGTGCCCAGTTCGCGCTCGTAGAGCTTGAGTTGGTCGGCCGTGTCCTTGATGTAAATGCGGTCGCCGGCCTGGAACTTGAGCGACGGCAGCTTGGCCAGAAACAGCGAATCGCCGCGCTGAATACGGTCGATGCGTAGAGAGCCGCCCGTCTTGGCGCGCACGTCCGAGAGCGTGCGCCCGACGGGGTAGCTGTCTTCTACGACGTAAAGCTGTGCGGTGAACACGCGCGGTGAGGTGTCGGCCAGTGGCGGCTCCCGACGCGGGATCAGGTAGGGTGCGACGAGCCAGAGAAACAGGATACCCACGGCGCCCACGATGGCGACGGGCAAGGTAAACGAGAACAGACCAAAGCGTTCGAGACCCAGGTCCACGGCCAGCCCCACGACGAGCAGGTTGGTCGAGGTCCCGATTGTGGTCGCCATGCCGCCGATGATCGTCGACAACCCCATGGGCATGAGGATGCCCGAGACGGGCAGCTTGGCGCGCAGCGACACACCGACGAGGATAGGCAGCAGCAACACGACGATGGGTGTGTTGTTAAGAAACGCGCTCAGGACCGCACCCACGACCATGGTGACGAGCAGCGCCAGCACGGGACGCACGGTCCAGGCGCGCGCGATCACACCCGCCAGGGGTTGCAGCGCGCCCGTGGTCTCCATGCCCTTGCCCACCACCATGAGCGCACAGACGGCGACCAGCGCCTCGTTGCCGAAGCCCGCAAAGAAAAAGCCGGGCTGCAGCGCCTCGCCCTCGAAGCGGAACGGGAACAGCGTAAACGCCGCGACGAGCACGACGAGTACCGCCAGGCTTGAGGTCTCGAGCGCGAAACGGTCGCGCGTAAACAAGTACAGCGCGAGGCCCGTCAGCACGAGAACGAACTGGCCGTGCGCGGTCAGGTCGATCGCGTTCAAGCCACGCCCTCGCAGGTGGCGCACGTCAGCCTTGGCATCACTGTCATCACGTCGGCGCTTCCCCTCGTCGCGCGCAGTATGGGACCGGCCGCCGTCAGCGGCAGCCTGCCGGTATGCTATCTCAGGCCCCGGGCAGCCGCGCAAGCTTAAGCAGCTCGCTGTGATCTGCTATCGTCACGCACGAGTTCAACCGGCAGGCAGCCCGCGCCCACCCAACCTTATGAGCTTCAAGGCCTTGCTCGAGCGCTGGCGCGACACGCCAGCCACAGTCACCACCGAATCCGCCTACGCCATCCGCCTCGATGTCGACGACGCAGCCCGCGTCGAAGCCCTCGCAGCGCTGTTCCCGGGCATCGACGCTGAGACGGTCATCGCCGACCTGCTCCATGCCGCGCTCGACGCGACGGAAGCCGCCATGCCCTACGAGGCCGGCGAGCGCGTGATTGCCGAGGACGAGTTTGGCGACGCGATATTTGAGGACGTCGGGCTGACGCCGCGCTACGTGGAGCTCGTGCGCGCCCGGCGCGACGACCTCAACTGAGCCCACCCGTGTCAGACACGCCCGCCGGCGGGCGCTTCGGGCTTGGCGTTCTCGCCTACAGCCGCGAGGCGCTGTCGCTCGTCTGGACCACAAGTCGCCCACTGACCTTCGCGTTCGGCGTGCTGACGCTCGTGGCCGGCCTGTTGCCGGCCGCCATGGCCTGGGTCGGCCAACTCATCGTCGATGCCGTCGTGGCCGCACTTCAGGAAGGTGGCAGCGCGGATGAGGCCATCCGCTACATCATTATTGAAGGTGCGCTGTTCCTGGCCATCACGGCTGCGCAACGCGGCATCTCGCTCTGCCAGTCATTGCTGCGTGCGCAGCTCGGTCACCGCGTCAATGTGCTGATCCTCGAGAAAGCGCTGACGCTGTCGATGAGTCAGTTCGAAGATGCAAGCTTCTACGACAAGCTCACGCGTGCGCGGCGCGAGGCTTCAAGCCGGCCGCTGTCACTGGTCAATCGTACCTTTGCCCTCGCGCAGAATGCAGTGTCGCTCACGAGCTACGCGGTGCTACTCGTGCAATTCTCCGTCTGGGCTGTCGTCATCCTCGTGGTTGCGGGCCTGCCCGCATTTCTCGCCGAAACCAAATTTTCTGGCGACGCCTTCAGGCTGTTCCGCTGGCGCTCGCCCGACTCGCGCATGCAGATGTACCTCGAGACTGTGCTGGCCCGCGAGGACCACGCCAAGGAGGTCAAGTTGTTCCGACTCGGGCCTCTGCTGCTCGAGCGCTACCGCGGCATTTTCAGCCGCCTGTTCGGCGAGGACCGCGCCCTGACGATCCGTCGCGAAAGCTGGGGGCTCATCCTCGGCACCATCGGCATCGTCGCGTTCTACGCCACTTATGGCTGGATTGCCGTCGCCACCGTGTCGGGCCAGATCACGCTTGGTGAGATGACCATGTACCTGCTCGTGTTTCGCCAGGGGCAGTCGGCCGTTGCCGCGAGCCTGTCGGCCATCAGCGGCATGTACGAGGACAACCTTTACCTGTCCAACCTCTACGAATACCTGGACCAGCCCGCACCCGTGGCGACGGGCACGCGCACCGAGGGCGTCGACCCGGCCGACGGCATCCGTATCGAGAACCTGAGCTTTACCTACCCCGACGCCGACCAGCCCGCACTGGAGGACATCGATTTGGCGGTGCGCCCCGGCGAGTCGCTGGCGCTCGTGGGCGAGAACGGCGCGGGCAAGACCACGCTCACTAAACTGCTTACGGGGCTCTATGCGCCCGACGCCGGCCGCATCCTGCTCGACGGCTCACCGCTGGCCGAGTGGGACGAGGCGGCGCTGCTTTCCCGCTTCGGCGTGATCTTCCAGGACTTCACGCGCTACCAGCTACCCGTCGGCGAGAACATCGGCGCGGGTGATGTCAGTGCCTTCGACGACGAGGCACGCTGGCGTGAGGCTGCGGCACAGGGCATGGCGGCACCGTTTATCGAGCGCATGCCTGCGGGTTACGAGACGCAGCTCGGTCGCTGGTTCGCCAAAGGCCAGGAGTTGTCCGTGGGCCAGTGGCAGAAGATGGCGCTTGCGCGGGCTTTTATGCGCCAACAGGCCGACATCCTCATCTTTGACGAACCGACGGCGGCGATGGACGCCGCAGCCGAGGCCGAGCTCTTCGAGCACTTCCGAAAGCTCACGCGCGACAAGGTCACGATCCTCATCTCGCACCGGTTCTCCACCGTGCGCCGCGCAGATCGCATCGCCGTCATCGATGGCGGCCGGATCACCGAGTACGGCACGCACGAGACGCTCATGACCGAGGGCGGTCGCTATGCCACCCTGTTCACGCTGCAGGCTGAAGGTTACCGCTGACACCACCGCGGACACGCTGACCGCTGCGGCCACGGTCTGATAACCTTGCCGGTCCCCCATTACCGGCTGCCTCCCATGTTCGCACCCGCTTCGCTCTTCCGCGTTCCCGTCCTGCTGCTCGCTGCATTGGCGCTTACCGCCTGTGGCGATCGCGGCGACACCCCGGAAACGGCTGCCGACACGACCCCGGAGCTCGCGATCGGCCCCTGGCATGCGAACATCACGCTGCCTGGTGGCGAAGCGCACTTCGGGCTGGAGCTGGCTCGCGATGGCGACACCGTCACGGCGACGATCGTCAACGGCAGCGAGCGAATCCTGGTGCCCGCCGTGGACTTTGACGGCGAACGGATCGCACTGCGCTTTCCCGCATTCAACAACCGCATCGATGCCGTGCTCACGGCCGACGGACTCGACGGCTCACTGACGCTCGTTAAACGCTACGGCGAAACGCAGGTGATGCCGTTCCGCGCCGCTCCAGGTGCGGGTCCGACCACGGGCGCCTCGACAACGCGGGACCTGTCGGGGCGTTGGGCCGTCACGTTCACCGAAGATGACGGCACGACCTACCCGGCCGTCGGCGAGTTTCAGCAGCGCGGCACGCGCCTGCTGGGCACCTTCCTGACGCAGACGGGCGACTACCGTTACCTCGGTGGCATTGTCGATGGCGACACTATGCGTCTGCAGACGTTTGATGGCGCTCATGCCTTCCTGTTCACGGCGACCGTCGACGAAGACGGTGCGCTTACGGGCAAGTTCTGGTCAGGCACAAAGTCGATTGAGGACTGGACGGGCGCGCGTGACGCGACCGCCACGCTCGCCGACGCCGCGGAGCTCACCTTCCTTAAAGAAGGCTTCGACCGCTTTACGTTTGCATTCCCCGATCTTGAGGGCAACACCGTGTCGCTCGACGATGCGCTGTTCGAAGGCAAAGTCGTACTGGTGACGCTGGCCGGATCCTGGTGCCCGAACTGCCACGATGAAGCCGCGTTCATGACCGAGCTTTACGCGCGTTACGAAGCGCGTGGCGTCGAAGTCGTGGCACTCATGTACGAGCACCTCGAGGACACGGACGCAGCACGCACTCAGGTGCAGGCGTTCCGGAACAAGTTCGGTATCGAATACACGACGTTGCTTGCCGGCATCTCGGACAAGACCAAGGCCGCCGAGACGCTGCCTGCGCTCGATCGCGTGCTGGCCTTCCCGACCACGATCTTTATCGCCCGCGACGGCAGCGTGCGCGAGATCCACACGGGCTTCTCGGGTCCGGGCACGGGCGAGCATTACGAGCGCCTGAAGAAACGCATCTACAGCCTTGTCGACACGCTTGTCGACGAACCCGGCGCCAGCGCCGAGCCGGTTGCGGCCCTTTCGGCCGTCGCGACCGACTGACCAGGAGAACCGACCATGCCCTCGTTCGACGTCGTGTCCGAAGTGGACCTGCACGAACTCGCCAATGCCGTGGACCAGGCCAACCGCGAAGTGACGAACCGTTTCGACTTCAAGGGAACGGGTGCCGAGTTCGCGCTCGATGAGAGCAGCATCTCGCTCAAGGCTCAGGTTGAGTTCCAGCTCCAGCAGATGCTCGACATCCTGCGCCAGAAGCTCGCCAAGCGCGGTATCGATATAGCCGCGCTAGAGGTCAAGGACCCCGTGACGAGCGGCAGTGAAGCGCGCCAGACGGTTCTGGTCCGCCAGGGTATCGACGCGGCTTTGGCCAAGAAGCTCGTTAAGACGATCAAGGACGCCAAGCTCAAGGTGCAGGCGCAGATCCAGGGCGAGCAGGTGCGCGTCACGGGCAAGAAGCGTGACGACCTGCAGTCGGTGATTGCGCTGCTGCGCGAGGCTGACGTCGATCTGCCTCTTCAGTTCAACAACTTCCGCGACTGACCCCACGAGGCCCGCGCCGTGAATCGATCCGTTATCAGCCGCAAAGACCTCGTTTTTGCCGACAAGGACCGCGAGCTGCGCAGTGATGTGCGCATGCTGGGCGCCATGGTCGGCGAACTGCTGCGCGAGCAGTGTGGCGTAGGCTTCTACGATCAGGTCGAGAGCACGCGCCGCATGGCTATTGAACGCCGTGAGGGACAGGCCAGCTCGACAGAGCTCGCCGATACGGTCGCGGGCTTCACAGGCCCGGCCGCGCATAACTTCATCCGCGCCTTCTCGACCTACTTCCAGCTCGTCAACACGGCCGAGAAGGTGCACCGCATCCGCCGCCGCCGCGACTACCTGCGCGAGACGGGTGCGCACCAGCCGCACGGCGTTTACGACATGCTGTCGCGCTTCCGCGATGCCGGTGTCGACCTGGATGGCGTGCTCGAAGCCTTCGGCGAGACGCTCATCGAGCCCGTCTTCACGGCGCATCCGACGGAGCCAACGCGACGCACGATTCTGCGCAAGGAACAGAACATCGTGCGCCGCCTGGTCGACCTGCTCGACTCAGGCCTGCCGCCGCAGGAAGTGGCCGCAGCACACGCCGTCATCCGCGCCGAAGTCACCTCGGGCTGGCAAACCGAAGAACACCCCAGCGAAAGCATGACCGTGGCCGACGAACTTGAGCACGTCCTGTTCTTCCTGACAGACGTGCTCTACCGCGTCATCCCGCCGTTCTACGAGAACCTGCAGACGGCGCTGGCTGAGGTATACGGCGACGAGGCCCAGGGCGTCGAGCTGCCCACCTTGACGCGCTTTGCATCCTGGGTCGGTGGCGACATGGACGGCAACCCCAATGTGGGCGCCAAGACCATTCGCAACACGCTCGCGCGGCAGCGCAACCTGATCCTCGACCTCTACTTCCGCGAGTGCTCGACGGTTGCGGGCAAACTCAGCCAGAGCCGCAACCGGGTGCCCATCGCGACAGAGATCGACGCGCGCATCGAAGACTACCGCCACCACTTCTCGAAAGCCTGGGGCTCGGTGCCGAACCGTCACCGCGAGATGCCCTACCGCGTCCTGCTCAAACTCGTACAGGCGCGCCTGCAGGCCACCTATGACGACGACGCCTACCCGTATGAGTCGGCCGAGGAGTTCCGTGACGACATCCAGCTGATCGGCGACAGCCTCAAGGCCCACCAGGGCGAACACGCCGGCCTGTTCGCCGTGAACCGCCTGTTGCGCAAAATCGACTGCTTCGGATTCCACATGGCCACGCTCGACATTCGCCAGGACGCGCTGGTGCACCGCGAGGTCATCGGCAAGTGCCTGGGCGACGAGCAGTGGATGCAACGCACCCCCGAGGATCGCCTCGAGCGCCTCTGCGACGCGGTCACCAATCGCGAGCCGCCCGTCGACGTTCAGGACACGCAGGTCAGAAAGACGCTCGCCGTATTCCAGACCGTGGCCTTTTGTCGCCGCAAGTACGGCGCACGCGCCATTGGCCCCTACATCATCAGCATGACGCAGGGCGCGGACGACATCGTATCCGTGCTGTTGCTTGCGCAGTGGGCGGAGCTTGGCAACCGCCGCGGCGAGGTCCCGCTCGACATCGCGCCACTATTCGAGACCGTCACGGACCTCGAGAACGGCCCCGCAATCATGGAGGGGCTGCTCAACAACAGCGTCTACCGCCACCACCTCGAGCGGCGCGAGAACCGTCAAACGATCATGGTCGGCTACTCGGACAGCAACAAGGACGGCGGGCTCGCCTCCGCACGCTGGGCGCTGCACCAGGCACAGGCCGCGCTGCGTGACGTGCTGTCCGCGCACGAGATCGAGCTCACGTTGTTCCACGGCCGTGGCGGCACGGTCAGTCGCGGCGGCACAAAGATGCACGACGCCGTGCTCGGCGCGCCGGCAGGCACGGTCGCCGGCCGCATGCGTGTCACCGAGCAGGGCGAGATCATCAACGAAAAGTACGGCCTGCGCGGCATCGCACTACGCACGCTCGAGCAGGCCGCAACGTCGGTCACAGCGGCCTCGGTGCTGCGGCCGCGCAGCGAAACGCTGGCGCCCGAGTGGGGCGAGATGATGAACCTGGCCGCCGACACGAGTAAGGCGCACTACCAGGACCTCACCCGGTTCTCCGAAGGCTTCTTCGACTACTTCCGGTCGGCCACGCCGATCGATGTCATTGAACGTATGCGCATCGGCTCGCGCCCGGCGTCGCGGCGCAAGCAACAGGGCATCGACGATCTGCGTGCGATCCCCTGGGTTTTTTCGTGGACGCAGTGCCGCTGCATCCTGCCTGGCTGGTACGGGCTCGGCGCGGGTCTCGAGCGTGCCGTGGACGCGCACGGTGAAGACGCGTTCCGCGAGATGTGCGACCAGTGGCATTTCGCCAAGGCACTGCTCGCCGACGCGCAGATGGTGCTGGCCAAGGCCGACCTCGAGATTGCGGCAATCTACGCAGAGCTTGCGGGCGAGCTCGGTGAGCGGTTCTTCCCGCGCATCCGCGAGGAGTACGATCGCACGGTCGACCTCGTGCTGCGCATTACGGGCAACACCAACCTGCTCGACAACGACCCGACGCTGCAACGCACGATCCTGCTGCGCAATCCTTACGTCGACCCCATGAGCCTGTTGCAGGTGCGGTTGCTGTCGGAATGGCGCGCGACGGGTCGTGAAGACCCCGCCCTGCTCGACGCGCTGCTCGCCAGCGTCAACGGCATCGCGCAGGGTCTGCAGAACACGGGCTGACGCGCTTGCAACCCAGCCGCACCGCGACACCGCTCTCGGAGCGCCGGCTCGCCTTCGCACTGCTGCTGGGCGCCGTCATGTGTCTCGGCATGGGGCAAACGGTGACGTTTGCGATCCTGCCACCCATCGGTCGCGAGCTCGGTCTGTCGGAGCGCCAGGTCGGCGGCATCTTCTCCATCTCGGCGCTGCTCTGGGTGCTGCTGAGCCCGTTCTGGGGGCGCCTGTCCGACCGCTGGGGCCGTAAACCCGTCATTCTCATCGGGATGGCCGGTTACATCGTGTCCACGACAGCGTTCACGGGCGCGATCAGTTTCGGGCTCGCGGGTGGCGCAAGCCTCGGCATCGTCTACGTCCTCATGGTCGCCACACGCAGCATTTACGGCGCCATCGGTCCGGGCGTGCGCGTGGCCTCGCAGGCCTACATCGTCGACCGCACGAGCGTCGCCGATCGCACCGTGGCCATCGCCGGCATGTCGGCGGCCTTTGGACTCGGCAACGTACTGGGGCCGGGCCTCGGTTCCGCCATCAGCGTGTTTGGGCTGCTGGCACCACTCTGGGCCATCGTCGTGCTGGTCACGCTGGTCGCCATCGCCACGATTCTGTTCCTGCCTGAGAAGAGCGCACCCGGAAGCGCGTCAACAACGCGACGCCTGCCTGTGCGCGACAAACGGGTTCGCCCGTTCCTCTTCTACGGCATCACGGCGAGCTTCGCCGTGGCGACGCCCATGCAGGCGAGCGCGTTCTACTTCATCGACGTGCTGGGACTCAGCATCGATTCCGCCGCGCAGTTCGTGGGCGTGGGATTGTCCGGGGCGGCCATGGCGGCGCTCTTTTCACAGCTCGTGCTTGTGCAGCGATTCCGACTGCCGCCCTGGTTCATGATGCTGGCGGGTGCCGCACTCATCTCGGTCGCGCAACTGGCCATGGCAGCCAGTTCGAGTTTCGGCCCCATGGTGTTCGGTCTCATGCTCAACGGGCTTGGCGCCGGCATGGCCATGCCTGGCTTTACCGCGGGCGCGTCATTGGCGGTGACGGCATCCGAACAGGGCGCCGTTGCCGGCATGACCGGGGCTGTTGGCGCGGCGGGCTTCTCGATTGTGCCGTTCGTGAACTTTACACTCTACGCCTATGCACCCGAGCTGCCGTTCCTCTTCGACGCCGTACTCATGGCCGGCATGATGGCCTTCGTCGCGCTCAACCCCACGCTGCGCCGCAGTGGCCGAGACCTGCCGCCGCCCGAAACGACGGATACGGCGAGCACAGGACCTGACGGCACGTAGTGCGCGCGTTACTCGCAACGGGGTTGGTCATGCTGCTCCTCGCGGGCTGCGGCGGCGACGAACGCACCGACGATCTCGCCGCGCAGTTTCGCGCCAGCGCGGCCGATGGCCCGCGCATCGATCACGGCGACTGGCAGCAGGTGCTCAATGACTACCTCGTTCCGAGCTACGCCGGGCTCAATCGGGTCGACTACGCGGGACTGGCCGCGGACGGCACCGGCCAGCTCGACCGCTATCTCGCGGCCATGGCGGCTGTTGATCCCGAGACGCACCCCGCAAACGAGCAGATGGCCTACTGGATCAACGTCTACAACGCATTAACCGTTCGTCTGATCGTCGAGGACTGGCCCGTCGAGAGCATTCTTGAACTTGGCGACAGCGCGCTGGCGCGCGGGCCCTGGGGCGACCCCGCGATCACGATCAACGGGCGCACGCTGTCGCTCGACGACATCGAGCATCGGATCCTGCGCGTGATCTGGCAGGAGCCACGCATTCACTTCGCCGTGAACTGCGCAAGCGTAGGCTGCCCTGACCTGCAGCCCATCGCGTTCACGGGCGCGAATCTCGAGTCGCAGCTACGCCTCGGTGCCCTCAATTACCTGGCGAGCCCGCGGGGTGTCGTGCGCGAGGGCGATGCCCTGCTCGTGTCGAGCCTGTTCCAGTGGTATGCCGATGACTTCGGCGACTCACCCGAGGCGGTGCTGGACAGGCTTGCCGGATTCGCTGATCCGGACACGGCAAAGCTGCTCCGTTCCCATGACGGACCGCTGCGTTACGCCTACGACTGGGCCCTGAACGCGACGCGGTAGGCCTGGGGCCGAGCGGTATACTGGGCCCATGGAACTCACCACGGAACGGCTGCGTCTCCGGCAGTGGCGCGACAGCGACCTGGGCGCCTACGCCGCGTTCTTCGCCGACGAGCGCCAGGCGCGCTTCGTCGGCGGCGCCTGCCCGGACTACGAGGCGTGGCGTCGCCTGGCCGTGGTTGCCGGGCACTGGGCGCTGAAGGGCTTTGGGCTCTGGGCCGTCGAAGAGCGCGACGGCGGCGGATTTGTGGGTGGTGTCGGCGTACAGAAACCCGAAGGCTGGCCAGAGACGGAACTCGGTTACTGGATCGCACCTGAGATGCAGCACCGCGGCTACGCCACTGAGGCCGGGCTCGCAGCACGCGCCTACGCCTACGACACACTCGACATCGACTCCCTGGTGAGTTTCATCCACCCCGACAATGCACCCTCCATCCGCGTGGCCGAGCGCCTGGGCGCAAGCCTCGAGCGCTACATCGAATTACTCACCTTCGGCCGCCACGGCGTGTACCGACACCCGGGGCCCGACGCATGAGCGGACCCGCGAAGCTGCGCGTGTACCACGACGCGAGCTGCCCGATCTGCCGCGCCGAAATCGAGGAGCTGGCCGCCGTCGATTTCGACGAGCGCCTCAAGGTCATTGATGCCTCTTCGGAGCACTTTGAGGATGACCACGCGCGCGAGGCGGGCCTCGACCAGGAGATGCTCCTGTCGGCCATGTACGTGCGCGACGAACAAGGGCATTGGCATACGGGTCCCGACGCGTTTGCGCAGATCTACGAGCGCGTCGGCATCGACCGCATGGCGCGGCTCTGGGGTTCTCGCACCTGGCGGCCGCTCGTGAATCTCGGCTACCGTCTGTTCCTCGTCTCGCGTGGTCTGCTCGTCGCCCTGGGCGGCGACCGCGTCGTTCGGTGGTTCGTGCGGCGCGAAGCGCAGGCGGCCGCGCAACGCACGGACTACTGCCGCACGCGCGACGACTAGACGAGCAGCGCGGGTGCCGCGTAGCGACCAATGATCCAAATGATCGCGATCGCCAGCAGGTTGAGCCAGATGCCCGCGCGCACCATTTGACCGATCTTGAGCGTGCCCGTGGAGAACACGATGGCGTTCGGGGCTGTTGCGACGGGCAGCATGAATGCGCAACTCGCGGCCAGCGTTACGGGCACGGTGAGCAACAGCGGCGGCAAGCCCGCCTGCAGCGCGATGGCGCCCATCACAGGCAAGAGCGTCGCCGTGGTGGCCATATTGCTCGTGAGCTCTGTGAGAAAGATGGTCAGCGCCACGGCTGCAAGCAGCAATACGCCCACGCCCAGCGCATTGAGCGGCGCCAGCGACTCGCCAAGCCAGAGCGCGAGCCCGCTGGCATCGACGGCGGACGCCAGCGACAGGCCGCCGCCGAACAACACCAGCACGCCCCAGGGCAGCCGCGCCGTGTCGTCCCAGCGCATGAGCGCGCGCTGATCCCGATCGCCGCTCGGAAACAGGAACAGCGCAACAGCCGCGGCCATGGCGACTGCCGTATCGGAAAGATCGGTGATCCCCGTTATCGCCTGCAGCGGCCGACGCAACATCCAGCCCGCAACCAGGCACGTGAACACGATGGCCACGCGGCGCTCAGGTACTGACAGTGGTCCCTGCTCAATGCGCATGCGTTGCAGGTGCGCGCGAACGGCGTCACTGGAACCGATATTGACGGGAAACAACCGCGCCGTAAGCAGCCACCAGGCGACAGGCAGCAAGAGCGCCGTCACGGGGATACCGAGCAGCATCCAGCGCGCGAAGCTGATCTCGAGCCCGTGGCGCTCCGCCAGGTAACCGATGAGCAAGGCGTTGGGCGGCGTGCCGATCAGTGTCGCCAGGCCGCCAATAGAGGCGGCGTAGGCAAGCCCCAGCAGCAACGCGAGCCGGAAGTGGTCCTGCTGCGTGTCGTCGACGCCCGCCACGTTGTCGCGCATTACGGCGATCACCGACAAGACGATCGGCAACAGCATCATGGTCGTGGACGTATTAGTCATCCACATGCTCAGTAGCGCCGAGACGAGCATGAAGCCACCGATGAGCCGCCGGCCTTCGGTGCCCGTCTTGTCGAGAATGGCGAGCGCGATGCGCCGGTGCAGGTTCCAGCGCTCAAGCGCCAGCGCCACAACAAAACCACCCAGGAACAAGAAGATCGTGGGGTGTGCGTAAGGCGCCGCGACGGCGCGGATGTCAGCGATACCCAGGGGCTGGAAGATGACCAGCGGCAAGAGCGCCGTGGCGGGCACGGGAATCGCTTCCGTGGCCCACCAGATCGCCATCCACAGCCCGGCCGCAGCCGCGCGCCAGGCCGGATCGGGCATCACTTGCTGCAACGGCGCCAGCGCCAGCATCGCCGCGAACACGGTGGGGCCGAGCCACCGCCCGACGCGTTGCGCGCGCCCGCGACCCTCGTTGGGATCGATGGACGTGGTCACCGGCCAGCCCCCCAGGGGTCGACGGCCACGACGTCGACGGGCACAGCAGACTCGGCATCGATCACGAGTGCGAAACTTTGCAGACGCTTGTTGACCACAGGCACCCAACGAAGCGTGTCGGCAGCGCGTCCGGTATCGGTCAGCACGCGGGACACGCCAAGCGCTGCGGCGTCTGAGTTGTCGGCCAACGCCTCGAGGCGCTGCGCCTTGTCGAGCACGGACGCGCGTTGCGCTGACAGGGGCTGCCAGAATTCGGGCTGCTGCTCGAGCTCGATGCCCTCCTCGAGCGAGCGCACGAGCAAGGCGTTGCGCAGCTCATTATCGTCGGGCCGCACAGCCACGGCCAGGCACGGTGGCCGGGTCGTATCGGCGCAGGCAGCAATTGCGCTGCCATCGTGGACGACATCCGTCCCGGGCAACACGGTAAATCGATCCACGGAAAACACGATGAACAACGGGCGCTGCTCGTAGATCACGAGCCCGCCGTAACCCAAGGCCGCAATCTGCATGACGGCGACACAGACCATGTCGAACCACAGACCCTTCTTGCCGGGCTTGTACAGATAGATCGTCAGTAGCGGCCCAACCACGAGGTGGACGCCCAGCAACATCAGCAACACATCACGGACGCCGCTGACGGCGAAGTAAGGCGCCGGGTACCAGAGCACGAAAATCACGGCGATAACGGCCGCCGCCACAAGAGCGGTCAGGGCCAGGTGCAACAGGATGGTGGTCTTGCGTTCAAGCATCATGGTCGGGGCGGTTTCAGGTCGGCAGCGACGCCCGAGTATACGTGTGCACCCGGGGCCTGCGGCTGTGCAGGGCGCACAGTCGCGCACCGATTGACTTGGCGCAACACGGCTGGCCCAATCGACGCATGCCCGAGCAAGACCGTCGCACCCCGTGAGCCTGACGCGCAGGACCCTCATTGCCGCGTCGGTGGCCGGGCTGGCCGCGGGCAAGGCCGCGCGCGGCAATGCGAGGCCGCGAGAATCCCTGACCTTCGTCTGCGTGCCCGGCACGTGGCACGGCGGCTGGGTCTGGACGCCGCTGGCAGAGGCCCTGCGTCGACGCGGCCACCGCTGCTTCCGCGTGACCTGTACGGGCGTCGGCGAGCGCGCGCACCTGATCAGCCCCGAGGTCGGGCTCGATACGCATGCCCGTGATGTCACCCAGGTGATCCGTTACGAAGCACTCGAGCGCGTCGTGCTCGTTGGCCATTCCTTCGCCGGCGTCACGATCACTGAAGTCGCGGACCGACTTGCGGGCAGTGGACGCATCGCCGCGTTGCTCTATTACGACGCCTTTATTCCAACGCCAGCACGCCCCGCCTGGGTCATGCGCGACGAGGCCGGTGAGTGGCCCGAATGGTGGCGCGACCGGCAGTCTCGATTTGTCGACGGCTACAAGATGGACTTCGCGAGCGAATACCCGATCCGTATGCTTGTGGACCCCGAGGCAACACCCGAACTCGCGCGATCCGTGGCCAAGCGACTGACCCATCACCCCGCGCGCCAGTGGACCGAGGCCGCGTCGTTTGCGAACGGCGGCTGGCGTGACTATCCGCGCGCCTACGTGCACTGCACAGGGCAGGCCTACCGGCAATCCTCAAGCGCCATGTTCGGTCCGGCCAAAGCACCCGGCTGGCAATTCGAAACCTCGGATACGGTGCGACTGGGCATGCTCTCGGCACCCGACGACACGGCCGCGCTGTTCGAGCGCATCGGCCACAACCTGCTGGCGACATCTACATGAGTGATAAACAATCGTCCCGCCTTAACCTCGCGACCTCGCTCGTCGCCATCGCCATTTCGATCGTAGCCATGCTCGTGTCGCTCGTTGAGGTCTCGGCCATGCGAACCCAGCAACGCGCCGAGGTGTGGCCCTACATCGATCTGGCGACGGGCTACAACAGCGACGGTTTCTATTTGCGGCTTGAGAACAAGGGTGTGGGACCCGCCCTCATGCACGAGGTGCAACTGTTTCGCGGCAGCGAACCTGTGACAGACCTCGACGCGTTTGTGCTCGACGTCGTCGGACCCGATGACGCCTTCAGTTACGACACCTACTTGAGCAGCAATCCGAGCAACTCGGTGGTGGCGCCCGGCGAAGTCAGCACACTGTTCGGTGTGCCCTGGGAACCGCGCACTCGCCGATTCGTCGAGAACGTAGGTACCGACATCGATGTCACGGCTTGCTACTGCTCTATTCACGAAGACTGTTGGCGCGCGTCGTTACTGGCGTCACGACCGGAGCCCGTGGACCGCTGCGACTAAGCCGGGCCCGTCACCACAGGCAACGCACCCGGCTGGCCCCATTCGGCCCAGGACCCGTCGTAGACAGCGACCTCGGAGCGGCCCGCCACGGTCGCCGCCCACGCGAGCAAGGCGGCCGTAACGCCCGAACCGCAACTGAACACGAGCGGCGCCGATGGGCTCGCGAGCGCATCGAATCGCTTGCGAACCGCCGCGACGGGTAGCAGTGCCCCATCGACGATGAGTGAGCCCGCAGGCAGATTTCGAGCACCCGGCATGTGGCCGGCGCGAAGGCCGGGGCGGGGCTCGGGTTCGCGGCCTTCAAACCGGGCGGCGGGCCGTGCGTCGATCACAACGCTCGCCTCCTCATCGAGCGCAGCACACACGCGCGCACTATCGGCGATCCAGTCGTCCGCCGGCGTAACGACAATGTCGCCCGCCGCCACTGGACGAGCGGGCCCGGTCTCGATCGGATGTCCCGCGGCACGCCACGCGGGTAGACCGCCATCCAGCACGGCGACAGCGTCATGTCCCGCAGCCCGCAACATCCACCAGGCGCGCGGACTCGAGAACACACCTGCGCCGTCGTAGACGACCACGCGGTCGGTTGCGCAAATACCGAGTGCGCGCAGTCCCACCTCAAATTTTTGTGGGTCGGGCAGCATGTGGGGCAGCTCCGACGCCGTGTCGGCAAGCGCACCGTCGAAGTCGAAGAACCGCGCACCCGGCAGGTGTGCCAGCTCAAATTCAGCGGCCGCGTTGCGCGATTCCGAGGGCAGATACCAGCTCGCATCGAACAGCTTGAGATCCGGGTCACCCAATTGGGCAGATAAGGTGCCGACGTCGATGAGGGGAGACATACCGACAGTATGCCGCGCAGAGTGTGATGCGTGCTATGGCACGGGCGCTTCTTGCGGTTTAGGCTGTCCACCCAGCAAGGACGAGGTGGTGCCTGAATGGCCACCAAACCAAGAACACAGCGCGCGCCGGGTGCACCGCAACAGGACGATGCGGGCCGGCTCGACACAGAGTACGCCTACCGCAAGCTCAATCCCGACAAGCTCGACCGTGAGCTCGCGACACGCGTGCTCGGGCAGCAGGACGGGCTCTGGATTCTTGATGTCGCCAGCAACACGCTGAGCGTGGACGGCACGCTGTTCGAGATCATGGAAACGGTCGAGCCCACGAGCGGCAGCCGTCATTTCGACATCTATTCGCGCCTGCATCCCGACGATGTTCAGCACGTTCGCCAAGCGCTCGAGCGGCACCTGATAGATCGCGAGCCCTACCGTGTGCTCATGCGTTTTCGCCATCGCGACGGTCATTACCTTTGGGTTCGGTCGCGCGGCCAGGCCACCTGGGACGATGATGGCAATCCCGTGCAGATGATCGGCGTCATGCATGACGTCAGTGACGCCGTCGAGCTGCGCCAGTCGCTGCGCGACTCAGAGGACCGGTTCTCGAGCATTTCGCACAGCATGCCCGGGGCGTTGTTTCGTTACACGCGAAAGGCGGATGGCCAAGACACGATTGACTACCTGAGTCCAGGCTGCGAACAGGTGTGGGAGTACGCCGCCGAGGAACTCGAGCACGATCCGAGCAAACTCTGGAACACAGTCCATCCCGACGATCTCGCCGATATGGTGGAGAGCGTCAACGACTCTGCGGACAAGCTGGCGCCGTGGGTTCACGCCTGGCGCATCGTGACGAAGTCGGGTAGCGAAAAATGGCTCGAGGGCCGCGGCACACCCATCCGCACTGAAAAAGGTGACACGGTCTGGCACACGATGGTGTTCGACCGCACCGAGAGAGTTCGCGCGCAGCAAGCTTTGCAGCAGCAGAAAGAAATGCTGCACCAGTCGCAGAAGCTTGCGTCACTCGGTCGCATCGCCGGCGGCGTCGCACATGATTTCAATAATCTCCTGGCCAGCATTCTCGGTAATGCCGAGATGCTGCTCGATGACACCGTCAGCGATGAGGACCGACACCGCTTTGCCACCGAGATCGAGCGCGCGGCCTACCGCGGCAGCGCGCTCTCGCAACAGTTGCTCGCGTTCGGTCGTCGGGCCCACCTGAAACCCAGCACCGAGTCAGTCCGCACGATCCTCGAGGAGTTTCGCGGCATGCTTGCCCGCGTCATCCCCGAGAACATTGAGGTGGCCGTGGTGTTGCCGCCCAAACCGCTGGCCGTGTTTATCGACCGCAACCAGCTCGACAACGCGTTGCTCAACCTGTCGATCAACGCCCGCGATGCGATGCCCGACGGCGGCGTGCTGACGTTCTCGGCCCGCCAGGTCTCGGCGGACGCCTTGCACAATTTCGATCCCGCAGAGCCGCTGGCACCCGGCGACTACATCGAGCTGTCGGTCAAGGATTCGGGTGTGGGGATGTCGGCCGAGCTGCGCGAGAAAGTCGTGGAGCCCTTCTTTACCACCAAGCCTGTCGGCGAAGGTTCGGGCCTGGGTCTGTCGATGGTCGAAGGCTATGCCCGCCAGTCAGGCGGTGGCATGCAGATCTGCAGCACGCCGGGTGGCGGCACGACCATCACGCTCATGCTGCCGGCAGCCGAACAGCTGGCCGACACCAGCAGTACCGCGGTGCCCGACGTGCGCGAGACGCGCGCCGTCCGAGTGCTGCTCGCCGAGGACAATCCGGCCGTCCAAAGCGTGCTGCGACAGCAGCTCGAGTCGTTTGGTCACGAAGTTTATGTCGCCGACGATGCGGCCACAGCCGTCGCACGGCTCGACGCCGGACTCGAACCGGAGCTGCTGAATTCAGACCTCATCATGCCAGGACCTGTGCGCGGTACGGATCTCATTCGCGTGGCCCTCGAGAAACTGCCAGACCTCAAGGTCATCGTCCTGTCGGGCTACCACAGGGAGAGCGCGGCCGAGTCTGTTGCGCTGCCGAAGTCGATCACCTGGCTGCAAAAGCCCGTGACCATGGCGCACCTGCGCGCCGCCATCGCCGACCGGCTCGACAGCAGCGCCTGAGCCCCCACCGTCTGAGTGCTACCATCCGGGTTTTCAACCATGACCCGGGAGGGTTGCCGTGCAGCTCGACATCGCCACAGACATCATTCTCTCCAACACCGAGACCGTGCCTGGCAAGAAGATCACCGAATTCTACGGGGTCGTGACCGGCAACACCGTGCGCGCCAAACATGTCGGGCGCGACATCATGGCCGGCCTCAAGAACATCGTTGGGGGTGAGCTCAAGGGTTACACAGAGCTACTCCAGGACTCGCGGCGCGAGGCCACCGAACGGATGATTGAGCAGGCCACGGCCATGGGCGCCAACGCCGTGGTGAACGTCCGCTTTGCGACCAGCTCGATCACGCAGGGCGCCTCCGAGCTGTTCGCCTACGGCACCGCAGTCCGGGTGATCTGACGTCATGGGCGAATTTACGCTACTCGTCAACATCGGGCTGCCGCTGACGGTCCTCGTGATCGCCTACCTGACAGGCAGCTATCTCGAGCGACGGCACTTCGCTGACATCCGGAAGCGCGAGGCCAGGATGCAGCGCTTTCCCACCACAACATTCGAGACCCTGCCTGACGACTGGGAGGTCGCGGACTGTGAGCTCATGGCGGAGAGCGTCGTGGTCTCACTTGACTACTTCAAGCGTGTCATCGCCGGGTTGCGCGCCATTATTGGTGGGCGCATCACAACCTACGAACCGTTGCTTGACCGTGCCCGCCGCGAGGCCGTGCTGCGCGTGACCGAAAAGGCCAAGGCGGAGGGCTTCGACGCCGTCATCAACCTGCGCCTTGAAACCTCACGTTTGGCCAACAGCGACTCAGGTCAGGGTATCGGCGGTGTCGAGATCCTGGCCTTCGGCACGGCCTTGTTGCGCACACAACGCTGACGCCATGAAATTCGAGCCCCGCCCCGCAGACCACAGCGTCAACGTGACCGCGCGCCACCCGCTGGCCGACGCGACCATCCTGGTGCTGGGTCTGGGTGGAGTCTTGCTGCTCGTGACCATCGTGCTCGCGTTCTTCGCCGACGCCCTCGTCGCGCGCATCAGCGTCAAGACCGAGATGCGCTGGTTTGGCGGCATGTCGTTGCCCACGGTTGTCGATGAGTTTGAAACGACCAGCACCAGCGAGGAGCAGGCCTTGTCGGACTTGCTCGAACGGCTCACGCAACACTGGGAGAGCGACTACACGTTCCGGATGCGCATCAGCGACAGCGCCGCACCCAATGCCCTGGCATTTCCGGGCGGATTGATCGTCGTGACGCGCGGCCTGCTCGACAACGTCGAGTCCGAGAACGAGCTGGCCTTCGTGCTCGCGCACGAACTTGGCCATTTCCGCAACCGCGACCACTTGCGTGGCCTCGGGCGCGGCGCCGCAGTGTCACTTGTGGTCGGTGCCATGACCTCAGGCGGCAGCGGTGGCTTTGGCTTCGGTGTCGCTGACATCGCACTGCGCGGTTTCGGACGCGAGCAGGAAACGGACGCCGACGTGTTTGCGCTCAGTATGGTTTACGCAGAGTACGGTCACGTCGGTGAATCGTGGCGCTTCTTCGAGCGCATCCAGTCGGCCTACGGCGACGGCAACGCGGTACTCAACTACCTCGAAACCCACCCGCTACCCAGCAGCCGCATTGATGACCTGAAGCGCCTCGCGCGCGAGCGGGACTGGCCGACAGAAGGTACGCTTGTACCCTGGAACCCGGGGTCAGACACCCCACAGGACTAAACCATGCCCAATCCCATTAATCTGGCCACGTCGCTGGCTGCGACCACGGTCACGCTGCCCCGCGGCCTCATGACGCACGCGGCGGCTTCGCAACCGGAGCTCCCGCTCGAACTCTACGAGATGGAAAACTGCCCCTACTGCCGCGTGGTGCGCGAAGCGCTGTCGGCGCTCGACATCGACGCGCTGGTTTATCCCTGCCCAAAACGTGGCGAGCGCTACCGCCCGCGTGTCGTGGAACTGGGCGGCAAGGCGTCGTTCCCGTTTCTCGTCGACCCCAACACGGGCGAGCAGATGTACGAGTCCGCGGACATCATCGACTACCTGTACCGCACCTACGGCGGGCGCCGGCCGCTGCCGCGCGCGGCGATCAAGCTGCTCGTGCAGCCCGCCGCCAACCTGGCCTCGGTCCTGCGCGCGGGCGCCGGTCTGCGCATGCGGCCCTCACACGCACCGGAGCAAGCTCTTGAGCTGTTCAGCCTCGAGTCGAGCCCGTTTGCGCGACTCGTGCGTGAGCGGCTGTGCGAGCTTGAGCTGCCTTACCGGCTGAGAAATATGGGTCGCACTAAGGCAGGCGACTTTATCCCCCCCGTCGTGCGCCGACGCCTGATGCCGCGCTACGCGCACGCGGGCCGCAACCGCAAGGCGCTTGCGGAACGCACGGGCATGGTGCAGGTCCCATACCTCTACGACCCCAACACCGATACGGGTCTCTACGAGTCCGACGCGATCATTGCCTATCTCACCGAGACCTACGCCGCCTGAACGGAGCCTTCCGCATGCGAAACCGACTTTTTGCGACCACCGCCCTGTTGCTTTCCGCACTCGCGGGCAGTGCCAGCGCGGGTGAAGTCATCGCCGAATTCTCAGGCTCTCGCAACAAGACCACGGTCACCTTCGAGACTGACGGGCCCTGGTTGCTTGAGTGGCGCATCAACAGCGACTACGTCCGCCAGTCGTCGTTCGAGCTCAACCTCATCAATGCCGAGACGGGGCTGTTCGACAGCCGCATCCTGCAGACCAAACGTCTGGGCAATGGGCTCAAGCTGTTCCGCCAGGAAGGACGCTGGCGCTTCGAAGTCAGTGCCAACTTCATCGACTGGTATCTGACCGTCGAGCAACTGACGGAAACCGAAGCCGAGCAGTACACACCGCGCTAAGGCGGCACGCTGGCCACATAGGGCTTGTGCGCCGCAATCTCGTCGGCGTCGAGACCCACAAGTTCGTAAGGTAGCACGAGCCAGTCCTGGGTTTCGTGCAGGTAATAGTCGGGTGCCGCGCCCGACTGGTTGAGATCGGGCTTGTGCCAGATCGTGGCTGTGCGCACGTCGGCCGGCATGTTGCGCTTGAGCTTGGTCGCCAACCGGCGGCGCACCACATCAAGCGTCGAGCCCGAGCCCGACACGTCGTCCACGATCAGCAGGCGGTCTTCGGCGTCGAGCGTCTCGAGCAGGTACTGCGTGCCGTGCACACGAATCTCGCGCGCGGGGTCGCCGACCATGGTCTCGTAGTGCGCGAGGCCGCGGTACGACGTGCGCAAGGCGATGTGGTTGGTTTCGACGCCCAGGTACTGCAGGCATTCCTGCACGTAGATGCCCACGGAGCTGCCGCCGCGCCAAAGTCCTACGAGAAACGTCGGCTGGAATCCCGAGTTGTAGATCGCCACGCCGAGCCGGAAGCTGTCTTCGATCAGCGCCTGCTCACGCACAAAGGTCTTGGTCGCCATACGCCAGTTTAGCACCCGCTTGCACACGGGCGCGGTGCGCGCGACAGTGGGCCATGGCCGACAAGCTCTACATCGACGCCCAGGACTTACTTGAGGACAGCTTCAAACTCGGGGCGGATATCGTGGCCAGCGGCTTCCGGCCAAGTTTCATTCTGGCGCTCTGGCGCGGCGCCGCACCCATTGGTATCGCCGTCCAGGAATTCCTGGCCTGGCACGGCATCGAGGCTGATCACATCGCCGTGCGCACAGCGTCCTATACGGGCATCGACAATCAGTCGAGAGAGATCGCAATCTACGGCATGGGCTACCTCATCAAGAACGTGACTCACAAGGACCGGTTACTCATCGTCGACGACGTTTTTGACACGGGCCACACGATTGAGGCGATCATCGCCGAACTGCGCGCCAAGACCCGGCGCAACGCGCCACGCGACATCCGCGTCGCGGTGCCCTGGTACAAGCCTTCACGCAATGAGACGGGCCGCGTGCCCGACTACTACCGCCACGAGACCACGCGCTGGCTCAAGTTCCCGCATTCGCTGGAGGGGCTGACGCCCGAGGAGGTGCGCGAGCACCGGCCGGCGCTCGCCGACATCCTGGCCGAGGCCAAGACAACCTAGAGTCGGAACGGTGGCAGCGTCGGGCGCTGCAGCCAATTCAGCGCCGACCACTCAACGAGCTGTTCAGTCACGTGCATCGTGAAGGCGTGCCGCGACCTCTGTGAGCGGTTCTCGGAACTGTAGTGCGGCATGCGCTCGTGGAACAACACGACACTGCCCGCGGGGACGGGGACGGGCACGGCAGGCTCACTCCCCTGCCAGGGCGTGTCGTCGAGGGTCTCAAGGCCGCCTTCACGGGCGCGCCAGTCCACGGTGTAGCGCTCGCGCAGCGGCAGCCGGTGCGCACCCGGCTGCATCCAGAGGCAGCCATTGGTTTCCGTCGCATCCTCAACGGCGACCCAGACGCCCGTGACACCTGGCGGCGCCGAAATCAGGTAGCTCGCATCCTGGTGCCAGCGGACCTCGCCACCGATGCCCGGTTGTTTGAAGATGTACATGGTCTGCATGACCACGGGTGCCACGTAGCCCAGGTCGCGCAGTGCGGCGCCGAACCAGGGATGGCTGCAAAAGGTCCGAAACGTCGCGTCGCGATCATGCAGCGCGTGGCCGATTTTGTTGATGGCCAGCGACTTCTCGCGATTCAGGCCACCATCGGTGTCGAGCGCGCCGGCTTCGAGAAAACAGTGCACGGCCTCGGATGAATCGAAGAAGTAGTCATCGCGTCCGGTATCCCGGTCATCGGTGCGGAACACCGTGCGGTGCGCGTCGGCGTCGAAGGCGTCGACGATCTCGGCTGCGGCCGACCGCAGTGCGGCCATCTGCGAGGGCCGAAACACGCCTTCGATGGCCAGGAAGCCCTGCTCCCGAAACCTCTCGATATCCGTGTCGGACAGGGCCATGATCTAACCTGCGCTGGCGGCAGCTTTTGCCTTGAGACCACCCGCTTCGATCACGAACTCGGCAACAGCGTCGACCTGCTCACCGGCGCGCACGTTCGTGAAGACGAAGGGCCGTTCACCGCGCATCTTGCGCGCGTCGCGGTCCATGACCTCTAGGCTGGCGCCCACAAGTGGCGCGAGGTCGATCTTGTTGATGACCAGCAGGTCCGAGCGCGTGATGCCGGGCCCGCCCTTGCGTGGGATCTTGTCGCCCGCCGAGACGTCGATGACGTAAATCGTAATGTCGGCCAGCTCGGGCGAAAACGTAGCCGCAAGGTTGTCGCCACCGGATTCGATGATGACGAGGTCAAGGTCCTCGAAGCGCCCGTGCATCTCGCGCACGGCGGCCAGATTCATCGAAGCGTCCTCGCGGATGGCCGTGCCGTGTGGCGCCGTATCGAAGACGTAGTCAACAGGGTCCGCGACCGGCGACATGTTCGCCAGCAGCGACGCGAGTTCGCGTTCGGGCACCGCGCTCAGTCGTCGCCCGATTGCGCCTGGCGAAAGTCGACGCCCAG
>CALBPI010000028.1 GCA_937899415.1 uncultured Gammaproteobacteria bacterium | reverse complement strand
TCACCGCACACTCGCTTTCCAGGCGAGCACCTTAAACCACTCAGCCACCTCTCCGAATCTTGTCACTTCAGGGATTGATTCGAATCGACTCTAGTCGATTCTCACCCCTTCGGGGCGCCCTGCGGGCGTCCAAAACGCGATGCGTTTTGTCGAACCCCCGGTGCGGTATCACCGCACACTCGCTTTCCAGGCGAGCACCTTAAACCACTCAGCCACCTCTCCGTTTTGTCA
Organism: uncultured Gammaproteobacteria bacterium; assembly: GCA_937899415.1. Lineage (GTDB taxonomy): Bacteria > Pseudomonadota > Gammaproteobacteria > Steroidobacterales > Woeseiaceae > CALBPI01. Next base: position 27,390 of record CALBPI010000028.1, on the reverse strand, counting down.
GTGCGCGCTGTGAATCAGCTGGCGCCGTCCTCGCCTTCCCCCTCCTCGAAGAAGCGCGGTGGCTTTTCGAGGCAGCTCTGATCGACGTCGGGCGGCGTTGATGCCGTGGGGATATCGAGCCGGGCCTCAGGCGGCAGCGCATCATAGCCTTCTGGTACCTCGATCGGTTGGGCTTCTGAAGCGCGCTGGTAATCAACGCGGGACTCGCAGGGGTTGGCTGTGCCGCAGCCGCCGAGCACCATCCCGGCGAGGGCCAGGGAAAAAATCAGGATTCGTTGCATTACATTAAGTCCGCGTTCTTGAGCGCTGTGATGACTTGGGCGTGCCGATCCTCGGCCAGGGGCACGAGGGGCAGACGCAGAGACCCGTCACCGTAGCCCAGCTCGCTCAGGGCCCATTTGACGGGAATGGGATTCGACTCCGCGAACATCGCCTCGTTCAATGCAGCCAGACGCGCGTCGATAATGTGTGCGCCCTTCTTGTCGCCGCCACAGGCAAGCGTGCAGAGCTCCGCCATGAGCGCGGGCGCGACATTGGCCGTGACGCTCACGACGCCGTGGCCACCACGCAGCATGAACTCGCAGCTCGTGAAATCGTCGCCGCTGAAGTACAGGAAGTCATCCGGGCAGGCTGTCAGTTGCGCCTCGAGGCGCTCGATGTCGCCCGTGGCGTCTTTGATGGCCACGATGCGCGGGTGCGCGGCGAGCTCGGCCAGCGTCTCGGGCAACAGGTCGCTCTGCGTCCGACCGGGCACGTTGTAGAGCATGACAGGCTTGGAGACGGCATCGGCAATCGCCGTGAAGTGCGCGGCCAGCCCGCGTTGCGGCGGCTTGTTGTAGTAAGGCGCCACGAGCAGGAAGCCGTCGACGCCGTCGATGTCCGTCGCCTGGGACAGATCGATGCTCTGGGCCGTCGAGTTCGAACCCGTGCCTGCGATGATCTGCATGCGGCCTGCGTTGAGCGCAATCGAGCGACGTACGAGCCGCGCGTGCTCATCCCGCGTCAACGTCGCCGACTCGCCCGTGGTGCCGCCCACGACGAGCCCCGCCGTGCCCGACTGGGCGTGCATGTCGATCAGGCGCTCGAGCGTGTCGTAATCGATCGCGCCACCGTCCGTAAACGGCGTCGTGATCGCGACGTAACTGCCTGAAAACATGCGGGGCTCCGCGCCAAAAAGGTGCGAAAGTGTATCCGCTGAGCCAGCTTCGCGGCAAGCGGCTTTCCGCGTACAATGTCGGGTCGTTTGTTGCACAGGGCCCCGGGGCCTGACAGAGCTTATGTCACAGCTACTCGTTATCTCGGCGATGGGCCAGGACCGCGCCGGCGTGGTCCATGAAGTCGCTGAGGTCATTCGCCGCCACGAGGGCAACATCCTCGAGAGCCGCATGGCCACGCTGGGCAGTGAATTCGCCATGCTGCTGCTCGTGGCGGGCCACTGGCACACGATCAGCAAGCTCGAGTCTGCGCTCGAGACGCTCGCGACGGCCAGCGAACTGTCCATCACAATTCGCCAGACGCGTCACAAACCCGCAGGCGAGCCCCTCATTCCTTACGCGGTCGACGTGATCTGCCTGGACCAGGAGGGGATCGTCTCGGACGTATCCGGTTTCCTGGCCAGCCGTGGCGTCGAAATCGCGGAGCTCTCGACGCGCAGCTACCCGGCCGCCCACACGGGCGCACCCATGTTCAGTATCCAGGCGACGGTCAGCGTTCCGGGCAGCCTCTCGATCGCCCAGATGCGCGAAGAGTTCCTGCAGTTCTGCGACCACATGAACATCGACGGCATCCTCGAACCCATCAAGACCTGAATTCTTAATCCCATCGGAGTACCCCCCCAATGAGCGGACCTGCGCTGAATCGCGTCGTCAAAGACTTCAAAGCCCCGGCCACGAGCGACACTGAGGTGCACCTCAAGTCCCTGCGTGGCACGCAGGTCGTGCTGTACTTCTACCCCAAGGACAACACCCCGGGTTGCACGAACGAAAGCGTCGATTTTTCTCAGTTGAACGGTAAGTTCAAGCGCGCTAACACGGTCATCTTCGGCATCTCTCGCGATTCGCTTGCATCCCACGAGAAGTTCAAAGCGAAATACGAGATGCCCTTCGATTTGATCTCGGACCCGGATGAAGCCCTGTGCCAGTACTTCGACGTCATCAAGGAAAAGAACATGTATGGCCGCAAGGTCATGGGTGTGGAGCGCTCGACGTTCCTGATCGGCGCCGACGGCAAGCTGGCCGAGCAATGGCGCAAGGTGAAGGTCAAGGGCCACGCCGAGGCCGTCCTCGAGGCTGCCAAGGCCCTCAACAAGGGCGCCAAATAGGCGCGCTTGCCGGGGAACGCGAGCTCTGTGGCAGGGTCTGAGGCGATGATGGCTTATCTTCGGAAAACGCTGCTGACTCTCGCAAGCACGACTGTGATTGTGCTGGCGGCCCTGTCTGCGCCCACAGCCACGGCGCAGCAGTCGACCTTCGAGCTGCCCAGCATCGGCAGCCCCGCGGACGCCTTGCTGCCGCGCAACGAAGAGGCACGCATCGGGCGCCAGATCATGCGCTGGTTCCACCAGCAGGGCCGGATCATCGAAGACCCCGAGCTCACCGAGTACATCAATGATCTCGGGCACCGGCTCGTGGGCAACGTCAACTCGGGCGACTACCAGTTCGAGTTCTTCGTCGTGAACGACCCGACGATCAACGCCTTTGCGCTGCCGGGCGGTTTCATCGGCATCCACACGGGCCTGATTCAGCTCACCCGCAACGAAGACGAGCTCGCCAGCGTGCTGGCGCATGAGATCGCGCACGTCACGCAGCGCCACATCGCCCGCACAATCCACGACAACTCACGTGCCAGTCTGGCGACCATGGCGGCCATGCTCGGTGCCATCGCCATCGGTGCGGCGACGGGCGCCGGCGGCGAGTTTCTCGAAGGCGCCATCGCCACCACGCAGGCCGTGGACGCGCAGAACCAGATCAATTTTACGCGCGGCTACGAATACGAAGCCGACCGCGTAGGCATCGCGACGCTGGCCGCCTCCGGCTTCAACGTCAACGCCATGGCTGACTTTTTCGCCCGGATGGGACGCCGCACCGCAGGCACCCTCGGCGGGCAGGTGCAGTTCGAGTACCTGCGCACGCACCCCGTGTCGTCGTCCCGCACGGCCGAGGCCAAGGCGCGCGCGGCCCGCTATCCGGATGTGGCCACCTCGAACACCGTGAGCTATGGCCTCATGAAGGCCCGCACCAAGGCGCTCTTCGCTGAAACGCCCGAGGAAGCCCAGGCGCACTTTGCGCTGCCCCGGGGCGAGACGCCCACGCGCGCCAATGACTACGGCCGCGCGCTGGCCATGATGCGCGCCAACCGACCCGAGACCGCCGAGACGATCTTCGAGCGACTCATCGAAGGCCAGCACAAAGTTATCGCCTACCACATTGGTCTCGCACTGGCGCAAGCCGCGAACGACGATGAAGTCGCGGCGCTCGAAACGTTCGAGCGTGCGCAGGAGTTGTTCCCGCGCAACGTACCGCTGACCATCCGCCACGCCGAGGTGCTGCTGGAAACCAACCAGCCCGGCAAGGCGCATGAGCTGCTGCTCGACCTGCTCAACAACGTACCGCCGACACCCGAACAGGTGCGGCTCATCGCGCGCGCAGCGATCGAGGCCGAGCAGATCGCAGAGGCTCACTACTACATGGCCGAGTACAACATCATGACGGGTAACCTCGTGCAGGCTGTCGTGCTGCTGCGCCGCGGCGCCAATCTGCAGCAGACCACACCCATCCAGCGGGCCCGGTTCCTCGCGCGCGCGGACTTCGTCAGCGAGTACCTTTCCGAAGAGCAGAAGCTCGAGGTGCGGCGTGACGAGCGTCCTTCGTTTGCGGCGACCCGGTAATACGAACTCAAGCGACGCCCACCGCGCCCATCACAGGCAAGGAAGACCCCCATGTTTCAAATGCTTCGCCGGCCCGCCGTTCTCATTGCGCTGTGTGCGGGATTGCTTGGCGGTTGCGCCACCAGCCAGACGGTGCCCACCGAGGACAGCTGGGAAGGCCTCAACCGAGGCATATTCGCGTTTAACAACGGCGTGGACAAAATATTCCTGAAGCCCGTGGCGCGTGGCTACCGCTTCATCACGCCGGACCCCGTAGAGCGCGGCGTCAGCAACGTCTTTTCGAACCTGTCCTACCCGGTCGTTATTGTGAGCAATGCGCTGCAGGGCAAAGGTAAGGCTGCCCTCAGCGACACGGGGCGCTTCCTCGTCAATTCGACCATCGGCGTTGCCGGAATTTTCGACGTGGCAACCCCCATGGGCATGCCTGCAAACAACGAAGACCTGGGCCAGACACTGGCCGTTTGGGGGGTGCCAAGTGGCCCCTACATCATGATTCCCTTCCTGGGTCCCAGCACGCTGCGCGACGGCGTCATGATCTTTGGCAACCAAAGCCTGCACGGACGCAACCTGATTGATAATTCGAGCGTGCGCGACAAACTGGCGATTCTCGAAATTGTATCCGGACGCGCGAGCCTGCTGCCGCTCGACAGCCAGCTGCAGGAATCACAAGACCCCTACATCTTCCTGCGCGAAGCATATTTGCAGCGCAGGAATTTCCTGATCTACGACGGCAACCCACCGCTTGATGACTTCGAGCTTGAGGAAGGTTTCGACGACGACCTGGACGATTTCGACGACGACCTTTAGCGCGCAAGTCGGCGTTAGATGAACCCCGTCCAGCGCTCGCCCGCCTCGAGCATGCCCTCGACCTCGCTAATGGCGGCGATGCTCACGAGACGCTCCGGCACGTTCTCGTAGCGAATCTCGCGGACACTGTGGTTGGCCCAACCCACCCACTCCATGAGCAGCGCGAGTCCCGCACTGTCCGTGCGATCAACCTCGGCCATGTCCACGATGATACGACTGTGCTCGGTAAAGCGGCGGGTGCCGCGGTCCAGAAGCCGGGCCACCGTGTCAAAGGTCAGGTCGCCCTTTAGCGAAAAGCGACCCTCCCCGACCTCAACGATTTCTGCCGCGGTGCTCACGATCCTGAGGCGGTCGCCGCACTCACGTCGCTTTCGTCAAGCTCACCCAGCGCTTCCGCGGCCTCGGTCTCGAGACGCGTAATGACCGCATCGAGGCTCGTACGCTTCACTTCTTCGTCGATCTCAGCGCGGAAGTTACGCACATAGGAAATGCCCTCGATGGTGACATCGAAGACTTTCCAGCCGTTGTCGCCGCGATTGACGAGGCCGTAGTTCACCGGGACTGTCTCACCACCACCGATCGTCACCACGGTGCGCACGGTGGCGCGCTTTTCATCGTTGTCACCAGCCCGCGGTTCGAGCACCTCAACGAGGTCTTCCTCAAACTCGAGCACCCCGTCGGCGTAGCGACGGATGAGGCTGTTGTAGAGGCCATCAATGAATCGCTTTTTCTGTTCTGTCGTTGCATCGCGCCAGTGGCGCGCGAGCACGAGCCGACCGGCGTAGTTGCGGTCGAACCGGGGCGCGAGCAGACCGTCAACAAAGCGAATCAGCGCCGCACGATCTTGAGCGAGCGTGTCGCGCTGGCCCTGCAGGCCCGTATTGAGCGCATCCACAGCACTGTTGATGACGTCAATGGGCTCGTCGTCTGCGACGGCGTTGCCGCCAGCCACAGCCAGCACCAGGCCCGCGACAGCGGCCACGAAACGGCTACGGTGCCGCGAAATCCGGGGTGTATTCATGGGGTTACTCCCTGTCCGAAATCAATCCTCACCAGAATTGACCAGGAACTTGCCAATAAGGTTCTCTAAAACAATGGCCGATTGCGTGAATTCCAACCGATCGCCATCGCCCAAAAAGACGTCGCTGCCGCCCGGCTGCAGGCCCACATACTGGCTGCCAAGCAGGCCCGCCGTGAGAATGCTGGCGTCCGAGTCCTCGGGCAGCGTGTCGTAGCGGCTGTCGATGCGCAATGTAACGATCGCTTCGTAGCGGTCCTTGTCGAACACGATCGACTCCACACGGCCGATGCGAACGCCCGCCATGGCGACCGGTGACCGCTCTTTGAGCCCACCGATGTTGTCGAAACGGGCCGTGACGTCGTAACTGCCCTCTTCGAAACGCTGGATACTCGTGGTTTGTGTCGCCAGGAAGAACAGCGCCGCGAAGCCCAGGGCAACAAAGGCGCCCGTGCCGATCTCAACCGTCTTTGTTTGCTGCATGTTGTCTTACCCCAAGCTGATCGCCATGGCGGTGATCATGAAATCGAACACGAGGATGACCACAGCCGTGATCACCACCGTTCGCGTTGTGGCGCGCCCCACGCCCTCCGCTGTCGGGATGGCATTGTAGCCCTCCCACACGGCGATCAGGCTGGCCGCCAGGCCGAACACGATGCTCTTAAGAATACCTTCCCAGACGTCTGCCGTGCCGACGCCGGCCTGCATCTGGGACCAGAAGGCGCCTGCATCGACGCCCAGCAGGGGCACGCCGACGACCCAGGAACCGAGGATGCCGACGCTTGTGAAGATGGCCGTGAGCAGCGGCATTGAAATGGCGCCGCCTAGGAAGCGCGGCGTCGCCACGCGAATCACGGGATCGATGGCCATCATTTCCATAGCCGAAAGCTGGTCTGTGGTGCGCATGAGCCCGATCTCGGAGGCGAGCGCCGTGCCCGCACGGCCAGCGAAGAGCAGCGCCGTGATCACGGGGCCCAGCTCCTTCATGAGCGAAAGCGCGGAGAACAGCCCCAGGATGTCCTCGCTGCCGAAGCGCGCGAGGTTGGAATGCCCCTGAAGGCCAATCACGGCGCCGACGAAAAAGCCGCACACCATGATGAGCACGAGCGACAAGGCGCCGGCGTTGAAAATCTGCTGCGTCACGAGCCGCGGGCGCATAAGAACGCGCGGCGACTCGACGATGAGCCGCAACAGGAACAGCTGCAGCGCGCCGAAGGTGCGCAGAAACCCCGTGAAGGCTTCCCACAGATCACGCATCGTCGTCGCCCTCGCCGTTGCCGATGAGCTGTGACGTGTAGTCGGGCGCCGGGAAATGGAACGGCACAGGCCCGTCAGCCATGCCGTGCATGAATTGACGAACGAGCTCCGACGGCGCGTTGGACAATTCGTCGGGACTGCCGCTGGCCGCGACTTTGCCTTCGGAGATCAGGTAGCTCGAATCGGCGACCGTGTTGATCTCCTGAACATCGTGACTCACGACGATCGAGGAAATGCCCAGCGCATCGTTCATGCGGCGCACGAGACGCACGATGACGCCCATCGAAATGGGGTCCAGGCCCACGAACGGCTCGTCGTAAATCAGTATGCGCGGGTCCGTGGCCATGGCACGTGCCAGCGCCACGCGACGCGCCATGCCGCCCGACAGCTCCGTGGGCAACATCTCAGCGGCGCCTCGCAAGCCGACCGCATGCAGTTTCGTGAGCACGATATGGCGGATCAGGCGTTCTGGCAGCTCGTAGTGCTCGCGCAATGGGAATGCAACGTTCTCGTACACGGACAGGTCCGTCAGCAGCGCGCCATTCTGAAACAGCATGCCGATCTTGCGACGCAGCGCGTAGAGGCCGTCGCGGCGCAGGCCCGCGAGCCATTCGCCATCCACGCGGATTCGACCCCGGTCGGGCACAAGCTGACCGGTGATCAGGCGCAGCAGCGTCGTCTTGCCGGTACCACTCGGGCCCATGATGGCCGTGACCTCGCCACGCCGGATATTGAGGTTCAGCCCGCTGAAGATCGGACGGGTGCCACGCGCGTAGTGCAGATCCTCAATTTCGACGATGTGATCGGCGTTCATGGGGTAAATCCGGGTTCAGAGTAGCCGTGTCGCGAGAACGCAACAGGGTCGGGTTCACGAGGATGAATTGGCATGCTGGCGCGGTGCGATATGCCGCAACATTATAACAACACAGCCAAGGTGGGTGCCGCGATCAGCGCTTTCAAGATGACAGGATTTCTAATTAGGACTAAAATGGTGCTGTTTTCGTCACCGAGGCCGCGACGGCACGCTCCGCGCGCGCTCTGAGATGTTTCGAATCAGCAAAATGACCGACTACGGCACGCTCGTCCTCTCGGAGCTGGGCGCTGCTGCGGAAGCCCCCACAAGCGCGGGCGATATTGCGAGCCGCATTGGACTTGGTGGTGCAACTGTCAGCAAGCTCCTCAAGCGGCTGGCTCGCGCTGGCCTTGTGAAGTCGCAACGCGGCAGCAACGGCGGCTACACCCTGGCTCGCTCGGCCGCCGACATCAGTGCCGCTGAGATCATCGACGCGATCGAAGGTCCCGTCGCGATCACAGACTGCGCATCCGACCAACCCTGCGATCTCGAAGCCGTGTGCGGGCTGGGCAATGCCTGGCAGGAAATCAACCGCGCCATCCGTGCAGCACTCGAGGGTGTCAGCCTCGACGACCTGCGCACGGGGCGTGGTATTCCAAGGACGCTCACAATCCAACCCATGGCGATTCGTCGCGGTCATTTGCCGCGATCCGTCAGCGCAAGTAACTAAACAACAGGTCTCACCCATGAGCACGAGCAACGCCGAAGTCGAAGCGTTTGTAGACAAGAAATACAAGCACGGCTGGGTTACCGACATCGAGTCGGACACCTTCCCGCCGGGCCTTGATGAAAACGTCATCCGCGCCATCTCCGCGCGCAAAGGTGAGCCCGCCTTCATGCTCGAGTGGCGCCTCAAGGCTTTTGAGACCTGGAAGCAGATGGCCGAGCCCGAATGGGCCCATGTCGACTATCCGAAAATCGATTACCAGGCCATCAGTTACTTCTCGGCGCCCAAGAGCGATGCCGACAAGCCGCAAAGCCTCGACGACGTCGACCCCAAGCTGCTCGAGACCTACGACAAGCTCGGTATTCCACTGCACGAGCGCGCACGACTGGCAGGCGTTGCCGTGGATGCCGTATTTGATTCCGTGAGCGTCACGACCACGTTCCGCGACAAGCTTGCCGAAGCCGGTGTGATCTTTTGCTCGTTCTCCGAGGCTGTGCGTGAACACCCGGAACTCGTGCAGAAGTACCTGGGCAGCGTGGTCCCCCGCAGCGACAACTACTTCGCGGCACTCAACTCGGCCGTGTTCAGTGACGGTTCGTTCGTCTACATCCCCAAGGGCGTGCGCTGCCCCATGGAGCTCTCGACCTACTTCCGTATTAACGAACTCAACACAGGGCAGTTCGAACGCACGCTGATCGTCGCCGATGAAGGCAGCCACGTGAGCTACCTCGAGGGCTGCACGGCGCCCATGCGGGACGAAAACCAGCTGCACGCGGCGGTCGTCGAGCTCGTGGCGCTTGAAGATGCCGAGATCAAGTACTCAACAGTGCAGAACTGGTATCCGGGTGATGAGGACGGCAAAGGCGGCATTTACAACTTCGTCACCAAGCGCGGCGACTGCCGTGGTGACAACAGCAAGATTTCGTGGACTCAGGTTGAGACGGGCTCCGCGATCACCTGGAAGTACCCGAGCTGCATCCTGCGCGGCAAGAACTCGGTGGGCGAGTTTTACTCGGTTGCCGTGACCAACAACCTGCAGCAGGCAGACACGGGCACCAAGATGATCCACATTGGCGAAGGCTCGACGAGCACGATCGTCAGCAAGGGCATCTCGGCCGGCCGCGCCAACCAGAGTTACCGCGGGCTCGTGAAAGTCCTGCCGCAGGCCAAGGGCGCACGCAACTTTACGCAGTGCGACTCGCTGCTCATCGGCAAGGAGTGCGGCGCGCACACCTTCCCCTACATGGAAGTCAGAAACGCGAGCGCCAAGGTGGAACACGAAGCCACCACATCGCGCATCGCCGACGACCAGCTGTTCTATTGCCGCCAGCGCGGTATCAGCGAGGAAGACGCGGTCAACCTCATCGTCAATGGCTTTTGCAAAGACGTCTTCCGCGAACTCCCCATGGAGTTCGCTGTCGAGGCGCAGGCCCTGCTCAACGTCAGCCTCGAAGGCGCGGTCGGATAACGGAACGGATCACCCATGGCACTACTCGACATCAACGACCTGCACGCGCGCGTCGCAGGCACGGACATCCTCAAAGGCCTCTCGCTTTCGGTCAATGCGGGCGAGGTGCACGCCATCATGGGCCCCAACGGCTCAGGCAAGAGCACACTCGCCAATGTGCTTGCAGGGCGCGATGACTATGAAGTTACCGCTGGCAGCGCAACGCTCGATGGCGCAGACCTGCTCGACATGGAACCCGAGGAACGTGCGCATGCGGGCGTCTTTCTGGCCTTCCAGTACCCCGTCGAGATCCCCGGGGTGAACAATACCTACCTGTTGCGGGCCGCACTCAATGCGGTGCGCGAGGCGCGCGGCGAGGACGGAATCTCGGCTGTCGACTTCATGAAGCTTGCGCGCCAGAAGATGAAAGCCATGGAGATGGATGCCGGTTTCCTCAACCGCGGTGTCAACGAAGGCTTCTCGGGTGGCGAAAAGAAGCGTAACGAGGTGTTTCAGATGAGCGTGCTCGAGCCACGCCTGTGCCTGCTCGACGAAACCGACTCGGGCCTCGACATTGACGCCCTGAAGGTCGTTGCCGAAGGCGTCAACGCACTGCGCTCACCCGACCGCGCCTTCGTACTCGTCACGCACTACCAGCGCCTGCTCGACTACATCGAGCCCGATTTTGTGCACGTTCTGGCGGGCGGGCGCATCATCCGCTCGGGTGACAAGTCGCTGGCGCTCGAACTCGAGGCACGGGGTTACGACTGGGTGCTCGAGGAAGCGGCCGCGTGAACCTGTCCGCACTCGAACAGGCGTTTGATGCCCGCGAGGCGGGCCGCGCAGGCCAACGCGAAGCGCTCGACGCGCTGCTTGCGAGTGGCCTGCCCACGCGCAAGAGCGAGCTCTGGAAGTACACCAAGGCTGCCCCGCTGGCCGAGTTCGCCATCGCCGCGCTGACAGACGCGACGCCCGCAGCGGACATCGATGCCGCGCGTGCGCGCGTGGCGCAGCGCGCCGATACGTTCGAAGGCGCGGGTCGACTGGTCTTCATTGACGGCGTACTCGATGACACGCTGACGCGCCTGCCTGAGGGCGTCCGATTGGAAGCAACGCGAACGCCCGTGGCCAGCAAGGGCGCCGACGATGCGCTGGCCCTGATTAACGCCGCGCTGCCGGGTGCCGATCTTGCACTGCAGGTTGACCAAGACGTGTCCGTCAACGGTGTTCTGCACATCGTGCACGCGCTGGCCGCCCCGTCTTCCCTGGGCCAGGTTCGACTGGCCGTGGAACTCGCGCCGCGCGCGTCGTTGACCATCGCCGAGCACTTCGCCAATGACGGCATCGGTGCGGGCATGCACAACACCGTGGTCGCGGTTCAGTTAGCCGAAGCCGCCACACTACACCTGCGCCGCCTCCAGGCACTCAGCGCCGAGACGCTGCAGGTCACGCGTATCGAAGCGACGCTGGCTGACAACGCCTCGCTCGATACGGTAACCGTGGATGCGGGCGGCAAAACGGTCCGCAACGACCTCAACGTCCGACTCGAAGGTCCCGGCGCGCGCGTCGACATGCGCGGCGTGTACCTGGGCAACGACAAACAACATATCGACAACCACACGCGCGTCGATCATGTCGCCCGAGACACGATAAGCCGTGAGGACTATCGCGGCATTCTTCGTGATCGCAGCCGCGGCGTTTTCAATGGCAAGGTGTTTGTGCACAAGGGCGCCGACGGCACGGACGCGGCGCAGTCCAACCCGAACCTGCTGCTCTCCGATCACGCCGAAATCGACACCAAGCCCGAGCTCGAGATTTACGCCGATGACGTCAAGTGCGCGCACGGCGCCACGGTCGGCCAGATCGACGAGACCTCGTTGTTCTATCTGCGCTCGCGCGGCATCGACGAGGCCACAGCGATTCAGTTGCTGACCTACGCGTTCTGCCGGGAGGTGCTGACGGGCATCGAGAACGATGTCCTGCGCATCGCCGCCGAACAGCTTGTCGCCGACCAGATTCCCGACTTTTCTGCTCTGGAGCTCATTGCATGAGTGCCAACCCGAAACAGGCCCGCGAAGACCACTTTGAACGTGACATGGCGCAGTATCGCGCCGACTTCCCAGCGCTCGTGCAGGAGGTCAATGGTCACCCGCTGGCTTTTCTCGACAGTGCCGCCTCGTCGCAGCGCGCGCAGCCTGTGATCGATGCTGTTACGCACTACGAGACGCATGATCACGCCAATGTGCACCGGGGTGTTCACACGCTGAGCCAGCGCGCGACCGAGAGCTACGAGGGCGCACGCGAATCGGTGCAGCGCTTCATCAACGGTGCCAGCACGCGTGAGGTGGTCTTCACACGCGGCACGACAGAATCGATCAATCTGGTCGCCCAGTGCTTCGCCGGGCCACGGCTCAGTGCCGGCGACGAGGTGCTGATCACGCACCTCGAACATCACGCCAACATTGTGCCCTGGCAAATGCTCTGCGAGCGCACGGGCGCAAAGCTCATCGTGGCCCACGTCGAGGATGATGGATCGGTCCCGGCGGAAAACGTCACGAGCAGGTTCACCGACCGCACGCGCATCCTCGCCATCAGCGCTGTATCGAACGCACTGGGCACCGTGTTACCGCTGGACGAGATCATTCCTGCGGCCAAGGCAGCCGACATCACCGTCGTCGTCGACGGCGCGCAGGCCGTCCCGCACCAGCAGGTTGATGTGCAAGCGCTGGGTGCTGACTTTTTTGCGTTTAGCGCCCACAAGATGGTCGGCCCAACGGGCATCGGCGTGCTCTGGGGTCGCGAGACGCTGCTCGACGCCATGCCACCCTGGCAGGGCGGCGGCGACATGATCGAAACCGTGACGCTCGAGAAGAGCACCTGGAATACCCTGCCCTACAAATTCGAAGCAGGCACGCCCAACATTTCGGGCGCCGTTGGGCTCGGCGCCGCCGTCGAGTACCTGCAGGGCGTGGGTATGGACAACATCTCGCGCTACGAGCACCTGCTGCTCAACGTGCTGACCGAGCAGCTCGAGGCCCAGGGCGATGTCCGCATCGTCGGCACGGCGCCAGGCAAAGCCGCCGTGGTCTCATTCCTAATGGATGGGGTACACCCGCATGACCTGGGTACGATCGTCGACCACCACGGCGTCGCCGTGCGTACGGGTCATCACTGCGCGATGCCGATCATGCAGCGCTTCGACGTGCCGGGTACGGCCCGGGCCTCGCTCGCGTTTTACAACAACCGCGACGACATCGATGCGCTCGTCGCATCGCTCGCAACGGTGCGCAAGCTATTCAAATGAGTGCGGATCTCGAAGCACTGTACCGTGACCAGGTGCTCGCGCACTCGCGGGAGCCGTGTAATTTTTGCCGGCTCGAAGACGCCGATCACGTGGTGTCAGGCAGCAACCCGCTCTGCGGCGACAGTTTGCAGGTCTACATCGCGCTTGATGGCGAGCGCGTCGACGGCTTGAGCTTCGAAGGCCATGGCTGCGCCATCAGCGTCGCATCGGCATCGATGATGACGCAGATGCTTGAAGGCTGCAGCTGCTGTGATGCCGTCAAGACGATCGCGCGCGTGCACGACATGCTGACCAGCAGCGATGGTGAGGCGCTCGACGCCGAGCTCGCCGAGCAACCCGTGGCGGCATTGGCTGCCGTGCGCCGCTACCCGACCCGCGTCAAGTGCGCGACGCTGGCCTGGCAGGCCGTTCATGGCGCGCTCACCGAAGACGCCGAAACTGTGACCACTGAATAAGCGACCCTAATGCTCTCCCAGGACTCCGAACCGTTCACCCTTCAGCGCGACGTGCGTGCCGTCATCATCCCGGTCGGGATGGAGGTCAACCTGCGCAAGGCCACCAAGGGTTTTATCACCCAGGGGCTGGGCGGCAACTTCACGGTCTACGTCGAGGGCAGCCTGTTCCGTATCGACGGCAAGGACGCCGATGCCCTGGGCAAAGACCCTGTGAAACCGCCCGAGGTACCCGAAGGCATCAGTGATGACGACTTCGAACAGATTGTCTGGCGCCAGCTGAAAACCTGCTTCGACCCCGAAATCCCCGTCGACATCGTTGAGCTGGGCCTCATCTACCGGTGCGAGGTTACGACCAACGAACAGGGTGGCCGTGACGTCGAGGTTGATATGACACTGACAGCGCCCGGTTGCGGCATGGGCGACATCATCGTTCAGGACGTCGAGCAGAAAGTGGCCATCGTGCCCACGGTGGCATCCGTTAACGTGCAACTCACATTTGATCCGCCCTGGAATCACTTGATGATGAGCGAAGAAGCACGGCTTCAGACGGGCATGATGTACTGACAATGGGGCTTGCAACGCACTCGCTCACGCTCATGCGACACGCGAAGTCGTCGTGGGACGATGCGTCGCTGTCCGATCATGACCGACCACTGAACGCACGTGGCGAGCGTGATGCACCCGAGATGGGCCAGCGGCTCAAGTCGCGCGGTATTCGGCCCTCGCTGATCCTGGCCAGCACCGCACGTCGCACCACGGAAACCGCGCGCGCTGTTGCACGTGCGGTCGGCTTCCCGCTCGAGTTTATTCACCGCGAACGCGGGCTCTACCTCGCCTCGCCCGACGAGATCATGGCAACGGTGTGCGACCAGGACCCCACGTTTCGAAACATCATTGTCATCGGCCACAACCCGGGCATGTCCTACCTGGCCAATGCCCTGAGCGATGATCTCCCGGGCGATATGCCTACGGCCGCAATGATCACGCTCGAGGCCGATGTCGACGACTGGCAGGGCTTCGCCTATGCCGCGCGGTGTGTCGTTGGCTACGACTACCCCAAGAACGCGCAGGGCATCATCACGCGCTGACCGCCGGGTTCGCGGGTCACGCAGATCGCGTCAGTCAGTGGACGCGGCTGCTTGTTCCGGCCACGCCACCTCTACGAGCACCTCGTTGCGCCGCAGGATCCCTGGCGTGTACGGGGCGTTGTACTGGGCCAGCGCAGCAGGGCCCAGGGTCACGATGGCATCGCGTTCCAGTGCCGCCATCAGTTCCTTGCGCCGTTGCTCAAAGCTCACCGCGTTGGCGCGCCCCGAGAACCGCCGCACCGCCATGGTGCGCGCGGGGCGCTGCACAAGCCGGATACTCGGGTTGTTGGGCTTGGGCAGTGAGTCCATGGAGTATTTGCGTTCCATGACAAAGGCGTAGGTGTAGCCCGCGTCATCAGTAGCCACAGCCTCAACGGGCGCGGTCATGTTCATCTTGACGCCACGCGGTGCCGATTCCACAGGCGCCGTCATGGCCATCTTCTGCTCCGGCACGTTGTCGCCGAAGATATACCCCGCCAGAACGCGGAAGGCGCGGCCGCCCGCGGTGCGCTGGTCACCGGGAACGTCGACCTCAGCCACGATGTAGGGGCTGTAGCGCCGAATGTCGTAGTCGTCCGTGCTCGCCAGCACTTCGAATTCCGGTTCCTCAATCGCCATAGCCGGCGCTCCCAGCAGGCTCGTCGCAAGCGCGAGCATCGTTAACCACCGCATCGTCAGCTCCAGTAGGGGGGACGCTAACGTGTTCGGTGGCACGGGCCGCGTGGATGCCCGCAAAACGCTGTCAGGGCTCGAAGCGCGCCCAGCCGTCGGCCGTGCGCACGTAGGCATGTGGCGAGATGGCGTAGGAAAAGTCGTTTTCCGAGACCAGGCCGCGGGCACGCGCCAGGCCCTCTTCGTCCTCGCTGCCCGTGACAAGCACGACGTCACGCGCGGGGACGAAGACGACAATATCGCCCGCGACGCGGAACACATCGCGGCTCCAGATTTCGTCGTAGAGCAGCAGCGACGCTTCGTAGTTGCCGTCGGCCAAGATCATGGACAGGCTGTCGTCACCCTCGCGACCGATTTCCGGCAGGTAGGCCAGCAGGTTGTCGAGCGCACGAATCTGGAGCTCCTTGCCCTGGATACCGAGCGCCTCGATGTCCTCGCCTGAGGCAAAGCGAATCGATGCCTCGGAGTCGAAAGCGTACATCACCACGAGATCGCTGTTGAGCGGCTCGAAATACAGGGGGAACGGTGCGTCCGGGTCAGCGCCTTCTGTCGTACGCATGACCTCACGCACCTGCGCGATGTAACTCATGTCCTTGATGACCGGGAACAGGCTGGCGAGATCGCCCGTATTGTCTTCGTCAGCGATCATGGCGCCGACCGAATCGACGAATCGCTGCAGCACGCCCTCGAGCTCAGCAGGGTCTGACAGATAGACGCCGTAGGCATTATCAAGAAAGCTCGTCGAGCTCTCTTCGCCCACGCCGCTCACACGAACCTCAAGCGGCCCGATGACTTCGACGCTGGCGCCTTCGTAGCTCGACACCAGCATCGCGGCGTAACGCTCCGTAAACGCCTGCTCGTCGAGCACGTCTGCAGCCCGGGCACCGGGTACGCAGAAAAACACCAGTAACAACACGACCCGCAACATGCGCGACCCTTGCTACCCAACAACAGTGTGTGACCCTAACTCAGGCCGGCAGCCCTGCCGCCGATGCCCGTCACAGTTACAACGCTACTCGTCGCCCGCGGGCAGTCGCCGAAACCGCACAGCAACACCGCCACCTGGCGCCATGCGAAGGCTCAGGGTCTCGCCCGCGGTCACCTCACGCGTTGATAAGGCCATCTCGTAGGGTGCCGACTGCCAGTGCGCGTCGGCGCCGTCGGCATACAGTTGGGCTTCGTAGCGCGTATCCGGCGACAGAAAACCGAGCGACACGCGCACCTCGCGCGCCGTCCCGTCAGTGATGCCGCCCAGGAACCAGTCGTCGCCGGCGCGTTCGCGTCGCGTTTGCACAAGGTACTCCCCGACACTGCCTGCAATGGCGATGCTCTCTTCCCAATCTGCGGGCACATCCTTGATGAACTGAAAGGCTTCGGGGCGCGCAAGATAGTTCTGGGGTAAATCCGCAGCCATCTGAACCGGGCTGTAGAACACCACGTAGAGCGCCAGCTGGTGCGCGAGCGTCGACTGCACGCGCCGCGTCGCATCAGAACCCTGGTGCATCAGGTCAAAGATGCCTGGCGTGAAATCCATGGGACCCGACAGGAACCGCGTGTAGACCAACGTGGCATTGTGGTTGAGTGCGTTGGGCTCGGCCCAGGCCGCGTTGTATTCCTGGCCACGGGCGCCCTCGCGCGTGATCCAGTTGGGATAGGTGCGGCGCAGGCCTGTGTCTTTGACGGGCTCATGCGTGTTGATACTGATGCCCCGTTTCGCGGCAGCCTCGAGCACGCGAATGAAGTGGCCAACGGCAAACTGCCCGTCATGCCACTCGCGCCGCAGTTCGCCGCTGTCGTCCTCGACCTGCAGGTCACCACCGTTGGCCACATAGCCCGTCTTGATCTGCGTCACGCCCAGGCGCTCGTACAGATCGAGCGCGTCATCAAGCTGCGACTCGTAGTTGCTCACGTGCCCTGAGGTCTCGTGGTGCCCGATGAGTCGAACGCCACGCTCGAGCGCGTAGCCCGCCACTGCCTCGATGTCGAAATCCTCGGACGCTTCCGTGAAACTGAACACAGAACCGTTCGCGGTCCAGTCGCCATCCCAGCCCGTGTTCCAGCCTTCGACCAGTACGCCATCGAAGCCGTGGTTGGCGGCGAAGTCGATGTAGCGTTTCGCGTTCTCGGTGGTCGCACCATGTCGGTCGCCCGAACCCCAGGTCGCGATATCGAGGTGCATCTCCCACCAGATACCCACGTATTTGCCGGGACGCACCCAGGACACATCACCGAGTGCGTTGGGTGCATTCAGGTTGAGCAACAGGTCACTGTTGATCAGCCCCGTGGCATCGGCGGCCAGGTGAATCGTGCGCCAGGGTGTGGCAAAGGGCGCGTTGACGCGCGCCAGGTCGCCGTTCGACCAGGGCGTCAGATTCGTCTTGAGTGCGCCGAAACCGCGTTGCTCGAGCACATAGGCGGGGTAGTCAACGAGCGCCGCCTCGTGCAGGGACACGTGCACGCCGTCCGCCAGTCGAAACGTGGCCGGCGTGTGTGCCAGCGTGAGGTCGGTGACGACACTCTCGGTGTAGTGGAACTCGTAGCGATTCCAGCCGCGACCCGGAATCCACCAGGCGCGGGCGTCGGACGGCATTCGAAACTCTGTGAGCTCGTCAGTAACGACCAGCGCCTCATAAGCCGGCTGCTCGGGCACTTCGTAGCGCAGGCCCACGCCATCGTCGTGCGCACGAATGCGAATCACCAACTCGCGCTCAGGTGATGCTGCGGCCAGCGTCAGCGCCAGCTCGTTGTAGTGATCGCGCACAGTCCGGCGCTCGCCCCAGGGCTGCTCCCAGGTGCTGTCCGCACTGCGCGTTTCAGCCGATGCAATTTCAAATCCCGACACGAGATCGGGGGCGTCAGCGAAAGACAGCCCCAACGCGGAATCAGAGACGACGGCGATCTCGCCAAAGGTGACGCTGTAGCGCGGGGCGCCCGCATCATTGAGCGTCACGGCGACCGTAATCCGACCGTCAGGCGAAGACACCGATTCGGCATGTCCCATAGCGGCAACCAGCAACAAGATGAACCAACCCCGTCTCATGGCCATGATGGTAAGGAGCCAGTGACACCGGCGCCACCCTCGCCCGTAATCTCCTGGCGCAGAGTCCGGTCTTCCCAGTGTCACCTTCTCAGGAGTCTGTCATGCGCACCGCGATCGGACTGGTTTTGCTGCTTACCACCCTCCACCTCAACGCCAATGCGGCGTCAACGACGCGCGTCTTCGAGAGCGGCGCTGCACCCGTCACGCTCGTCGAGCTGTACACCTCCGAGGGCTGCAGCAGCTGCCCGCCCGCCGATCGCTACCTCAGCGGTCTGGAGTCGGCACCCGGACTCTGGAAGGATTTTGTGCCTGTCGCGTTACACGTCGATTACTGGGACGACATTGGCTGGCCCGACCGATTCGCAAGCCGAGACTACAGCGATCGTCAGCGACGCTACGCCCACGAGGGCGGCACCCGCGTGGTCTACACGCCCGGACTGTTCCGCAACGGACAGGAGTGGCGCGGCTGGCGTCTGGGCGGGCCGGGTCGCAGCAGAGGTGCGGCCGTCGGTGCCTTGTCCATCGAAAGTGATGGCGAGCGCTTCTCCGCGCGCTTCGAACCTGCCGAGGGCGTCGCCGCTGACACATTGCACATCGCCATCCTGGGCATGGATCTCGCCACCGAGGTCAAAGCCGGTGAAAACCGCGGCCGCAGGCTCGAACACGATTTCGTCCTGCTCGGGCTGCGCAGCGTGCCGCTCGAGTCGGCCTCCGACGGTCTCGAAGCCATGGGCGCGCTGCCGGGTGCCAGCGTGGACGCGCAAAGAACGGCCATTGCCGCCTGGGTGACCACGCGTGGCCGACAGGCACCCATTCAAAGTGTTGGTGGCTTTCTCGACGCCGACTAGCCGAAAACAGGTACAGGCGCTAACCTGCGGTCAGCCCTCAAAGGATGCCTCACCGATGCGCCACACCATTGCCCTTCTCGTCTCCGCCGCCGCACTGACCGCTGCCGGGTGCAGCAAGGACCCCGCTCCCGAAGCCGAATCTGCGGCGCCTACAAAGCCCGAGCCAGCGGCCGCAGCGCCGGCGCTGCCCCGAACAGCGGCGCCCGAGGGTGCGCGCACCTTCATCATCGCGCCCGAGGACGGCACCACGGTCTCCTCGCCGTTCACGGTCGAGTTTGGTGCTGAGAACATCACCGTCATCGCGGCCGGCGACAACACGCCAGGTAGTGGCCACCACCATCTGCTGATCAACGCGCCTCTGCCGGATTTCGGCCTGCCCATCCCGAAATCAGATCAATATGTTCACTTTGGCGGTGGCCAGACCGAGACCGAATTGGCACTTGAGCCTGGCCCGTACGAATTGCAGCTGCTCTTCGGTGACCACCTGCACATCCCGCACGACCCG
Source organism: uncultured Gammaproteobacteria bacterium (assembly GCA_937899415.1). GTDB lineage: Bacteria > Pseudomonadota > Gammaproteobacteria > Steroidobacterales > Woeseiaceae > CALBPI01. The sequence continues at coordinate 7,543 of CALBPI010000028.1, read as the reverse complement.
CCCGTTTATTCCGAGGTCGTGACGATCACCGTCGAGTAGGTTCATGAACGCTGCCGAGGTCCGTTCGTTCTGCGCGACGCTGCGCGGAGCCACGGAGATCGTGCAGTGGGGCGACAACCACGTGTTTAAAGTCGGCGGCAAGATGTTCGCCGTCACGGGAGACGCCGCAGATGCGCGCTACTCCTTCAAGGTCGATGACGACCGGTTTCTCGAGCTGACGGGCATCCCGGGCATCATCCCGGCGCCCTATCTCGCGCGCGCGAAGTGGGTGCAGGTGAATCCCGCCGAGTGCCCACTCTCTGCGGCGGAGCTTGAAGCGCTGCTGCGCGACGCCTACGGCATCATCCTCCAGCGGCTGCCGAAGTACCTGCGGCGGGAACTCTCGGGCGAGGCCTGATGCTGCCAGCGTCCCGTCAGGCGGGATGTGCTACAACCTCACGACAGTGACCTGACAGGACCAGGAGCCGCAGCGCGGCCAGGAGGGAGACATGGTCTGGCAGTCCCGTCGCACGCCAATGCGCGTGCTTGTTGCCGTGCTCGGCTTTTCGTGTGGGGCCGCGGTGCAAGCCGACCCGCCCTCGATGAACCCTGAATTGCGCGACGCGATGACCGCGACGCTCAATGCGGGCAGCACTGCCCCGGGCCGGCAGCGCCCGTTCTCGATGGTGATACGCGGCGGCGTCAGTCTGGGCGCCTACGAAGCCGGCGTGAACTGGGCGCTGCTCCGGCTGCTCAAGGATCTGCGTGACGATCCTGAGGCGACGGTCGAGCCCGAGCTCTACGCGGCTGCTGGCGCCTCGGCCGGGGCCGTTAACGGCTTTCTTGCCGGCCTCATCTGGTGCACGGAACGTCCCGATCTGGGCCCGGGCTCCGACACGCTCGACGACAACCTCTTCCGTAACACCTGGCGCTACATCGACATCAACGAGTTGCTCGCGCACGAACCACTTGACGACCAGCTCGACGAAGACCAGGCGGGCTTCTCGCGTGCCGCGATGCGCCACGTCGAGAATGATGTCCGAGACGCCATTCGCGCGCGGCGTTTTTCGCCGGGCTGCGAAGTTGGCTTTGGCGTCTCGTTGACGCGCGACAAGCCCGTGCTCTTTACCAACGCGGGCGTCGACATCAGTCAGCAGCGCTTGCTGCTGCCCATGCGCCTGCGCGGTCTCAACACGGGCGCGCTTGAGATTCGTCACTTCGAAGATATTGACCAACCCAATTTCAACAATCCAAGCCCGGAGGAATTGCGCGAGCGGGCATTTCGTTCGAGCGTGATCTACATCGACGATGGCGCGTCCGACGAAATCGATAACGGTCCGATTTCGCTGGCGGCCGTCTTCGACGCAGTCAAGGCATCGTCGGCGTTTCCTGTTGCATTCTCACCCATGAAGCTGAGCTACTGCTTGTTCCAAAACGAGCGGCAGCGCGCAGTCTCACCGGGGCGTGACAAGTACCGAAGCGACGAAGACCCCCGCGGTCGCTGCCCCGACGGCTACCGCCGCCTCAGCTCTCGCTTTGTTGATGGCGGCGTCTTCGACAATGACCCTGTACAGCTTGTGCGGGAGTTGTCGGAGCTGCGCATGCGTGATCCCGGCGACACCGTGCGCTACATCAAAGTTGATCCCGTCAAGCGCCGCCCGGCGCGCGACACGTTTCAGTTTGAAGCCGCGCAGTTTGCCGAGCCCGGTGATTCACTCGATCTCGTGCTATGGGCTGCCCGTCCGACACTGAGCGGCGAGAACCCGCCGCAAACCGTCATCAAGGTCCGCCAGTGCTTCCGTGCAAGCGGTGCACCGCACGTCGACCACAGGCTTGAGCTGGTAGAGAACGCAGCCAACTCGCTCCTCTTCGTCGGCACGATCGACACGCTCGTCGAGGCCAGCGGTCGACAGCAGCGTGAGGCCGTCAACGCGCCGATCATCGTGTCGCCCGGCGACCGACTCGTACCGTTTCACCCCGACGAACCGTTCCAGCCCCTGTGCGACCCGACGGCCGCGCCCGCCCGCACAGCGACTGAGCTGGAAGACCGTGCCAACCTCGAGCAGAAGACACGCAATCGAACGATCGCCATCGTAGGCGAACCCCCTGAAGGGATGTCCACGCAGCTCGGATTTCTCGGCGGGTCAATCTCTTCGGCACGCGGCTACCGTCTCTACGACGAGCTCATGCGTAATGACTGGCGCGACGGCACATTGCCGAATCTGCCGAACACAGCGCTCCAGTTGCTGCAACCGACGCGGCTGACCACACTCACGGGTGACTTTCTGTTTGCGTTCGCTGCGTTCCTCGACGTGCGCTTCCGCGACTACGATTACTACGCAGGCGTTTACGATGCCGTCTATGGCGCCGCCGAACTCACATGCGTAACGAATCTCGGGAATCATGTCGGCATCAACGATTGTCGTGCGGCGCGCGCAAAGCTCGCCTATCTGCAGCTCTGCGCCCCGGATGATCCAACAATCGCCACCTGCCGGCAGACCGCGCCTGCTGCCAATGTGGTCATGCACCATTTGGCGACGCTCGAACAGTGCGGCGCCGCCGTCATTCTGGGCACACAAGTCGGTTGCCGCCTGAATGCATGGGCCTGGACCGCTGAGCTCGTCGAGGGCATGCCCGCCAACGAGCTCGCCGCAGTAGGACGGGCCCTGCAGTTCGCGGCATCGGACACGCGTGACAATGGTCGCGACCCGTTTGTGAGTTTCGTCCGCCAGCTCGCTAAAGCGGATAGTGGCTTCACTCCGGGCGAGAGCCCCGTGCTCAACCGCATGCTCGCGCTCTCGACACGACCCGTGCCGACCTGGTTCTACCCGCTTGCGGAATCGATGATCCCGCAGCTCCTCGCACTCGAGAAGGCGGATGTCGACATCCGCGAGTCTAATGGCATCGATACGGCCCCCGGCAGCGGCCTGTTACTGCCTGCGCTCGCCGTTGGTGGCCTGGCCTCGGAAACGGCCATGGCCGAGCGAACGGGGTGGCTTGAAGACCAAACGGCGGTCCCGCAGCGTGCGAAGCGGCGTTGGCTCGCGAGCGTCTTGCCCGCAGAGGCCGCCATCGATGCGCGCAACGGCGGACTCGCGCTCTACCTGAACCCAGCCTGGCGGCGTTCAAGCGGCAACTACGAGGTCGATTTCCGTGTGGCGCCCTGGCTCCGGCAACGTTTCGACAACGAGACGATTGAGTTCTCTGAGGTCAGCGCCCTAATGACGCGGCGCTTCAGCAACCCACTGTTCAGCAGCGTGGGCGTCGGACCCACGTACACCTACACCTGGACGGATGAACCGGGTGCGCGCGAGCACAACCTCGGGGCGACCGTGTCTGCCGGTTTGGCTGGCGACAAGATTCGCCTGAGCTACGGGGTGCGCAGCTTCGACAGCAGCGACTTTGCGGGCGACGACGTGTTTCTTCACATCGGTGTCAACGACCTGCCTGGCCTCGCCTACTGGATCTGCCAGGGCAACGACGAGGTCTGGGGGCTCTCAAAGGTGTGCGGCGCCTTCGACTGAATGCGAGTTCCCGAGTCGGGATCCCGGGTGCCGCGTCCTGCGACATCCGGGGCCCGACCCGGGCCACGCGCGTCACAGGTAATTGGCTACCGTGACGGTAACGAATCCGGCGTACTCGGTGATGCTGTCGAGCACGCCGTCATCGAATCGGTCGAGGGTCTCGCGCACGAGCTGTCCCGATGTATCGTACTCGTAGACGTAGCGACGATCGACGTTACCGTCGGCGTTCGTATCCTGCGCTCGCTCTGTACGTTGCCCTGCCGAGTTGTAGGTGTAGACATTTCGCGAGTCCACCTGCCCATCGCCGTCGTTGTCGTACTCGTCGAGCACGAGGTCACCCATGCTGCTGAAACTCTGGTTGCGTACCTGTTCATAGACGCCATCCCCATCACTGTCCGTCTCGCGAGTCGCAGTGAGGCCATCTGGCGCATAGGTCCAGCGATACGCGTAGTCGATGCCACCGCCATCGTTATCCCGCGCATAGTCCGTGATTCGACCGACGCTGTCATAGGTCAGACGCTCCTCATACTCCGGAAGTCCGTCGAGATTCGTATCATTGGTTTGCAGCGTCTTTCGTCCCAGCGCATCGAATTCACGCACTATGACGATATCGGCGCTGCCGTCGAGATTCGTATCACGATCCTGACGCGTCCAGCGATCGCTGCGAGTTTCTCCCGCGGGATAAGTCAGCAGCGCACGGATGTCGATCTGGCCGTCGTTGTCCTCATCGAGCTCGTAGGTCGACCGCAGACCGTCGTCATCAACGGTCCAATACTCGACGCGGTCCAGGCTAGAGTTTTGTAAGGCCAGACTCACGAGTTTGCCCGCCGCGTTATAGATCGAGACTTCACTCCGAATGACACTTCCGGCGCCCGTTTCCTCGAAATACTGGATCAGCGTGCCAAAGGCGTCGTACTCGACCGCACGCTGCAAATCGATGATCCCGTCGGCGGCATCGTCTCGCGTGTAGCCCAGCTGCTGATTATTGTCGTTGTAGGTGTAGTCGTAACGCGTATCGACGACACCGTCGCCATTGCTGTCATAGTCGTCACGCAGCACACGGCCGATGGGCGATCGCGCAATGTCGCGCGCACGATCGACGACGCCATCCGCATCGTCGTCATCGCGTCGCAGCGTCCATGCCTGCGCGGAAAACGGCGCAGACTGCAGCCCGTAGATGCGTTGCAACGACGGGCCACTCGCAGCCACGGGCCGCGCCGACAAGAGACCTTCTGCGGCGCCAGCACGAAGCAGCCCAGGCAATCCCAGACCGTCTCGAATATTGCCGCCACGCGCAAAGTCGTCAAAACGCATATCGAGACGGATTGAAGAGGACGATAGGAGAGTCTCTACGTCGGCAGTAATCTCGATACCGTTTTCCGGCGTACTGTCGGCGTCGAGACTTTCGAGCAGCACCGCGAAATTAACCAGTCGATCCATGGCTGTTGGCAACGCGTCGCTGTAAAGCGCGTCGCTCAGCGCGTCACCGTCAGCAGGCAGGTTAACGCCCATCACGTCGGGCAAAGTCAGCGATGGGGTCGCGGACACGCTGCCAATATCCAGCCCGCCAAGACGAAAGCTCACGGTCTCGCCAGCGCGAAACTGGTACTCGCCTCCGGCAGTGGTTTTTCCATTCTGTGTCTCCGTGCTGTAGCTCAGTCCGCTTGCCGGTGCACCCACCAGCGTTCCGGTTTGTACGCCGTTGCCGCTGCTGCCGCTGCAACCGACGAGTCCTGCGCAGGCGAGCGCACACGCGACCGCCAGGTTTCTTTTGCTGTTCACTGCTCGTATCCTCGGGTAGCCAAATACGTTTTCCGGCGCGCGGCGTTGCCATGCCAACCGGCTCGTGGCGCAGTATCGGTAGACGTCTGGTGGCGACCCATCCCATGCTCTTGGGTGGGTAGTGGAACTGTGAACCAGGTCAGCAAAACGGTACCGGCATGAGTGACACCGCCGGCTTGTCGATGACGCGAGACGTCGTCGTGACGCCACATGCAGTGCGCGCACTGCAAGCCCTTCTGGCGTTCGCCTGCGTCGCGGCATTCCTGGCCCCCGCATTCTTCGCGGCCGATGCGCTTGCACCCAGGTCGCAGCCCATTACTGATGTCATGGGCGTGACGTCGGGCGATGCGACACCGCCCGCTGTGGGCGCCGTACCGACACCCGTCACGCTGCCGCGTCGGCGCTGCGCGCCGAGCAAAGAACCCTGCTTCGATCACTTCGAGGTATCACTACCGAACCCGGTTCCCGAAGCGGTGTTCTTGCCCGAGTTCGCGGGCAGCATCATCGCCCGATTCAACGGTGTGCCCGTCGCGAACTACGGTACGCTGACACCACCGATCGCCCGGCTGTTGTTCCAGCCGGCGTACTTCGAACTCCCACCGCACCTGGTCCAGGAACGCGCCAATACGCTGACGATCAGCGTCGGTACCGACCGCCGCCTGTTCCACGACCTGGCACCCTTTTACGTCGGCAGCGCCGAGACATTGCGACCCGCCTGGCGGTTCGCGCACTGGTTGTCGCGTGACGTGCTTGTCTGGAGCTGCGGGGTCTACCTGGTGCTCGTGCTCATTGCACTGCTGACGGTCGCCATCGCGGGTCGGGCGCCGCTGTTTGGCTGGCTCTCCCTGATCGCGCTCTCGGCGACGGCCCGCAATGTGTTCTTTCTCTGGACGGACCCGAACTACGACACATTGCGGCTGTTTCTCTACTACGCGGCATCATTGACTCTGCCCATGGCCTGCCTGGCCTTCGCGGCGCGGCTCGTCGAGCACAAAGCGGCGCGGTTGCTGGTCTGGGCGCCACTGGCCGTGATTCCCGTATTGCTCTGGATAGGCTGGGAGGTGGAGCGCGATGCCTATTGGGGCCTGTTCCGCGCGGATACCTTCACGCGTGTCGCTACGCTGGTGGTCGGCATCCCCACGATCTACCTGATCACGCGTTACATGCTTCGCGCCTGGCATCCGTTGAAGCCCTGGGTGGCCGCGCTGTTCGCCGGTGCCTTCGTCCTGACGCTGCACGACGTCCAGGCAGGACTGCGGGGGACCGAGATCAAGCTACAGCTCTCCAATCTCGCGCCATTGCCGGTCGTACTCGCGTTTTGCCTGATGCTGGCCCAGCAATATGGAGGTGCGCTCCGCGACGTGCGCCTGCACAACCGCCGTCTGCGCGCTGCCGTGCGTGCGCGCGAGCGCGAGCTTGTCGTGTTGCATGAGCAGGCCAGTGACGCCGCTCGGCGCGAGGCCGTGAGCAGCGAACGCGAGCGGATTCTGCGCGATATGCATGACGGCGTCGGCGGCAGGCTCGCAGGGCTTATCATGATGGCGCGACGGCGCGGCCAGGACGACATGGAGCGCCACCTCGAGGAGAGTCTCTCCGACCTGCGCTGGATCATGGATTCCATCGACGACAATGCCGCGCAAACGCTCAGCGAATTGCTCGAACACCTGCGCGAGCGTGTCGACCCCTGGCTCATCGCCAACGGTGTCACCCCTCACTGGCAGCTGTCACTGGAGCGTGCCTCTCAAACTGTGCGCCCGCGTTGGCGGCTCGAGCTCTACCGCCTGCTGCAAGAAGCGTTCAACAACGTGGTCCGACATGCACAGGCCTCGCGCGTCGACATCGAGGCCGAAGCGACCGATACGCACCTGACCTTGTGCATTCGGGACGACGGACGTGGCTTCGCGCTCGATGCCGAGCCCGGGCGCGGCTTACGCCACCTCTCCGAGCGCGCTAATCAACTAGGCGGTACCTGCACGATCGATTCGACGCCGGGCGGCGGCACGTTGGTCGTGGTCACGACGGGCATCATGACCGCCGCCGCTACCCACGAATCTGGGGGTGACGCCTCCCGAAGTACGGGGTTAGCCTGAGGCATGGCCACTGCAGCGGCATCTCGGGCTCGAGTCCTCATTGTCGAGGACGACAGCCTGGCACTTGAGGAACTCGCGGCGAGTATCGATGCCGCCGCCGATCTCGTTGTGGTGGCCACGGCCCAATCCGTTGAGCAGGGACTGCGCTGTGTCCGCGAGCCGCACGAC
>CALBPI010000027.1 GCA_937899415.1 uncultured Gammaproteobacteria bacterium | reverse complement strand
GAGCCTTTGTGTTGGCGCTTCGTGATCGTCGTGCCCTGCATTGATAGCAGCTTCTCGGCGTTACGGTCTCGTATGTACCAGAACGGCGTCTCGCCTTTGGGCAGGCAGTTGATGATCTCGTTGGCGTCTTCGAGTTTCATGGTGGGTATCAGTGCGCGCGGTCAGAGTCCGGGCGGCGTCGCACTAAGGCGCCGCCGCCCGGGGTTGTGGCCTTTCGGCATCAGTCATCGTTCTCGTAGGGATCAGATAACGCACCCGCAAAGCTGCGCAGAAAGTCCATCTGGTCCGCGAGGATTTCGCGGTTGGCCAGGATCAGGCCCTCGGCGCGGTTGGGCACGAAGGGCACGGCCAGCAGCCGGATGCCGATCGCTTCGCATTCGTCGAGCGACCGATCGGCCTTGCGCCGGTTGCAGGCCCGACACGCCGTTACCACGTTGTCCCAAGCGTCTGCCCCGCCACGCGACACGGGGATCACGTGATCGCGGGTCAGGTCGAAATCCCAGAACTGCTCGCCGCAGTACAGACAGGTGTGGTCGTCGCGACGAAACAGGCGCCGATTGGTCAACGCCGGTACGTCATTGAGCAAGTCCACCTGCCGGTTCACGCCGTGCGTGGCGATGATTGTGGACACCTGCAGCACCGAGCGACGGCCCGTGCGGCGGGCGATGCCACCGCGCAGGCGCACAAAGTCGATGCCGGCTTCCCAGGCAACCTGGTCGCGGCAGTAGTGCAGGGCGCCGGCCTCACGCGTGATCCACGCGATGGGGCGACCACCGACATCCAGCTTGAGGATCTTGGCGTTCATCGTCTCGCTCTCCATAGGGTGAGCTTCAACAATGCGGATTGTGTGATTGCCGTCGTCATTGCGAGCCGGCAATGCCGGCGCGGCAATCTCGAGACATTGCGATGCCATTGGGAGATGGCCGCGGCCACGTTGTGGCCTCGCAATGACGGGTGAGTTTGGTGGCAGCCGATTACCTATGAGACTTGACCGCGCATAGCGACAGTATCGAAGTGCCTTGCTTATTTGCCGCAGTCACAGGAGAAAGACTATGCGCACCTCAACCGTTTATCGGTTCTTGTCAGGAAGACTTGTCGCGGCGCTCGCCGCGCTGTTCGCGATCCCGGCGCTGGCCGGAGATACGAACACCGCCTCCAGTCCTTCGCGGCAATGCGAGACGCCCTATGCCGAGCACGGCGTTTATGAAACCTTGATTGTTTACCTGATCGACGAGATCGTGGAGGGACCGGTTTTCCTGCCGATCGACTCGGACCGCAACACGTTTGCGTACCGCGAGTCCGCCTATCACTTCTTTCGCGAGCGCTTTGGGCTCGACTTTGATCCGGGCAACCCGGACCTGCAGGTCCTTTCGGGGCCCGACGGTGATGCCAACGTATTCCCGCTCAAGACGGGCGAGGGCTCCACGCACCAGGTCTACGGTATCGACGCGCAGAACGTGCCGCAGTGGCGTCACAAGATGCCCATGACGCGCATTGCCCTGTTCGACGATGGTTACTTCGTCACGCTGGACAGCGACTATGTGGTTCGCGGCACTTACGGTGGCGACGATGGCATTGTGCTGCCCGCCGGGACGCAATTCGTGTTTGGCGAGTACCGGATGTTTGACCATCGCGGTCGGCTGCTCGACACGTTGCGCTACAAATCCAGTATTCCTGTTACCGCGGGCCCTGTAGGTGGCAGCTTCGAATTTTCGAATGGCGCGGTGTTTATCAACATCGCCTGTGATATCGAGAGCGACATCTTCGGTGAGGGTAACGTCCGCTCGCTGGCGGAGCTCACGCCACTGCCTGACGGCCGTACGGATCTCGATTTTCGCTACGTCATGAAATTCCCGGCGCGTCTGAGCGATGCGCCCGACGTCGAGAACCCGAAATGCCGGACGATCCGGCCGTTGCGACGGGCGACACACTGAGCGCATCACGAGAATTGGAACGGCCGGCAGGATTTGAACCTGCACCGTCAACCCTCGCAAGGTTGGACTCTGTCCGTTGAGCTACGGCCGTAAAGTGCGGCGGGGCGCGCACGTTGCATGCGCACCCCGCCGCGGTGTTGCCGAACTCACTTGTTCATGCGAACGAGGTCGTTCAGCACGCCATCGAGGCCACCGTAGACCGAGATGTTGCCGATCTTGTCGGTGATCTTCTCCAGCGTCTCCAGTTCCTTGAGACGCAGGGCGACAGCGTTGGTCTCCATGACCTTGGCCGTGTTGAGCAGCGAACGCGTGGCGTTCGTTTCTTCACGGCGGCGGATCACGTTGGCCTGTGCGGCCTTTTCGGCCTCCACCACCTGACCCAGCAGCATCTTCATGTCACCCGGCAGGATGATGTCCTTGACGCCCACCGACTTCACGGTGATGCCAATGGCCTCGAAGTGCTCCTTGAGGTGAGCGGCCACCGACGTGTCGATGACCGTCTTATCCTCGAGCAGCGCGTCGAGCGTGCGTGTACCAACGGCACCGCGCAGACCGAACTGCACTTCCTTGTACAGGTGGTCTAGCGGGTCCTTGGTTTCACGCACAGCGGCTTCGACATCGGCGTACTGGTAGGTCGCGGTCAGGTTGATGCGAACAGCAACCTTGTCCTTGGTCAGGATTTCCTGACCCGACACTTCCAGCGTCTGCACGCGGGTGTCGAAGAGCGATACGGCCACCGTGCGCTCCACAGCGAAGAACGCGTGGAAGCCCGGCGCCAGCGAGCGCGCGAGCTCACCATCGACGTACAGCAGACCGATGTGGCCGTCCGGCACGACGCGGGCGTAGATTGCCTTGTCAGCAATCGCCTTGAGCGTCGGGTCGGTGCCGGCCAGCAGGCGCTTGGCCAGGCGGGCGTCGACGTCGAGGTCCTCGCGGACCGCGTAGCGCTCGACGCGGATGCTGCGCACACCCTTGGGGAAGAGGTGGCGCGTCGCCTGGGCCATAATCAGCGTGACGCGCTCGTCGTGGTAGACCACGGCGATCTCGTCGGCGCTGGTTGTGACGACGTCGAAGTAGCGGGCGACATCTTCTGCGTAGTGCTCCACGAGGAAGTCCTGCAGACGGTGGGCGAAGCGCGGCACCGTGATGTCGAAGCGTTCGACGGTGTAGGTGTGCAACACAGTCACGAAACGGTGCACGCCAGGTTCGAGGAACTTGACGAAGTCGCCGTCACGGAACAGGAGTGCACGCTCGTGCTTGCGCACGATGAACGTTGTGAAAAACATCTTGCGTTCTCCTTGGTTGATTTTGGGCTTGGTGTTCGTTGCCGAGTCGGGTCGTGAGCCGCTGCCTCGAGCCAAAGCAAGTGCCTGCTCGTTGCGTTGGCGGACCCAGGCCTGAACCCGGCTGTTGTGGCTTGCGCCATTCGTCATCAGTGCACCTCCTTTGTCGTTATCGGGTGGCTATGGGAAGCGCACCGCGTGATGCGATACGCGGGAATGGGATGCGGCGACATCCACAGCGCTCAGGCGGGCTCACGGTGAGCGACGGCCGGACGAACGACGCGGCGGCGTCCGGACCTGTTACACCGGAGTGCAGCAAAGCCGGGAGTGGGCCGGGAAGTTCATCGGGCGCGTCGATCAACACGCGAACCGGCGAGGGCGTTGCTGCGCTCGCGTCTGCCCACGGCAAGCCCCAGGCAAATCGCGCGCGCCGGATGCCGCCGCGGTGGTTGCAGTAGCCCTGCAAAGGCGCGGAGTCGAACCGCGGACTTGCGTCCTTACCATTTTTGGCGTTGGCGGCCAGTGTCGAAATACAGGATTCGAACCTGTGACTTACGGTTAACAGCCGTATGCTCTTCCCAGCTGAGCTAATTTCGCTGTGGTGGTATGTGTGGCGTTACGCTCGGTACACGCGTTGCGATGGTTAGCGTCGGCGTGCCAGCCGGGAATTCAAAGAACCCGGACCGCTGAACTTGGCGTCACGTCAGACCTCGGTGTGACGGCGAACCGTCAAGAGTGGTCACCCGGGGCGGAGTCGCACCGCCGGCCTCCGCTTTGTGAGAGCGGCGCTCTACTGTTGAGCTACCGGGCAAGATGTGGTGAACCGAGCGAGTTTCGACCTCGCAACCTCCCGGGTAAGAGCCGGGTGCTCTGCCGTTGAGCTATCGATTCAGGAAGTGTCGGTCATTGCGCACAATACGTCGTCATTGCGAGGCGCCGAAGGCGCCGCGGCAATCTGTGTCGGCATGCGCAGACGTCAGGAGATCGCCGCGCGTCGCTCGCAATGACGGTGAGCGCTCGCGATGACGGTGAATGTGGTCGACCAGGCGTGACTTGAACACGCGACCTCACGCATATCAGGCGTGCGCTCTACCGGCTGAGCTACTGGTCTGTTGGAGATCGCCGCGCTTCGCTCGCGATGACGATGATCGCTCGCGATGACGACTAGACTTGGTGATCCCGGGCGCGCCGCTCTCGCGCATCCTGCGCTTCGCGGCATTTGGGCATCCTGCCCGGCAGATTCGAACTCGCATTTCGAGGTTGAAAGCCTCGCGGCCTGACCATTAGCCGACGGGATCGGAAAGTGTGCCGCGCGACGCTTATCTCGGCGCAGCGGCGGAAAGAGAACGGTTGAGACTACACCGTGTGCGATCGACCTTTTGCCAGAGTACCCACCGCTTGCCTGCGGCAGTTGCCTGCGTGTCCACCTGCAAATCGCGGCTGCGAGCTTGCAGGTAACCGATCATGACTGCCTTTTCTGAGAGTGTGGCGTGTCACTCGTCGCGTACATCTAGTCGGCAGTTCGCTTACCGTGAGCCTTGCGAGCTCCAAATGAGGGCTACTCAACCGTGCGGCTCGCTGCCAAGGTCGCCACAGCTTGCGGCTGTTTCGACCGCCGAATTACCCGATGGCTTCGGCCTTAAGCCATTTTCGATGCATGCCGAGACGCGTCTTTGCGTTGCACTTGTGGGTGCGCCATACAGGATTCGAACCTGCAGCCTTTCGAGTTCATATCGAACGCTCATCCATTGAGCTTCTGACGAAGTTCCATTGCGACGTGCGCGTCTCAGTCGCTTCGCCACCTTTTGGATGACGAAATACAACACGCCGAGTGTCGTTCACCTGCCGGTTACTGGACCGATGACAAGGACGCTGGTTGACGCCCAGAACCCTTGTTCTCTGCACAGTCGCGCTCGCCTGCAAAGCTCGCACTGATCTGCACTATTCGTTACCCCTCACGGTTGCCGATGTTGGTGTCGCGGGTTGCACCACCACGTGGTCTTTCGCGGACCGGCATTCCCGGCCTGGGCCGGTGCTTGAGTCACGCTACTTCCGCGCACCGCTTCACCGCTATCTCCGGCCGAAGCCGAAAAATCTGAGGCCGAACTTGCCTGGATTGACCGAAGCTTTCACTCCGGCGAAACGCCATGGTCGCGTTCCTTTCCCGCCGTTACCGACGGTTAGCAGCGCCAGGCCGCTAGACAGGGTCTCGGCCGAAGCCGATAACCCGGAATATGGTGGAGGATCGCGGAATCGAACCGCGTACCGCCGCCTTGCAAAGGCGGTGTTCTACCAGTGAACCAATCCCCCGGGGGTAACCAATCACCGTCATTGCGAGCGACGTTTCGAGTCATTGCGAGCGAAGCGCGGCAATCTCTCAAATCGCACTTTGGCGTCAAGAGTTTGCCGCGGCGCCTTCGGCGCCTCGCAATGACGGTGACTGGAGTTGGGGCAGGCACCCTGTGTTGGGTGCGCAGTGGGGTCTGTAGACACTGCTGTTAGCAACACTGCCCCGTTATTCACACAATCCGCATTGTTAAAGATCGTACGAGCAGGGCAACAAAAAAGCCCTGATCGGTAACACCAACCAGGGCTTCTTAGCTCTGGAAGGCACAAAGTCATTTGAGCCTTCCAGCAATGTGCGGAAAGGCTAGGTCATCTCGGCCAGTACGTCGGACCAATAACTCGAAGGCGTAAGAACCCCTCGGAGTCGGCACGCACCAATGGGATGGCGCGGCGCTATACCGGCTTCGAACACGAACATATTTTGCGCGTGGTTTTTCATAGGGGGCGGGACTATACGCTTCGAAAAATTTCTGTCAACAGCTATTGCAAAAAAAATTTTGTTTGTAACAAATGCAATGCGTTGGTCAGTTGCTCATGCGCCAGACTTCGCTGCCTTCAACCGTACGACTGCGTTGCATGACCAGCCACTCGCTGTGCTCATCGAGGGCAGCGCGTCCCAGCGCACGAAGAATCTGACGTTTCTCTTCGTCATCGTCGGCCGCCTTGAGTCGAACACCGGCGCTCGCAAACAGCTTCCACATGAACGTGTACTGTTTGATCAGCTCTTTTTCCGCGATCGCGTATGCATAGCCTTCGCGAATCCCGTAAGCCAGCAGCAGACCACCCATGACAGCCAGCAAAACACCGGTCCAGGCGTCGGGTAACCAGCCGCCTGCAATCACGAAGAAGCCGACCATTGCGGCGCTGATCGCCAGACTCAGACGTTCGAGACGCTCCGTGATGCGGTGTCTCGCCGTGCGTTCACTCGCACGTTTTTCGAAATAGCCGAGTTGCCCGGAGTTTGCGTCGCCGATCCACTCGCGAATCACGAAGTCCACGTGCCGGATCTCTGCGGCGGGACGGGCATCAACGTGCAGGCCTGCGACGCGCATCACGTTGCGGATCCAGCCCAGGGACGGGTCTTGAGTCCGCAGAAAATTGTCGTGCGTAAACCTGGAGTCGTTTTCGTCACGGACGCCCGCGACGGCCCAGTAAAACTGTACGCGCAGACCTTCGGCCAATGCGCGGTAGTCGAGGTACTTGCGGGCCCAGTCGCCTCGTTTTGCCGTGAGACCCAAGGCGAGGGCCAGGCCAAAAAGGCCTAGGAACCCCAACATGAATAGACGTTCCGTCTGCACATCGGCGTAAAGGATGAAGCAGGCGCCCATGAGAAACGCCAGCGCGTGCGTGAGCTTCAGTGTGCGGATGACCTTACGTTGGTACAGGCTGGCCAGCGCGTCGGCGGCCCGATGCCAGTAATCGATGTTAGCTGCGCCAGGCGGCAAGGTGGCGAGTGCCGCGGCATCGGCTAGCGGATAAGCGTTGCGCCGAATGTAGTCTTGCTCGCGTGCCACGTCCCGAGAAAACGTTGCACTGTGCGCAAAGATGTCCAGATGTTGCTGTGGCAGTTGCGGGTTGCGGGGTTGTGCAGGGTCTTTGGTGAACCACGTGGTTTCGAGTGGTTGAAGTCCGGGTGCGGGCTTGCCGTCTTCTCGATCACGAGAGCACACGATGTGAAACACGAGGTCGCTTTCGTCATCGATGAGCATCTGTCGCGTCGCAAACACGCTCCCCGTGTGGCCCGGCATGACGTCGTCGTGGTGAAACTGGACCACGTGACCCGTGCCACCGACGTGCTGCGGTGGCTTTCCGTCCCAGACCGCGATGAGCACATGACAGTGCGCAGCCAGGTAGACGCCAAGGCGCGCATACTGGGTGTCGCGCGCGGGGCCCGCCGCGGCTATCTCGGATTCCGATGCCCCTGGTGCGGGCGGCAATTCGATGACGGTGTCCGCCTTTTTGAGATGCGCGTCGAAGGCGGCAAGCTCGTCGGTTGCCGCGAAATCGGTGCGATAGATCTCTGCGTTCATCGGCAGCACCGCAAACACGCGGCAGCCTGCCTCGTGAGCGACGTCTGCGGCGAGTTGGTCAGCGCCTGCGGCTAATGCCGTCATGACGACAAGCTCGCGTTCCGGGTAGCGTGAGATGAGTTCGGTGAGACAGCGACTAACGGCGGCCCGGATTCCCGCCAGCTCGTCGGCCACCATATCGCGGTGGCCCGTCACGGCAACCAGCAAGGGCAGGCGTGGGTGTGACGATGCGTCGTCAGTCATCGTGGTGCGGCAAACAATTGCGAACGTTGACGTTTAGCTGCGCGCTTCGGCCAACAGTTCCTGCAGCCGGTTAAAGCGAGGATGCCCGGGCGGAAAGATCTGCTCGTAAATCGACTGCACACGCAGCAGTAATCCGAGAGCTTTCTCGCGGTCTCCCTTCGCCGTGGCGACCTCAGCGCACGCGGTTGCTATGGCGGCAAGCAGCGGGTGAACGGGTGGCAGGACGCGGTCGGCGCGTTCCAGAGCGTCGGTGAGCAACACATCGGCGCCGTCATTCTTGCCCTGCTTGGACATGACGCGTCCAAGGTTGAGCATGGAAATGAGAACTTCCGGGTGGTCCTTGCCCAGCACGCGTTGGCTGGTCTCCCATTCCTGACGGTGCGCGGCTTCGGCTTCTTCGAACCGACCGGTTGCGCCGTAAATGAGCGCCAGGTTGTTGAGCGTCGATAGGGTTTCGTAGGCGTCGGGGCCGAGGATCCTTGATCGCAGTTCGTACTGCTCGCGGGTGATGGGTTCAGCCCGCTCATAGTCCTTGAGTTGGTAAAGCGTCCAACCGAGGTTGGCGCGTACGTCCATGGTGTAGGGGTCTTCCGGGCCGCGCAGCTCGAGCATGTAGGTACTGGTTTCCTCCAGGAGATCGCGGGCTTCCTCTAGTCGGTCATAGTCTGTATAGGCCATGGCGAGGCCGTTCATCGCAGACAACGTCTCGTCATGGCGAACGCCCAATGATTCGCGCGCGACACGTACGGCGTTCTCGAACGCCGCAACCGACGCATCCAGCTGGCCGCCGTAAAGCAGGGCCATGCCCAGCCCGGACTGTGCTGAGACGGTGCGTGGATCGGCGTCTCCAAACTCCTCGCGGTTGAGTTCGAGGGCGTCCTGGTAGCGCGCTGTCGCCTGCTCATAGAGCCCGATTGCGTGATAGCTGGCACCAAGCGCGCCACCCAGTCGCCCGCCAATGCTGGGACGACCCGCGAACTGAGACTCAACGGCCGTGGTCGCTTTAGTAAGGACATGCTCATCGAGTAGTTGGCGCGCGAGATCGGTGCTGTTGAAATTGGCGGGCAGTGCGACCGTCGTGTCGCCGCCTTGAACGCCCGTGACAATCGTTGCCCCCATTGCCTCGGGATCGATCTCCACAAGCATCGTCGCAAGGAATTCCGCGACCGCCTCGGCGTCGGCAAGCGCTTCGGTCGCCACGACACGACTTCGTTCGGCTTCACGGCCCGCGATTACGGCATTGATGGCCAGAGCCGTCATGACGCCTGAGACGACGACAGCGGCGGCGGTCGCCGTGGCAAAGAGCTGCGTCCGTCTTCGCTGCTCGCGGTCCTTGAGGCTCGCAAATGGTACGTCGAGCAGGCTTGCAACAATCTTGAGTTTGGCATTGCCTTTGCCGTCGGCGTTAGGTCGTACGTCGACGCCCAGCGGTTCGTCATCGGCAAGCGCGGCAGGGAAGTAGGTGCCGTCGTTTCCGTCGACAATCAAACAGAAGATGCGGTCGCCACGACCGAGCGCCTTGAAGGTCTCAACCTCTTCATTCACCCATCGCGATGCTGCGGCCGACGGCGAGCAAACAAGGATCAGGTTTTCGGAATCTTCGAGCGCTGACTGAATGACGTCGCTCAGACTCGACGACGAGGAAAGCTCTTCGCGGTCGAGAAACACAGAGCCCAGACGATTCGAAGTAAGCCCGTGTTTGTCGACGAGCTTGGTTGGCACACGGTACCGCTCGATCGCTCGCTGAATCCAGTTCGCCCATTGCGCATCAGCATGGCTGTAGCTGATGAAGGCCTTGTACCCCATACCGCCCCACTTTCAGTTGTTGTCGTTATTGCACCTGACTATGCCAGCTTTGGGGGTGGGCAGCACGCGCAACACGGGTGCTTGAACGTTGGCGCAGTGCAGCATGGCCATCACTGCGCAACGGCGAGCAGATACAACGCAGACGTTGCCGCGGCACCCAGCGTTCGAACATGATTCCATCGCGTCCATTGCCGGGTGTAGCGCTGCCAGTAGTCGCGGGCGGCCTCACTGTCATACGCCAAGGCGTCGAGCGCATTGTTCATGGGAACGTTGCCGAACATCGTGACACCGAACACGCTTACGACGTAAACCGCGGACGCAGCGACGATCAGTGTTCGCGGTGAGCCGTCAAGCGTCGTGACACCATAGATCGCAAATCCTGCGGTCAGCGGAACCAGCGCGAGGAATGTGGCGAGAAACACCGAACGCATGACGGTGCGATTGAGTTGCTGCATCGATTCGATGCCACCAGCGGTCCTGGTGCGTGCCAGGCCCGCCATGACAAAGTCCGAGAAGGACTGGAATACGCCAGCGACCAACGCGCTCGCGAATCCGAGCGCGAGGCAACCGTAGAGCGCCCAGCCGTTCACGCCGCCACGTCCCAGACGCCGGATGCCGCCACCGCCTTCGCGTAGTCGGCGAAGTCACGGGGCGGGCGCCCCAGCGCGCGTTGGACGCCGTGCGTCAGATTCGCGTTGTGTCCATCGAGTACGGTCGTGATCAGGTAGTCCATGATCCAAACGACGTCTTTGGGTGCGCCCGAAGCGGCGACCGCATCGATAAAGGCGTCGTGAGGAATCTCCGTGTAGCGAATCTCCCGACCGGTGGCGCGTGACAGTTCGGTCGCGATGTCGTGAAACGTCATGAGTCGCGGCCCGGTGACCTCGTAGACCTCGCCGTGGTGACCGGCTTCGGTCAGTGCCGCAACTGCGACATCAGCGATATCGTCGACATCAACGAACGGCTCGGGTGTATCACCCGCAGGCAATGCGATCTCACCGGCGTGAACCATGTCGATGAAGGCGCCTTCCGAGAAGTTTTGGTTGAACCAGCTTGCGCGAACAACCGTCCACTCGAGACCGGATTCCATGACGATCTGCTCGCAGGCTTGCGCCTCCGCTTCGCCGCGACCGGAGAGGATGACTGCGCGCTTGACGCCCTGTGCTTTCGCTCGTGTGACCAGTGCGCGAATCGCATCAGTCGCGCCGGGGATCGCAAGATCGGGCGTGTAGGTGATGTAGATCGCGTCGACACCAGCAAGGCTTGCGTCCCAGCTGGCCTCGTTGTGCCAGTCAAAAGCGGGTACCGCCGAACGCGAGCCGATGCGAACGGGGAGGTTGCGGGCCTGCAGGCGTTCCACGACGCGTCGGCCTGTCTTGCCGGTGCCGCCGATGACCAGTGTTAATCCGGCGGTGTCTGAGGAATGAGTTTGGGTTGTCATGGCGTGTTCCTTGGTGAAGTGCTTGGGGCAGGTTCAGGATTGCAAGTCTGCCCGCGACACTCTTGACGAGAGGCGCCAGTGTTTTGACACCGGGCGCCAGACGGCGCGTCATTGCGAGCGCCTCCGCCTCTCGTCATTGCGAGCGCAGCGCGGCAATCTCATTAGGGTCACGATGACGTTGGGAGATTGCCGCGGCCGCTTCGGGGCCTCGCAATGACTGGGTGTGATGGCGCGGCCTCGCAATGACCATGGGGCCGCGTTTCAGGCTTTCAGTCGGAACGAGCGCGGGGTCTGGCCGGCCCAGCGTTTGAAGGCACGCGTGAAGGCGCTTTGCTCGGAAAAGCCTGTCAGAAACGCGATCTCGGCCAGTGCGTAGTCCGTGTCGCGCAGCAATCGCTCGGCGAGCTCGCGGCGGGCGGCGTCCACAAGGTCCTGATAGGCGTGACCTTGCTCGGCCAGACGCCGCTGCAATGTTCGGCCGCTCATGCCGAGGCTGCTTGCCACATCAGAAAGCGTCGGCACACCTTCGCTTAACGACTGCGACACTTCGATTCGGACCCGCTTGGCCAGCGCGTTGTCCTCGATCAGGTCGCCCAGCGTCTGTTCCAGATGCGCCTCGAAGAAGTCGGACACGCTGGCGTCGCCGAGTCTGTTGGGTGTCGTGAGCGCAGCCTCCGAGACCTGCAACGCGTCGCGTTCGGCGTCGAAGTGCACGGGGCAACCGAACCAGTTTTCATGCGCGCTTGTATCGCTCGGCGCCGAGTGCTTGAAGTGAACGGCGTCGGGTACGAAGTCGGGGCCACTGACTTCCCGGCTGATCTGCGTCAGCGCGGCAATGGTCTGCTCGTTGGAGAGTCGCATGCCAAGCCGGCGTTCGCCGTCCCGCCTGAGCTCCAGAAAGTGCCGGCCGTTCTCAGTGACGAGCGCGTAACGCGACACGCTGGTCAGTACCACGCCGTAGCGTTCCGCGCGTTCGTACGAGCTGCGCAGATCGACTGCGGTTTTCCAGGCCAGACCGAACGCGCCGTAATCGTCGCAGCGCATCGACCCGCCAATGCGCAGCGTTACGGACGCGCCTTGCGGGTCCTCCCGAACAACACGTTCGCACAACGCGTAGTAGGCCGTGTCTTCAACCATGACGCGCGCGTCCAGTGGCGCGTCGGGATCAATAGCGACGGCGTCGAAAAGCGACCTTCTGCGCGCGTCATCGTGTGGCGTTGCCGCCGTCGCCACACCAACGACTTTGTGAACGAAGAGAGAAGAAATCAGGCCCATGGTGCGATGTTATGGACTGTTGCGCAGGTGTCAAAGCGGGACGGCGGTTGCCAAAGACAATCGCCGCCCCGCCTGCAACTATTGCTACGAGGAATGGCTTGCGATCCTTCGTACGCTAGCGAACAGATGAGATCCGTCAGCGCCCACCAGGATCCAATACGCTGGTTGGAAAAACGCACCGAATATGTGCACAGCGGTTTCCAAGATCACACACGGCTGGATAGCCCTAGTCGCGCCGCGGATCGTCGAGACGTTGGTCCACGCGACGTAGGTACTCCCCGCCAACATCAATATGTGGCTAATGGCATGGGCGTCAAAGTGAATACCGTGATCCACGATGCTCCCCGCGATCACGCAGATATAGGCGCCCACGCGAGCGCAAGAAGCCAGGATAGCGGGCATGTGCGATTTCTCTGACAGTGTTGCCATGAACTCGAATGCTGTGCTCATCCAAAAAACGCTGATTGCCAATAGTGGGTAAGCGCCAAGTATCGAGACTACAGTTACCCATGAAACCGATGCCGCGCAGGCTAGAGGGCTGGTGTGTGAGAGAGGGGGGCTCGCGTCTTGCGTGAGATCGTGCTTTTTCATGTGTCGCTCCAAGTTGTTTAAGCGACACCCGAGTTTTCACACCGCAGGAGACGGGTCGACGAATCCTATGTATTCTCTACATACAGGTGAAGTACAGCCGGGAACGTAAGATCCTGATAAATAATGAAAAAAAGTGATTCACCAAAATACCCCAGTTTGCGGGAAGAGCTGTGGCGCCTGCTGAGTAACCTGGGTTTCGACAGCCAGCAACAGGCTGCCGACTTTATCTCCGAGCGACATGAAGGCGCGCCAAATCCACAAACCGTTGAGCGATGGATTGGCGGGCTCCAGCGACCAGGAAAGCTCGACCTCTTCTATAGGGCCCTCAAAGAAACGGTTACGAGCCGTACAAGATCAGCTAAAGCAGATATTTCTGCCGATCAAGGTAGAAGCGCGATCCAGCGAATTCGCGGTGTCATTACTGCTTACCTGAAACGAGGCTGGCCGGTCTATGAATTTTTGCCAGAAGACGAGGCGCTGTGGACAAAGCACTACGATCAAGTATCGGTAAGCGCTGAAGAGAAGGGTGGTGTCGAGAGCAGTGATGCGCTCAAAGAGTTCGGGCACCTTCCGTGGCTAGACATCGCGTTCTTCAAGTCAGGCGTCGATTCTGGTGGCAGCAATCCATTTGATGAGCGCTTTCAGACTACGTTCGAGAATAGGCACCTATTCGCGATTCGCAGCGTGCAGTCACAACTGATTGAGCGTGTATCGGCGTCCGGCCCGAGGCCGGTTGCATTTTTGAATGGTGAGTCTGGCTCTGGGAAGTCCACGATTCTCTGGCTCGCGATGATGCATCTCATTGAGAATGGGAATTCGCACATTCTCCATGCGGACTTCAGAGACGGGGAATCGTTCCAGGAGCTAGTTGACAAGCTCAGCAAAACCCCAGAGCTCCCTGAAGATACCATCGTGTTTGTTGATGGGTTCGATGTGAGCAGTGTCGGGAAGAAGGGGCGCTCTCCAACAGAACTATTCAACCTAGTTGTCAAAGAGAACAAGTTCGCATTGGTCGTGTGTCCCCAACGTATACCAGGGGACGGAGTGGGCGACCAATTGGTGGGGTCGTTTGAGAAAGCTGTTGGTGTTGCAGAGTTTTCCGACTACGTCCTACTGGACGCTGATAATTATCAGGCCGACAAAGACGCCCTGGTCGAGCAGTATCTGCTGAATCACCCTGACGGCGCCAATACTGACGCGGTGTCGCGGCAGATTGATCAGGAGGTCGCTCTTCCTTACATCGGTGCGTTGATTTCGTTCGACGATGAGCTGGACGAAACACTGAAAAGCAGGCTGTCGAAGTTATCGGCGGAGTCTAGAGAGCTTCTCGCAGCCATCACCTTTTTCACCAGAAAAGGTACTCGTCTTTGGTACAACGATGTGGTGGGACTGCGCGAGCCGGATAACAGGTTAATCAAGCTTCAGCGCGAAGGCCTGATACAGCTCGGTCTTGAGCGCTTCGCTGGCGTTTCCGAATTCTACGATCAGAGGATCTTCGAAGAGCTGAAGGTATCGCACTCAAGCGATTCCCGGCTATCGAGCAAGTGGATCGCAGCTTCGGTCGTTCGCCATTTTTCGAGAATGAACCCAATTCTGAAGCGACTCCGGCGGAGAAAAGATGACACCGCGAAGTGGTATCAGATCGAATTGCTCTCCCAGCTAGATGTCGTTCTTGAAAAGTCCAATGTGCACGATCTCCTTGATCTCAAGAACTTGATTTACACAACGCGCGTCTTGAGTGAAGAAGAGCGGCGCAAGTGTTACGCGAGGCTTATGGATCGGCTTAGCGAGACTCGGATCGAGAATAGGAATGCCCTGAAAACTTTGGAGAGACTGTGGTCCGAGTCCAAAGGCGACTTATTGGAGTTGGAAGTCGAGGGTAGATGGGATGCGCCTGACAGCGATGACGCAAAGTACTACTACCCCAAGGAGCTCATGCGCCCAATGGGCGGGCTGAGCAAGTCATACAGTTTTATCAACGTTGAGCTCTTGCTTGCGGACTACGATCAAAACTGGAACACCGTAGCGGGCGTGCTGGCCACATCAACGCGAACAGAGTTCCAGTATTGGGAGCGCGACGAGTGTCGTGACTACAAGCTTTCTGTTTGGGCGGAGCGAAAGCTCGAGACAATAATTGTGGACCTCTACTCGCGCTATGAGGCTTTGTCGCCCATTGAGTACAAAGTGTTTGCTGTTTTGTTTGGTTGTTTCGCGTCTTATGCCTCGCCTTTGGCTATTTCCAGGTTCGACCTGTCGAGAATCATGGCAAGGCAAGCTGTAGCGTACAACTACAACTTCTACCACTACCAGTGGTTGTTCTTGACGCTTGTCAGGCGGCACGCTTTCTCGGTAGATGCTGCCGCTATCGCGGTAGCAGATAGCAGGCTTCCATTCAGTGCGGACCCAAATCTATTGCATTTCTGGTTCGGGCATTTTGAGATTCCACCGAGTCTTTTGGACAGGCTAATCGAAGTTGTGTCAGATCCACGGAACAAAAGGACCGACACGTCAGTTCTGCCTCTCTTCTGGGTGGACCCTGAGCAACTTGGCAAGTTGGTCGCCCGAGAGCGTCAGATAACGCCTTTACTAGAGAGCGCAGTCTTGGCCGCCTATCAGCAAGCGCGGCAGAGCCGTGCGCGGATGGAGAAGGACGGCGACGACACTGTGATGAAGCCGAGAGCTCTGATGGCCGGCAATATCCGAACCTATAGCCCGCTAGGCCAAGTGTTGAGAAAAGACGGATCCAACACGCCGAGGCTCGCGGGCAGAAATCGTAGAAACACTATCGCGGCATATCTACGAGAGACGAGCAACTACAGTATCGCGTGTTCATACATCACGTTGTTTCTGATCCTCGATGAGGTCCGAGACAAATTGATTGACGACAACCTGTCCGTAGACAAGTACGAGGCGTTTGTCTCAGTGGATCCCAGGAGAGTTGTTGATCGCCTGTATGGGATGTACAAGCCCTTTCTGCTGAATCGAGATTTGCAGGCCTACATAAAGTACTGCGCCGAAAGGCGGACTACCGGAGCATCGTTCGACTTTATCGATTCGCCGATCGAGTATGAGCGGTATAGGACAAGGGCGCTTACCTGGTTCACGGTTGTCCAGCGTTTACATCAGTCTGGCCGCTTCAATAACTTGAGCGGAAACACAGTGGCGAACGTGCTGTCTCACCTCGATAGCGTGCGCTATGCAGATGAGATAGAGCGGTTGTTTTGGGAGGATTTCAGCACAGCGTATCCAGCATGGCGCAAACAAAAGAGCGTATTAGACTTGGCTTCGTTTCAGGTCAGAGCTGGGCGCAATCGAGATGCTCGGGCGACAATCAAGAAGGGATTCTCATTCGAGAGGTACAAGATCCAGAACTATCGCTACGTCGCATTCGCTGTCGAGATTCTCGGAAGAGCGGGTGTGACCTATGCTAAAGACATACCAGAGTTTGTTCACCCGTTTCACATAGCGCGATTTGTTCGGCGTCACGCCACCGAGGTGTTTCGGCAAGCGGTTCGAAGAGTCTCGCAGGGCCAGCGGGCTTTTGGCGAAAGGAAGCTCAATGAAGAACTAAGAGCCTGGCCGCAATTACTTGTACAGTTTCCTTCAGCGGCGGATCTGTTCGCGGGAATGTCCTCAACCTGGGATATTGAGGAGCACGACAAGATAATCGTACGTCAGTTTTACATCGATGGGCGAAAAGAAAACTGGGATGTCGTTAACGAGGCGCGAAGCTCACTTGACGCAGGTCGGCTCGAAGATGCGGGCAATTGCCTCGGGAGCTACTTCGGTGACTCCAATGTGGTCCTTTGGGACCCGCTTTCACTTAGAGAGGCGTTGCGGATGCTCGGCAACATAAAGCGGCGCAGTGGCAAGCCGGCGCCGGCAATCCACAAGCAGCATATGTGGTCGATGTCTGAACGCATTACGTGAGCCTCTGGCAATCGGGCTGGCATCGCATCGATGCCGTTCAGGGTACGTGCCGGGGTCCCGCGGCGGCCCCACTCGATAATCCACTGAGTTAGCGTCGCCCCTCGCATTTGGTTGTCTGATCGCAGCATCGGCCGCCTCTAGCGGTCAGCGCGTCATCAGCCGTTTCTGGCATTCGCAAATCAACGTTCCAGAGTCTCGGGTACTTGACCTGTTAAAGATCGATATCCCGCACACGGGTAAATCGCACCGAACGCTGCTACTGAGCCTAGGGCCTTCCTGGGTCGAGCTTGGCAATACTACCTGCAACGACTATTTCGACAGCGACCGCCGGCGCGCGTCATCGTGTGGCGTTGCCGCCATCGCCACACCAACGACTTTGTGAGCGAAGAGAGAAGAAATCAGGCCCATAACAAAATTTTTTTCTTTAAGACGCGCTTCGACCTTCAACGCAGTGTGAGCACTACGTAAGCGTTTGAAAGTCAGCGGCTATGCCGGAACACGTTGTTTTCAGCTCCGATTCTAAGTGATTGATTTGACCTAATTCGCCATCTTTCTTGTCGTAAAAAAACATCTAATATTCGAGGAACTCTTGTTAAACACGGAACTCATAGGGTCTAAAGAGGCGACATAAACGCAACAAAATCATTCAATTTGTAGGATAAAAGCAACAATAAGACTCTATCGGAGCTTTGGGCTCCGACACGTTTGAGGGGCAGTGCAAGGAAGCAGCGAGTTCGCTGCGTGTATCCGGCCACGTAGGCCGGCATAGCTATCAACAAGCTGGGAGAGTCAGATGAGATCAGGAGATCTGCGGCGCCAGTCAGCACGGGTGAGAGCCTGGGTTGCGGCGCCTTTTGTGTTGGGGCTACTTGCGACGTCGCACGGCGCGTTAGCCCAAACGAGTGAGGAAGAACCGTCCGGGGAACTCGTTCTCGACGAGATCACGGTTACTGGTTCGCGCCTCGAACGATCGGGATTCGACACGCCGTCCCCGGTCACTGTCATTAACGCGGACGACCTCAAGGTCAACGCATCACCGGCGATTGGTGACTTGCTCAACGAGTTGCCACAGCTGCGCACCACGTTCGGCCTGAACAACTCGGCGCGCTTCATCGGTACCGCGGGCATCGGTCAGCTCGACCTTCGGGGTCTGGGCACGGCGCGTACCCTGGTACTTGTCAACGGCCGTCGTCATGTGTCGGCCAGCGACGGTTCGCAGACCGTGGACGTCAACAGCATTCCTTCGGACATGATCGACCGCATCGAGATCATCACGGGTGCGAACTCAGCCGTCTATGGCGCTGATGCCGTGGCCGGTGTGGTCAACTTCATCCTTAAGGATGATTTCGAGGGTGTCTCGGTAAGTGGCTCGATTGGTGACGCAGGCGACTCGGGATTTGGTCGTTCCGATATCGCGCTCACCTTTGGGTCCAACTTCTCGGAAGGCCGTGGTAACGCAATTGTCTCGCTGGGCTACGCGGAGCAAGACTTGCTCACCGCCGGTGAGCGAGGCGGGGTGTTCCTGTCGTCGATCGGCGAGATTCGAAACCCGCTCGACGGTGACACGGTCGATGCCAACGGTTTTCAAATCGATGATGGCATCCCCGATAACATCTTCGTTCCAAACCAGGGCTTCTGGGCGATCTCGAACGCCGGTACGTCACTGGGCCTCAACGGCCAGCTCGCCGCTGACGGCTCGTTCGTGCCGCTCGACCAGAGCTCGTTCGAGTTCCTTGACGGTCTCGAGTGTGGCGGTGCCAATTGCCCGTTCCTCGACCTCGACAGCTTCCAGACGTTGCAGGCCGGCTTCCAGCGCTACACGCTCGACGCCAATTTTACCTACGACCTGGACTACGGCATTGAGTGGTTCCTGGAGACGAAGTACTCGAACGTGCAGGGCAACCAGCAGGGTCAGCCGAGCTTCGACTTTGGCGCACCTGTCATCATCCAGCGCGACAACGCGTTTGTGACGCCGTCTCTGGCGGCAGCGATGGATGCCGCCGGTGTGACGTCGACGGACCTGCGTCGTTTCAATGTCGATGTGGGCTTGCGTCAGGAAGAGAACACGCGTGAGACGTTCCGTGTGGTCACGGGGTTCCGTGGTGACATTGGCACGACCAACTTCAGCTACGACGTGTTCGCCAACTACGGCCGTACGGCGATTGAGCGTGTGAACCTCAATAACCGTATCGACGAGCGTTGGGCTGCGGCACAGGACGCGGTTTTCATTGACGCACAGGGTGCGGCTGACTTGCGGGCGTCGGGTCTCAACCCGTCGGCGGCGGCTGGCGACATCGTGTGCCGCTCGACGCTGCAGGAAGCGCAAGGCGACGACAGTGGTTTCTCGGAGCTCGGCTACGTCGGTTGCGTCCCCATCAACGTGGTGGGTTTCAATCAGATGTCGCAGGCTGCGCGAGACTTCGTCAACACGACGGCGCTCTCGACCTCCGAAGTTCAGCAGACGCAGTTCGCGGCTTCAGTATCGAACCCCGAGCTGTTCACAGGCTGGGCGGGTCCGATCGCAGCTGTGGCTGGCTTCGAGTACCGTGAGGAGCAGAGCAACACGAATGGCGACACCTTCTCGCAGAATGTGCCGACGTTCTTCAACGCGCTGGCGGATACCAACGGCGAATTCGACGTCTCTGAGTTCTTCGGTGAGGTCGCCGTCCCGCTGCTCGATGACGCGCCGTTCGCCAAACGCCTCGCAGTCGAGGGCGCGGTTCGGTTCTCGGACTACTCCACGATTGGCAACGCCACGACGTGGGAAGCACGCCTGAACTGGCAGCCGTTTGAAGATCTGCGTGTTCGTGTCAGCACAGGCCAGGCGCTTCGTGCACCGACGATCGACGATCTGTTCGCACCGGCTGGTGAGAGCTTCGCGGGCATCGATGACCCCTGCGACTTCCTCAATATTGATGAAGGCCGCAATGGTCGCGCCGTCCGTATCGCCAACTGCCAGGCACTGGGTATCGCTGACCCTGAGAATTTCGATTCTCTGGACGAAGAGAGCATCCAGCTGTTGCAGGGCGGTAATCCGGATATCGGCGAAGAAGAAGCTGACACGCTGACCTGGGGCTTCGTCTACACGCCGAGCTTCGTGGACGGGCTGCGCGTCGCCGTGGACTTCTACGACATCGAGATCACGGACGCGATCGCCCTCACGGGCACGCAGGCCATCCTCGATCGCTGCGTGGATGATCCGGGCGGCATCAACAACCAGTTCTGCGGTCTCGTGACGCGAGACAGCGTCGGCAACATTACGCTGGTCAACCGGTTCCCGCTAAACCTGAACACGCTGCAGACCAACGGCGTGGACATGGAGATCGACTACATGGTTGATGTCGGTTTTGCGAAGTTCCAAAACCGTCTTGTGGGGTCTTACCTGGATCGCCGTCGCTTCCTGCTCGATTCGGATGACGATGTCGATGACATCGAAGGCGAACTGGGTGATCCGCGTCTGCAGCTCAACTACCGCGGTCAGCTGAACTTTGACAACTGGTCGGCGTTCCTGCAGCTGCGTTGGATCGATGAGATGTACCGGGAAGAGCAGGAATTGCTGCTTGGCTCCGATACGAACAACGACCCGAACCCGGATGTCTCGAGCATTCCCGTCGTGGATGACGTGCTCTACGTGGATCTGGGTGCGACGTACCAGTTCGACTTTGGTCTCGAGCTCAGCCTGCTGCTCGATAACGTCACGGACGAGGATCCGCCGTCGCCGCTCTTCGGCAATGGTGGTGCCTCAGGTATCTACGACAATGTCGGTCGCTTCTACACCCTTCGCGGTACCTACCGCTTTGGTGGTGACGGCGAGTGATGCGTTAGCAGGGTGTTGCTCTTAAGCAATGCCATTATTGGCCCGGCCGTTTGGCCGGGCCCTTTTTCTTAGCCGCCGTGCGGATGCCGCACGGCTGCGTCGAATCCGCTATGGTCTGTTCTGACATCAACGTGCGGAAACCAATACATGGCGGTGGAGTTACAGGTTCTGGGGTACGCAGCACTGCTGCAGGTGGTGCAGTTCCTGATCATGGCTGTGCCCGTGAATGTGCAGCTCGGTACGAAGTACACAGGTGGACCAAGAGACGAGCGAAAGGAACCCACGGGTGTCGCAGGTCGCCTCAAGCGGGCAATGGACAATCATTTTGAGGGGCTGATCCTGTTCACCATCGCCGTCGTGGTCGTCGTGCTTAGCAATGCGAGCAGCGCGACTACGGAACGTTGCGCTTGGTTGTATTTTGTCGCGCGTGTGCTCTACGTACCTGCCTACATCTCGGGTGTGTTTGCGCTGCGTTCGCTGGTCTGGGGCGTTGGGTTCGTCGCTACCACCGTGATGCTGGTGGCAGTTTTGTTCTGAGGTGTCGGCACCCTGATCATTGGTGGCCAGATCCCGGCGATGAGAATTCGCCGAGACTGGCCCGCCAGAATCAGGGTACTTGCGGGGATGCGGATGTGCTCAGCAGAGGCTCGAGGGCCTCGGTGTAGATAAACACCGCGGCCTCATCAAAGATCTGCAGCTCTTCTGCTTCTGTAAACTCGATGTGGCCAATAGACCCTGCCACCAGAAACAACTGGCTGGGCCTGCCGAGGCTCGTGTACCGCGCCGTGATATCGCAGCTGCCGGACAGGAGCACCTGAACGGTTGCTGACGCCTCGGCCATCATTGTTGTGCAGGGAACGACAGGGTCGAATTCCTCGTGGGCGCCGTAGTAGGGCGGGTCGTTGCTGTCGATCGCATCAAGTGCGGGAATCGCGCCTGAGATGACGACCGCGCCTTGCACGTCAGACGACACCGCAGTGTTCCCGCTGCTATTACCAAACAAGCCGCCATTGGCGTTGAGGAAGTCCTGTACCGCCGGAGAGAACACGCCGACCTCGTCTGGGTCTGTCGTGGCCGCAGTCGCAGCGAGAATAGCGCCCGCAGAGAAGCCGCTTACGATGATGGCATCTTCGCGAACCCCAAACTGGTTCGCGCCCTGAGCGTCTTCGCGGAAGAAACGAACGGCCGCATACATGTCGTGCAAGGCCCGAACGACGCCGATCTGCGCCTCATCGACCGTCGTAATGGGCGTTGTGATTAGCCGGTAGTCAATGGTTGCTGTGACGTAGCCGCGCAGTGCCCAGTCATGTGCCAGGGACTCGACAGATTCGCGGCTGCCGGCAATGAATCCGCCGCCAAATCCGACAATCAGTACCGGCCGATCGCGCCGTGTATCGCCGCTGCCCGTAAAGACATCCATCAGTAGCGGTTGTGTCGAGCCATCCGCGAGCAGGCCTTCGCCGAACTGGACACCTCGGGTAACTTCGATGGCGTTGAACAGTTTGTCGCGGAACGCGACGCCGGCGGCGTTTTCATTGAGATCGGTCACCGTAATGGTAACGGCGAGGGTCACCGTGCCGCCATTGCCATCGGATGCGCTGATCTGAACGTCGTAGGCGTTGTTCAGATCGGCATCGACGGGGGTTTCAAAGTCGGGTGCCGTCAGAAACGTGAGTGCGCCGCTCGCGGGATCAATCTGAAACGCACCCTGGTCGCTGCCGCCCGAAATGCCAAATGTCAGCGTGTCGTTGTTCGAGTCCGTAGCCGTAGCCGTGTAAACGGTGCCTGACACGTTTTCGGCAGTCTCTGCCGTGGCGGCTGATGTGAACACGGGCGCGGCATTCGTGGTTGTCTGTGGCGATGAGCTGCTGCCATCGCATCCCGAGAGAAGCATTAACGAGAAGGGGGTGATGAGGAAAGCGGTGCGCATGTTGGTTCCTTGCATTGGGGGAGCCCTTAGCGTGCCTGTGAAGTGTGGAGGCAATGTGGAGCGCCGCATGCAAAACAGCTAGAACTTGAGGCGCAGGCCTAACGCGATAAACGTGGGTACCGCCGCGGAGCCTGCGTCGGGGTCGACAGCAATGGGCTGGCCGCCCGGTCCCAGAATCAGTTCGCGCGGTGTTTGGTCATAGCTGTTCTCGCGGCCAGTAATGTTGAGTAGGTCGAGATACGCCGAAGCCTGGGCGAATCGCCACGGCAGTTGGCGCTCAATGCGGACGTCGAGCCTTTGGTAGTCGTCGCCGCGTTGGCTGAATCTGGGTCCGTAGAGGATTCGGTCCATGGGCTCGAGCGGCCCCGGGGTCAGGTCGACGCCCGTAGCCGGCGTGAACGGCTGGCCCGACTGGTAGCGGTATTTGGCACCGATCAGCCATTTTTCTCGTGTGTAGTTCAATGCGAGCGTGGCGCTCACTGGAGCGCTGAACACGTAGTCGAATGTCTCGCCGGTTACGGTATTGGTGCGCTGATTCTCAGACAGACTGAGCGCGAGAAAGCCGTGCAAGCCTTGCCGCGGGGTGCGGGCAATCAAAACGTCAATGCCGCGAACCTCGCCGTCCAGTAGGGTTGGATTGCGCCGTTCAATATCCAGATCAAAATCAAAGTCTGTGGTCCTGAGCGTCTTGCGGTAGAGCTCAGTCTGCAGGCTCCAGCCTGGACCAAACTGGCGCCGGTACCCCAGTGACACCTCGCGTGCACGATTGCGGTCGATACCCCGTGCCGATAGGCCCTGATTGATGAGATCCGCGAGTGGCGCGCGCTGGTGTGAGACGCCGGCCCGAACGAACAGCGTTTCGTTCGGGCGCAGCGTTTGAGTCACACCGAATCGCGGATCGGCGCCCGCGGTCTTGTTGTAGCTGTCTCGCCAATACACCAGGCCAAGCTCGGCTCGGGTCAGCGGGCTCAGTTGCCACTGGAGGTTGGCAAAGACATCCAGGCTGTTGAAGGTGTCGCGTGCGACAGGTTGATCAGGCCGGGACACGGCAGCGACATCCCGCTGCCAATTGGCGCCCAGTTCGAACGACCAGGGATCACCAGACGTTTGTAGCAGGTTGCGCCACGACTGCGTCTCGACGTCAATCTCAGCGTCGACGAGCCTGCCGGTTTCGTTAAGTGCGGTGGTTTTGTCGTTGGCCCAGGACGCCGTAGACCTGAATACCGCGTCATTGCCAAACACGGTGTCCCAGCGCAGCGAGCCGGCAGTGAGCCGCGATGCGCGATCGTCGCCGAATGCGGGCTCTTCGTCGGGCGAGCCGCTTTGGCCAGGACCGTCGTAGCCGCCGAGCGCGGTAAAGGTCAGCTGGTTGTCTTGTCCCTGCCAGGCCAGACGGGTCGTATAGTCACGACTGGCCGGTAGCTTGTCTTCACTGTCGCCCGTCAGGTTCTTAAGCAGGAAGCGCGAGAGATTCTCGCGTGCCGAGACATAGCCCGAGACCGAATCAGTGATGGGTCCTTCGATGATGGTCCCGGAAATGAACTGTCCGATATCGAGCGTGGCGTGCAGCCGGTCGCGCTTGGGGTCTCGAAGCCCGATATCGACCACGCCACCGACACCGCCCGAAAACTGCACGGGTGCGGCATTGGTGTACAAGTCGAAGGTGCGTACGACATCGCCGGAGATGATCGAGTTGGTGTAGATGTGAAATACGTTGGCCAGCGGGATGTCATCGACGAAGAACTGATTGTCGCCGGGCCCGCCGCCTCGAATCACCGGCGGCTCCAGGTCGCCACCAGCAAACGTGATGCCGGGGAACACAAGAATGGCTTTCAGAGGATCGCCGAGTTCTCCTGCGACACTGAGCACTGCGGCAGCGTCAGGTGCAATTTCCGTTGGGTCGTTGCGTGGCGTTGCCGTGACGATGATTTCGTCGAGTGTATTTTGCGTGGCGGCAGTACCGTTCAGCGCTCCAAGCAGAAGGCTGCTTACAACGAACATCGTGCGTCGTGACATGACTTGCCCCTGTGTCTTGGGTTCACGAGTCGAACCCTAAGGGGCCTGTTTGGAGCGTTTGTGGAGAGGCGGTCAGCGGGGCAGCGTGATCCGGATGACGGCGCCGCCGCCCGGCGCATTGGAGAGCGCCATCCGGCCCTCATGTCGCGACACGATGGCCTGCGCGATGCCGAGCCCCAGCCCGCTGCCGCCGGTATCTCGCGACCGTGAAGCCTCATCGCGCCAATAAGGGTCCGTAGCGTGCTCAAGTGCCTCCTCAGAGAAGCCAGGCCCGTCGTCGACGAAGACAACGCTGACATGCTTGTCCATCGGCGTCAGTGTGATGTCGACATGTGCCGTTGGACCCGCATAGTTGACTGTGTTGGTCAGGATGTTGGTGCACACCTGGCGGAATCGGGTCGGGTCTATGTCCACCCAGACGGTGGCGCTTGTGCCTCGGCAGGAAATGCGCAGCTCCGGGTCCGCGTGCTGGGCGGCCGCCACGGCGTCCAGAACGACGGCGGACAAGTCAGTACGTTTGCGTTCTATGTGCAGCCCGCCTTCCTGGAGCATTGAGAGTTGTTCGACGTCAGAGATGAGTAACTCGAGACCGTCGAGGCGCTTGAGCAGGCTGTCGACTTCATCCGCCCCCAGATCGATGAGGCCGTCCTGATGCGCGTGCAGGCGCCCGCGGAGCACGGCGAGTGGCGTTCGAATTTCGTGCGCCGCGGCTGCCGCTGTGAAGCGCAGTTGTCGCTCGGTTCGTGAGAGAATCAGCGCGAGCTCGTTAGTGCTGCGCGCAAGATCTTGAATCTCCATCGGTGCCCGTGCGTCCACGCTGACGCGTAGGTCGAGCGTGCCTTGCGAGAGCTGTCGGGAGGCTTTCGCGACAGAGGAAATGGGTGCGGCAAGTCGCGTCGCGTTGATGTAGGCCGCAATCAGGCCCAATAGCAATGCTGCGCCACACAGCGAATACAGTGCGATGTCACCACGAATCGCTTCTGTTGCTTCTGCCGCCTCGATCGCGTCGAGATAGCGCTCGTAGAGTACCCGTGTCTCTTCGTTGCCAATGACCAGGGCTTCGAGCTGCTCCTCGATGTCGACGGCAGCTTCGAACTGACCTTCGTCATCGACCCAGTCCGCGGTCAGTTCCAGCCCGATGAGAATGAACGCGATGCTGCCGATGACGAGCATCGCAACGTGGCGCATGAATTGCCCCGCGAGCGTCCGCTTGCCCAACGCTGCGCCCGTCATTCGAGTCGAAACCCGACGCCGCGGACCACGCCGATGACGGTGTCAGGGGCGCCCGCTAGTCGGAGCTTGCGGCGAATGTGGCTCACGTGGCTGTCGATCGTGCGCTCCAGTGCATCGCTGTCGGGAAAGCAGGAGTCCATTAGCGTGGCCCGCGAGATCACGCGGCCGGGGTTTTGCAGCAGGTAGGCGAGAATCCGCAGCTCTGCAGGTGTTAGATCGAGCCGAATCTCACCGGAGTCCGCTTCAAACCATGCGCGCCAGGCGACGACATCAATGCCGAGGCGCCGCCAACGATAGTGTTCGAGCGGCGCGTCGCCACGACTGCGGCGCAGTACAGCCTTGACGCGCGCCACGACATGATTGGGATTAAACGGCTTCAGAATGTAGTCGTCGCCCCCGGACTCCAGACCTTGCAGCTGATCCAGATCGTCAGTGCGTGCGGTCAGAAAGACGATGGGTACGTTGGAAGCGGCCCGCAGGGCGGCCAGGTTCTCGAAGCCATCGCGGTTTGGCATATTGATATCGAGTAGCACGAGATCCGGTCGGTATTGGCGGAAGCGCGCGGTGACCTGGCCACCGTCTCGCTCGACGACAACCTGCATCCCCTGTGATTCGAGATAGGTCTTGACGATGTCGGCGATGTCTCGCTCATCCTCGCACACCAGGATGCGCGGTTGATGGGCC
Organism: uncultured Gammaproteobacteria bacterium; assembly: GCA_937899415.1. Lineage (GTDB taxonomy): Bacteria > Pseudomonadota > Gammaproteobacteria > Steroidobacterales > Woeseiaceae > CALBPI01. The sequence goes on along the minus strand of CALBPI010000027.1, from coordinate 22,062 downwards.
GAGGGTCTTGCGACGGTTTCTGGTGCGCAGTCGTTGTTCGACATCGTGTTCGCTTCGAGCTAGGGCGGGGCTGCAGCGTACTCTGACCGCGAAGTGTGGAGTAAGTTTGGATGCGGCGGTGATTGGACAACCGCGCGGCTGATGCTATGGCGCCAAACGCAGCGTCAGAGGCGTTGAGACCGATTGGGTGACCGGTGGGAGCGTGCGCGAGCCGTGGACGTCGGTAAACAGCACGGTCAGGGTTCGCGTTGCCGCCGCGCCGGCGTAGTTGCCCTGTGCGGCCTCGATGGTCAGTGTTTGAGTGGCATCGTCATAGTGTAAATCGGTGACTCGTCGGACACCGACTCGGTAGACCTCGCTGTGGTCGTCATCTTCGACGAGTCGAAAATGTCCATCAGCACCGGCGTAGACGTGGATGATGAGCGCCGACTTGTCGATAAACGCCGTGCTTTGCGCGAACGGCCGTTTGGGAATGATAGCGCCGGCGCGAGCCAGGACAGGCATCAGCGTGTCGCGGCGTCGTAATGGCACCGTGCGATTCCCCCGAAAGTACTTGCCACCATCCACGAGGTACCAGTCACCGGGTGGCAGCCAGACATCTTGGACGCCTTCTATGACTGGCGCCACAATCAGGTCGGGCCCGAACAGGAATTGCAGATCGTTGCGCCAGGCAGCGTCAAGTCCCGGGAAGTCAAGCAGCATCGGTCGGATGATCGGCAGTCCGCGCTCAGCGGCATCGTGTGCCGCCGAATACAGGTAGGGCATGAGTTCGTAGCGCAGCGTGCCGTAATAGGTCGCGTCATCACGGCTAAGTTCATTGCGGTCGAGTGGCCACCGCGACTGGCCCATGCCGTGCGGCTTCCAGATCGGTGAAAACGCACCCAGCGCCATAGCCCAGCGTTGATACAGCGATTCGTCGGGGCCTGTTCGCGCATCCCAATCGAAAAAGCCGCCCGCATCGTGGCCCCAGAACGGGAAGCCCGCGAGCCCCGCCAGTTGCATGGCCCGCACCTGCGCCGCCATGTCGGCGTCGTTGGGCTTGATGTCACCACTCCAGAGCGTGGCGTAGCGTTGTGCGCCGGCCGTCATGCCGCGCACCCAGACGAAGGGCCGTCGATCCATGCCGGACTCGTCCCAACCGTCCGCGACCAGCGCCTTGGCAATCAGAAAGAACCAATAATTGCGCATCTCGGCCAGACTGCGGCCGTTCGCGAGGATGGTCTGCTTGTCGGCAGCGCCCTGTTCGTCAAACTCGTCGATCCAGAGGGCGTCGCCGGGGTAGCCGAGTGCGGGGTCCAGTGAGTGCTCGTAGAACACCCGCCAAAACCAGCGCCGGAAGTCCGGGTCCGTGAGGTCGGGTGCGCTGTCGGCAAACTCGATATTGTCGATAGGTGGCAGATTGAACGCGGGCTGCCAGCCATCGGAGAAACGTGCGATGCAACGATTGAAATCGAGTGTTGAGACGAGGCCATGTTCGTCGAGCCACTGCTGCCACGCTGCAGGATCCGGATAGCGTTCCGGGTCCCACTCGATGCGCGATTCGCAACGCTTGCCACCACCCGCACGCCATCGGTTGTCATTAACGATGTGGTCGAGCGGCAGGCCGGCCGAACGGTGCGCCATGATTTTCTCGCGCCACCATGCCTCGTCAGAAGGCGTATCCGTGGTGTGGTCGTGGCCCTTGTCGCTGAGCTGCAGGCCAAACATGGCCTTCACAGGCAGGCGCGGGCGGCCAGTGAGGTTTGTGTAGTGATTGAGTACGTCGGGCAGTGATGGCCCGTCGATAAACACATAGTCGAGCTGGCCTTCGAAACCGTGTGTATCAATCTCAATGCTGTAGTCGCCGTTGGCATTGAGCGCGAAGCGGTTCGGAAACGTGCTGTTGAGAAACACGCCGTAGCCGCGGCTCGATAAGTACATCGGCACGATGAGCGGCGCCTGCTCGATGGGTCGGCTGCCGTAGTTTCGCTCGATGACCGAGCCTGTCAGGTTGAGCGAGTCTGCGCGGGCGAAATAGCCGTGGCCAAGCCCCGTAAACCGCTCGTCACCTTGCGGGTCAAAACTGACGCGGCGGCGTGCGCCCAAAGTCGCCGCGCGATCCTGTTCGCTGAGCAGGAGTGTGTCGCCATGGACTCGAAAGTAGCGTACAGCCAGCGTCTTGCGATCCACTTCGACAAGGAGCTGCGCAGAACGGATGCGATAGTGATCGTCGGTGGCGATCTGCTCGGTTTCCGTGAACTGATCGTGCGAAACGATCATCTCGTAATGGTCGTCGGGCAGGAATGCCTCGCCCGCGAGCGCGGTCTGTATGCGGACCATGGCGTCACCGTACCAAGAGACACGGATCGCACGGCTGCCGTCAGGCGCCTCGAAGACAAACACCGTGTTGGGGTCGCTTGGCGGCGCAGCACAGGCTGCGAGCAGACTCAGGGCCAGACCAAGCAGGAGGCTCCGGATACGAATCACGGGAGTGACTCAGTCGATTTGGCCATTGCGCGCGTCGAGCGCCTCAATGGCTGCGCGAACGTGGTTTATCGCGACCGGCTCATTCATTTTCGCGCGATTGAGGTAGTAGATGAAGCCGGAAATATACTGCTCACCGTCATTGAATCGGATTTGGGCGTTGCGTTCGTTAAGGAAGGTGTCGTTGCGACGAACCTCTTCGAGTGCTTCATAGGCGCGTGCCATGATGAGCAGATCTTTGGGGGGCACACCGGTCACGGCACCTGAATCCGTGGCCAGCTCGTAGGCGATGCTCGTGATGTCAGGTGAGCGGAACGCCGGAAAATTGTCAGGAAACCGGTTTTCGTTCTTCAACACCATAATCGCTTCTTCGAACTCCTTGAGCATGTCGCTTCGCAGGGGCGCAATGGCCTCGAGCTCAGCCAGGTTCTGAGTGAGCTCAGCGCGTACGAGATTCAATGTGGCTTCGGCCTCACGTCGCTCATTGAGGTCCTCACGCCACTGTTCGACCACGAAGGCGAGTAGCACGCCCAGGAAAATGGCCGCGGATTCAGCAAGAATCCTTGGAAACTTGAACGGACGCTTGGCCATTTTGGGCTCCACCTTCAGTACTCCCTGATTATGCAACAGCAGAGGGCACGGGTCGCGCGTGCCACCGCGCGCAGGCTAAGCTTGGTCTCGGGGAAATGCACTGGGGGGCAAATTGATGCACGTACCGCTTCTCGTTGACGACTTTCTACGGCGCGCGTCGTCGTTGTACCCAGGCAAGACGGCCATTATCGACGGCGACCTGCGATTCACCTACGCAGCGTATGCCGAACGCGTCCACCGGCTCTCGAATGCCCTGCAGGCGCTGGGGCTCGCGCAGGGCGACCGGGTCTGCATACTGAGCCCCAACTCGCACTTTTTTATGGAGAGCTTCTATGCGACGGCGCAGCTCGGCCTGATTCTCGTACCGCTCAATTACCGGCTGATCCCCGAGGATCACGAGTACATCATCAATCATGCGGGCGTGAAGGCCGTGCTCGTCGACTACGAGTATGTGCCCATGATCGACGCCATTCGCGATCAGCTGCCCGCCGTTGAGCACTGGGTCGTTGCGGCCTACGAACCCGGCGATTACCCGGGCTGGCTGGACTGGAACACGCTCGTGGCTGAGGCCTCACCCGAGCCACCGTCGTGTCCAGAGCGTGATGAGAATGATCTGGTATCGATCAATTACACCTCGGGCACAACCTCGCGGCCCAAGGGTGTGATGCTCACGCACCGCAACGTCTACATCAACGCCTACGGACTGATCGCCTGCTGGCAGATCGCCCACGAAGACGTGACGATGTGGACCTTACCCATGTTCCACTGCAACGGATGGGGCGGGGTCTACGCCTTTACCGGCATGGGCGCGACCCACGTGGTCGTGCGCACGATTGACGCCCGAGTGATCTGCAGCATCGTCGAGCAGGAGAAGATCACCATTGCCTGCATGGCGCCCACCGTTTTGCGCACCATTCTCGACTACGACGACAAGGCAAGCCACGCGTTCACGACCGCACCGCGTTTTGTGCTCGCCGGTGCACCGCCACCGGCGGCCTTCATCGAGCAGCTCGAAGAGGAATTCGGCTGGCACTTCCTCCAGATCTACGGCCTGACGGAGACGGCGCCGCTGCTGACCTCATCGCAGGTCGACTTCGCGACGGAGAAATGCGACTACCAGCGGCGCTCACGTGCGGGCGTGCCTGCACTTGGAGTCGAGATTCGACTGCTCGATGATGACGGCAATCTCGTGCCCAGGGACAATCAGTCGATCGGCGAGGTGTGCGCGCGTTCGAATGTCGTGTTCAAGGGTTACTGGGAACAGCCGGACCAGACCGAGCACGCCATTCGCAACGGCTTCTTCCACACGGGTGACCTGGCGATCTGGGACGAATTCGACAACATCCATATTGTCGACCGCAAGAAGGACGTCATCATTTCGGGCGGGGAGAACATTAGCTCGGCCAACATCGAGGACACGCTCTACAAGCATCCCGCCGTCATGGAGTGTGCTGTGATTGGCGTGCCGCATGACAAGTGGGGGGAAACGCCCAAGGCGCTCATCGTCGTGCGCGAGAATGCATCGCCTACCGAGGCCGAGATCATCGCGCACTGCCGTGACAACATGGCGCACTTCAAGTGCCCGACCTCGGTTGAATTCGTCGAAGCGCTGCCACGAACCGCGACGGGCAAGCTGCAGAAGTTCAAGCTGCGCGAGCAATACTGGCAGGGGCGCAAAGTCGGCGGCTAGCCCTTGGGTTGCCAGCGGTACAGCATCGCGGGTGGGTGCGCGCCGCCGGATGATCTCTTGCCCGTTGCGACGACGCGCGCCTGCGAGAGGATGGATTTCCTGAAGTTTCGCTTGTCGAGCGCTGTACCGAGGATGGCCTGCCAGGTCTTTTGCAATTCGGTCAGCGTGAATGTGTCGGGCAGGAACGCGAACCCTATGTCGGTGTAGGTAAGTTTGCCGCGCAGTCGCTGAACCGCGGTTGCGATGATGTCGTCGTGGTCAAAGCCGGTCCTGGGCAGCACGTCCACGGCAAACCAATGCGCGGTGCCGTCATCGACCGTCGCCGCATTGACGATGGCGAAGTAGGTGACGCTCAGGACATGACCCCGCGGGTCGCGGTCGGGCGCACCGAACGTGGCCAATTGCTCAAGGTAGATCCCCTCGAGGTGGGCTTTCTCGCTGAGGATGCGAGAGGCCGTCGCTTCGAGTGGCTCCTCCTCGTGCACAAACGCACCTGGCAGCGTCCAGTGCTCGGCGAATGGCGGTTTCTTGCGCTCGATCAATAGCAGTTCCAGCGTGTCCTGATGCACGCGAAACGCCACGAGGTCGACCGTGACGGCCGGGCGTGGAAAGTCATACTGGGTCAGCGGCTTAGACCTCGGGTTGATTTCATGGCTTAGTAGTGTAACATATACACCACAACGCTCAGGAATAGACCGGGCGTTTCTGCAGTAAGGAGCTTACTGTGACGACAAGCCAACACGACTTTCTGGTCTTCATCGGCCGGTTTCAGCCCTATCACCTGGGCCACGCGCGTGTCGTTGCGCGCGCACTTGAAGCGGCGCGCCACGTCATCATCCTCATCGGTTCTGCGCACCGGCCTGCCTGCGTTCGCAACCCCTGGTCGTTTCGTGAACGTGAGGCGATGATCCGCGCCACCCTAAGCCCTGAGGACAATGCACGACTGCATATTGCGCCTATTATGGACGCGACCTACAACGACGATCTTTGGCTTGCCAATGTCCAAAAAACCGTTAACGGTCTCGTCGCAGCACACCACGCGCAACCTCATCGGCCGCCGCGTATCGGCCTTATCGGTCACAACAAGGACCACAGTTCCTACTACCTGAGCCTGTTTCCAAACTGGTCGTCGGTCGACGTGGATGCCGTTGACGTGATGAGTGGCACCGAAGTGCGCGACGCCATCTTCCGAGCGGATGCGGGCTCATGGGAAGACAGCCGCCTGTCGATCACCGCCCTGGCCAAGAACCTGGTTCCCGAGCCCGTGCTCCAGTTTTTGAAGGCATACACGAAGACCGATGCCTTTCGTGCCGTGCGCGATGAGTATGACTTTGTACGCCAGTACCAGGCGCAATGGGGCAGTGCGCCCTACGCACCGATGTTCCTGACGGTCGATGCGGTTGTGGTCCAGTCCGGGCACATTCTGCTCGTCGAACGAAAAGCGCGGCCCGGCAGGGGCCAGTGGGCACTGCCGGGTGGCTTCGTGTCTCCGACGGAGACACTGCGTGAGTCGATGATTCGCGAGCTCAAGGAGGAAACCCGCATCAAGGTGCCCGTACCGGTCCTCGCGGGCTCGATCGTCGCCGAAGGCGTCTTTGACGATCCGTACCGGTCCGCGCGCGGTCGCACGGTGACGCACGCATTCCACATCCACCTGAACCCCGAAACCGCGCTACCCAAAGTGCGCGGTGGCGACGACGCGCGGCACGCATTCTGGGTGCCCCTCGCAGAGCTGGATCCCGAGCGTTTGTTCGAAGACCACTATTTCATTATCCAGAAGATGGTCGGCCAGATGAGCTGACGACCATCATCCACTGCGGGCTGGAGAGACCGGCTCGCTTTTTTTTCACAGGAGGAGCTCCCGTGATGACCAATCCCATCCTTAACGTTGACTCCTACAAGGCGTCACACTATCTGCAGTACCCGCCTGGTGCCGAAATCGTTTCGAGCTACGTCGAGTCGCGCGGCGGTGAGTACACGCACAGCGTCTTCTTCGGCTTGCAGATGTTTCTCAAGAACTATCTGTCACACCCCATCACTGCCGCCGACATGGCCGAGGCGGCTGATGTCCTCGCGGCCCACGGCTTGCCCTTCAACCAGGCCGGGTGGCGCCACATCCTCAACGCACACGGCGGGCACCTGCCGCTCGAGATCGAGGCCGTTGCTGAAGGAACGCGGATGCCCGTGTCCAACGTGTTGTTGCAGGTCCGCAATACGGACCCCATCGTGCCCTGGCTCACGAGCTATGTCGAAACGGCGTTGTTACGCGCCGTGTGGTATCCGACGACGATCGCCTCACGCTCCTATGAGTGCCGCGAGATCATCCGCGCGGCACTGGAGGACACCGCCGATTCAACGGACGGGCTCGAGTTCAAGCTCCACGACTTCGGTGCCCGTGGTGTCAGTTCACGTGAATCGGCCGAGGCCGGTGGCGCGGCGCATCTCTTGAGCTTTATGGGCACCGATACGATCAACGGGATCACGGCGCTGCGACGGGACTACGGCGCCGACATGCCCGGCTTCTCAATTCCCGCAGCCGAGCATTCGACGATCACCTGCTGGGGGCGCGACCGAGAAGGCGCGGCCTACGCCAACATGCTCGACCAGTTCGCGGGTCCGCAGAAGACGGTGGCCGTTGTCAGCGACTCCTATGACTTGTTCGATGCGATTGAACGACTCTGGGGCGGCGAGCTGCGAGATCGTGTCATCAACTCGGGTGGCACGGTGGTGGTTCGACCGGACAGCGGGAATCCGGCCGACATCGTCTGTGAGTCGATCCGCAGGCTCATGGACCGGTTCGGTTACCGGGAGAACAGCAAGGGCTACCTCGTGCTGCCCGACTACATTCGGGTCATCCAGGGCGACGGTATCAGTCCGGCCGAGATTCAACGCATTCTTGCGGTCATGAAGATCCACCGGCTCAGTGCCGACAACGTGGCCTTCGGTATGGGCGGCGAACTGCTTCAGAACGTCAATCGCGACACGATGCAGTTCGCGATGAAGGCTTCAGCCATTCGCGTCGATGGCGCGTGGTCAGATGTCTACAAGGATCCGGTGACCGATCGCGGCAAGCGATCGAAGCGAGGCCGGTTGGCGCTCGTGAAAACGGACGATGGCGTCGAGACCATTCGTGCAGAGGCGTTGGGCGAACAGGCGAATCTACTTGAACCTGTGTTTCGCGACGGGGCGCTGCTCGTGGATCGCGGGTTCGCAGAGATTCGGGATCGGCTGCACGACTCAAGCTGATGCGACCGGGCGTCACCCCGGCACGGTGCTTTGACACGCGTTTGGAATTGCGTCGACACTCAACGTAGGATCAGGCGTGGCAGGGAAGCCGCGCCGACGTTCAGGCAGGGTGACGCAGACGAATGACACTGGAACCGGATTCGCAGGAATTCGCGACGCAGCCTGTACCACCGGCCTACCAGGTGGACTGGGTTCGCGTCGCACTGATCAGCGCCATGGTCGCGTTCTCACTGCCGACGTTTGTCACGGGCGCGGAGGTGTTGCTCGCACTCGACAATCGCAGCGCACTCGCCGCTGTCGTTGCAGGTTGCGGCATGCTGACCGTGATTGCCGCACTGTGCGGCACGATTGGCACCCGCACGCATCTGAGCTCCTACATGCTGGCGCGCATCGCGTTTGGCAGTCGGGGTGCCGGCCTCGTCAACATCGCCTTCGCGGTGTCGCTGCTGGGCTGGTTTGGCGTGAACATCGATCTCTTCGGCGGCGCCGTATTGCGCTTGGCCGATGACACGCTGGGGATCAGCTTGCCAGCCTGGGTCGCAGAGCTGTTCGCGGGCGTCGTCATGACCGCGACGACGCTGTACGGCTTCCGCGCCATCAACACGTTATCGCTCGTGCTCGTGCCCGTTATGATGTTGGTTACGGCGGTGCTGATCGTCACGGCGCTGGATCAACGGCCGCTCGCCGAGACGTTGGTCGCGGCCCAGAAGTCAGAGATCACATTCGGCGCAGCTGTGTCATCGGTGGTCGGCGGCGTGATTGTCGGCGCGGTGATCATGCCGGACATCACGCGCTTCATCCGGGAATGGCGCGGCGCGGTCTATACGGCGCTGCTGGCCTACGGCATCGTCCAGGGTGTGGTCATGACCGCCGGTGGTCTGGCCGCCGATGTGCTCAACAACAGTGACTTCCTCGATGTGTTGATTGTCATGGGTCTCGGCTGGGGGGCGTTCGTCATCGTGATCGCGGGCAGTTGGGTGCTCAACTCACTGAACCTTTACAGCACAGCACTCAGCGTCGAAGCCACCCTTCCCCGGGTACCCCACACGGGCCTGATTCTCGCGCTGGGCGCGTTCGGCACGGTGGCCGCTTTTCTCAACATCCTCGACTACTTTCTGACATTTCTGTTTTACCTGGCCATCGTGTTCGTACCCGTTGCGGGCGTCATTGCCGTCGATCACTTTTTTGTCCGGCCGGCTGCCTATTTCGGCGATGAACTTGCGCGGATCCGCAGCGTGTCACCCATAGCATTGATCGCGTGGCTTGCCGGGAGCGCCGTCGCCTTACTCGGCGCCGAGGCGGTGCTCACGCTCAGCGGCATTGCCGCACTGGATGCGCTTGTCGTGTCGGCGCTTGGTTACGCCGTATTGAGTCGGTTTGAGCGTCGACCGAGCCCGACGGCGGAGTCGACACCGTGAGGCGCATCGGCATCGATGTCGGCGGCACGCACACGGACGCGGTCTTGCTCGAAGGCGACGCCGTCATCGCGACGACCAAGGCGCTGACCTCGACCGATGTACTGACGGGGATCATGACGGCCTTAGAGACACTCATCGACGACACGGCTTTTGACCCAACCGAGATCGAGGCCGTGATGCTCGGCACCACGCAGTTCACCAACGCAGTAATCGAGCGGCGTGAGCTGACCGAGGTCGCGGCGATTCGCATTGGCATGCCATCGGGTGATGGTCTGCCGCCGAAAGTGGGCTGGCCTGACGACATTGCGGGTGCCCTGGGCGATCGCGTGTACATGCTGCGTGGTGGCTATCTCTACGACGGTCGACCGATCGCAAAGCCGCATGAACGTGAGATTGAACGCGTCGTTGACGACCTCGTGGACAAACGCGTGGAGGCTGTGGCGATTTCGTCGGCATTCTCGCCCATGAATCCCGAGCCCGAGCTAGAGCTTGCGCGTCGCATCGAGGAAGCGCTGCCCGACACCCGGATCACGATGTCGCACCGCATAGGTCGACTTGGTTTGCTCGAGCGGGAAAATGCCGCGCTGCTTAATGCGAGCTTGCTGTCTTTCGCAGACGGTGTTGTCACGGCGTTCATCGAAGCCATCCGGGCGCGCGGACTGATGTGCCGTTTCTTCGTGAGTCAGAACGACGGCACGCTCATGGACGCCGAGTTTGCGCGCCAGTTTCCGGCCCTAACATTTGCTTCCGGGCCCACCAATTCGCTGCGCGGTGCGTCGCGCCTGACTGGCCTCGACGATGCCATCGTCATTGACATCGGTGGTACGACGTCCGACATCGGCGTATTGCAGGGCGGGTTCCCTCGCGAGTCCAATGTCGTCATCGAAGTCGGCGGCGTGCGCACCAACTTTCGCATGCCCGACATTCTTGCGATCGGCCTTGGCGGCGGCAGCCTGGTCGCCAGGGGTGGCATGAGCGTGGGGCCGCGATCTGTCGGTCATCGCCTCGTCGACGAAGCCATGGTGTTTGGCGGCGACACGCTTACGGCCACGGATATCGCGGTCGCAGAGGGCGCGGCCGAGATCGGTGACCCCGGGTACGTCGCGGAGCTGGGCGGCGACACGATCGCATCCGCGCGTGCGACGATGAATGACATGCTGGCGCGCGGTGTCGACACGATGAGCCCGGGTGAACAACCGTTGCCCGTCGTGCTTGTGGGTGGTGGTGCGATCCTCGCGAGCTCGTTCGATACGGCGGGTCCGCTCGTGCACCCTGAGCAGGCTGGGGTGGCCAACGCCATCGGAGCCGCGATCGCACAAATTGGTGGCGAGGCCGAGCGTCTCGTTCCCTACGACGAGCAGAATCGGGACGCCAACCTGCAACAGATCTGCGAACTCGCCACCGCGCAGGCGCTTCGCGCCGGGGCAAGGCCCGACACGCTGCGGGTTGCCGACATCGAGGAGACGGCGATGTCCTACATGGACGGCAACATGGCGCGCGTGCGCGTCAAGGTCGTCGGTGAGATTGCCGGGCTCGGTGCGCCCGCGTCGGAGGCGGCCCGATGAGATTAAGCGTTGGTGACCTCGACGATTTGTCGCTGGGTGGCGTTTTTCTCGCCACCGGTGGCGGCGGCGATCCCTATGTGTCTTACCTGCTGGCGCAGCAGGCGCTGGCCGCATCCGACGGCGTTGACCTGATCTCGGCCGATACGCTCGATGATGACGCGTTCGTGGCCACGATCGGGGGTGTTGGCGCACCGTCGGTCAGCCTGGAGCTCCTGCCGTCAATTGGCGACCCGCTCAAGGCACTGCGTGCCTTCGAAGCACATGTGGGCCGCAGCGTGGACGCCTTGGTGGCATTCGAAGTGGGCGGCGGAAACTCGCTGGTGCCGCTCATTGCGGCCGCGCAAAGCGGCCTGCCCGTCATTGACGGCGACGGCATGGGTCGTGCGTTGCCCGAAGCGCAAATGATGACCTTCCCGATCGCGGGCATTTCGCCAACACCTGCGCTGGCGATCGACTACGAAGGCAACGCGGCCATGTTCGATAGTGGCTCTGCTCAGACCTATGAGCGCCACATCCGAGCCGTGACTCAGGCGATGGGCGGCATGATTATCGCTGTGGAGCACCCGATGACCGGCGAAGCGCTCAAGAGCGCTGTGGTACGGGGGACCTTGTCGTTTTCGATCGACATCGGTCGCATACTGCGCGAGCGGCGCGGCCTCGCGCCGCAACTCTTGCCCGCACTCGGCGCCGCATTCGAGCAGTCGCAATACGGCGCGCTCGTCGAGTTGTACACAGGCAAGGTCGTCGACTACGCGAGCGCGATTGTCGGCGGTTACGATGTCGGTAAGGCAACGCTCGCCCCGTTTGACGGTGACGGTGCGTCACTGACGATCGATATTCGCAATGAGTATCTCGTGGCAAGAATCGGCGACCACATCCTGGCGTCCGTGCCCGACCTCATCACGGTCCTCGACTATGAAACGGGTACGCCCATTAATGCGGAGCGGCTGCGGTTCGGGCAGCGGGTCACCGTTGTGGGCGTGGGTTGCCCAGACTACTACCGAACGGCGCGTGCACTCGAGGTCGTCGCGCCGCGCTGCTTCGGTTTCGACTTCGATTACGTACCCATCGAGCAGCGGGTCTAAGCTCGGTTCAGAACAGGATCGCTGCCAGCTCCTGGGTCTTCTCGAGTTCGCCGGAGATCTTGGTGTAGACCGTCGTCGTGGCGTTGTCGTCCTCTGCGCAGGTCGCATCGTCGAGTGCGGTTTCGGCGTAGATCTCCGTTGCCATCGTTTCGGCGACGTCGATGATGAGTCGCTGCGGGCTCTGCGGGTCGGCGCCGGCACCCGTCAGTGCTTCGGGCAAACGCCATGCACTGAACAAGAGCTGGGACGCTTCGCGACGATCCATGCCGCAGGATTCGCGCAGGCACTCGCTGAGATTGCCGCCATCGTCGGCGGTGGCACAGTCGAAAGCCGCACTCATCGCCTCGGGCATCGAGTCGGCCAGCCACAACATGCCGATGTTGTTGAGCAGCGCTGCTGTGGCGGCCGTATTGGGATCAACGCCAAATCGTGGTGCCAACTCCGAGGCGAGGCGTGACGCGAGAATCGAGGTGCACCAAAAGCGTTCTGCGTCAAAAGCGGGGCAGCGCTTGGGGTCGAATGACTGACCGATGGCCAACGCGATGGTCGTCGTACGAACCACGTTGAGGCCCAGGCGAGAGCAGGCATCTGTGACAGAGGTCACCGGACGGACCGGATTAGACCAGGCCGAATTCGCCGTCGACAGCAGCTTGGCGGCAATCGAGGGTGAGATCTGGACCAGCTGCACGATGCGATCCATGTCGACATCGCCGTCAGCGATTTCGAGCAGCAACTGTGCGGCGCCGTTTTCGAGCGTCGGGATTCGGTTGGTCCTGGTGGCGGTCGCGGTCATCATGCGGGCTTATCCTGCCTTTCGTTCATTTGCGGTAGCGTCTTCGGGCTCAATAAACCCTTTGCGGGCGATGGCGGGCACAGCCTCGGGCGCCAACGGTTTCGAGAAGAAATAACCCTGCACGAGGTCGCAATCGAGACCCTGCAGAATCTGCACCTGCTCCAGGTCCTCGACGCCCTCGGCGACGATATTAAATTTAAGTGCGTGCCCCAGAGACATGATCGTGCCGAGCAGTACAGCGTCCTGGGCATTACTGGCCATGTCACGAACGAAGCTACGGTCAATCTTGAGTCGGTCCACAGGCAGATACTTGAGCGAGCCCAGCGAGCTGTAGCCCGTGCCGAAGTCATCAATCGCCACGCGAATGCCCAGCGTCTTGAGACGATTGAGCACTTCGGCCCCGTCCTCGGTCGCCTGAATGCCGGACTCCGTGACTTCGAGCTCGAGTTGCTCGGGCTTGATGCCCGAATCGGCGATAGCCTGGGATACGACATAGAACAACTGCTTGTCGGCAAGCTGGCGCGGCGCCACGTTCACGCTCATGCGCACGTCATCCACGCCCTCGGCGCGCCATGCGGCAAGCTGCTGGCAGGCTTCGCGGATCACCCAGGTGCCCAGCTCGTTGATCAGCCCCAGTCGCTCGATCTCGGGCAGGAAGTCGGCGGGTGCGACGAGGCCGCGCTCGGGGTGCTGCCAGCGCACGAGCGCCTCCCAGCCCTGGACTTCGCCCGTTCGCACGTCGACCTGCGGTTGGTAGTGCAGCCGAAACTCCTCATTGTTGAGCGCACTGCGCAATTCCTGCGCGATCGTCAGGCGGTCGACGGCACGCTGTCCCATTTCCTTGCGGAAAAACTCGAACCGGTGATGCCCTGCGACTTTCGCAGCGTACATGGCATTGTCGCCCGCCTGCATGAGCTCGTCGGCGTCGCTGCCGTCCGAGGGGAATCGCGCGATGCCTATGCTTCCCGCCGGCTTGAAGGTCTTGCCACTTAGCGTGATGGGTTGCTGCAGGTTGCCGATGCAGCGCTCAGCCACAACTGCAATGTCGGCCTCATCGGACAGGCCTTCTAGCAGGACGCAGAATTCGTCGCCGCCAAGTCGCGCCACAAAATCACAGCCTCGCACGGAATCGGTGAGACGATTGACCACCTCGATAAGCAGCTGATCGCCGGCATCGTGTCCCAGCGTGTCGTTGACGTCCTTAAACTTGTCGAGGTCGACGAAGAACAGCGACAGGCCCTCGTTGCGGCGCTGGGCGCTGCCGATCATCTCGCTCAGGCGCTGCGTGAGATAAGCACGGCTCGCGGCACCCGTTAGGTTGTCGTAATAGGCCATTTTGCGAATCGAGGAGACGTGGTGCGTGATGGCTTTCTGTACGGCGCCAAAGTCGCGCGCCAGATGGCCGACCTCGTCGTTGAGACGCGTGAGGTCATCGAGGATGACGTCTTGTTTGAATTCGCTTTCGACGTAGTCGCGCATGCGGCTCGAGAGTTCGTTCAGTGGCCGGGTGAGTCGCCGTGACAGCACCATGCTCGCGAGCAGCGCAAATGCCGTGGCGCCCATCGCGCCCAACGACAGGTAGCGCGTCATGACTTCGGTGCGGTTGCTGGCGTAGGCGGCGACGGCCATCTGCAGCGCGCCGACATCGGAAGCCAGGCGCTGCTCCATGCGATAGAGGTCATCGAACAGGCCGGTACCGGCACGAACCCCGATCGTCTTGTCGATGGCGACAAGATCGCGGAAGCTTGTGACATACAAGTCGAGACGTTCCGTCATCGACTGTTTGCTGGCGTCCGTAAGTCGCGGATGGATGGCGATGGCCTGCTGGAAGAGGGCAGCGCGGTCGACCAGTGCGGTGACGTAGCGCTCCTGGTGCCGAATGATGTAGTCCTTCTCGTGACGACGCAGGCTCAACATGTGGACCGCCAGGTCGTCGTCGACGACTTCCGCCTCGAGACCGTGGATGATGTCGCGCATGCGCCCGACGACGCCATAGTCCATGAAGCCACGTTCACGGAAACGCTGCGCCAGCTGCGTAAAGGTCCAGCTGTAGGCATCGAAGGTTTTGACGAGATCGTCGAGCAGTGCCGAGAACGCAGGGTTGGCGTTAGCGCGCAGCGTCTCGAGGCGCTCATAGGCGCGCGCCATAGCGGCTTCACGCTTGTCCAGAAACTCGCTGTTGCCGCTCGCGAAGAACCCTTGATCGCGCTGGCTGAAGTTGATGAAGTCGCGGCCGTATTGCTCCGTGAGCAGCAGTTCACGTTCGGTCTGGCTCAGCGTTGCGGACACCTCAGCGAGCGCCGCGCGCTCCTGCAGGTAGACAGACACCACAGGACCCAACGCGGCGGGGATGCTGATGCACAGCAGAAAACCCAGGAACAGCCGGGTTCGGATCAGCTTGATCATCGGGCTGAGCTCATTGTTATAGAAAACCGCACGTTGCCTGTGTAGCGGCGAAATCGGGGCGCGCTTGAGGCGGAAGACTCCGCTTCGGCCCTACGTCAACATTAGTCGATGTCAATGGTTAGGAAGCGCCGATAAAATATTGAAAAATAAAGATTGAACGCACTTTCCGTTATGTCTGATCCCTGGCGGCGGCCGGATCGATGAGATTGCCCCCAGGTGCGTGCTGGGGCACCGCATTGGGCTATATTGCCGAGCACTCACTAGTCACTCCGGAGCACTGGCCATGAAGAAGCTCATTCCCGTACTTGCAACGCTGGGCGTCGCCGTCTCGCCAATCGTGCAGGCCCAGACGGCCCAGCAGCAGCTAGACTCGAGACTGCGCGCCGTCGAAGCCATCATTGATGCACAACTGGCCCGCGAGTCGGTTCCGGGTGCGGCGATGGGGATCGTTCACGACCAGCAGCTGGTCTGGTCGCACCAATACGGTGTCGAGAGTCTGCGCACCAAGCGCGCCGTTACCGACGACACGGCCTTCAGCATCTGTTCTGTGTCGAAGCTGTTCAACGGTATCGCGGCCATGTCGCTCGTTGATGCGGAAAAGCTGAATCTCGACGCGAGTCTCTATGACTACATCGGCGATGTGGCGCCCAGCGACGATACGGGCGCCGACGAACCCGTCACGCTTCGCAATGTTCTGAGCCATGTGTCCGGGTTGCCGCGAGAGGGTGTTGAAGACTTCTGGGCGGGCACATCGTTCCCAGACATCACCGCGTTGCGCGACACGACCGAGCGGCACGACCAGCTCTATGCGCCTTACGACCACTGGCAATACTCGAACCTGGGCATGGCGCTCATCGGTGATGCCATCGGTGAGGTCAGCGGGCAGGCGTGGGGCGACTACGTGTCCGCGCCGATTCTCGAACCGTTGGGCATGGTGAGCACGACCACGGACATGCCCTTCGGTCGGGTTGGCCGGGGATTCGCGAGGGGTTACTACGTGCGAGACGCCAAGGGTCGGCGAAAGCCCGTCGAGGAACACCAGTTTCTTGCGTATGCGCCCGCGGCGGGCGTGGCCTCGAGCGTCAATGATCTCGCGCGCTTTGCGTCGTGGCATTTCCGGCTGCGTGAAGAAGGCGGTCAGGAAATCCTCAAGGCCTCGACGCTGCGCCAGATGATGCGCGTGCACTGGGTGGGGCCCGAGTTTGATGAGCCCGGTTGGGGCCTGGCCTATGCGACGCGCCGCTATGGCGACACGACGCTTTGGGGGCATGGCGGTTACTGCCCGGGCGCGCGCACGTCATTCACGATGCGACTGCCCGACGAGACGGCCTACATCATGATGGTCACAGCCAACGACGTGGCGCCAGGTGCCCACATGCGCTGGGTGTTCGACTTCATCAACGGCACGGTGGCGGCCGTGTATGGCGAGGACGCAGATGACGCTGCATCAGACGATGATGCGAGCGCGGACCTCAACTTGAGCGAATACGAAGGCTACTACGGTGTCGAGAATTACGACTGGGACGTCTACATCGGCATCGACGATGGCGCGTTGTTCGCTATCCCCGTCTACGACCGAAACCCGGCCAACGGCGTGGATCTGTTCACCCATGACGACGGCGACGTCTTTCGCTACAAGCGCGACGATGGATCGCTGGCGGAGCCTGTGATTTTTGAGCGCGATGATGAGGGCAACATCGTCTCGTTGACGCGCCACAGCTACCGTTACACGAGGATCGACTAGTTGCGCGACGCGGTCGCCCGACGTGACGGTCGGGCGACCGCAGCTTCCTAACGCGGCGTCATGGTCACGGTGAACGCCTTCACCATGCCCTGACCGTAGTCCTCGTACATGTCCATGATCGATTGGCCGTCGCCGAGCTCGCGCGCCACAGACTTCATCGTGTACATGCTGCCCGTAACGGGATGGGCGTTCTCGCCTTTGAACACCATCGATTCGCTCTCGGCGTCATAGTCGCCGTACATGACCAGAACACCTGTGGACCAATTGTCGGTCCAGGTCGACCAGTAGCGTTTGGTGACATTGTCGTAACCCGTGCGGCTGCGGCCTGCGAACGGCATGCCCATGAACTCGCCGCTCCAGTGTTCGAGCATCACACGACCGCCGAGATCCATGGTGCGTTCGACCGTCATGGTCGTTTTCTGCGGCTCACCACTCGGATCCATGAGAAAGGTCATGGCGGCATCGAAGGTGCCGACCGATTCCGCGAGCCGCGCGTGTGGCTCGCCCGGAGTTGCCGCGGCAGCCATCGCGGCCATCATGGCTTCTTCCGACATCATGGCCGTTTCGGCTTCAGCGGCTTTCTCGCCTTTCTCGTGGTGACCGGCGAGTGCCGTCACGGCCACAAGCCCTGCGGCTGCAGCAATTAGCGTCTTTTTCATAGCATCGTCCCCCTGATGAACGAAGACACAGTATAGACGCAACCCGGATGCGGCCGGCCATACCGCCGGACCGGCATATTTGCTAGCGTGGCGCTGCCTTGTCGGGGGGAGGAACGGCGTGACAGACAACAGCGACAACAAGGGCCATCAGGCCTTGCGGGCACTCGAGGCGCGCCGCGCTGCGGCCAGTGATGCGCATCGCAAGGCAGCGACGGCAAAGCGCCACGACCGCGGCGGACGAACGGCGCGTGAAAATTTGGCCGCGCTGGTCGACCCGGGTTCCTTCGTGGAGTACGGCGGGCTCGCAGTCGCAGCACAGCGTCAGCGACGCGAGCTCGATGACCTGATTGCGCACACGCAGGGCGACGGTGTGATCACGGGGCTTGCGACCGTCAACGCAGACTTGTTTGGCGATGCCGCGTCGCGCGTTGCCGTCGTCATCAACGACTACAGTGTGCTGGCGGGAACCCAGGGCTTCTACCACCACAAGAAGATCGACCGCATGCTCGAACTCGCTGACCGCGAGCGGCTGCCCGTGATCATGTACACGGAGGGCGGGGGCGGCCGCCCGGGCGACACGGACGTGACCACACAGGTGACGGGGCTCGATGTGCCGACGTTTGCGCGCTGGGCGAGGCTCGCAGGCAGGGTGCCGCGCATCGCCGTCAATCACGGCTACTGCTTCGCGGGAAATGCCTTGCTGTTCGGCTGCGCCGACCTTCGTATCGCGACGCGCGCGTCTTCGATCGGTATGGCCGGGCCCGCCATGATCGAAGCCGGTGGGCTCGGTGCTTTCAAAGCCACGGAGATTGGCCCGGCCGAAATGCATGCCGCGCAGGGCACCGTTGACCTGGTGGTCGAGGACGAGCGCGCCGCAACGGTACAAGCGCGAACGCTGATGGGAATGCTCCAGGGCGCCGTGGCGGCCGGCGACGCGGCGGACACCACACCTTTGCGCGATGCATTGCCGGCGGATCGGCGTTTCACCTACAAGGTCCGACCCATCATCGAGCGCGTCGTGGACACCGGCAGCTTCATGGAGCTCGGCCAGGACTATGCGCGCGCGATGATTACGGGGCTGTGTCGCATCGCGGGACGCACGGTCGGTGTCATCGCCAACGACAATCAGTCGCTGGCCGGGGCCATCGACGCCGCGGCAGCTGACAAGGCCGCGAGGTTCCTGCACTTCTGCGACGCCAATAGCCTGCCGGTCGTGTCTTTCATCGACACACCGGGCTTCATGGTGGGCCCCGACAGCGAGGCCGAGGCGGCCACGCGACACATGTCGGAGCTGTTCCTGGCCGGCGTCAGCCTCACGGTGCCGCTGGTGGCCATCGTGCTGCGAAAGGCTTACGGCCTCGGAGCCATGGCCATGGCCGGTGGCGGTTTCAGCGAACCCCTTTGCGCGGCCGCGTGGCCCACCGGTGAGTTTGGCGCGATGGGGCTCGAAGGTGCGGTGCGGCTTGGCTTCCGCAAGGAACTCGATGCCGTTGAAGACGCAGCTGAGCGCGATGCGCTATTTGAACGGCTCGTGGCGGAGATGTACGAACGCGGCAGCGCGCTCGAGGTGGCCAGCGTGCTCGAGATCGACCGCGTGATCGATCCCGCTGAGACACGCGCGCTGATTGAAGCCGCGCTGTGCTAATCGCGCCTACTGAATGTTCCGTCTTCGTACGAGAAAAAAGAACACGAGCGAAGCCAGATAGGCGAGCACTGCCGTCGCAATGAGCCCGTAGTACATCCTGGCCATCATCTCGTGGCCATCGTGAACAGGCCCAATCCAGCCGAGCGCCGTATCCGGCGATGTGGTGACGCGCGCAATCTCGAGTCCCAGTCGCGTGAAGTCGCCAAAGACACCAATCAGCGCGAAGATGAGACCGATGGTCCACAGCGAGTAGATAAACAGGAAGATGCCCGCCGTGAATCGCCCGAGCTTGGGTGCGATAAGCCAACTGGCGGCGAGCATGCCCGTGACGACGGCCATGTAGTTTGCGAACACCGCGTTTTGTGCGGTCAGGAACGAGGCAAAGAGGTCTGCGTATTCGTAGTCGGTCACTGGGAGGTCCCACTGGCGTTGGCAACAGGGGCACTATACCTGTGAGCCGCGCGAAGAGCGTCAGTCGGGCAAGCGGTAGCCGGCGCGTGCGAGCAGCGCGGCGCTTGCATCAAAGGCATCACGATCCGCGTAAACGAGAACCACGGCGAACGCGCCTGTGCCCTCGCGGAACCAGTCGAGTTCGAGTCCCGGTGCGCGCTGCTCGAGCGTCGCGACAAAGGCTGCCGCGCGATAGGGCTCGCCAAACGTGACGAGTGTCGAGCGGCCGAGCTTCGAGTAGAGTTGTTCGCCGGCACGTGCCGTGACGACCGTGTCGCCCAGCACGAAGTCGAGATGGCGGTAGATGTAGCCGCTGTACCAGGTCGCACCCTCGGGGATGCGCGTTGCGCCCACGGGAATTCGGTTGGGGCCGTAGTTGTAGGCCGCGAGCGCGAGGTGAATGTCACCCTCGTAGCGGTTGAGCATTTCACGCAGGTAGCGGGCGCCAGCGTCGATGTTGGTGCAAGGCTCGTAGAGTTCCGAGAGGCGGTGGATGCCCAGGTGTTTTGCCGTGGTGGGCCAGAGGATTTGCATGACGCCGTGCGCATCGGCTTTCGAACGGGCGGTCGGTTTGAAGTCGCTCTCGCCGCGCGCGATGGCCAGCAACAGCGTGTAGGGCACGTCATGCGCGAGTGCTGCCGCCCGAAAGCAGGTGTCGAACGGAAACTGATAACCCGGCAGCGTGCTGTCGGCGATATCCGCGTACGCTCGCCAGGCGCGGTCGGGGTTGGGTTCGGCGCGCGGCCGGGCCAGTGCTACGGCGGCCACGCCGCACAGTGCGACGGCAGTCAACAGGCGCCGGGCATTCATGAGTCGGGCATCTCGAGTCCTGTCGCCTCGGCGATGGCGGCCAGCTTGTTGCGGCGCTCGTCGTCGCTTGCATAGCCGACGGCTACTTCGTAGACGCCCGAATCGATCTGCACGACCCGGTAGTCGAAGCCCGTGACGGACTCAAGGCGACTGATGAATCCATTGGCTGCAATACGACTACGGAATGGGCTCCAGAAGGCGTGCCACTGCAGGTCACGTGGTGGCGCGTCATCGGCGACCGCAATGCGGGTCGCAGGCTCGGAGGTTTCAATGACATCAGGTGTTGCCTCGACGGCCTGGGCAACCGTGATGTTCTCGACGGTTGGTGCTTCTGCCTGGGCGGGTGTCACCTCGGCCTCGCGCTCGACTGCAACCTCTGAGTGCTCGACGATAGGCGCTGCGGATGGTGGCAGCGGTTCGGGTGCTTCTGCGGCGATCGGGTGCGTCTCGAGCTGCGGAGGTTCGACCGCAGGTTCAGGTTCGACATCCGGCGCTTGTGGTGCGCCAAACAGAAACAGCATGAAGCCAACAGCGACGGCGGCGCCCGTGGCAAAACCCATGAATCGGATCATCGTCGTGGCTCCTTCAGGCCGTGTCGCCGAGCGGCAGGGCCTGCAGTTCGACGTCATCGACCCAGGTCTCAACGAGGTCGGCCAGGGTCGCAAGCCAGTCCTCGAGTGCCGCACCGCGCACGCCAGCCTGCGCCGTCGCCGCGCAACGCGTTGGCAGACGCTTGAAGTGTCGCGAGAAGGCCAGGGCGGCGCGGCTGTTACTGACGGCAATGGTGTACAGGGTGTCTGTGCTGGGGCGAACGGGCAGGGCGTGTGCGGGCGCTGCCGTCGTGGTTCGGGTACGCACGGCGGGCATCGCAATCGTCACGGTGCCTGCGCCCTTGAGAATGCGCGGCACGCTGCCGGCGCTGCATCGATCACCACCCATACGAACGAGGCCGAAATCTACCTGGTGTTTGAGCAGGAACAACGCCGACGTATGCTGGCTGCGAATCTCGAGTGCCTTGCAGGGTCTGCGAACACCGCAGGTTGCCCGACCGCGCCCCGCCACAAGCTTGACGGTGCGCAACGCGCCGGGTGTGGTCGCGACGACGGGTATTGCGGCTCGCGGTGGGGTGGGGCGGGACACGACCACCGGCGTGACGACGGGGGCGTCTCGCGGTGGTGCGGCCGTGCGCGGCGCAGCCTCGGCAACAACCGTGCGATGGCGGATGTAGGCACTCGCAGTAAGCACTTGCAACTCGCTGTTGCCCGCCGCGGGCGTCAGTGAGACCCAAAACTGCGCCAGTTCCCCATCGACGACGTGCAGACTGGTGTCGAGCACCGCGTTGGCACGCGTGGTGTCCTCTGTGAACTGCATGGCGACGAGGCTGGCCAGATTGTTGCCGACAAGTTGGCCGACGTCAGTTTTTGACGAGCCGTCGCCCGCTGCGATCCCCAGTTTCGCGGTCAGCGCACGACGCCCTTCGGCGACGGCGAGTTCGAT
>CALBPI010000026.1 GCA_937899415.1 uncultured Gammaproteobacteria bacterium | reverse complement strand
TTCGAACTCCTTTACGGAGTTAAGCCGCGACTTCCTCTGTCGATCCACCCGCCGGCCGTCACACTGTCCCAAGACGAGGACATGTGGACTCGAGTCAGAGTCGAGGAACTCCAGTCGAAAAACCAATTGGTTCAGGCTGCTCAGCTCCGAACTGAACAATGTCAGCGCCATGCCAAGGAGGCGTACGACCGAGAGGTACAACGGGACGACCTATCTACGGACGATTGGGTCCTGATTCTCTCTTATCAACGCAACAAATTCGAACCGAAATATTTGGGGCCGTTTAAAGTTATAGGGCGCGGATCTTTCGACACGTATAGGCTGAGAGACATTGGAGGTAAGCAGCTCAAAGCCATGGTGCATCGGGACAGGCTGAAGAGGGTCGCTGAGGGAAGCAATACTACCACTTGGTGGTTTAAACCGAGCAAACGCCAGAGGGAACAACTCGAAGGCAAGGATGAGTCCGACGGGAATTGAACTTTGAGTCTCGGGGACGAAGACTCCCAAAGTGGGGGCGTCTGTGGGAAAATCCCACCTTAGACCAAATTGAATCAATCCATAGAATCCCTAGTAGATTGAAGGTCCTCCGCCTACCTTTAAGTAGGGGAACTCCAAGTAGTAGCCTTAGGGGTCCCAACTAGTTCAAGTAGTACAACTCAGAGGATGTAACGGGAACTCAGAGGAGTAACCATAGTGATTGATATTCAATCACCTGCCCTGTTCTATAAAAACATAGCTCTCTGACTCCGACCGGTTGGAAGGTGACCTAATTGGGCTCCTGACTCCTGCCGGTTGGAAGGTGAAATAATTGGGCTGACAACGGGGTCCCGAGCGAGCGGGGAGTTGTCAGCACCAGGGCGATTTAATTGAGGAGAAGACTATAGATAGGACCTTAGGGACAAGATAGAGACTTCATCAATAAAGAAAAGCAACTTGAGAGGGAAAGACAAGTCAGGATCCGGGTGAAGTGATCTGAAGGGCTTTCCTTAAGGGTTCCGGTGCATCTGGGGGCCCAGGGGTGCGTCGTGAGGGAAACAAGGTGGGAGTTAGATACCTGTGTTTTCCCAAAGGTGGTCTCACCGCTAGTGTGCGGTTATTGAGGAGGAATTTTTGTTAGTGAAGAGTGAACTACTTTCTTGAGAGGCAAGAAAGGAATATCGAATGGAGACGTCGGGCGACCATTCAGCCGTCATGGCACACATAGTCGACGGGCTAAACTCGTTAGCCCAATCGGTGGCACGTCAGCAAGACACGCTGACGCACTGGATCACGGAGCAGAACCGACCGACAACTTCGCGGATTCCACCGCCAGCCATCGCGATCCCAGAGTTTAACGGGATGCGATCGGCCCGGCCGAGGGCATGGATCCGAGATGTGGAGAAGTACCTACGTATTTCCCAAACCCCACCAGAACTACAGGTGGATACAGCCCAGCTGGGCTTGAAAGCAAAAGCAGCAGATTGGAGTGCGCGCCAGAACTTCGACGAGAACTGGGAGGCGTTTCGTGACAGGTTTCTGAACGAATTCTCAGACGAACAACACGGGTGGGAGACGTTCCAGACCTTTCGAAACTTGAAACACGATCGACCATCTGACTTCGTCGCCGGAACGGAGAAAATTCTATACGAACTGCCAGACGACACAACGCTGGCCAGGATGTTTAAGATGCAGATCATCCTGGACGCCCTGAACCCAGACGAACGATCGTTCGTCCTACATGGAACGCCGCGGACGGTCGACGATATTTTAAGCTTGCTCCAGGAGAAGGATAAGTTTAAAACAAGAATGGTGGTCGACAGGCAGCGGCCTAGATCACAAGAGACACAACACAATCGGAGGTGGAACCCCCGAAGATCAGCAACATCCACCCAGGAGCCGGCACCGACACCCCAACCTATGGACATCGGCGCAGTCACATGCTACCTGTGCGGAGAAAAGGGCCACTACAAGCCCGCATGTCCGAAATTGAAGGCCCACGAGAGGCCAAGAAGAAACCCAAGAGTTTCGAAGGTGGAAGCAGCGAACGTCGCGACTGCTAGCCTCCTAACCAGCGAAGTAAACCAGGTGTATGAAAATATTCCAGGAGCGGAACCTATGGTTCCCCTCGCCTACACAGTTGAGGTACACGGCCAGCAGCAACAGGCCTTAATTGATTCGGGAGCGGAGGTAAACCTCATTGATCACCATCTGGTGGAGGAAAGAGAGTATCCCACCGAACAGCTGCCGCAGCCCCGCCACGTACGGTTCGTGGACGGCCAACTTCACCTATGCACTCGCGTAGCAGTGGTCCAAGTTCGATACAACCAGCACGCACAGTACACCGAACGTTTTCTCGTCACGCCAATGGCAACAGAGCACCGGCTCTTGTTAGGCATGCCTTGGTTAGCCAAACATGATGCGCGAATCAACTGGAGAACGCGTACGCTAACCATGGCACAGCAGCCACCGTTAGCAGCTACATCTTCTACAACGGCGACGGAATCAGCCACAGTTCAACGCATCATCACCCCGAAGGAAGTCAAATCGGCGTTACGAGGAGGACAACTTAAAGAAGCGTGGATCCTAAGCATCCGTACGCAAGACGACAAGAACGAGGTGCTGATCGAAGATTTACAACCTGACTGCAATAAATTGCGACACGAGTTTCGCGACATTTTCGCGGAAAAGCTCCCAGCGCTTCCACCCACTCGCGCAGTGGAAGCCACAATTGACACGGGCAACAGCGCTCCAGTCTACAAGAAACCTTATAGAATGTCTATCAAGGAAAAGGAGGAATGCCAGCGACAGCTGACCGAGCTGTTAGAAGCTGGACTTATACAACCGTCAACAAGTCCGTGGGCAAGTCCAGTTCTTTTCGTCCAAAAGAAAAGTGGCGAAATGCGCATGTGCGTGGACTACAGAGCGCTCAACGCGCAAACGCACCGAATGCACTACCCGTTGCCACGCATCGACGATGTGTTCGACCAGTTGTCGTCGGGTCGCGTGTTTAGCCGACTCGACTTAAAGTCGGGCTACCACCAAATGCGAGTGGCTCCGACGGACGTGGAGAAAACCTCGTTCGTATGTCCGTTTGGACAGTATGAGTATTTGGTGGCACCTTTTGGCTTGACCAACTTGCCCAGCCAATACTCAAAACTAATGGACCAGGTTTTCCGCAACCTGATCGGACACACCGTGGTCGTCTACTTGGACGATATTGTAATCTTTAGCGCGAACAACGAAGATCATCTCGCGCACTTGAGGCAGGTTTTCAACCTACTAAGACAACATCGGATCTTCCTCAACGACGCAAAGTCGGTCCTCGGGTTATCCAAACTTGCCTACCTTGGCTTCATCATCACACAAGGTACTCTGCAGATCGACCAACATAAGGCACAAGCGGTCTTACAACTACAAAGGCCGTCAGGAGTTCCCAGCCTCCGCTCAGTTCTGGGACTCCTCAGTTACTTCCGAAAATTTATACGACATTTTGGAACCCTATCGGCTCCACTTTGCGATCTTCTAAAAAAGGATAAACCATTCGCATGGACGCCACTTTGCGAAACAAATTTCGAAGCACTCAAGCAGGCAGTCTGCTCAGCCCCAACCTTGCAGCTCATCGATCCGACCGTGCGAGAATTCCAACTGACGACGGACGCAAGCGGCGTCGCGCTCGGCGGTCTTCTCGAGCAAAATGGGCGCCCGGTCGCTTTCGAGAGTAGAAAGCTCACCGCAACGGAACAACGCTATGCCACCCATGAGCGCGAACTGCTGGCTATATGCCACTGTTTCAAAATTTGGCGGCATCATCTTCATGGGGCGACGACGCTAGTCCGCTCGGACCACGCTAGTCTCCGCTATTTGGATACATCCTTCACCCTCACCCCGCGACTGGCGCGTATGTGGGAGAAACTAACGCCATTCGACTACAAGATCGTGTACCTTGACGGACGATCCAACAAGGTCGCAGATGCCCTAAGCAGACCTGCGGACGTAGCCACCATCGAATACTCCACGCATCGCTGGGACGATCACATCCTGCAGTTTCTACATTCGAAGTCTTTTCCCGCCAACTTACCCCGGGAAATCAAACAGAAGCTACGAGAGGAACAAAACAACTTTCGCTACGACCGCGACATGGAACAGTTGTTTCGCATCAACCCCAACAGCAACGAAACTGCTTGGGTTCCCGCGCTCATGCGCGCCGACCTAATTGTCGAAGCCCACAAACGACTGGGGCACGTCTCGCATCAACGTCTCTACGAGTACTTAAAGCGTATATACTGGTGGTCCAGAATGCGCATGGACATCGCAACTGCGGTCCGCACCTGCCCGGACTGCCAACTAAGTCCGTCGGGCGGGACGCCCGTCACGAAAAGGGGGGAAATGCACCCCCTTCCAGCCAGCCGCGTCTTCGGGCGCTGGCACATCGACTTCATAGGTCGATTACCGACGACACAGAATGGCAATCGATTCATCCTAGTAGCTATCGACGCGACGACGCGATGGCCGGTCGTGGCAGCAACGAAAGACGCCACGGCCCAAACCGTCGCGCATTTCATTTACAACAACATTCTATTACATTATGGTGCCCCGGAGGAACTCCTCAGCGACAGAGGAGCAAGCTTCGCGGGCTCCGTTATGGAACACTACTTAAAATTATTAGGTACGAAGCGGACGATGACGAGTGCGTATCATCCACAGACAAACAGCATGGCCGAGCGTTACAACCAAACGCTCGGCGCAATCCTGACGAAGCAGTGCAGAGGCGCTGTAAGGCGTTGGGACGAATTTCTACCAGAAGCAGTGTTTGCTACTCGTATGAGAGTACACCGTACAGTCGGTGTGACTCCTTTCGAACTCCTTTACGGAGTTAAGCCGCGACTTCCTCTGTCGATCCACCCGCCGG
>CALBPI010000025.1 GCA_937899415.1 uncultured Gammaproteobacteria bacterium | reverse complement strand
TGGTAGCGGGGGCAGGATTCGAACCTGCGACCTTCGGGTTATGAGCCCGACGAGCTGCCAGACTGCTCCACCCCGCAGCCGAGGTCGTGCACTATACCGGCGGTTTGTGCATGGCGCAATAGCTGGATTCGGGCTTGTCATGTGCCCCGATCCGGGCCCCAAATCGCGTTATTTGGCAGCTTTGGCGCCAACATGCGCCTGACCCGGTTTGAGCGGCAAAAACGCCGGTATCGCATCGCGTCGATGTGATGCGACTAGCCGATCACCTGCGCGCAGAGCGCAAACAAACCACCCGGTGCCAGCCCCACCCCGATGACCGCCAGGCCATTGAGACTCAGCGCCACGCGCATATCGGCCGGGGCCTCAAGCGTGTGCCGGTCTACGGCTTCGTCGAAGTACATGTACTTCAGAACGCGCAGGTAGTAGAACGCGCCCACGACTGAGAACAGCACCATGATCACGGCCACCGAGAAGAAGATCACGGCCGTGTCACCCGCAAAACGCCCCGCGTCGAGCACGGCGGCGATTACATGCAGCTTGGCCCAGAAGCCGACCCAGGGCGGAATGCCCGCCAGGCTCAGCATGAAGCAGGCCATCATCGCCGCAAACCAGGGGCTGCGTGCGTTGAGGCCTCGGAAGTCTTCAAGATTCTCAGCCTCAAAGCCCGCCCGCGACAGCAGCGCTACCGTGCCGAAGGCGCCCAGCGCCGTGAAGGTGTAGGTCAACGTGTAGAACAGGCTCGCCTGGTAACCCTCAGCGTTGCCCGCGAAGAAGCCCAGCAGGATGAAGCCGACGTGGAAGATCGTCGAATACGCGAGCATACGTTTGATGTTGGTCTGCGCGATTGCAACGATGTTGCCGAAGATCAGCGACAGCACGGCCATCACGAGCAACATCTGGTGCCACTGCTCGTAGAGCGCCGGCAGGCCCTCGACGAGAATCCGCGTGGCCAACGCAAACGAGGCCAGCTTCGTCAGTGAACCCAGGTAGATCGTCACGGGCGTGCGAGCACCCTGATAGACGTCGGGCAGCCACATGTGGAACGGCACGGCGCCGAACTTGAACGCGATGCCCACGAGCACGAACGCCAGGCCAAACCACAGCGCAACGTCATCACTACCCGCCTCGGCCACACGTGTGGTCAATACGTCGAACTGAATCGTCCCCGTCACGCCGTAGATCAGTGATACGCCGTAAAGGAATGCACCTGACGCGATCGCACCCAGCACGAAATACTTCATGGCCGCCTCGGCGCAGCTGCTCGAGTCGCGGTCAAATGCAACGAGCGAGTACAGCGACAGTGACAGCATCTCCATGCCCAGATAGATCGTGAGCATACTGTTGGCCGAGATCATCACGAAGATGCCGAGCAGACCGAACAAGGAGAGCAGGTAAAACTCACCCTTCCGCAAGCCGTTGCGCATGAGGTAGTCGCGCGAGTAGATAAACACGACGCCCAGGCACAGGGCGGCGGCGAACTTGAGCACCGTGGACAGCGAGTCGTTGACAAAGCTGCCGCTGAAGGTGATCTCGCGAGAGAGCGGTTGTGCGGCCAGGATCGCGATGAGCGTCACCGCCAGTGCGGCGATCGAAATCCAGAATGTGATCACGCGGCGCTCGTCAGAAACGAACAGGTCCGCGATGAGCACCACGCACAGCGCCCCCAGCAGCGTCATCTCTGCGAGCGCGGGTGCAAAATCAGGGGTAATGAACGGCATAGTCAGGATTCCCAGGCGCTACAGCTTGCTGCGCCCGATGTGTTCTACGAGGCCTTCGATGCTCGCCTGCATCATGTCAGCGAGGGGCTGCGGCCAAAGGCCAATCAGCAGCACGCCTGCAGCGAGAATGCTCAGAATTGTGAATTCGCGGGCCGTGATGTCGGTCAGGGCGGCAACGCGATCGTTGGCAACCTCGCCAAAGAGCACTCGCTTCACCATCCAAAGCGTGTAAGACGCGCCGAGGACCAGCGTGGTGGCGGCCAGGAATGCGATCCAGAAATTGGCCTTGAAGCTTGCGAGGATCACCCAGAACTCGCCGACGAAGCCCGACGTTGCGGGCAGGCCTGCATTAGCCATGGCAAACAGCACCATGAATGCGGCGAACGTCGGCATCGAGTTGACGACACCGCCGTAGTCGGAAATCTCGCGGCTGTGCATGCGGTCGTACATGACGCCCACGCAGAGGAACATCGCGCCCGAGATGAGACCATGAGAGATCATCTGCACCATCGCGCCCGTGATGGCCAGTGTGGCGCCCGCAACCTCACCTGTATTGGCGAGGATGGGCCAGAACAGGAAGGTGCCCAGCGTGACGAAACCCATGTGCGCGATCGACGAGTACGCGATGAGCTTTTTCATGTCCGTCTGCACGAGCGCGACAAAGCCGATGTAGATGACGGCGACGAGCGACAGCACGATCATGGCGCCAGAGAAACTGCCACTGGCGTCGGGCACGATCGGCAGGGTCAGGCGCAGGAAGCCGTAACCGCCCATCTTCAACATGATCGCGGCCAGCACGACGGAGCCGCCCGTGGGCGCCTCGACGTGTGCGTCGGGCAACCAGGTGTGCACCGGCCACATGGGGATCTTCACGGCAAAGGCTGCGAAGAACGTCAGGAAGATCAGCGTTTGTTCACGCATGCCCAGCGGCACGTCGTGGAACTCAAGCAGGTCGTAGTTGCCTGTCTTCGTGTAGAGGAAGATGAGCGAGACCAGCATGAAGACCGAGCCGAGGAATGTGTAGAGGAAGAACTTGATCGTCGCGTAAACGCGACGCTTGCCGCCCCAGACGCCGATGATCAGGAACATCGGCACGAGCATGACTTCCCAGAATACGTAGAACAGCATTGCGTCCAGCGCCGAGAACACGCCGATCATCATGCCCTCGAGCATGAGGAAGGCCGCGAAGTACTGGGCACTGCGCTTCTTGATCGACTGCCCCGCAGCAACAACGATGAGCGGCGTGATGAATGTCGTCAGCAGGATCAGCGGCGCCGACAAGCCGTCCACGCCCAGGTAGTAGTAGGCGTTGAATCGCGGGATCCACGCAAGCCGTTCCACGAACTGCATCGCAGCCGTACCGGAATCGAACTGCGTATACAGCGGCACGGACAGCAGAAGCGTGACGAGCGAAATGCCCAGCGCAAACCAGCGCATCGCCGCAGCGCGCGGCGAGGCCGAGTCGCCACCGTCGCCAATTACAAGCACAAGCGCGCCACCCGCAAGGGGCAGCCAGATAAGCGCGCTGAGAAGGTTGTCAAACATCATGAGATTTGCCGATCAGTAGCGCGGCGATCACGCGCGCAACAACATCCAGCCCAGCAGCCCCGTGAGGGCTACGACCATGGCGAATGCGTAAGCGTAGAGATAGCCACTCTGCAGACGGCGCAGCACACCTGAGCAGAACGAAACGAATGAAGCGGAGCCGTTGACGATGGCGCCGTCGATGACGCGCACGTCACCGATCTGCCACAGCGACTGCCCGAGCTTCCGGCCCGAACCCGCGAAGCCTTTGATCCAGAGATCGTCGGCGTAGTACTTGTTTTCGAGCACCTTGTAAACGCCTTGGAGCTTCGCCTTCGTGTTCTCGGCAATCGAGGGATTCTTGAGCCAGATGTACCAGGCCGTGGCAACACCGGCGAACGATAGCCAGATGGCCGGGCCCTGCAGCGCATGAAGCACAAAGGCCGTCGGTCCGTGCCATTCGTCGCCCATTACGAGCAACGGATTGGTGGCCGCGTTGACGGTGATGGAGGTATCGAAGTAGTAGCCAAACAGCATGAGCTGGATGGTCAGGTACCCGACGACCAGTGACGGAATCGCCAACAGGATCAGCGGCACCGTCACCACGAGCGGGCTCTCTTTGAGGTGCTCCAGCGTGTGATCGTCCATCCGCGGTGAGCCATGGAATACGAGGAAGAACATTCGGAAGCTGTAGAGCGCCGTCACGAAGACGCCCAGCACCAGGCTCCAGTACCCGATCGTTGCCGCGACACTGTGCGTCAGGTGGGCCGACTCACCAACCGCCTCGATGAGCGCGTCCTTGGAGTAGAAGCCCGATGTGAACGGGAAGCCAATGAGCGCCAGTGAACCAATGAGCGAGGTCCAGTAAGTCACCGGCAGGTACTTGCGCAGGCCACCCATCTTGCGGATGTCCTGTTCGTGGTGCATCGCAATGATCACAGAGCCCGCGGCCAGGAACAGCAGCGCCTTGAAGAAGGCGTGCGTCATGAGGTGGAACACGCCCGCGGCATACGCCGACGCACCGAGTGCCACGGTCATGTAGCCGAGCTGGGACAGCGTCGAATAGGCCACAACGCGTTTGATGTCGTTCTGGATGACGCCAAGCAGCCCCATGAAAAAGGCGGTCACGGCGCCGATCTCGCTCTCGAAGGAGAGCGCCGTCGTCGACAGCTCGACAAGCGGCGCCATGCGCGCAAGATGAGAGCGCCAGAGATTGGTCGAGCCCCTCTCAAAAAGTATGAGGCAGCCCGCTCCAAAGAGCATTGCGAAGAGCGTGCGGAACTTGTCTTCGATGAACAGGAAGCTGAACAACCAAACCCAGCCGTCCAATTCGCTTTCTAGGCCGTAGGCTGAAGGGTTATGATACGCTTGAGCCGGCAACGCGAACGCGTAAACATTCATCAAGGCGATGCCCATCACGGCCACACCTCGAACGGCGTCAAATTCGACAATTCGCGCTTGTGGCCCTTGCCCTTCGTTCTCGGACGATGTCGTCACGGCCCGCGTTCGCGATCCGCAGACAAGCTAGGCTAGGACAGCCTTGAGATCATCGGTCAGATCAGTGCGCTCCCAAGGGAAGAAATCACCCTCGGCTGTGCGGCCGAAGTGGCCATAGGCGGCGCTCTTGCGATAAATTGGTTTATTCAGCCCCAGATGCATACGGATGCCACGTGGTGTAAGCCCACCAAGCTTTGCGATCGATTGGATCGCCGCTTCGATGCCCGCGTCACTGACACCCTCCGCGCACGTACCGTGAGTGTCGACATAAAGAGACAATGGCTCGCTCACCCCAATCGCGTAGGCGATTTGAATGGTGCAGCGCTTTGCAAGGCCGGCTGCAACCACGTTCTTGGCAAGATATCGGGTGATGTAGGCAGCGCTTCGATCCACTTTGGTCGGGTCTTTCCCGCTAAAAGCGCCGCCACCGTGCGGGCTTGCACCGCCATATGTGTCGACAATGATTTTGCGCCCGGTCAGACCCGCGTCACCATCTGGGCCGCCGATTTCAAAGGCACCTGTCGGGTTGATATGCCAGGCCGTCTCCTCGTTCAGGAAACCCTCGGGAAGAATGCCGCTGACAACGCCTTTGATATAGTCTTTTAGTTCGGCCTCTTTTTCGCCCTTGTGATAGCCCGGTGCGTGCTGAGTTGAGACGACAACCGCAGGACAGGAAACGGGTATTCCGCGCTCATACTTCAGAGTGATTTGGCTCTTCGCATCGGGCTCGAGGAAAGGAGCCTTGCCGGATTTGCGATCCTCGGCAAGCTGCTCAAGGATTTTGTGGCTGTAATCGAGGGTGGCCGGCATCAGATCCGGTGTTTCATTGCAGGCAAAGCCGAACATAATGCCTTGGTCGCCGGCGCCTTCGTCCTTGTTCGAACCGGCTTCACCTGCATCGACACCCATGGCGATTTCGCTCGACTGCCCGTGCAGGTGATTTTCGAAGATCAGCGTTTCCCAGTGAAAACCACTTTGTTCATAGCCGATCTCGGCGACGGTACGACGCACAGCGCTTTCAATTTCGTCGCGCGCCCCTGGCGCCCAATAGTTGTTGTACTTCCAATCCTCGCGCGTCGTATCGTACATCGGGGTGCAACTGATTTCGCCGGACAATACAACGCGCTGGGCGGGCGTCATTGTCTCACAGGCGACACGCGCTTCTGGATCCTTGGACAGCATCAAATCAACGATAGCGTCAGAAATCTGATCGGAGACTTTGTCGGGATGTCCTTCAGAGACGCTCTCAGAGGTGAAGAGGTATTCTTGGCGCATGGGCAATCCCGATTCTTGATTGGTAAAAGATTCGCCTTATGCACATATAAGGAAACCTTTATGTCTGTATTGCGCTCTAGCTGCGTGGTCTTGCGAGCGCAAGCAATCTTGGCAAGCCTAGGCCAAGGAAAGTCAGCAAGACCGCCCACCCCAGGGGCAATGCGTTCCCGAGCCTTGAGAAAAGCGTGGGACCTTTTGCCAACGGTATTTTGCCCTCCAGCGCGGCGGCTTTGCCTGTTGGGATGTGCTTGCGAACCACACCATTGGCGTCGATTACGGCGCTGATACCTGTCGTTGTTGAGCGTAGCACCGGAAGGCCTTCCTCGATCGCGCGCATTCTGGCTTGCGCAAGATGCTGTGGCGGCCCCCAAAATCCAAACCAGCCATC
>CALBPI010000024.1 GCA_937899415.1 uncultured Gammaproteobacteria bacterium | reverse complement strand
ACAGCCGCCTCGCGATGACGGGTTGGGCACAGCCGCCTCGCGATGACGGGTTGGGGCACAGCTGCCTCGCGATGACGGGTTGGGCACAGCCGCCTCGCGATGACGGGTTGGGGCACAGCCGCCTCGCGATGACGGATGGGGACGCAGCCGCCCCGCAGTGACGGGGCAGTGCGACGTCGTACCGTCAGCTGCCAGTCGGTGCCGCGCTTTCGGTGCCGTCTAGACGTGGGCGGAAAGCCAGGTACAGCAGTACCAGTGCACCCAAAGGCGGGATGAGCAACGCCAGCGTGCCCAGAACCATCGTCAGGGACGGGTTGTGGGTGCGCGAACGCGCGAGTCGAGTCAGCAGATAGAGCCCGACCAGCAGCCACGCCATGTAGGCGATCATGCCTTCTATTGATATGCCGCCAAGCATCATCGTTGTCTCCTCTCTAAAGTTACTCCGTCAGCGTCACCCGTGAGCAGCGCAGGATGGTCTCGTTGCCATTGGCGATGAGGTCGCACTGCAGGTGGGTGAACCAGATACGCAGGTAGTCACGCATACGTCGCGACCGCGCTTCGTTGGGGTACACGCCAATGAAGCCGTTGAGCGTCGCGTTGGGTGCCGGGATGACGTTGCCGTCGGCATCGCGCGTCTGGCCTTCCACTGCCCGCCAGTACATGACGCCATCGACCTCCCCAAGAAACTCGATGAGTGCCGTCGAGCCGTCCGGGAATCGGATGGGGATTACGAACTGCACGTCGACCTGGAGGATGCGGACGAACGCCGAAAAATAGACGGCCGTTCGCTCCAGAATGCCGAGCGACTGTGTCACCCAGTCGTGGGTACGTGTCGCAACGCCGCTGCTGCCAATGTAATCGAACGCGGAGTCCGCGACGCTGGCTGGAATATTCCGGGATATGTCCTCTGAGACTTGCACGTAAGCCTTGAGCGCTGCGACATCTACCGCGAATTGCTGCTGCACCGCCGCCGGCACCGGCGCAGGTGTCGCCACCGTATAAGAGAGACCGTCCCAGGATTCGTGGACGACCATCAGGTTGAAACGCACGAGCGTCTCCGCGTGGTAGTCCACGATGTAGGCTTGGTGCGGTACGCCCGGCAGGCTGTTCGGGGGCGCAAGCTGTCTCGCGACATTGGCCTTCTGTTGGGCTGTGCATCCGTTGCATCGGTCCGAAAACACCTCCGCGTGGCTCGTGGCGCCCGCAAGCGCGAGGACGACGGCAGCTGCCGCGCGAGCCATCCAAGGGCTGATTTCCATGGTTTTCTCCTTCACATTACACTTAATGGGAAGTAAAAACCATAAACAGCAAATTAAGGCGATGTAGGTATCTGTCTTGGGCACTTTCCAGGAGTTTCTCGGTGCTGGAAAGGGGGCGCGCAAGGCAATAGCTGCAAGCCAACGTCTTCGAGGTGGTTTCAGCGCCTTAAGCGCAGCCACACAGTGTTTCGTTAGCGAATCGGCGGAAAGAAGCGTGTGAGTCCGTCGCGCAGGTAGTGCTCGGGAAACTCCACGATCACCATAAGTCGCTGGTCTGACGGGCCTTCGGAGAACAGACTGAAGTCGGCGTCCATATTGTTGAGCATGACGCTGATGTCGAACACAAGGTCGGCGTTTTCGACATAGGTGGTCGTGGTGTAGATGTCCATGACGCAGTCTGTGTCGTAGCAGCGGATGCGCGCCGTCCGGTCGCCCGCGGGCCCCAGAATGCTTGCCATGGTTTGCTCGAGCCGCTTTTCGGCGCGAGGCGCCCAAACGTCATCGCGCCGCTGCTGGCGGATCCTATCTCGGGCTTCGTTGAGTGTGAGGTTAGCGTAGGGCTGACCGGGTTTGGACGTCGTTTTCGGAAACGGGTCTGTCGTCGCCTCAAGCGCCAGGCGTTGGCGCGCGTCATCGCGGCTTTGCTCGATGACGGCGTCTTGAGAGACCGGTATTGATGGTGACGGTGCAGGGGTAACGACGCTTTGGTCGGGCGTGAGCCGAGTTACGATCGTGCAGGGCGCGCGCGGCGCAGCCGTCGTTCCGATCACAGTCATCATGGTGGTCAGCGCCGCTGTCGCCACCGCGACGGTGAGCAGGATGCCGGCGACCATGCGCCGCATCAGGACTCGCGCCTAGCTTTGAGTGCCGCCCACCATCTCGCGGATGGTCGACAGCAGACGGCTACCGTCGAACGGCTTGGGCAGGAACGCGTACTCGCCGGACTCGAGCTTGCTGAGCGCAAGCTCCTCGGGCACGTAGCCCGAACAAATGAGGATCTTGCCCTCGGGGGAGTGGCGCTCGAATGCGGCAAGTACATCGGCAAGCGGGTCGCCCGGGAATACGGCGTCCGAACACAGGAGGTCAAACGGCTTCCGGTCCTTCGCGAGCAATGCCAGGGTCGTATCGCCACGATCGCTTTCCACTACCTCGTTGCCGTTGCGGATGAGCGCCGCGGCAATGATCTTTCTTGCCTGCGGGTCATCTTCAAGGACAAGGATGCGCAGCCCGAGTTCCCGAGGAAGTCGGTGTGTCCGCGACTCAACGGGGAACTCCTCGACGCTGGCTGCGGCAGGCAGGCGCAGCGTAAACACGGTTTTGCCGGGTTGGCTGACGACATCAATATTGCCGCCGCTCTGACGCGCAATGCTGGCGACCGTCGCCAGCCCAAGGCCCGTACCCTTGCCGACGTCCTTGGTTGTGAAGAATGGCTCGAAGACCTTCCGCATGAGCTCGGTTGGGATGCCAGGCCCGTCGTCCTCAACGGAAAGCAACGCCCAGCGGTCCGCGTCATCGCGCCCGGCGGCATCAATCATGATTCGAACGTGGCCGGCCTCGTCGATGGCGTCACGGGCGTTGATCACGAGGTTGTAGATGAGCTGCTGGAGTTGTGACTCGTCAGCAAACACCATCGTGTCGTGCGCGGTCTCGATCGTGACAGTGATCTTGGGCCCGACCAGGTTCTGCAGAGACACGCGCATGTCGTCAACGAGCTTTCCGAGAGACAGGTATTTGGGCGCCCGAACATCCTTGCGCGCAAAGGTCAGCAACTGGCGACCCAGCTGCGCGCTGTGTTCCGTTGCCTGTTCGATGGCGCGTGTGGCTTCGCGCTGGCGGTCATCTTCGTCGCCAAGTCCCCGTAGTTCGTTCCAACCGCGGATGACCAGCAAGGCGTTGTTGAAGTCGTGCGCGATGGACGCGGCGAGCTGCCCCACGGCTTCCATCTTCTGTGCGTTGGTGGCCATGAACTCGGCTTCACGCCGCGCAGCTTCGGCTGCCTGGCGTTCGGCGATCTCGGCGCGAAGGCTGCGCACAGCCTGTCGTCGTCGCGCTGAGTTTCGCTCGATAGTGTTGATTACGAAGTTGATCGAGAAGCCGATTGCAGTCCACGTGATCACAGAGACCGCGCTGGTACGTGCCCAGTTGCTCGCGCTGCTCGGATCCAGCCCTTCGATGCCTGGTGCTATCCAGAAGCCCGTTGCAACGCCTGCGGTCAGCGCGCCAAGAAACAAAACTGCAGCTAGAAACACGGCAACAAATGCGCGCTGACCCAGTAACAGCGCCGAATAGACGAGCGCCACGGTGACTGCAAGCGCGCTGCCCGGCAAAAAGGACGCGGAAAGGTACGCAACCACGCTCGCCACACACATTGTGATGACGATCACCCAGGCTTTGAAGCTGGCGGGGATCCGGCTGCTGAAGAGTGTTGCGAAAAGCAGCCCCGAGGCGGCAAGCATGCCCACACCGAGATTCTGCATGGCTGAAATAGGAATGCTTGCAGTGAGTACAGTGCCAACGCCGCCAATGAGAACGGCGGTGAGTAAGCCAAGCGGTCGAATGAGGGCTTCGCGCCACTCAGGCGCGTTAGCGCTCACGTCATCGAGGAGGTGTGCTGAGGCAGGCGATAGTCGCTCAGCGACGCGATCCCTGCTGTTGTCCTCGGGCTTTGCCATCAAAGTCCTTTTGCTGAGCGGCTGGGCCGCCGGCAATGGGATATCGTCATAAGAGACGCCATCCCCGGATCAAGACTACCTTTCTATGGGTGTGATGACATCCTCAAATGCACGCAAGATGCCGTGTGCGCGGCTCGCGACGACGCTATGCCGCCCAGTCGAGAATGACTTTGCCGCTCTCGCCGCTGTCCATGATTTCAAACGCTTCGCGGTAGTCATCCACCGCAAATCGATGCGTAATCATGGGCGAGAGATCGAGCCCGCTCTGCAGCATGGCTGCCATCTTGTACCAGGTCTCGAACATCTCGCGGCCGTAGATGCCCTTGAGCTCGAGGCCTTTGAAGATGATCTCGTTCCAGTCGATGGCGGTGTCGGCCGGCGGGATACCCAGCAGCGCGACCTTGCCGCCGTGATGCATGCTGCGCAGCAACTGACGCATGGCTTCGCCGTTGCCACTCATCTCAAGGCCGACGTCGAAGCCTTCCGTCATCCCCAGTCCGTCCATGGCCTCGCGCACGGATGACTCCGTGATGTTGAGTGTCAGCGTCGCACCCATTTGCTCAGCAAGCTTGAGTCGGTACTCATTCAAGTCTGTGATGACGATGTGGCGTGCGCCGACGTGCTTGGCGACGGCGCAGGCCATGATGCCAATGGGCCCCGCACCTGTGATGAGCACGTCCTCGCCCACAAGATCGAACGACAACGCCGTGTGCGTCGCATTGCCGAACGGGTCGAGCATCGCGGCGATCTCGTCAGTGATCGAATCGGGTAGTTTGAAGACGTTAAAGGCGGGCACGGCGATGTACTCGGCGAAGGCGCCGGGCCGGTTCACACCCACGCCAACCGTATTCATGCAGAGGTGGCGGCGCCCGGCACGACAGTTGCGGCACACGCCGCAAGTGATGTGGCCCTCGGCCGAGACGCGATCGCCGACCTCGTAGCCACGAACTTCGCTGCCCATGGCAACGATCTCGCCCGAGAATTCGTGGCCCACGGCCATGGGCACGGGAATCGTCTTCTGCGCCCACTCGTCCCAGCGGTAGATGTGGATGTCCGTCCCGCAGATCGCAGTCTTTTTGACGCGGATGAGCACGTCGTTGGGGCCGTATTCGGGCTCGGCGATGTCGTCGAGCCAGATGCCTTTCTCGGCGCGCTTTTTGGTCAGTGCCTTCATTTCAATCGTCGTTGCGAGCCGGCGAAGCCGGCGTGGCAATCTCCATCAGGTTGTCGTGCCTTCAAACAGCTCGATGTCGTCACGAGATCGCCGCGTGGCTACGCTCCTCGCGATGACGTTTGCTGTCGCGGTTCGGCTTGGGATCATTGGATGACACCGTACTTTTTACCCACACGCTCAAAAGCGGCAATCGCGCGATCCAATTCCTTGCGTGTGTGCGCGGCAGACATCTGCGTGCGAATCCGTGCCTCGCCCTGGGGTACGACGGGGAAGGCGAATCCCACCACGTAGACGCCCTCGTCGAGCATGGCAGCGGCCATGTCGGTGGCGAGCTTCGCGTCGCCCAGCATCACGGGGATGATGGGGTGCTCACCGGGCTTCAGGTCAAAGCCGAGCTTCGTCATCTGCTCGCGGAAGTAGGCCGTGTTGTCCCAAAGCTGTTTGCGCAGCGACGGGTCGCGATCGAGTAGATCCAGAACAGCAATCGACGTCGCAGCAATCGTTGGCGCCAGTGTATTGCTGAACAGGTAAGGCCGCGAACGCTGCCGCAGCCAACCGATGATCTCTTTACGACCGCTTGTGTAGCCACCCGAAGCACCACCGAGCGCTTTGCCCAATGTGCCCGTGATGATGTCGATCTTGCCGAGCAGGCCGTGGTGTTCATGCGTGCCCTTGCCGTTGTCGCCCAGGAAGCCTGTGGCGTGGCAGTCATCCATAAAGGTCAGCGCTTCGTAGCGCTGCGCGAGGTCGACGATGGCGGGCAGGGTGGCGATGGTGCCGTCCATGGAGAACACGCCGTCGGTTGCGATCATCCGGACGCGTGCGCCTCGTGCCTCTTGCAGCTTCGCCTGCAGGTCCGCCATGTCGTTGTGGGCGTAGCGGAAGCGGTGCGCCTTGCAGAGCCGGATGCCGTCGATAATCGAGGCGTGGTTGAGCGCGTCTGAGATCACGGCGTCGTCGGGCGTGAGGATGGTCTCGAACAGACCGGCGTTGGCGTCGAAGCAGCTGGGGTAGAGGATCGTGTCCTCGGTGCCCAGGAATTCACTGATGCGTTTCTCGAGATCCGTGTGCACGGTCTGCGTGCCGCAGATGAACCGCACGCTGGCCATGCCGAAGCCGAAGTCGTCGAGTGCGGCGTGTGCGGCCTTGACCACGTCGGGGTGGTTGGCCAGCCCCAGGTAGTTGTTGGCGCAAAGGTTGATGACATGGCCGTCTCGGCCCGCCACATCGACCTCGCCATCCTGCGGCGTGGTGATGCGCCGCTCGGTCTTGAAAAGGCCCTGGCCGTGCAGCGCCTCGGTCTGCTCGGCAAGCGTGTTCAGGAAGCTCTGGACCACGTGCTAGTCTCCGAAAAGTAACTGGTGAAAGTATACCTCTGACCCGTCATTGCGAGGAGCGAAGCCTGCTACCCCGTCATTGCGAGGAGCGGAGCCTGCTACCCCGTCATTGCGAGGAGCGAGACCTGCTACCCCGTCATTGCGAGGAGCGCAGCGACGCGGCAATCTCCCAACGACTCCGTGACATCAATAGATTGCCGCGCGGCCTGCGGCCGCTCGCAATGACGACTCAAGGCGCGCCGGCCGCGCCCCGTGACGCAATCACATGCCCGACACTCTCCGTATCGACAAATGGCTGTTCTTCACACGTTTCTTCAAGACGCGTGGGCAGGCGACCTCGGCAGTTACGGGCGGGCACGTCGAGCGAAACGGTGAGCGTGCCAAGCCGGCGACGCCCGTGGCGCCCGGTGACAAGCTTGTGATCACCAAAGACCGCTATACCTTCGAGATCGACGTCATTGCGACACCGACCCGGCGCGGCCCCGCACCCGAGGCCCGCGCCTGCTATGCCGAGACCGAGGAGAGCATTGCGGCCCGCCAGGCGCTGTCGGCCTCGATCAA
Source organism: uncultured Gammaproteobacteria bacterium (assembly GCA_937899415.1). Taxonomy (GTDB): domain Bacteria; phylum Pseudomonadota; class Gammaproteobacteria; order Steroidobacterales; family Woeseiaceae; genus CALBPI01. The sequence goes on along the minus strand of CALBPI010000024.1, from coordinate 7,147 downwards.
GGCCGCCCGCATGACCCAGCCGCTGACAGAGGGCCGGCCTGACAAGCACACACGGCGCCAGCTCCGGGACTGGAAGGACAAGCGGGGGTAAATACTCAGTCATTGTGAGGCGCTTCAGGCGCAGACCCTGTCATTGCGAGGCGCTTCAGGCGCAGACCCTGTCATTGCGCGGCGCCGTAGGCGCCGCGGCAATCTGCCGAGGCTGCGGTGGCGTCTGGAGATTGCCGCGCCCGCTGCGCGGGCTCGCAATGACGGGCGAGGCGGGCGCCTCGCATTGACGGCTCCCCGAGCTCCAGAGGTTTATAATTGGGGAATAGCCGGCGCCCGCGTACCCGCGGCCGCGCCCGTCCTTTTCGCAGGAGCCCTCGATGGCCGCACGCCCAGAATCGACCAACAACACGCCCAATCCGCGACAGCCGTTTTTGGCAGACTTTGTGCGCTCCACAGCCGCTGCCGATCTCGGTGGCGCCTACCTCGCTGACGAAGCACAGCTTGTCGCCGAGCTGCTGAAGCACGCCAACGAAGGCGAATTCGAACGCGACAACATCCAGACCACAGCCCGCGAGCTCGTCGAGCATGTACGCAAGCTCAACGAAGACCGCTCCGGCGTCGAGGCCTTCCTGCAAAAGTACGACCTCTCCAGTCAGGAAGGCATCATGCTCATGTGTGTAGCCGAGGCGTTATTGCGCATCCCCGACGCCGACACAGCCGACGCACTGATCGCCGACAAGATCACGGCGGCCAACTGGGAAGAGCACCTGGGCTCTAGCGATTCCCTGTTCGTCAATGCGAGCACCTGGGGTCTCATGCTCACGGGCAAGATGTTGACGCTCGACGAGGCGCACCAGCGCAATCCCAGGGAACTGTTCAAACGTGTCGCGGGCCGGCTGGGCGAGCCGGTTGTGCGCAAAGCGATGCGTCAGGCCATGAAGGTCATGGGCCACCAGTTCGTCATGGGGCGCGATATCGAGGGTGCGCTGAAGCGCGCCAAGAAGGGCGAGAACAAGCACTACCGCTACAGCTTCGACATGCTGGGCGAGGCTGCGATGACGCGGCAGGACGCGCAGCGCTACTTCGAGGCCTACATGGCCGCTATCGACGCCATCGGCAAGAGCGCCGACGACGATGACATCTTTGCCGTGCATTCCATCAGCGTGAAGCTCAGTGCGTTGCACCCGCGCTATGAATTCGCGCGTCGCCAACAGGCACTCGATGAGCTCGCGCCCATGCTGCTCGAACTCGCGAAGCGTGCTTACGCGGTGGGGATTGGTCTGACGATGGACGCGGAAGAGGCCGACCGCCTGCAGCTCTCACTCGACATCTTCGAGCAGGTCTACACGAGCACAGACCTGGACGGTTACCAGGGGCTGGGCCTCGCGGTACAGGCTTACCAGAAGCGCGGCGCCGACGTGGTGCGTTGGCTGACGGCGCTCTCGAAGCGTGTGGGTCGCCGCATTCCCGTTCGGCTCGTAAAAGGTGCCTACTGGGACACGGAGATCAAGCACGCGCAGGAACTGGGCTTGCCGGGTTACCCCGTGTTTACGCGCAAGCTGAACACTGATGTCAGTTACCTGGCCTGCGCGCGCCTCATGCTCGACGCCGGCGAGCTCATCTACCCGCAGTTCGCCACGCACAATGCGCACACGCTGAGCTACATCCTGCACCACGCGGGCAGCCGTACAGACTACGAGTTCCAGCGCCTGCATGGTATGGGCGAGGAGCTCTACTCCGCTGTGATTGACCCGCAGCGTTACAACAAGCGTTGCCGTGTGTACGCGCCTGTCGGCAGTCACGAGGACCTGTTGCCTTACCTCGTGCGCCGCCTGCTTGAGAACGGCGCCAACACGAGCTTCGTCAATCAGATCGTTGATCCCAACGAGCCTATCGACGCCATCATCTCGGATCCGATTTCCGAGGTGCGCGCACTCGACGTGATCCCGCACCCGGGTATCGTCATGCCTGTCGATCTGTACGGCGCGCGTCGAAAGAACTCCGCGGGTGTGAACTTGCCCGACCGCGGGATCGGCGGCGACGTCTATGCACGCATGCAGGTATTCGCCGGGCAGCAGTATGCGGCGACACCTGTGGTTGACGGCAAACGACTCAACGGCACGAACACGGAAAGCGTGAACCCGTTTGATACGGGCGAAGTCATCGGCAGTGTCGATTTCGCGAATGCGGAAACGGCTAAAGCGGCAGTCGATGCCGCCGTCGCCGGTTTCCCGGCCTGGGACCGCACGCCGGCCGAGACGCGCGCCGCGGCACTGGACGTCGCGGCCGACCTGTTTGAGGAACACGCGGCCGAGTTATACGCGCTGTGTATTCGCGAGGCGGGCAAAACACTGCCGGACTCGATTGCTGAAGTGCGCGAGGCCGTCGACTTCCTGCGCTACTACGCGGCCGAAGCCCGCGAGAAGTTTGCCGAGCCGACCGAATTGCCCGGACCGACCGGCGAGAAGAACGTCTACGGCCTGCGTGGCAAGGGCGTGTTCGTTTGCGTGAGCCCCTGGAATTTCCCGCTGGCGATCTTCACGGGACAGGCGGTCGCGGCACTCGCCGCGGGCAACAGTGTGATCGCCAAGCCCGCCGAGCAGACGAGCCTCGTCGCGCACCGTGCCTGCGAGCTGCTGTGGCAGGCGGGCGTGCCGAGCAGCGCGCTGCAATTCCTGCCGGGTGATGGCGCGACTGCGGCGGCGCCGGCCATCGCTGACCCGCGCGTCTCGGGCGTCGCGTTTACGGGCAGCACGGAAACGGCACTGATCATCAACCGCACACTCGCGAATCGGGACGGCCAGATTGGCACGCTCATCGCCGAGACGGGTGGCCAGAACGCGATGATCGTCGATTCGAGCGCGCTGCCCGAGCAGGTCGTGGCGGATGTCATCCAGAGTGGTTTCAACTCTGCGGGCCAGCGCTGTTCCGCGCTGCGCATTCTCTGCGTGCAGAAAGACGTAGCGCCGCGCGTCATCGAGTTGCTCAAGGGTGCGATGCTCGAACTCAACATCGGCGACCCGGCCGATCTCGCCACGGATGTGGGTCCCGTTATCGATGCCGAGGCGCGCGATGTGCTCGCGAAGCACGTTGAGAAGATGCAGGCCGAGCAAACGGTGATCCATCAGTGCGTGTTGCCCAAGGAAGCCGGGCAGGGCGTGTTCTTCCCGCCGACACTGATTGAGGTCGATTCGATCGGCGCGTTGGAGCGTGAGGTGTTTGGGCCTGTCGTGCACGTGTACCGCTATGACGGTCGTGAGCTTGAGTCGCTGATCAAGAAGATCAACGCCACAGGCTACGGGCTCACGTTTGGTGTGCACACGCGCATCGATGGGCGGGCCGGTCAGCTGGCGCGGTTGGCTCGCGCTGGCAACATCTACATTAACCGGAACATGGTGGGTGCCGTTGTCGGCGTTCAACCGTTTGGCGGGCGTGGTTTGTCGGGAACGGGACCGAAAGCCGGTGGGCCGAATTATCTGGCGCGATTCGGGACCGAGTATGCCGTGAGTAACAACACAGCGGCTGTTGGTGGGAATGCGAGCTTGTTAAGTCTCAATTGACGGCGAGACCGGCGCGCACCGGTAGATTCTTGGGCGAAACCAAGACATCCTGCAGTGCCTGTCACTGCACAACAGGATGTGCAACAGTTTGGGTGTCCTAGAGACATCCGCACATCTTTGTCGCCCGAGTCCATCCCCCCAAATACTCAGCATCAGGTTATGGCAACACCACGCCTTCGTCCCCGTTCTCTGTTGATTGCGGCGCGCGATGTAGCAGCACTCGTGATGATCTTTGCATTGGTTGGCTGCGGAGGCGGTGGCGGAGGCGGTGGTAGGCCGCCGCCGCCAACAGGAACGCCGCCGCCACCCCCATCCGCCGGAACGCTGTTCATCGACAATGATGGCGCCGAGATTTTGCCGCTGTCGATCGACCTGTCACAGGACGTGCTGAAGCTTGCGCTGACAGCGATTAGCCCGTCCGTCGATCTCGTAACGCCACGCGGCGAGCCCAACATCAACTGCGGCAACGGGGGTAGTCGAGCCGCGGCGCTTGTCGACAACGATGGCGACCGCGCGCTCTCAGTTGGCGACGCGTTGGAAGTCACCTACGTGAATTGCGACGAGAACGAATTCAATCTTCAAGCCAATGGCACGCTCACGGTAACGATCGAGTCGTTCGACATCTCCCCGAGTAACGCCACAATCCGTGGCGTCGTGGAGATTGGCCCAGCGTTTGAAGTGACGGACCCAGGGCTCGCGATCGTTATCACCTTTGGGGGCTCGTTCGTCGTCGACTTTTCGCAAGGCGATATTTTGCAGGGTGAGGACATATTGCTAGAAGCCACCGCAAACGGTACGCAGTTCTTTAGTCGAAGCACGGGCATGGCCCAGGAAACGCTGACAGAGTTTTCTATCTCGCGTCGCAATGCGTTCACCCTCGTAACTCAGAATTCGGCTCTGGATACTGTGCTGACCTACTCGCTTGATTACGACAGCGAGGCGCTGGGTGGCACTGCGGTTTGTACCGCAACGACGATTGGATTCGCCGATGGCTCACCGCTGCCCGTTGAAGCCCAGATCAGCTGCAGCGGGGCCAGCGGCAGCTCGGTTCGTGTGCCGTCGCCGGACAGAATCGAAGTGGATCCAGAGGGCGATGGCAGCTTTTTGGCGCTGGGCTCTCTGGAGTGGGGCATTATTTTTGGCATGTTTATCAACGAAACGGGCGCCTTCGAGCTTCAGAACCTGGTGCCCGACTTGCCTGTGTTCTCGTTGATTGCCAATGCCGTCACCGTAGCGGCGGACCCAACGCGCAACCGAGTCCTGGTGCTTACGGGTCCCGACGATCCGTTTACCCCCAACGCACTGATTGGCTTCGACCCGGTTTCCCGCGAGCTTGTGACAGTTGCCACACTTCCAGATGTCCCACGGCAGGTTGTGGTGTCGCCAGACGGTGCTGTGTTTTATGTGACTCTCGCCGCGAGTGGGTCGACGGTGTTGCGCATTGAAGCAGCAACGGGCACGCAAACCGCCGAAATCGATTTTCCGACGAGCTTCGCGCCCCGTGAGACAGTGTTTGTCGTCGACCTCGATGTGTCACCCATCGACAATGAACGGATTGCGCTGGCACTTAAGGCGGATAACACGAATGCAGCTGACGTCATCATTGTCGACGGTGCGGCGGCTCGCCCAAACACGCTGCTCGACTTGGGGAGTATCTTCCTTGCGTCACAGCTGAGCGACGTACTCTTTTCGGCGGATGGGCAGCAGCTGTTTGTCAGTGCGAACAAGCTAACCGTCGCGGCGCTTGACGCGGATGGCGTCACCGGTAAGACCGAGACTGATCTGAATGGCGCGCAACTGCGACGCTCTGGTGCCGATGCCATTCTTACCGGCGGCGAAGTTATTGCTGCAAACTCGCTGGTGCTCCGCGGTCGTTTTCTTGCGGGGTCGTCCCAATTCGCACTATCTGCGGTCGACGCTAATCTGTTTATGGAGGCGAGCTCGGGTTCACTGGTGGTCTGGGACCGTGATACCTACTTGCCGGTTGGTACTTTCGCACTCAAAGCGCCGTTTGGGATGCCGTTGTTCTCTGTGGCAGCGGTAGCCGATACGCTGACTGCAAGCAATGGCGAGCGGGTGTTCGTGTATTCGTTGGCTGATTTGGAGACGCAAGACGACAACAGCTGCGGGGCGGGGCCCGTCACGACCGAGGAAGGTGCTGAGATTCTTCGCATCAATTGCATTGCGACGGATATCGCGTATGAGCCGAGCCGCGACCGAGTCTACCTGTCAATTCGCGAGTTGCAGCAAGCAGTCATTGGCAATAGCGTCGCTACCGTGAATCCGAATGGCGGCGCGATAAGCTACGCGCCCGTCGGAGACAGCCCACGTCGACTCGCGGTGGCACAAGACGGCAACGCGTTATTCGTCGCATTTGATGATGATCACCGAATTGCGAGACTGGACCTTACGTCTCAGCTTGTCACCGAGCGGGTCGAAGTCCCGCTGTCCTCAGATGGTTTTCTTGGTCGGCTAGAGCCTCGAGTGCCGCTCGAGATTACGTCTTCGCCCATTGTGCCTTCCGGTTTGGCGCTGACCTTTGGTAACAGCTTTGGGTCGACACTCGTTCGTGGTCTTGGATACCTCCAGGACGGATTCTTCGGTGCTAACGTAGTCAGCGTCAGTGAACTGCCACCGCCAACGAATACGGGCGATCGCGCTATAGAGTTTGAACCGACGGGCGAACTCGTAACGGTCATCACATTGGCACAGGCAGCGATCCAGCGATTCGCTGCTGATGCGACGGGTTTGGTGCTGACCAGCACCGAGGAGGTGCCTTCGTTCTTTAGTCTGCCCGTTGCAGTCGATCGACTGTGTGACGAAGTTTTTGCGGCTGACGTTGATGTTCTAAATACCGCAACGGGCGGCGGCGAGCAGCGGTTCGACCTAAACTTGGTAACAGAGTTTGGAGCGCGCGCCGCGGTTCTCGCTGATCAGGAAACCAACAGCGTGTATTTCCTGATCAACAGCAGTGAGTTTTCAATCGTTGCGCGGTACGAACTGGATTCAGGTGCGCTTATTGGATCTCTGACATTCGATGCTCAGAACAACAGCTCGATCCTGTACCCATCGAAGATCATCAAAGCAGGTAACGCCCGCATTGGGGTCTATCTGTCGCTGTTTGGAGGTGTCGCTGTGATCGATGCCGCTGACTTTGAGTAGCGCGGGATTGATCAGGTTCTCATGTGGCCGAGTATTCTAGGGTCGACACAAGCCGTACTCAGCAATCCACCCCACAGCGCCCCAGGAACGCCGGTGCCACCACTCGATGGCTTGGCCAATGGCCCGCGGCATCGCGCGGCTCTTGAACGCCGTGTACATCTCCTCGCGCGCTTCATGCGCGGCCTCGAACCAGGCAACGATGCCGTCATGGTCCTCGGGGAAGCACTCCTTTAGATCGAGCGCTTGCGCCTCAAAGGGACGCGAGAGTTCCAACGGCTCGGCCTCGCCGATGTCCCATCGTTTGGCCCGCTCGTGACGGCCAAGGTTTGTACCTTCCGCGTTACGCGGACTGCATCGCGGTCGGAATCCGTAGTTGCCGAAGGGATCAGTGTCCGTCAGGCCTTGAACGCGCTCCGAGATGGGAAGTGCTTGAG
>CALBPI010000023.1 GCA_937899415.1 uncultured Gammaproteobacteria bacterium | reverse complement strand
GACGGAATCGGGGTTACAGCACTTCGAGGGTATTTTCGACATAAGTCCCAGCAGCGTCTGAGACTCAGTCACACTTCGAGCCCTCCGACACCTCGTTTTTCACCTGCAAGCACGCCGAAACGTGAAGTCGATCACATTACGGGCCGCGTGCTATCGTCCGAACGGGACACCGCGGGCAATGAGCACAGTGCAACACGCAGCAGACAACGGGGCGCCAGCGACGCCTGACGATGCCGCCCTGACGTGTCTGCGCGACGTGTTCGGGTACGATGCGTTTCGCCCGCTGCAGCGCGAGGCGATTGCGACACTCGTGGGCGGTAGCGACGTCCTTCTGCTGTTGCCAACGGGCGGCGGCAAATCCCTGTGCTACCAGATCCCGGCGCTCATCACGCGCGGCGTCGGCATCGTGATCTCACCACTAATCGCGCTGATGCAGGACCAGGTCGACATGCTCGACCAGCTCGGCGTCCGGGCGGGCTTCCTAAACTCAATGCAGTCTTCGGACGCGCGCCGGTCAACGCTTCGCGCGCTGGAAGCCGGGCAGCTCGATTTGCTCTATCTCGCACCAGAGCGCCTGGCCATGCCCGAGACTCAGACGCTGCTCGCCCGTCTCGACGTCGCGCTTATCGCCATCGACGAGGCGCACTGCGTGTCGCAGTGGGGCCATGATTTTCGTCCTGACTACCTGGAGATCGATGCCGCCATCTCAGCGATCGGTCCGGTGCCCCGCATCGCGCTAACGGCCACGGCGACACCCGCAACGCGGGAGGACATCAGCACACGATTGGGTCTCCAGGCGCCGCGTGTACTCACGGGCGGCTTCGACCGACCCAACATCCGCTACACCGTCGCAGAGCGGGGCAACGGCCGACAGCAGCTCGAGGCGTTCCTTGCAGATCACAGACACGAGGCCGGCATCGTGTATTGCCTGTCACGCAACAAGGTGGCGCGCACCGCAGAGGCGCTTGTCGCTGCCGGCCACCGGGCGGCGCCGTATCATGCGGGCCTGGAGCGCGAACAACGCACAGACACGCAGCGGGCGTTCCTGCGCGGCGACATCGATATCGTGGTCGCCACCATTGCGTTTGGTATGGGCATCGACAAACCCGACGTGCGCTTCGTGGCCCACATGGACCTGCCGAAGAGCGTCGAGGCCTATTATCAGGAGACGGGACGCGCGGGCCGCGACGGCGCGCCGGCCGAGGCCTGGATGGTCTACGGCATGCAGGACGTCGTGAGGCTGCAGCAGATGCTTGACGAATCCGATGGCGACGAGGCGTACAAGCGCATCGAACGCCGCAAGCTCGAAGCGTTACTCGGTTGGTGTGAGACCGCCACCTGCCGCCGGCGACCGTTGCTCGAGTATTTTGGTGACCGTCCCGATGAGGACTGCGGAAACTGCGACAACTGCCTCGCGCCGCCACCGACCTGGGACGCGACAGAGTCCGCGCGCAAGCTGTTGTCCGCCGTCTACCGGACGGGGCAGCGCTTCGGGGCTAACTACGTGATCGACGTGCTGCGCGGCCAGGAGAACGACCGCATTACCCGAAACGGGCACAGCGCGCTGGCGGTGTTTGGCGCCGGCGACGAACTCGATCAGCGGGACTGGAAGTCGCTGATTCGCCAGCTCATCGTCGCGGGCCACCTGCACGCCGATCCCGAGAAATACGGCGCTCTGGTCCTCGATGCGCGCTGCCGGCCATTGCTGCGTGGCGAGTCCGACTTTGCAGCCCGGCGCGCTCCCAGGCGCAAGGAAAAGAAACGGGCCAGGGCGGTCGTGGATCTGAGCCCGGCCGACGCCGCTGTGTTTGAAGCCTTGCGTGACCTTCGGGCAGAGCTCGCGCAGCAACACGACATTCCGGCCTATATGGTGTTCCATGATGCGACGCTTCGGGAGATGGCCCTGGCGCGCCCCGCCAGTTCGGGCGCTATGCTGTCCATCAGCGGTGTGGGCGCCGCGAAGCTCGAACGTTTCGGTGAGGCGTTTCTCGAACTGATCAGGGGGAGTGAGACATGACAACGCGCGGCGTGGACACCCATCCCGAGCTGACAGCGGCGGTTCATGAACTGCCCGAGGGCCCCGATACCGTGGCCCTGTTCGATTTCGACGGCACGCTGATGAACGGCTACTCGGCCGTCGCATTCCTACGTGAGCAACTGCGCCGTGGCGACTTCAGCGCGAAGCAGTTTGTCGAGATGGCCGCTGTTATGACCCGGTTCGGGCTCGGCGACATCGGATTCTCAGCCATGATGGCGACCGCCATGCAGTTTCTGCGCGACACGCCCGAAGCCGACTTCGAGGCGTTCGGGGAGACGTTGTATGAGAAGCACATCGCCAAGGAGATCTACCCCGAGGCGCGTGCGCTCGTGGCCGCACACCAAGAACGTGGACACACGGTGGCCATCGTGTCGTCGGCGACGCGCTACCAGATTGAACCCGCCGCGCGGGCGCTCGGGATCTCGCGCATCGAATGCACGGCGCTCGAGGTGGTGGAGGGTACGTTCACAGGTCACGTGGTCAGCCCCACCTGTTTCGGCCCCGGCAAAGTCACGGCCGCGCAGCGCATCTGCGACGAGGCCCGTGCCACGCTTGCCGATGCCGTGTTCTATTCCGACAGTGACGATGACATCGAGCTGCTTGAGGCCGTTCGCCACCCGAGGCCCGTGAACGCCAATCGCCGACTGACAGACATCTCCGAGCAACGCGGCTGGACTGTGCAGCGATTCGCGGGACGTGGACGCCCGGGGCTCACAGACTGGGTCCGCAGCATCGCCGCCACGGGCAGTCTGGCGACCTCGTTCGCGGCCAGCCTGCCGATTCTGGCGCTAACGCGCTCGCGCCGACACATGCAGAACTTCTCCGTTGCATTGTTCTCGGAGACCGCCAGCGCGCTCATCGGTCTGGAACTTGCCGTGCGTGGCGAAGAACACCTCTGGGAACAGCGGCCGGCCGTGTTTGTGTTCAACCATCAGAGCAAGGCCGACCTGCTCGTCATGCTCAAGTTGTTGCGTCGCGATGTCACCGGTGTCGGCAAGGCCGAGATTCGACGCCTGCCCGTGATCGGCCAGGTGCTGGAGCTCAGTGGCGCCGTGCTGATCGACCGCAAGAACGCGAGAAGCGCCATTTCGGCCATGCAGCCACTTGTCGACGTCATGCGCGAAGAGGGCAAGTCCCTGATCATTGCACCCGAGGGCACACGGTCGCTGTCGACGGAGTTGCTGCCTTTCAAGAAGGGCGCGTTCCATATCGCCATGCAGGCCGGTGTACCCATTGTGCCGGTCGTCATCCACAACTCGATCGATGTGGCGCCCAAGGGCACCTTCGTGTTTCGGCCCGCCACCGTGCACGTCGACGTGCTGCCACCCGTCGATACCTCGGACTGGCAGCGTGAGAACATCGACTCGCATGTCGCCGAGGTCCGTCAGCAGTTCCTCGAAACGATGGGGCAGGCCGATGGCGAGACCGCGACGCCCGGAGCCGCCTCTTGAGCACAGCGCCAACGCCATGGCCCGCCGACACGGCGGCGCCGGTTCTGTTCATCATCGACGCCAGTCATCGGCCGGAACGCCAACTGCTCGGGCAATGGTTGGACAGCACGCGGCCCGAGCAGCCACCCGCCACGACCCACCGAGTCGTGTTGCCCATTGCCACGCGCCAGGAAGCGATCGACGAGATTTCGCTGCTGCCTTTTCTTCAAGGCGACCCTGACACCATTGTCGTGCCCATTCGCGTCGTCTGGGGCGACGGGCGCGACGGCTCAAGGCCCACACCTCGCCTTCGAGACCTGCTTCGGGGCAACGTCCGCCGTCCCGGGGCGTCGCGCGCTGCCCGCATCCTGCGCAAGACACCGGATCGCGCGACGAACATTGCGGGCGCTTCCGCGACGCTCGCAGCGCTGCGTGCGCGCTGGTCAGGTGACGACGAGACCGCGTTTGCACGCTTCGTCGCCAACCAGGCCGGTCTGGCGCTCGATATCGCCGAGCGCCAACAGCGTGGCGGTCGCTACAAGGTGCCGAGACGCGTCGCACAAAACCTGCGCCGGCGGTCCGCGTTTCAGGAAGCGCTCACCCAGATCGCCGAAGACACCGGCGAAAGCGTGGAGGCGCTGAACGAACGCGCCGAGGAGATCTTCAAGGAACTTATCGCGATCCCGCGGACGTTCTGGCAGGACGTCATGGCCGCATTCAACCGGAAGGTCATCTCGATGGGCTACGAGCCCGAGATTGTCATTGACAAGCAGCGGCTCGAGACGCTCCGCGAAACCGTGCGGACACGGCCCTCAGTGCTGCTCTGGACGCACAAGACGCACATCGACGGCTTTGCGGTTTACTCGATGCTGTTCGAGAACGACTTCCCGGTGCCGCACCTGCTGGGCGGCGTCAACATGGCCTTTGGCGGGCTCGGTTACGCGGCGCGACGTTCCGGCGGCATCTTTATCCGGCGCAGCTTTCAGGACGACTTGCTCTACAAGATGATCCTGCGCCAGTACTTGGGCTATCTGCTCGAGAAACGCTTTCCGCTGACCTGGGCGTTCGAGGGTACCCGCTCACGCGTGGGCAAACTCATGCCGCCGCGTTACGGCATCCTGAAGTACGTCGCCGAAGCGGCGCGGGCATCGGGTGACGACAATTTGCGCATCATCCCCATCGCACTCAATTACGATCTTATTCGTGACGTCCGCGACTACGTCAAGGAGCAGGGCGGTGGCGTCAAGCAGCCCGAGAGCCTGCGCTGGTTCATCGGTTATGTTCGCGGACTGCGCCAGCCGCTCGGCAAGATTTACATCGACGTCGGTGAGCCCGTCATTCTTCGTGATGTGCCCGAGGAAGACGACCTGGCGCTCAAGAAAATCGCCTTTCAGGTGGGTGTCGAAACCAATCGCGTCACACCGATCACGGTCACCTCACTGGTCACGACAATCCTGCTCGGCGCGGCGCCCCGGGCGCTGACGCGCCTTGAACTCGGCAAGGAGATGCTGCGCTACCTGTCCTGGGCGCGAGCGCGCGACATCCCCGTCACGGACGATTTCGAACGCGACCAGATGGACCACTTCAACGACCTGGCCCAGGTGCTCAACTCGCACGGCCTCGTCCAGCATTTCGACGACGGGCCGGACACGGTGTACGCGCTCGCCCCCGAACAACATCCCGTGGCGAGCTACTACCGCAACACGACGATCCACCATTTTGTGGTCAAGGCGTTTGCCGAGCTGGCCCTGTTGCGCGCCGGTGATGCCGAGAGCAACCGGCTCGAGATATTCTGGTCTGCAGCCGAGCGCTTGCGCGATCTGTTTAAGTTTGAGTTTTTCTACGCCCCGCGCGAGGCGTTTCGTGACGAAGTCGTGGCCGAAATGGATCGCTACGATGCGGCCTGGCAAACCCGACTCGATGAAGACCCGGCGTATGCGGCGGACCTGCTGCGGCGCTTTCGACCGCTCGTCGCGCGCGCCGCCTTGTTGCCCTTCGTAGAGGCCTACCGGGTGGTGGCCAACGTGCTGTCACGACTCCCGGCTGACGAGGACCTCACGGCAGCGGATTGCCTGGAGCGCTCTCTGGCATTGGGGCGCCAGGCCTATCTGCAACGTCGCATCTCGACCGAAGCCTCGATTGGCAAGCTGTTCTTCGAGAACGGTTACCGGCTCGTCGACAACCTCGAGCTGACCCAGGCCGGCGATGCCGAACTCACGGCGCGCCGAGAGGCGCTGAGCCGTGAGTTCCGCCAGCTTGCCAACCGCCTGGAACGATTGCGCGTACTCGCACTTCCCGAGGATGCCTGGTAACGCGACTCAGGGCTGGGCGTTGGCCACACTTTCCTTGAGCCCCTGAAGCAGCACCTGGGTTGCCTCATCGCTGCGGCCGGTCTCTTTGAGCGTCTCGGCGAGCAGTACGCTGGCGGCGCTGCGAATGGTCGCATTCTCACTGGTCTTGAGGACCTCGCGGAACACCTCCGCGGCGCGCGCCGCCTGACCGCGTTCCTCCATGATCTCCTTGATCTTTTGCATGTGCAGGATCGCGGATTTCTCGGGTTCATCAGCGACCGAATGCGTCATCTCGATGATGTTGAAGTAACCCTGCATGAGGTCCACGAAACGCTGCATCATGCCGAGTTCTTCAGCCTGCGCGTGCGCCGTCGTGGGTGCAACCGCCAACATGAGGCAGGCCAGTGACGCGAGCGCGCCGTTTCGAATCATGGACATCTTGGATCTCCTTGGATCTTGTTCACTGAGGTGTGGATTCAACCGTCTGAATCGGGCTCGGGGCGGTCGTTCTCCGCCATGGGCCGGGTCGGTGTGGTCACAGACAGCGCAACGCGAAGTCGCGCAGGAGCGTCACCTTGCGCTTGCGGTCGTTCGGGCGTTTGTGCGCTCACGCGCCATTTCGGACTGAGCGTGTCATCGGGCCCCATCACGGGCAGACTGACGACCAGCGCCACGGCGGCCAGCAGCGCGGCAGCCAGTGCGGCGGGCACGACAGGCGAACGGCGCTGCGGCATTTCGACGGCGCCGAGTACACGGTCCGCAAACCCGGCAGGCGCAGCACCGCGCTGATACCGCTCCGCGAGCGGCGCAAAATCATTGTCTTTTTTCGTCACATCACTCATGACACACCGACCATCGTGCGAAGTCGCGCCATCGCTTTGTGCAGCAGCGCCTTGACCGTGCCTTCGCGGCAACCCATCACGCGCGCGGTCTCCGCAACGCTCATGGATTCAAAGACTCTCAACACCACAACCTCCCGCTGGCGCTCGGGCAGGTCGGCGACGAGCTCGCGAACGCTGCGTGCCGCGTTCGCCGCATCGATTCGTTGCGCGGCGTCGTCGTCCTGAGCTGGCGGCGGTACCGCATCGATATCCTCATGCCGGCGTTCGCGATTGAACTCGTGGCAGACATTGCGCAGCGTGCGGTAAAGCCAGGTGAAGGGTGCCGCGCGAAATCGGAACGCGGCAATACCACCCATGGCGCGGACGAAGGCCTCCTGGGCCGCATCGTCCGCACGGCCTGCGTCGTAGAGCCACAGGCGCGCGAGTCGGAACACACGGTCCTGGTGACGTATGACGAAATCCTGGAAGGCGCTTCGATCGCCGTCACGAAACCGTTTGAGCAGAATCGCATCGCTGGGCTCATTGCCGGACATCGACGGGGGCGGGCGCAGCGCTCACAGCTAGCCGGTCAGCAGGCCGAGCGGCGGCGTGCCCGACTCCGGTGAATAAAAGGTGCGCACGTTAGGCAGCACCACGTCGAGATCGCCCGGGCTGACGCCAAACCACAGGGCGAGCTCCGCGAAGTACGCTTCGGTGGGTGTTGTGGGCGCATAAATGCCGCGGCCCACATCAAGCGGTGCGTTGGCCGCGAGAATCGGGTAGTCGCCGTAGAGCTGCCCACCGTTGACGGCACCACCCATGGCGATGTGGTGGCCGCCCCAGCCGTGGTCCGAACCGCGGCCGTTTGATGTCAAGGTCCGACCAAAGTCTGAAATCGTGAACGTGGTGACGTTGTCGAAAGCGCCGAGCTCGACGAGCGCATTGCGAAACTCGGCAAGCCCATTGGCGATGGCAGGCAACATACCCGCCTGGTTGTCGAGCACCTCGTCGTGGTGGTCCCAGCCGCCAACCGTGATGAAGAATGTCTGACGCGTGGCGCCCAGCAGGTCACGCACGCTGATGACACGTGCAATCTGATTCAGTGCCGTAGAGAAGGGCCCGGGAGAGAACGTGGTGTTCAGCGCCGGCGCCTGCGACATGGCTTCCGAGAACACGCCCTCGGTGTCAATCGCGTCGCGCAGGCGCTTGCGAAACTCACGTCGGAACACCTGCGACTGCTGCACAGCCAGGAGTTCGTCCCAGACGCGCGTGCGGTACTCACCAAAGCCCGCCGCGTCGCCGTAACCGTTGATGTTTGCAGCGCCGTTGCCCGTCGACTCAATCGCGTAGCCCACCGCATCGTCACCACTCTGGAACACATTGGTCCCCGCCAGCGAGATGTTCATGGAAACGCCGTTGGCAAGATTGGACGACTGCAGCAGGTCACCGATGCGACCGCCCCAGCCCTTGCTCGTGCGCCCATCCGCGATGGCCGTCTGCCACTGGTTGATCTGATCCGCGTGCGAGAACAGCCCGACGGGCAAACGCGCCGTGCCATTCTCAACGGCGACGGGGTCGAACGCCTCGAGCAGGGTGCCGACGTTGGCCACCATGGCCGCATCGCCCGTATTCACGAGCTGCTGTAGTGACGACATGCCCGGGTGCAGCCCGAAACTACGGGTCCCCGTGTTCGACAGCGAGAGCGGCAGCAGGTCGGCCTGTGGCAGCGCGAGATCGGCGCGAATGCCCGCGTAAGCGCCGTATTGGCTTGCGTCCGAGGGCACGAGCATGTTGTAGGAGTCATTGCCACCCGCGAGCAGGATGCACACGAGTGCCCGGTAGTCGCCCGCCGACTGCGCCGCGGCATTGCGTGCCGCGCCCAGCGAAAGCAACGTGGTGCCGACTGTCGAGGCGGCGACGCCCAGCGAGCAGCTGTGGGAGAGGAATGTTCTACGAGTAATCATGGCGGCCTCCCTAGTCGCGTACGGCCGTTGCCGGAACCGTGAGCACCCAGTACAGGGCAGCGCGGGTTCGAATTCCGGGGTCCTGAACCTCTGCCACTGCAGCCTCGATAATGGCGCGCGTTTCGGCATCCATGCTGCCGTAGGTCACGAGGGTCTCGAGCCGCGCCACCAGCGCGGCCGGGTCGTCGGCCAACGCTTCCCAGGGTTCGAGCGTTAGCCTCACGGCATCAAACCCCGGCGGTGCATCCGTGACGAAGTCGCCGAACAGGATGGCATCCACAAAATTTGGGTAGTTGACGACCGAGTTGGCGTCCGTGATTTGAAACTCCGGCGCCACAAGGCCCTGATCAGAAATCTCACCGGCCGGCGAATGATCGGGCAGGTAGAAGTTGAACACGCTGGGCGCCGACAGCGGGTGTTGCCGCGTCAATTCCTGGATGAAGTAACCAAGTGCGGCGATGAAGCCGTCATCGCTTGTGGCACCGAATTGGCGCAGGATCGATTCGTAACGCACAACGGGCTCACGCAGCTTGCCACCGTTCGGTGCAAGACTTGGGTCGCGCGCCTCTGGGTCAAGCAGTACGGCGCGAATGACCGCACGCATATCACCACGAACCCCAAAGCCGTTATCGGCAAACGTGCTGCCGACGCGTTGCACATACTCTGGCGACGGATTAGACGTCACCAGTCGCTGGATCAGCTGTCGCCCGATAAAGGGACCGACATTCGGGTGGTTAAACAGGTTGTCGATCGCGAGCTCAATGTCCTGCTCACCCGTCAGACCTGCCGGGATCACGGCGCCATTGAGCAGCTGCTTCTCGCCGGGCTCATGGTTGGCTTCGAACATCTCCATCGGGATGTCAAAGCGCGGTGCGATTTCATTGCCGAAGAAGGCGTTGTCTCCGCCGAACGAAAGCCCCGTGAAAACCTTGGCGAATTCACGAATGTCGTCGTTGTCATAGGCCGGGACGGGGTCGCCATTGATATCGGTGATCACCGTGCCATCGGGCTCAAGCTCGAACAGTCCGATCGAAAACAGCTGCATGACTTCACGCGCAAAGTTTTCGTCGGGGAAGATGTTGTTGGCCGGGTCCGAACGGTTGTTGTTGAGGTGACTCAGGTAAAGGCCCATCGCCGGGCTCAATGCCACGTCGCGCAACAGGTCGCGGAAGTTACCGAAGGCATTCTCGAGCATCAGGTCGTAATAGGTACCCAGCGCAAACGGGTAAACCTGAAGCGTGTCGACGTTATCGGAGACGACAAAAATCTGGCTCAGCGCAAAGGCGACACGTTGGCGCAATTGGTCGTTGGCCGTCACCGTGTTGTGCCACCAGGAGAGGCGGCGCGAGAAGATCAGGTATTCGATGTCCTGCTCAAACGCGTCGAATTCACCTGCATCGCGGCGCTGCACGATGTCGAGAATGACGGGTCGATGGTAGGTCGGCGGCTGATTGAACTGGGACACGATCCAGCCTTCTGTGCCCTGGCGGGCCATGGGCTCCAGTGCCTCGAAGGGCATGCCGAACGTGGCCTGGGCAGCCAGACGGCTGGCGGCCTCGATCTCGGCCTGCGTAATCGGTGCGGGCGGCGTTGTCGTCGGCGGCGCGTCACCGCCACCGCCGCCGCCACAAGCGGCCAGCAGCGTTACGGCGCACAGCGTCAGCGTCTGTCGCAGGCTTCGTGTCAGGGTGTGTCGCATCGCAGACATCTCGGCTCCCTCGGGGTCGCATGGCCGCTTGCATCGGCCTTGTAGAGTTTGTGCAGGTAGCGCCCATTTGGTTTACCGCAAATGCGCAGTTCCTGCGTAGACGCCGCACACAAGCCCGTTATTCGACATAACAAGGACATCCTAAAGCACTTGCACGGGCGCCCGAAATTCGCGTTATGCTCACGCCTCCATTAGCGAATGAAAGGAGGTGATCAGATGTCTAGTGAGTACCTAACTGGGCGAAATCGTGAGGCGTCAACGGGGGTGATTGACGGCTGACCGCTGTCACCTCCGGTCTGGCGACGGACGTTTCGCCCGACCTCACGGAAGGCCGCGCACTGCGCGGCCTTTTTTATGCGCCCTCGCTACGGGTCGGCGCCGAAGGTGGCACCGCAGGCTGGGTGAGCAGGGCGGGCAAACGCTGGTCGGCCGGCGTCCGAAAGGCCTTGAGCCCAATCTGCATGTCGCGGTGCCCGGCCTCGGGCTGCGCCCGGTAGCTGCCGAACCAGCGATCCCAGACACTCAAGTTGAAGCCGAAATTGCTGTCGGTCTCGGCCACCGCACTCGAGTGATGCACACGATGCATGTCGGGTGTCACGATCACGCGGCGCAGCACCGCATCAACGCCGTCCGGAATGCGCACATTGCCGTGGTTAAACAACGAGGTCGCGCTCAGCACGATTTCGAAAATCACAACGCCCAACACAGGCGCGCCCAGCGCGGTGACCACGATGAGCTTCCAGAGCAACGACACGACGATCTCCGCGGGATGAAAGCGGACACCCGTGGTGGTGTCGAAACCCGTGTCGCTGTGGTGCACGCGGTGTAGCCGCCAGAACAGTGGGATACGGTGGAAAAGGCGGTGCTGCCAAAAGATCGCGAGGTCCATGAGCACGATGGTGAGTGGGATTGTGACAGCCAGCGGCCACGCCACCGCATGGAACACGCCCCAGCCGCGATCGGCTGCGACCACGGCAACCGCGACGGGCAACAATGAGCCCAGCAGGCGCACGATGGCCGTGTCGACCAGCACAAGCGCCCCGTTGACGAACCAGCGCCCGCGGCGCGGGATGTCGGTGCGTCTTGGTGCGCGGCGTTCCCAAGCGAGCATGATGAGCAACACGCCGAAGAACGCCCCGGCGCGCACGAGTGGCTCCCAGGCAGGCAAGGCCGTCACGTCGCGTTCAGGTGGCGCCAGACGTCACTGATGACCACCGAGCCTTCTCCGACGGATGAGGCGACACGTTTCACGGAACCGGCCCGAACGTCGCCCACGGCGTAAATCCCCGGGCAACTTGTGGCGTAGGGGAAGTCATTGCCCACGTCGCGTCCCGTGAGCACGAAGCCCTTGTCATCGAGTGTGACCAGATCGGAGAGCCAGCCCGTGTTGGGCGCCGCGCCGACCATGACAAACAGCGCGCGGCTGGGCACCAGTCGCACTTTGCCAGTGGCCTTGTCCCGAATCTCCAGCGCGTCGAGTTGCTCGTCGCCGTGAAGCGCCGCAACTTCACTTCCGTAATGAATCGTGATGCACGGGTCCTGCTCAAGCCGGCTGGACAAATAGTCAGACATCGATGCTGCCAGAGACTGTCCGCGCACCAGGACGTGCACGTGGTCGGCGTTACGGCACAGATACATGGCCGCCTGTCCCGCCGAGTTGCCACCGCCGATCACGTAGGCCTCGGTACCGCCGCAGAATCGCGCTTCGGACTCGGTAGCCGCGTAATACACGCCCATGCCTTCAAGTTCGGTCAGGCGGTCCAGTGGCAAGCGTCGGTACTGCACGCCCGTAGCCACCACCACGGCTCCCGCGTACACACAGGCACCATCATCAAGCTCCGCCTTGAAGCCCTGGCCGTCAGGCTGCAGGGACACCACGCGATTAGGGATGGCGAAACGGGTACCAAATTTCAGCGCCTGCACCTCGCCGCGCCAGACGAGGTCGGCACCCGAGATGCCTGTGGGGAACCCGAGGTAATTTTCGATTCGCGACGACGTGCCGGCCTGGCCACCGACAGCCAGTTCGTCGACGACCAGCGCGCTCAGACCTTCGGCGCCCGCGTAAACACCAGCGGCGACGCCAGAGGGTCCGCCGCCGACAATGAGCACGTCCACGCGCGTGTTTTCGACCTGCGACTGATCCAGGCCCAGCAACTTGGCAATGGCACGTGGACTCGGATCCTCAACCACCTCGTCCTTACCAAAAATTACAGCCGGTCGGTTGGCGCTGATCTCACAACGCTCCGCCTCGCAGTGCGCATCGTCGCTGTTGAGCTCGACGGCCTTGAACGGAATCCGGTTTCGGTAGGCGAACGCCGCGATGTTGCGCATATTGCGATTCGCGTCTGGACCCACCAGCGTCAGGCTGGAATTCCCTTCCTCGAGCATGCGACGCCGGCGCGCCGCAAATACAGTGATGATGATGTCGCTCATCTCCGGCGTCGCCGACATGAGCTCAAGCACGCGATCGCGCGGCACTGCTATGACCCGTGTGGGCTCAGCGGCACGAATGCCGAGCGTATGGACGCCGCCGCGCAGGAAAGCGATTTCACCGGCGAACTGTGTCGGACCGAGACCATGCGGTAGCAGGCGACCACCGGTAAACGGGTTGACGATCTCGAGCTCGCCTTCGAGCACGTAGAAAAACTCATCCATGGTTTGTCCGACGTCGACAATGAACTCGCCCGTTGCAAGCGAGCGTTCAGCGCCGGCTTCCCTGAGCGCAGCCACGTGGCTGTCGTGCAGGGGGGTGCGGGTCATGTTGTTGAGATCGGCGGCTAGCGATTCCATAGGCGTCCTCGCATTCGGTAGGGGGTGAGCTGATTCTAGCGGAGCGTCAGGCCGACAGCGATCCGTGCCGACGGGCCAGTGCCGCGGTCTTCACGAGGGCGACAACATCGCTTCCGGGATCGAGTGCCAGGGACGCCACGGCACGATGGGTGACACGGGCCAGCACCGTTTGCGCACCCACCTCGAGGGTCACCCGGGCCATAGCGGGTTCCAGCGTGTCCTCGATGGCGACGACGCGGCCGCGCAGTGCATTCTGAATGCTCGTCCCCTTGGGCACGGCAAGCGCGAGGCTCACATCGCGCGCAAGAATACGCACTCGGACGCGATCGCCCACGGCAAATCCCGTCGCAGGCACGCTCAGCGTGGCGTCGGAGAACGCGACGGTTGCGAGCGACCAAGGCGACTCGATCCCCGTCACAGTGGCGTCGATGACGCTGCCGGCGGCGTCCGCGAACTGACCTGCCGTGTGGGTGCCCAGCACGTCGGTGACGGCGCCGTACCCGGCCACACGGCCAGCCTCGAGCAGGAGCACCTGGTCGGCCAGGCGCACGACCTCGTCGATGTCATGACTCACGTAGAGTATGGGCAGCCCGGCCTGGCGCGCTAGGGCGTCGATGCAGGGCAACACCTCGTCACGACGCGCCGCATCGATGGCCGAGACGGGCTCGTCGAGCAGCAGCACGCGGGGTCGCCGCAGCAGGGCGCGCGCCATCGCAATGCGCTGCCGCTCGCCACCGGACAGCGCGTCGATGCGCCGCGCCAGCAGCGGCTCAAGATCAAACAGCGCGACAAGCTCGTCGAAGCGATCCGTTTCGGGCCCTTGCGCGCGGCGTTGTGCGTAACGCAGATTGCCGGCGACATCGAGGTGCTCGAACAGCAGCGGCGTCTGCGCCACGTAACCGACGTCGCGCTGATGCGCCGGCAGGGCGCGCTGTCCGTCGAGCCAGGCCTCACCAGACACGACGATGCGGCCCGAACACGCTTCAGCGAGACCGGCAATCGAACGCAGCAGCGTCGTCTTACCCGCACCCGATGACCCAAAGACGGCCGTCGTGCCGGAGCCCGGCATCTCGGCGCTGACCTCCAGCGAAAACGCCTGCGTGGGTGACCCGACACGGAGTGCGAGCTCAATCATGGTTGCCGCCCATCACGCGCGAACAGGGAGGCGCCGCGCGCACCTTGCAGCAGGTACAGCGCGAGCAGCGCGACAAATGAGAAGCCCACGAGCGTCAGGGACAGCGCATGCGCACCCAGATAGTCGAGCGACTCCACCTGTTCGTAGACGCGCACCGAGGCGACCTGGGTGACGCCCGGAATATTGCCGCCAATCATGAGCACAACCCCGAATTCGCCCACGGTATGGGCAAAGCCCAGCACCGCGGCCGTGATCACGCCGGGCCTCGACAGCGGCAAGGCCACGGTGAAAAACCGGTCCCAGGGTCCGGCGCCCAGGGTTGCAGCTGTTTCGAGGGGCGCGCGACCCAGCGAGCGGAACGCATTCTCAATAGGCTGCACCACAAACGGCAGCGAGTAGAGCACCGAGGCGACCACGAGGCCCGCGAAGGTGAAGGGCAGCGCGCCCCATCCGGCGGCTGCGGTGAGTCCACCGACGACACCATCGGGCCCGAGCCAAAGCAACAAGTAAAAACCAATGACGGTGGGCGGCAACACCAGCGGCATGGCGACCAGGGCCGCGACGGGCGCCCGCCAACGCGAGCTCGTGTTGGCGAGCCACCAAGCAATCGGCATGCCAATTACGAGCAGGCATGCCGTCGTGACGAGCGCGAGCTGCGCCGTGAGCCACAAGGCGGCGATGTCATTGGCACCCAGCACGCGTTCAGGGCACCCCGTAGCCGAATCGCTTCAACACCGCGGCGGCTGACGCCGTGCCCAGGTACCCGAACAGCGCCCTGGGTGCATCGTCCGTGCCTCGCAAGAGCACCGCGTCCTGACGCACCGGCGTGTGCCACGAAACCGGTACCAACCACGCCGAGCCGTGTTCGAGCACGCCGTCCCGGTAGACGAGTGACGCCGCCACGAAGCCATAGCGGGCGTTGCCCGTGCGCACAAACTGGTAGCTCTGATTGACGTTCTGACCCACCACCAGTTGGCGCCCGAGTCCCGCGCGCACGCCCAGACGATCGAGCACCTCAACGGCGGCGCGACCATAGGGCGCCAGCTTCGGATTGGCGATGGCCAGTCGTTGGGACTGCCCCTGCAGTGCGATGACGGAGGCGTCGGACAGCGGGAGGCCCGTGTCGCGCGTCCAAAAGACGAGTCGCCCAATCGCATAAGTCTTGCGATCCGACGCCGCCGCAAGACCCGCATCGACCAGAGCCTGCGGACGCGCGGCATCAGCAGCCAGCAACACATCGAAGGGCGCCCCGTTGACGATCTGCGCGTAGAGCGCGCCCGTTGACCCGGAAACCAGCGTGACCTCGTGGCCCGTCTCCTGCTCGAACGCCGCCACGATATCTCGCATAGGCAGCGTGAAGTTCGACGCGACGGCTACGGTTACCTGTCCGGCCAGCGCGGGCGTTTGCGCAAAAACCGCGCACGCCCAAACGACCATCCCGAAGCGGAATGCGAAACTCATCGGCCAAACTTTCTGCATCGGAAGGCGATCACGAACGAATAACCCCTAAACCACGCTTGAACTTGATGCATCCAATCGCATCATAAGACCTACACGGACGATTCGCTGGAGATCACGATCATGACGCACTGGAAGGCGGCCATTGTGGCAGGACTCTTAGGCTTGATGCTGACCGGAGCGGCGGCAGCCAACCAACTCGCCTACCCGGGCGACGTACCCAGCGAACGCGTGATCCGCGCCCAGAAGAAGGCCGAGAAGGCCTTCGAGGCTGGCGATTACGATCGTGCCATGTGGTTTTACCGCAAGGAGCTGGCACCGATCGGTGACAAATACAGTCAGTACATGGTCGGCCACATGTACGCCAATGGCCTCGGCGTTGCCCGCAACGTTGTTCGAGCGGCTGCCTGGTTTCAGGTCGCCGCTGAGCGGGGCCACGAAGGCATCATCGAGACCAGCGAGGCCTTTCAGCAGCAGCTCTCACCGGAACAGATCCAGGCTGCGAGTCGGACCGCAGAATCACTGCGCGAAGAACTTGGCGACATCGCGCTTCTCAAGCGCGAGATCCGCCGCGACATGGACAGACTGCGTGACGTTACGGGCACCCGAACCGCCTCCTGTGATTCGCGACCCGGAACCGTATTCCTGCCGTTCGCTCTGCAGCGCCAGTTCCCCGTCAGCCGCTACTGTGAAATCCTCAACGCACGGATCGATGAGCGCGTGGCCTACATCCAGGGCTATGTGACCTACGGACCGCTCGAGTTGCTGCCCGACGAAGAAGACGAGGCCGAGACCGAGGAGTAGGGCACCCGCCCGGTCCCGGCATCCAACGGCTTATGCAGGCGCAGGCCAGAGCCAGGCGTAGACGCCGCCCGTGACCAGTCCATAAATCAGCGCGTCCAGCAGGTACTTGGCGGTCACAGACCACGGGTGGCCGTACCAGATGGCAAACGGGATCACAGCCCAGCCGTAGGCCAGAAACGCGACAGCCGATGTCACGCGAAACACCTGCATCCAGGGTGCCCCGGGCGCCAGCGCCTGGCTCACGCAGAAGCCGATGAGCAATGCGCCAATCAGAAAGTAGGCCACCTGCAGTCCGATGAGCTTGCCCATTGGTGGCAAGCCATTGGGCATCACCGTAACCAGGGCGACAGGCCCGTCCTCGAAGCGGCGTTTCATGCTGTCGTCTTCGAGCGCCTTCATGTCTGTGCAAAAAGGCAGGTTGTAAATTTTTGGCTTAGGACTCGTTGCCCCAAGCGCAGAAGCAACATCAAGTTCATTTTCTAACTGATTGTAATCACTATTGTGATACTTCAGAACCAAGTGAATGAGAATGCTTGCGATCCACGCCAGGACAGCCGCAACGCCTGCTGGCAGCAGCAGGTCCATACCCGGTACGTTCATGATGTTCCCCCCACATCATTGTTGTTATCGGACCGACCGCAGGGATCGGCCAAGACCCCACCGTAGCATGAGGCCGCAGCGCGTCTAGGCTGGGGGCGCGGCGTCGGGATCTGGCGCGGGTTCCTCGTCCGTCAAAACGGGCTCGGGATGCCGCTTCGGCACAATCTCATAGTCGTCGGCAATCGAACGCAGCATGCCCGCCATGAGCTTGAGCTGACGCGTCGACACAAACAGGCCCAGGCCGGTGAAGCCCACGACAACAAGCGCACCGACAATGGCGAGTAGTAGCCAGTTCCGGATCTTGCGGTCGACCGACTGCAGCGTAGGGTCGATCGCCTCAGCACGGGCTGTGTCGATGAGACTGACGAGTACCTCGCGCGTGGGCGCTTCCACGTCCCGAATCGCAGGACCGACACCCTGGATGGTTTGATCGAGCGACACGACCAGCACGTTCATCTCGCGCGTGAGCTCAGTGAACGCCGCCAACTGGTCAGGCGTCAGGTCGTCGGGCGACGCCGCAAGCACCGAAACCGTCTCGGACAGCTCCGCCACCGCGGCATTGAGCGTCTCTGCCGATTCGGCGAGGCCGTTCAGCTCGACGGTGACATTGATGTAGGGCGGCAACTCGGGCGCAACGTCCCCCTGGGCGCGAAGCGCCAGCGGCGCAGCCAGCAATACGGCAAAAATGAAGCGGCGTTTCTTTTTCATGGGCATGACTGCAACTTTCGAAATGACGTGGAGCCGACCGGAAGATTAACCTCGAGTGGGCCCAATTCGCGCATTTTGTTGTGGTTTTTAGCCCAAAACGGGCGTCAATCAAAGATCGTATCTCCCGAAACTGCCGGAATCCGCCAAAAACCGCTAACACGTTGTTTTTCGCAATGCCACGGCTCGTCCAGCCGATCTTTGCCGTGTCTAAGCCATTGAATGTAAGACGGTTAGTCGCTGTGGGCGGTGCTGCCAGAGTTGTCGAAGCGCGCCGCTTCGGTAGACTGGCGCCACATTTTTTTTGGACGCTGGGGATCCACGCTATGAAGAAACCTGTACTCGCAGTCACCGCTTTGCTGCTGTCTGGCACCGCGATGTCGGCCGACCTGGATGAGGTTTTGTCCTGCAACTTTGAGACCATGGGCGGTATCGACAACATCAAGTCCGTCGAGTCGGCGCGCATGACGGGCACCATGACCATGGGCCCCATGCAGGCACCATTTACGATCGAATTCCTGCAGCCCAACAACGTGCGCATGGAGTTTGAGATCCAGGGCATGGTCGCGGTACAGGCTTACGATGGCGAGACGGGTTGGGCCGTGATGCCTTTCATGGGCAAGACGACGCCCGAGAAGATGGCTGACGACGAGCTCAAGTCGATCCAGGAAATGGCCGAGTGGGAAGGACCGCTGGTCGACTGGAAAGAGAAGGGCCACACGGTCGAACTCATCGGCACCGAGGACATCGAAGGCACCGAGGCCTACGCAATCAAAGTGGTTCGCGCAGACAGCGGCGATGCCTCAACGTATTACCTCGACACCGAATACTGCCTGGCCTTCCTGTCCAAAGGTGTCCGCGACATCCAGGGCAACGAAATGGCGTTTTCGCAGTCCATCGGCGACTACAAAGAAGTGGACGGCATCATCGTGGCCCACTCCATGATCGCCTCGATCGGCGACGGGCCCACGCCCATGCAACAGGCGATCACGATCGAAAAGACGGAGCTCAATGTGAGCGACATCTCAGCCGATCGCTTCGCAATGCCCGCCACCGAAGCTCCGGCAGGCGAGTAAGCAGAACCTGCCGCCCGTCCATCCTGGACGGGCGGCATCACAATCCGCGGCGCCCGGCGCACGGTCGGGCCTGGATTTTTGGGGAGATCCACGATGAACCGCAGCACCATTCTTGTTGCCGCGCTGGCACTTTCAGCAGGCGCGCAGGGCGCCATTGAGCTGAGCCCAGCAACCTTTGGCGCACTGAGCGCCCGCAGTATCGGCCCGGCTGTGATGAGCGGCCGTATCTCGGCCGTCGACGGCGTGGTCAATGCCGACGGTCCCATCACGCTTTATATTGGTACCGCGAGCGGCGGTGTCTGGAAATCCGACGACGGCGGCATCGTCTACACGCCGATTTTCGACGATCACATGCAGTCTATCGGCGCCGTACGCGTCGATCCCAGCAACCCCGAGACGGTCTGGGTCGGCACCGGCGAGAGCTGGGTTCGCAACACCGTCTCCCCGGGCGACGGCGTTTACCGCTCCACCGATGGCGGTGAGAAGTGGCAACACCTGGGGCTTGAGAACTCAGACCACATCGCCGAATTGCTCGTGCACCCCGACGACAGCAATACGGTCTACGTGTGCGCGCTGGGCCATCTCTGGGCGCCCGGCGGCGACCGTGGTGTCTTCCGCACCACGGACGGCGGCGAGACCTGGGAAAACGTCCTCAACATCGATGACGCGACCAGCTGCGCCGACCTGGCCATGACCCCTGATGCCGGCGTGCTGTATGCCGGAATGTGGCAAGTTCGCCGCTACCCGGACTTTTTCGAATCAGGCGGTGAGACCTCTGGCCTCTACCGCAGCACTGATGGTGGTGACACCTGGGAAGCGCTGACTGAGGGGCTGCCCGAAACCGACCTCGGCCGCATTGCCGTTACGGTCGCTGCATCGGACCCCAACATCGTTTACGCCACCGTTGAAAGCGAAAATACCGCGCTGTATCGCTCCGAGGACGGCGGTGATAGCTGGGTCGCAAAAGACGACTCCGGCAACATTCAGCTGCGTCCGTTTTACTTCGGCGAACTCGTTGTTGACCCCAACGATCCCGAGCGCGTCTACAAGCCGGGCTTTAGCCTGACCGTCAGCACCGATGGCGGCGAGTCGTTTTCAGGCATGTTCGGTGCCGGCTTCTCAGTATCGATTCACCCCGACCACCACGCACTCTGGATAAACCCCGCCAATCCGCGCCAACTCGTGCTGGGCACCGATGGCGGTGTCTACATCTCGGAAGACAAGGGCTTCCACTGGCGCCACGTCGCCAACTTGCCCGTCAGCCAGTTTTACCATGTGGCCGTTGACTCGCGCTGGCCCTACAACGTTTACGGCGGCTTGCAGGACAACGGCTCCTGGGCAGGCCCCTCACAGGCACCGGGCGGCATCCAGAACAAGGACTGGCAAAACATCGGCTTCGGCGACGGCTTCTGGGCTTTTCCCGATCCCAATGACGACCGCATCCTTTACACGGAGTACCAGGGCGGCCAGCTCAAGCGTGTCGACCGCGAGACGCTCGAGATCAAACGGATTCAGCCTGCACCCGAAGACGGCCAGGACAAGCTGCGCTTCAACTGGAACACGCCGCTACATCTGAGTCCCACCAAGCCCGGCACGTTGTACTACGGCGCGCAGTATCTGTTTCGCAGCACCGACCGCGGCGAATCCTGGAAAGCGATCTCACCCGATCTCACGACCAACGACCCACAGGGTCAGCGCCAGCTCGAGTCGGGCGGCATCACCGTCGACAACTCGACGGCTGAAAACTACACAACGATCTACTCGATCAGCGAGTCCCCGCTCAGCCACCGCACGATATGGGTAGGTACCGACGACGGTAACCTGCAGCTCACGCGCAACGGCGGTCGCAGCTGGGACAACGTGGTTGGCAACATCGAAGGCGTGCCCGCAGGCACCTGGGTGTCGCGGGTCGAGGCCAGTCCTCACGATGAAGCCACCGCGTTCGTGACCTTTGACGGCCACCGGCGCGGCGACATGAACACCTACGTGTTCCGCACCACAGACTTCGGTCAGACCTGGGCCCCGATCATCACCGATGTCATCGATGGCTACGCCTGGGTCATCAAACAGGACCCCGTAAACCCCAACCTCCTGTTCCTGGGCACCGAAGAGGGCCTCTACATCACGCTGGACCAGGGCGAGAACTGGGCGCGATTCTCGGAGAACCTGCCCCGCGTTGCCGTGCATGATCTCGTGATCCACCCGACCGAGCACGATCTTGTGATCGGCACGCACGGCCGTGGTGTCTACGTCATCGACGACATCACGCCGCTGCGGGGTCTGAACCAGGAAATCATCGACGCCAACGTGGCCGTGCTCGACACGCGCTCGGCGCCCATGATTCTCAATGCACAGATCCAGAGCTTCGGCGCGCACGACGCGTTCGTCGGCAGCAACCCGCCGCAGGCCGCGACCATCGTCTACTACCTCAAGAAACGCCATCTGTTTGGCGATCTCAAAGTAGAGGTGTTCGGCGACGACGGGCGCCTCATCGCAACACTGCCGGGCGGCAAGCGCCGCGGTCTCAACCGCGTCGAGTGGCCCATGCGCTTCAAGGCACCCAAGTTCCCGCCGGCCACAAACCTCGTGCCGGGCTTCCTGGGCCCGCGTGTGCCCGAGGGCCAGTACCGCGTGGTGCTGACGAAAGGCAAGGAGACGATCGAGTCGACCGTGCAGCTTGTCGCCGATCCGCGCACGCCGCACAGCAAGCGCGACCGTATCGCCCAGCAGACGCTGGCGCTTGAGCTCTACGACATGATTAACGATCTGAGCTTTTTGTCCGACAACCTCATCGAGATTCGTGACCAGGCCAAAGCGCGCGCCGAGGGCGCCGACGAGGCACTGGCCGAGTCACTGGGCACATTTGCCGAAGAGCTTGAGACGCTGCGGACGTCGCTGGCTTCAAGCAAGGGCGGCATGATCTCCGGCGAAGAGCAGCTTCGCGAACGCCTGGGCACGCTCTACGGCAACGTGACGAGCTACGACGGTCGTCCTACGCGGACCCAGTTTGATCGGCGTGACAGTCTCAATGGCGAGCTGTCTGACGCACTCACCGAGGGCACCACACTGCTGGACGACAAGCTCGCAACGATGAATGCCGCGCTTGGTGATGCCGGTCTTGATCCGCTGGAAACGCTGGACCGCGCAGACTGGAATGAGGAAGAGGGCATGACCGACTTCAGCGCCGTCGTCGGCAAGCACTTCTGGCGCGTGCAACTGCCGCAGGCCATCGACGGCATGCGCGTACGCTGACCGACGGTGGGCGCGCCGCACGTCCTAGTGCGGCGCGCCCAAACGAATCGCAGCCAGCGACGCGTACGTCCTATCACCCTCTGACTGAATCCTCTCCAGCACGTCAACCGCGCCTGGGTCGCCGATCTCGAGCAGGTGTAGCGCGAGCCAGTACGCTGCTTTGCCAGCAGGATAGCCCTGACGTTTTGTCGCCTGCATCAACAGTGCCGTCTTGCGTGCCGGGGACAGCGTCAACAGAGACTGCGTGAGCAAAAAGTCGGCGGGTGGATTCACCCATCCCGCACCCCGGGCGATCAGTGACTTGTACCGTCGGAAAGGCTGCTGGTCTTTCATGGTGTCGTTACTACCCAGGAACGGATACAGCGTCAGCGCCGACGTCGACCATGACGCACGCTCTCGATCACTAGCGGGCGCCTGCTCGAATTCGCGCTCCAGCGCGTCCAGACACAGCGCGGCTGTATCCAGCAACAGCGCACTGTATTGACAAGCAGCCGTATGTTCGGCGTTCTCGAGGTCGCCGATACCGAGCTCGTTGAGCGCAATTCGCCGAAACTTGAGCGCGGGCGTCTCCGAACGCTCACGGATGTAAGCCTTGTACAATTCCTGTGCTGTCGTGCGGGAGCGCGTGCCTGGTTCCTGCGCATCGTAGGCGGCTCGAAGCACTTCGATGATCTGCGTGGCGTCTGCACCGCCCGAGAACCGAAGCTCGATTTCCATTAGCGCGAGTGCATCAGGGTGCGACGGATCTTCCGACAGGACTTCGGTCAACATCGCAACGGCAGTGGGTCGTGTCTCGTAGGCAGCCAGCGCGGCCCGCGCGTCCAGATTCGAGGCATCCTGTTTCAAGGTGCGCCGCAGCGCGTCCTGTGCGGCAGTCACGCGCCATTGCGCATCGGCCGGGTCGCCGCTCAACAGCAGGACTTGCGCATGGGCGCTCGCAAGCGCAAGCAAGTCCTCTATGGTAGGGGCTTCAAGCGCAGACAAACGATCAATCAGGTTCAGGCAGTGCTGCTCCTGTGCTTCGCTCGCCATGCCGCAGTCGTGGCCTCTAAGGGCGTCGGACCTCGCGGCGCCGCAGCTTGCCCAGAGGATCAGTACAACGCATAGGCAGGAAGCGCATTGTCTTGAGAGGGTCATGGCAAGTATTCGTGTGTGCAACTAACGCCGGGCATCGACGGCATGCGCGTGCGCTGCCGCACGCGCTGCCGCCGTCACTCTGCTCTGCCGCGTCAGGGCAGGGTGATTTCCTGCGTTGTCGAGTCCGTGTTGCCGTCGTTATCCGTGACAGTCAGCGTGACAGAGAAGCTACCCGTTGCGCCGCCGTAGGACTTGAACGTGTTCTGCTGCGTCGAACCGGTGCCGTCGCCGAAGTCCCAGTTCCAGCTCACGATGCTGCCATCGCTGTCGGTGCTCTGATCCACGAAGAAGCAAAAGCTTGACCGACAGAATGAGTTGAACGCTGCAGTCGGCGCTGTGCCTGATCCCGCTTCCGTCACCGTGACCGACTGCGTGATGCTGTCAGTGTCACCATCATCATCCGTGACGCTCAGCGTAACGCTGTACGTGCCAGCCGCTGCATAGGTGTGGCTGGGGTTCTGTGCGTTGGATGTCGCCCCATCCCCGAATGACCAGCTCCAGGCAACGACGCTACCGTCGCTATCGGAGCTGCCGTCTGTGAACGCGCAATCCAGATCACTGCAGCTGTCACTGAAGTTGGCGGTCGGCGGTACGTTAGGTGGCTCGGACACAGTCACCGACTGGGTGACGCTGCCTGAGTCGCCGTCATCATCCGTGACCGTCAGCGTGACACTGTAAGTACCCGCAGCCGCGTAGGTGTGACTCGGGTTCTGCGTGCTTGAGGTCGCACCGTCTCCGAACGCCCAGCTCCAGGCGGCAATAGTGCCATCGCTGTCGCTGCTTGCGTCCGTGAAGCTACAGGTGAGATCCGAGCAGTTGTCGCTGAACGCGGCTGTCGGCGGTACGTTCGGCGGTTCGGTCACCGTCACCGATTGCGTGACGCTGTCGGAATCTCCGTCGTCGTCGGTCACCGTCAGCGTGACG
>CALBPI010000022.1 GCA_937899415.1 uncultured Gammaproteobacteria bacterium | reverse complement strand
AACTGCGGACCTACGCATTACGAATGCGTTGCTCTACCAACTGAGCTACATCGGCAACGGTGCGGGCGACGGATTATAGGGATTCCGATCGGCGGCGACAATGCGCAATCGCGCGGTTTTTTCAGCGCCGCCGGGCTCTCTGGCGGCCAGAATGCGTCGATCTTGAGGCCATTCGCGGCCCGCAGTGGGCCGCCTGGGCTGCCAACCTGTGGCCATGCTCCCCATGCGTCCCCCACCCGCCGGCGTCACGCTGCTCGAACTCCTCGTCGTGCTGGCCGTGGTATCCGTTGTGGCCGCCATTGGCGCCCCGCCTCTCGACCGATGGCTGGCCCGGCATCGGGTCACCGCACCGCTTCAGGCGCTGCACACCGATCTGCACCGGGCACGGCACGAGGCCGTGATGCGCAACCGCGTGGTGGTGGTCTGCGCCTCTGACGACGCGCAGGCCTGCTCGGGTGGCGACTGGTCCGCCGGCTGGATCAGCTTCGTCAATTCGGATGGCGACCAACCTGCAGAGCGAGACGCCGCCGAGCCGCTCCTGTCCGTGCACCAGGCCGCACCGAACGTCCGCCTGGCGAGCAACCGGGCCCGCTATGCCTTCCGCGGAGACCTGCGGCGCGCCACCAACGGCCGCGTCGTTTCCTGCGACGCCGCCGGTCGCGTGACGCCACGTGTGCTTGTTGTGAGCTTCACAGGTCGTGCGCGGTTTGCACCCGCAGGCACGAGCACGGGGCCACTGACATGCCCGTGACCGTTCACCCGGGCTCGCTGCATCAACAGGGCTTCACCCTCGTCGAGGTGCTCATCGCAACTGCCGTGATCGCCATGGCGCTTGGTGCAAATTATTTGCTGTTCGCGCGCAGTTGGCAGCAACACCAGCACGGCATCCACACCGCGCACGCGGTGACCCTGGCACGCGGTGTTGCCGAGGCGTTGGCCGCGGCGCGCGTCGGCAGTCTCGCCACACCCAATGCCTGCGCGGCCGGCAACACACAGGCCTGCGCCGCACTTGCCGCAGGCGAGAACATCACGGAAACCTGGCGGCGACGTGCGCGTGCGCAGCTTCCCGCAGGCCAACTCGGCGTGCGCCGCGCCGTGGATGGCAGCCTGCGCATCGACGTGACCTGGCAGGCGCCGCTCTGGCCGACGACATCGCGCTATCGCTTGTCGGTGGCAGCGCCATGAGAGCACCTCTGGGACAGCGCGGGCTGACGCTCGTTGAGCTGCTTGTGGCCGCCTTGATGGGCAGCATCGTACTGGGCGCCGTGGTGCAGCTGCTCGTCGTATCGAGCCGTCACTACGCGCGCACCGAAACGCTCGCGCAGATGCAGGAACAGGCCGACGTCGCGATCCGGTTTCTGCGTGACGACGCGCGCATGGCCGGGCACTGGGGCGCCCTTCGCGATGCCGCGGTTATCAAGGGCGGCGCGCGCGCCGATGATCCCAACCCAGCGGGCCTTGCATTGCCCGCGCGGTGTGCGCCGCGATTCACCACGGACCTCTTGCGGGCCGTCGAGGTTCGCACCACCACGGACGCCTGGGGATGCCGCGTGACGGCGCGAACCGACAGCCATGCACTGGCACTGCGTTACGCGAGCGCCGAGGCGTTTGCGCCACAGGCCAATCGATTGCAGCTCGTTGGCGACACCGAAGCCGCGCGACTAACGCTGCGCGCTCAGACACCCGATGCGTCGATACCCGGTGCCGGCATTCGTGACCTCGCCGTGCGCGGCTATTACGTTGCACCCAGCTCAACGGTGTTTCCCGACCAGCCCGTGCTGCGCCGCATGACACTCAACGCGCTGACCAGCGGTCCGCGCTACATCGATGAGGAGATCACGCCGGGCGTTGAGGTGTTCCGCATCGCCGCCCACATTGACCTCGACGGCGATAGCGTCGCCGACACGATCGTGCCAGCCGGGCACCCGGCACTCGGGCGGCTGGACGCAATGGGCGCGGCAACCCATCAGCCCATTGCCCTGACCCTCGCGGTTGTGGTCCGCAGCGAGACGGCGCGCTGGCGCGGCGTTGGCGCGCATACCTTTGAGGCGTCCGATGAGACGCTGCACTTTCCCGACGACGGCTACCTGCGCGTCATGTCCATCGCGACCGTGCGCATGCGCAACGCGCGTGTGCGACTGTGAGGCATCAAAGCGGCATGGTGCTGGCGACGGGCATGTTTCTCGTCGTGTTATTGAGCGTGTTCTTGACGGGCCTCGGGCGGCAGGCCAACAGCGCGCTCATCCTCGCCGACCTGGCGCGCGATCACGACCGCACGTTTCAGCTTGCAGAAGATGCGCTGGCGCACGCATTCAGGGCGCCCGTTTTTCGCCGGGAATCCAGCACAGAGGTCACGCATCCCATGCCAGGGGCCGAGGTCACGATCACCGTCGAGTACCTGGGCGAGACAGCGGCGATTCCCCACCCCGCCTGGCTGCCGGTGCGCGACGCGCGGCTCGTGGCCCACCACTTCCGGTTGCGCGCGAACGCCAATCGCCGCGGTGTCCAGCACACGCTCGAGCGCGATGTTGCGGTGCTTGCACGGCACGACCTCGCGACAACGGCGGCACTGACAACAGCGGTCACGGCCGACACTGTGCCCTTCGGCGGTGCCGTCATTCCAGGCCCGTGGCGGGCATTGCCGCCATGAAGCACCGCGGCTTCACACTCATCGAGCTGTTGCTCGTGGTCGGCATCATTGGATTGCTGGCCGCCGTGGCCGTGCCGGGCTGGCAGGCACAGCGCGACCGGGCGCAACGCAGCGACGCGCGCGCCTGGCTGATTCGGCTGAGTAACGACCAACAGGCGTACTTCGTGCGTCACGGGGCGTACGCCACGGACCTGCGGGGCCTGGGCTATGACACGGCGACTGCGGCGACGCCCGGCGGCCACTATCGACTCTCGGTCAGTGAGACGACGGCCACAGGCTTCACGGTTCGCGCGGCGCGCATTGCCAGTGACCGTGAGGCGAACCGTTGCGCCTGGTACACACTCGACCAGTCGCAGCGGCGTGCATCGGGACCGGCGGCGGTATCGGAGTGTTGGTGGCGCTAGTCAGGTGTCTTCGGCGGGCTCAGACTCAGCCTTGGCGTTCTCGCTGCGACCTGAGCCAAAGAAACTGTCCAGCACGAGCAGGACCGCACCAACCGAGATGGCCATGTCGGCCACGTTAAACGTCGGGAAGTACGAATCGCCCCAATGAACCTGAATGAAGTCGACGACGTAGTGCAGGTGCACGCGGTCGATGACATTGCCCAGCGCGCCGCCGAGCACAAGCGCCAATGCCAGCGCGAGCCAGCCCTGCCCGCGCGTTGGCAAACGCCGCAGCCAGACCATGATGACAACACTAATAACACACGCAAGTGCGACGAATAACCAACGTTGCCAGCCGCCGGCGTCGGCAAGAAAGCTGAAAGCCGCACCCGTGTTGTGGTGGCGCGTAATGTTGAGCAGTGCGTTGACCTCGATGCGGTCGTAGAGCTCGAAGCGTTGCACGATGAGCCACTTGGTCAGCTGGTCGAGCGCGATGACCAGCGCGGACAACCACAGCCAGGCGCTGGCGCCGGCGCGCCCGGGTTCTACATCGCTCTCGGTCATGGCGCCATGTTAGCAGCAAGCGCCGCGCGTGCGGCCGCCGCGTCGGCGTTCATTTGCTCAACCAGGGCGTCGAGATTATCGAACCGTTCTTCGTCGCGGAGTTTCTCGACGAGCTCGACCTCGAGGCGGCGGCCGTACAGGTCGCGTGCGAAATCGAACACGTGCACCTCGAGCAGCACCCCCACGCCGTCCACCGTCGGTCGTGTACCAATGCTCGCAACGCCATCGCGCCAGCCGTCGCCAATACCCGCAACGCGTACGGCAAAAATGCCCGATACGGGGCTCGTCCTTCTGTGCAGCCGGAGATTGGCGGTCGGGTAGCCCAACGTGCGGCCGAGCTGCTGACCTTCGATGACCTTGCCTGTCAGGCAGTAAGGTCGGTCGAGCGCACGCCGCACCCAATCCATGTCGCCCCGGGCCAGGGCCTCGCGCACGCGCGTGCTGCTGACACGAACGTCGTCGAGAAACACGCTGCCCACCTGCTCGAGTTCGAAGCCATGCTGTGCGCCGGCGCGACGCAGATCATCGACTCCGCCCGCGGCACGATGGCCGAACCGGAAGTCGTCACCGATCACAAGGTGGCGCAATCCGAGTGCGCCCATCAGCAGGTCATCGATAAAACCCTGCACGGGAATCGCAGCCAGCTGCGCATCGAAACGGGGGCAGAAAAAAGCATCGACGCCGAGTTCGTCGAGCACCACAAAACGTTCGCGGAATCGCGTCAGACGCGCGGGCGCCGTGTCTCTTGCGAAGTACTCTTTGGGCAGGGGCTCAAAACTCATCACTACGGCCGGCACGCCGAGCCGATCGGCCGCTTCACGCACGCGCGCGATGAGCGCCTGATGGCCGGTGTGGATGCCGTCGAAACCGCCAATGGTGACCGCAGCGCCAGAGACGCCCAGGTGCGCGCGCATGGCGCTCGCCGTACGTGCGCAGAACATCCTAGTGCCCCGCCCCGTTCACAATCCGCGCCGTGGCGGCATCGAGCTTCAGGTGCGCGGGCCGCAGGCCACTGACAAACAAGGCCGCAAAGTACAACGCAGCACCGCCGGCAATGAGCAACAACAGCCGCAACACGCGATCGAACACCTGCGCCTCGATCCACCAGTCCAGCGGCGGCGACAGCCAGAGCAGGAACGCGGCCATGAGCACGCCGGCAACGGCGACCCGCAACAGAAAGCCCAGCCAACCCGGCAGTCTTGCGAGCTGACCGCTGCGACGCAGGCCACGATAGAGCAATCCTGCGTTCACAAACGCCGCGACCGTCGTTGCGAGTGCCAGACCCGCATGCGTGGCCTCGACCTCAAGTTGCATGAAGACGTACACAAATCCAAGGTTGCACACGAGGTTCACGCCCAATGCAACGAGCCCGACCTTCACGGGAGTCTTCGTGTCCTGGCGCGCAAAGTAGCCCGGTGACAACACCTTGATGGAAATAAACGCCAGCAGACCGCCCGAGAAGGCCCAGAGGCTTGCGCGCGCCATCTCCACATCGAAGGCATCGAATACGCCGCCGTAAAAAATGGTCGTCACTAGCGGACCCGCCAGCAGCGCCAGTCCCAGTGTGGCGGGCAGCGCCATGAGGACGACCAGACGCAACGACCAGTCGAGTGTGGCCGTAAAGCTGTCGCGATCATCGTTGGCGAAGTTGCGCGACAGGCTCGGCAGAATCGCCGTCGCCAAGGCGATGCCGAACACGCCCAGCGGGAATTCCATGAGCCGGTCTGAGTAGTACAGCCACGCTGGCCGCCCTTCACCGAGCAGCGACGCCAGGATGTTGTCGATAAGCAAGTTGATCTGCACCACCGACGATCCAAAGATGGCGGGCAACATGAGCCTGCCAATCTTGCGCATGCCACTGTCTTGCCAGGCCCAGCGCGGCCTTGGCAGCTGGCCGATGCCCTTGAGGAATGGCAGCTGGAATGCGAGCTGCACGACACCGGCAACGAACACACCGAACGCCAGCGCCAAAGTGGGCTGCTCGAGCTTCGGCGACACGAACAGGGCAAAGCCAATCAGCGACACATTGAGCAATACAGGCGTGAACGCCGGCACGGCGAAGCGCCCATAGGTGTTGAGTAAGCCCGCGGCCATCGCTGTCAGCGAAATGAACAGCAGGTAGGGAAACGTGAACCGCAGCATAAGCACGGTGAGGTCGAACGTCGCGTCATCGGCGAGCAGGCCCGGCGCAATGGCCACAACGAGCAACGGTGCTGCCACTACGCCGACCAGGGTGATGACAAAAAGCAGGACACCCATGGTGCCTGCGACGGCGTCTGAGAGCTGGCGCACCGCCTTCTCGTCGCCCTGTTCGCGCACTTCGTTCAATACGGGAACGAACGCCTGGGAGAAGGCGCCCTCGGCCGAGAATCGCCGCAGCATATTGGGGATGCGATTCGCGTAAATGAACGCATCCATGGCGTAGCCGGCGCCAAACATCCGCGCGAACACCATGTCGCGCACGAGCCCCAGGATCCGCGACAGCAGGGTCATGGCCCCGATGACGCCCGTTGAGCGCAGCAGGCCGCGCCCCGTCACCGCGGTCCGCGCGTTCTCATTGTTTTCGGATGTCGTGGAAATGGCTTCGGTCCGGTGCCGGGCACGTCCGCCGCGCGCGCGGCTGGGCGAAGTGTACCGGATGCGTGGGGCGTTGACTTGGGCTGGGGGCCCGACGATAATACCTGGCTACTCAGCCTGCCGGCACCCCGCCCGGCCGGGCCCCAGTTTCCGGAGACAACCCGTGGCAAACATCAAGTCTGCTCAAAAACGCGCGCGCACGTCGGAAAAGCGCCGACTCGCCAACCAGGCACAGCGCTCGCGCATGCGCACCTACATCAAGGCGGTCATCGCCAACGTCGAGAAGGGCGACAAGGAAGCGGCACAGGCGAGCTACGTCGCTGCCGTACCCGTCATCGACACCATGGCGGGCAAAGGCCTCGTCCACAAGAACAAGGCTGCTCGTCATAAGAGCCGCCTGAACAAGATGATTCGCGCGATGTAATCATCTTGGGTAGCGCCTTGGCGTTACCGCTCGGGGCCTGGCCCCAACGAAAAAAAGCCGGCTTCGAGCCGGCTTTTTTGTGTCCCGCGTACAGCGCCTCAGACCTCCGGATCGGCCTCCGCCGCCCGCGCCCGCGCCGCTTCACGCTCGGCCGACTCACGGTCAGCCGCCTGTTCGTCGAGCCAGACCATGATGTCGCCGGCCAAGGCGTCGGTGCCCGCACCCGTAGCGGCGCTGACCTCATAAACGGGCCGGTCCCACGCCAACGCCGCCAGCAACAAAGCCCTTGCGGCACCCAGGTCTTCTTCCGGCAGCAAATCACTCTTGTTGATCACGAGCCAGCGCGGGCGTTGCGCAAGCTCGGCATCGAACTCGGCGAGCTCTTCGGCGATGTCGATCACGGCCTCTGCCGGCGTCGCGCTGCCGTCAGGCGGCGCGATATCGACGACGTGCAGCAGCAGCCGGGTGCGCTGAACGTGTCGAAGGAACTGAATGCCCAGACCGGCGCCACTGGCCGCGCCCGGGATCAGGCCCGGAATGTCGGCCATGACAAAGCTCTTGCCGAGACCCAGCGACACCACACCCAGGTTCGGGTACAGCGTCGTAAACGGGTAATCGGCGACCTTGGGCCGTGCCGCACTCATGGCGCGGATCAGCGTCGACTTGCCCGCGTTGGGCATGCCCAGCAGACCGACATCGGCTAGCAGCTTGAGCTCGAGGTGCAGGTGGCGCGCCTCGCCCGCGGTGCCGGGGATCGTCTTGCGCGGCGCACGGTTCACACTCGACTTGAAGCGCGCGTTGCCCAGGCCACCCTGCCCGCCCGCAGCAACCCTCAGCGTTTGCGCGTCGGACGTCAAATCACCAATGCGCTCACGCGTATCAATGTCGGTCACTACGGTCCCGACGGGAACGCGGATCTCAAGCGTCTCGCCCGAAGCCCCCGTCATGTTCTTGCCCGCACCCGGCTGACCATTGGGCGCGCGGTACTTGCGGCGTATCGCAAAGTCGACGAGCGTGTTCATCGACTTATCCGCCACAAGCACGACATCGCCGCCGCGGCCGCCATCACCGCCGTCGGGACCACCGCGGGGGATGTACTTCTCGCGGCGAAAACTGAGCGCACCGTTGCCGCCGTTTCCGGCAGCGACGCGCATCGTGGCTTCATCGACGAATTTCATGGTGGGAGTATAAGCCGCGCACAAAAAACCCCGCGCGGGGCGGGGTTCTTGCGACCCGGGCCACCTCGAAGCAGGCCCCAGGTCAGGTCTTAGCCCGTGACGACGTCGACGTGCTTGCGGCCCCGCGGACCGCGCGTGCTGAACTCGACCTTGCCGTCCGCTTTTGCAAACAGCGTGTAGTCGCGGCCCATGCCGACGTTCACGCCGGGATGGAAGTGCGAACCACGCTGACGCACGAGGATGTTGCCCGCGATGACGGACTCACCACCGTAGCGCTTGACGCCCAGTCGTTTACTTTCTGAATCGCGACCGTTCTTGGTAGAGCCGCCGGCTTTCTTATGTGCCATTGCCTGATACCTCTTTGATTACTCTTCGTCGCCGCTCGTGTCGGCTGCTTTCTTGGCGCGTGGCGCACCCGTGATGCCCGTGACTTCCACTTCCGTGAACCACTGGCGGTGGCCCTTGTTACGCAAGTAGTTTTTGCGGCGCTTGAACTTGATAACCGAGATCTTCTTGCCCTTGGCTGTCTGCACAACCTTGGCCTTGACCTTGGCGCTCTTGACGAGCGGCGAGCCGACTTTCACGTTGGCGCCGTCACCGACGAGCAGCACCTGGTCGAACTCGACCGTGGCGCCGTCTTCAGCCGGGAGCTTCTCGACGCGCAGTCGGTCACCCTTGCTGGCGCGGTACTGCTTACCGCCACTACGAAAAACCGCGTACATATCCTGAATTCCTTGCTTGTGGCCCCGTTTGGAGCCCCCCCGAGCCGGCTGGGCCGCTGGGCTGCGATAACAGCGAGCGCAGCAGGCCTCACCACGATGCCTCCAATTAAGGGCACCGCCGGGCTGACCGACTGCGGAAAAGCCCGCTATTCTAGGCCGCACCCACCCCCGGGTCAACACGAATGCGGCCAATCTACGGGGCGTCCGCCAACCGTCGAATGTCGCCAAAATCGTGCGAATCGGGCATTATTTACGTATGCAGCCCGCCACAACGCCTGTGCCGGTGAGATCACTGGACGATGTCCGTGAACTCGTCGCCGGCGAGCTTACCCAGCTAGACCAACTCATCGAATCCAGCCTCCGTACGGACGTCGCGCTGGTTTCTGACGTATCCCGCTACATTGTGGCCGCCGGGGGCAAACGTTTGCGACCGCTCATCGTGCTGCTCGTGGCCCGTGCACTGGGCCACAGCACCGAGTCCGACAGCCGCCAGCTGCAGGCCGCCGCGATCATCGAGTTCATACACACGGCCACGCTGCTGCACGACGACGTGGTCGACGGCTCCGCGCTGCGCCGCGGCCGCGATACGGCCAACGCCGTGTTCGGCAACCAGGCGAGCGTCCTCGTGGGCGACTTCCTCTACTCGCGCGCGTTCCAGATGATGGTGTCGATCGATGACATGCGCGTCATGCGCATCCTGGCTGACGCCACCAACACGATCGCGGCCGGGGAAGTCATGCAGCTCATGAACGTGCATGAGCCCGACACGACCGAAGACGCCTACCGGCAGGTCATCTACCGTAAGACGGCAAAGCTGTTCGAAGCGGGCGCCGAGATTGCGGGCCTCATTGCCGGTCGCGGCGAGGACACGCTGGCCGCGTTGGGTCAGTACGGTCGCGAATTGGGCATGGCCTTCCAACTCATCGACGACGCGCTCGACTACAGCGCCAGAACCGACGAGCTCGGCAAGAACCTGGGCGACGACCTCGCCGAAGGCAAACCCACGCTGCCGCTGATCCATGCCATGCGCGAGGGTTCGGAAGCAGAGCGCGCTCTGATCCGGGGCGCCATCGAGTCGGGCGGCATCGACCGCCTGCCCGAGATCGTCGCGGCGATTGAATCGACGGGTGCGCTTGAGTACACTCGCGCCCGCGCTCAGGAGGCCGCCGATGCGGCCGCAGTGGCCATCGGCAATTTGCCGCCCTCGGTCCACCGCGACGCCCTCATTGCTCTGGCCGAGTTTTCAGTCACCAGACGCTTCTGACGCCGACCGCCGTGTCCCTCTCGGCGGTTGAAAAAAAATCGGGGTGTAGCTCAGCCTGGTAGAGCACTGTCTTCGGGAGGCAGGGGCCGGAGGTTCAAATCCTCTCACCCCGACCAATTCTGCGACGCCAACGGCGACGCAAAAAAAAGCCGCCTTTCGGGCGGCTTTTTTGTTGGCCCACGGTGTGTCGGGCCTGATGGACCCAGGTTTAGACGACGCGCTGCCGACGGGCGCAGCCAGCGGCACACAAACCAAGCCCCAGAAGCCACAGTGTTGCCGGCGCGGGCACCGTTGTCGTCGGCGCTACGGTTGTGATGTCGTAGTTCCAAAGTCCTGTCGCGAACGAGACCGTGTCGCCGGGACCTGCGCCCAGCAACGCCCCTATCGTTGGACCATTGAGCTGACCCAGCGTGAACACCCAGACTTCCAGGTCGAACAGATTGGCGTCGCCCGACGGGCCCGAGATGCCCACCAGGTAAGGCGTGCCTGTTACCAGCCCCGATGCGATGGTCGCCGACTGCCCGGGCATCAGCAGCGCGGAAAACGAAAAGCCTGAGAAGGCCACCACCTCACCGACCTGCACAAGACCGTCACCCGAGATATCTTCATAGAGAATCTGAAACTCAGTCGGGATCAGCAACGAAGGCGCCTGTACGGGGGTCGCCGATATCTCGATGAGGGTTGCCGA
The DNA here is from genome assembly GCA_937899415.1 of uncultured Gammaproteobacteria bacterium. Taxonomy (GTDB): domain Bacteria; phylum Pseudomonadota; class Gammaproteobacteria; order Steroidobacterales; family Woeseiaceae; genus CALBPI01. Next base: position 9,118 of record CALBPI010000022.1, on the reverse strand, counting down.
TGCGGTAGCCGGCAATACGAGCAGCACCGCCAGCAGTTTTGTCATAAGTCGTCGCACGTTACGCGCTCCTGTCTGCGTTTGGAGACAGTCAGCAAAGAGCGTGCCACCTCGGGCTTCGTGTGACGGATCAGTGGCTTAGTGAACGCGCACACCAATGCGGCGTAAGCGATTGTAATATCTACTGACATTTAACACCGCATTACTTGCGAGCGGCGCCCGCTTTGCGATGATGTCGGCTCGACATAACCCAGGAGCGCACGCATGACGGTCAACACCCGGTTCGTTAACTTCGAACACAATCGCACCGAGCTGCTTGCCGAGTTCGCGTATGACGACGCAGACACGGGACCGCGCCCGGGCATCATGGTCTGTCACAACTGGGCGGGCCGTGGCGAGAACGACGGTCGCAACGCACGACGACTCGCCGAGCTCGGCTACACGGGTTTCGCCGTCGACCTCTACGGCAAAGGCGTTTTGGGCAGCGGGCCAGAAGAAAACGCCAAACTCATGCAGCCGTTTGTCGACGACCGCGGTTTCCTGCAGTCACGGCTGGCCGCGGCCCACGCCGCGATGTGCGAGCAACCCGAAGTCGATGCGGCACGAACGGCCGTCATTGGCTTTTGCTTTGGCGGGCTCTGTGCGCTCGACATGGCCCGCGCCGCACTACCCGTTCAGGCGGCCGTGAGCTTTCACGGCCTGTTTATGCCTGCGGGCAACATTCCTGCGCCCAGGATCGATGCCAAAGTGATGATCCTGCACGGCTGGGACGACCCCATGGCCACGCCCGACGACGTGCTCGCCGTGACCAAAGAAATGACCGACGCCGGGGCCGACTGGCAGCTCCACGCCTACGGCGGGACGGCGCACGCGTTCAGCACGCCGGGCGCCAACAATCCTGACGCGGGGACCGTCTACCACGCGCACGCAGATCGTCGCAGCTGGCAGGCGATGGTGAACCTGCTCGCGGAAACCTTCGACTAAGCAAAAAAAGAGTCACCCGACCGGGCGGGGGTTAAGCCCCGGCCGGGTGACTCGATATCCCGAAGGATGTGGGGGGATCAGAAGCGGACGCGGACGGTACCCGTGACCGTGAGCGGCGCGCCGTAGAACGCCGACACGTTGCCTTCGAGACCCAGTGTCGGGAAATTGTAGGCCGCGACGCGATATTCCTCGTCCGTCAGGTTTTTGCCGTGAATGCCGGCCTGGATGCGGTCGTCGTAAGACGTCCAGACGAGACTTACGTCCACAAGCGTGAAGGCGTCCTGGTCCACAAGCGGCACGGGAATCTCGAACTGCGTGTTGTCGGAGCGGTAGCTCGCGGCACCGATGAGCGCCAGCCCACCTTCCACACCGCGGATCGTGATCGGCCACTCGTTGCGCAGCGTCAGGTTTGCCGTCGTATCGGGCGTATTCTGGAACTCGCGTTCGCCGCTCACGTCGACGCCGTCGACAATCCAGCGCTTGAAGTCGGCGTCGATAAGGCCCAGCGAGAAGGTGCCCGAGAAGCTCTCGGTGAATTGCGCGGCGGCCTCGATCTCAAGGCCCGAGATCTCGGCTTCGGCCGCATTGGTGGTGGTACCGGCAAAGCTGTCGTCGATACCGTCGTTGTTCGTATCGATACCGATCGAACCCGGCACCTGCACATTCTCGTAGTCGGAGAAGAACACGGCGACGTTGGTCGAGAATTTGCCACCGGCCCAGAGCGACTTGGCACCAAGCTCAAACGAGTCGACGGTCTCAGGCTCGAAGCCCGCCTCGACGCCCGGCACGTTGTAGGCACCACGCGGGTCGAAACCGCCGCCCTTGAAGCCCTGGCTGAACGTGCCGTAGAGGTTGTGCTCGTCGTTTGGCGCGAAGCTCAGGCTCACGCGCGGGTTGAAGTCCGTGTCCGTGCGGCTGCCTGTAAAGGTCGGCACAAGCCCCGGCGCGGGCACCGTGATCGAAATTGCGGAGTCGTTGCCGAAAAACGGCGACCCAAGCCCGAGGAACAACTCGCGCGTAATCAACACTGACCGCTTATCGCTGTTGTAGCGGCCACCCACGGAGAGCCGCCATTGGTCGTTGATGTCGTAGGTGACATCGCCAAATACGGCCCAGTTCTCGGTGTCGACATCGCCCAGCGTGAATGAGGTGACACCCAGTTGGCCCAGTACGACGTCAAAGGCGTCGAACGCGTTCGCATCGAGCCAAAAGGCACCGAAGACACCCGAGATGCGGTCAGTGTTCCAGAGGAACTGGAATTCCTGGCTGAACTGCTCGTTCTCGTAGATCACGGGCGCATCGAAGTCGTTGACCGGCAGTGCATCGAAATCGATGAGCGACTCCGTGTCGTCCGACCGTGATGCCGTAATGGACTTGAAGGTCCACTCGTCGTTGATGTCCCACTCGACGGTGAGCGCTGCCCCACCCTGCGTTGCCTCGTTGCGCAGGCCCCCATTTGACGACGCAATGGTCTCCACACCCGCGCGGGTGTCGAACACGTCGCCCAACACGGGGTCCCCATTGGTACCGCCGGGCAGCAACCGGTAGCCCGATTTCGGGTTTGAGTCGTCGTCGCTGTAGTCGGCGGCGAAGCGCACGAAAACGGAATCACTGGGCTCCCACTCCATGCTGAAGCGACCCGCGATAATGGCCTTGTCGTAGTGCTCGTCGTTGGTGAACAGGTTTTCGCCGAAGCCGTCACGGTTGAACGAGGCGATCGTGCCGCCGATGCGGAATGTGTCCGTGATCGGTGTTGACGCCGTCACAATCGTATCGAGCTGGTTAAATGTACCAACATTGACCTGGACGCTGGCCTGGGTTTCGTCGGAAAGCCGCTTGGTGACGTACTTGATGGCGCCGCCGATCGTGTTGCGGCCGTAAAGCGTGCCTTGCGGTCCGCGCAACACCTCGATGCGCTCGACGTCGTAGACGTCAAACACCGTGGCCTGCGGACGCGCGAGGTAGACGTCGTCGAGATAGAGACCGACGCCGCCCTCAAAACCTGCGACGGGATCCTGCTGACCCACGCCTCGAATAAATGCTGTGAGCGTCGTGTTCGTAGCGCGCGACACCTCCAGCGTCACATTGGGTGTCGCCTGCGCGAGCGCCACGATGTCGACGGTGCCGGCCTCGACGAGCGCATCGCCCGAGAACGCGGTGACCGAGACAGGCACTTCCTGCAGTGTTTGTTCGCGACGCTGCGCCGTGACGATGACTTCGTCGAGCACGGCCTCGTCCTGCGCGTAGAGCGGTTGCGGTGCGGCAGCACCGTACAACGCCGTTGCTACAACGCTGGCCAGAACCATCGATCGGTTGGCGGTTCGCATGGTGGAATTCCCCCCTTGACCCCTGTGCGAATGCTCGTCTTTCAACGAACGCTGAATTAATCCTATTTCAACGTTGGTTGAACTACAAGCCGAAACTGACACCTCCCCATGCTGCACCGCAGCAGGTCACTGGGGAATTACTCTTTGGTCGTAGGGGCGCAGAGCCGCTCGAAACCCGCGGCGAGGAAGGCGGGCATGCGTTCGGCGATGCTGGCCATGTCCGAGGAACGGCAGACGCCGTCCGAGAGATTGTCGAGGCGACCCGTCTCGGCAAAGGTCAGCGTGAGCGCACCTGAGAGGAAGTGGTAGCTCCAGAAGATCTCGGCCTCATCGCAGTGCGGCAGCGCCTTGCGCAGCGCCTCGATGAAGCGCCGCACGAGCGGGTCGAAGTAACGCGTCATGAGCTCCCCACCCCACTCGGGCGAGTTATTCACTTGCGCAATGAGCGCCATGTAGTGGTGCCAGGCCTCGTGGTCCTCGGCCAGCAGGTCGAGCAACGGGTTCGTGAACGCGGCGATGATCTCCTCGACAGTGGGCGCGTCATCGGAGTGCCGACCTTCCACCTCATCAAGCGCTTCGAGACGCACGGCGTTGAGATGTTCCGCGCGCCGCATGAGGACCGCGTCGAACAGATCGCGCTTAGAATCGAAGTGGTAGTAGGCGAGCGCCACGTCGGCACCGGCCCGCTTCATGATCTGCCGTACGGTCACCGCGGCGTAGCCTTCCGCCGCGAACAATGCCTCAGCCGCGTCGAGAATCCGCTCGCGGGTTGCCTGTGCCTTGGTTGCCATCCACCCATGGTAGCAGCGGCCGCTTGTCTTTCAACCAGCGTTGAAATAGGCTTCAACGGGCGTTGAATTCGGGATGAGGGGACATGGCCTGGTTCACACCGCGGCAGCCAACGCTGCCGGAGCTCATCGAAAACAATGGCCTGTGGCTAGCCGACAAGCCCGCGCTCGAGCTTGGCGCAGCACGCTGGACCTGGCGTGACTTCGCCGCCGAAACGGCCCGTGTCGCCCAGGCACTGGCGCGCGATGGCGTGCGGCCCGGGCAGCGTGTCGCCGTACTCATGGACAACAGCGCGGAGATGATGCTCGCCATGTTCGGTTCAATCCGCGCAGGGGCCGTGGCCGTGCCGCTCAACGTTTCGATCAGCGATGCCGCCGTCGCCACGATGATTGCCGACAGTGACGCGCGAGCGGTGTTTGCATCCGCCCAGCACGTGCCCCGCATTGACGCCCTGCGCGACGCCTTGCCAGAAGGCACCAAAGACCGCCTCATCGCAGCCGACGGCGCGACCTCGGGATGGCAGACCTTCGACCGCTGGCTCGGGGGCGCAAGCGCCGAGCCGCCGGCAGTTCGTATCACACCCGAAGACGAGTGCAACATCATTTACAGCTCGGGCACGACGGGCACGCCCAAAGGCATCGTGCACGACCACCGCGCACGAAGTGCCTGGGCCTACGACATGGCGATCGGGCTGCGCTATCACGCGGGTGCGCGCACGCTGTGCTCACTGGGGCTGTATTCGAACATCAGCTGGGTCGCCATGCTCGCGACGATGCTCGCGGGCGGCACCATTGTGGTCATGCCGCGCTTCGACGCGCGTGGCTGCCTCGAGCTCATTGGGAACGCGCGCATTACACACACGACCGTCGTACCCGTGCAGCTCCAGCGTATGCTCGAGATGCCCGACTTCGAACAGCATGACCTGTCGAGCCTCTACAGCGTCATGTGTTGCGGCTCTCCGCTGCCACTGACCTACAAGCGGCGCATCGTCGACGCGCTCGGCCCCGCCTTCATGGAGCTCTACGGCCTGACCGAGGGGCTGGTCACGATCCTCTCGCCCGAGGACATGACTCGGAAGACGGCGTCCGTGGGTTTGCCCTGCCCCGGCCAGCAACTGCGCATTCTCGATAACGATGATGCCGAATGCGCCACAGGAGAAGCCGGGGAAATCGTCGGTCGCGGCCCACTGCTCATGGCCGGTTACCACAACCGCCCCGAGGCCAACGCCGAGGCGACCTGGACGGACGCCGACGGCGTGCGCTGGCTGCGCACAGGCGATATCGGCAAACTCGACGAGGAGGGTTTTCTCTTCCTCGTCGACCGCAAGAAGGACATGATCATCTCAGGCGGCCAGAACATCTATCCCGCCGATATCGAATCGGTTATCGCCGGCCACGACGCCGTGCGCGAAGTGGCGGTCATCGGCGCGCCGAGCACGCGCTGGGGCGAGACGCCGCTGGCCGTCGTGGCAACGCGCAACGAGTTGGACGGCGACAGTCTGCAAGCCTGGGTCAACCGTCGCGTGGGCAAGCAGCAGCGCATCGCGGGTGTGCGCTTTGTCGACGCGCTGCCGCGCAATCCGAATGGCAAAGTGCTCAAGCGCGAGCTGCGCGAGGTTTACGACGAGATGCTGCCGTGACTGCAACGACGCACCACTACGCATCCCATGACGGGCTTCAGTTGTTCTACCGCGATTTTGCCGGCGAGGGCGGACGTTGCCCGGTTGTTTGCCTGCCGGGCCTGACGCGCAACAGCCGCGACTTCGAAGACCTGGCGCCGCACATCGCGCCTGCGCGTCGCGTGATTACCCCCGACCTGCGCGGGCGGGGCCTTTCGGACCGCGACCCCGAGTGGCGCAACTATCACCCGGGGACCTATGTCCAGGACACCTGGGGACTGCTGGATACGCTGGATATCGATCGCGTGGTGCTCATCGGCACCTCGCTGGGCGGGCTCATGTCGATGACCATGGGTGCGCAACGCGCCGATCGTGTCGCCGGCATCGTGCTCAATGACGTCGGCTGCGAGATCGCGCCAGAAGGCCTCGCGCGCATCATGGGCTACACGGGCAAGCTGCAGCCCGTCACGGATTGGCACAGCGCCGCCGACCAGGCGCGCAGTGTCTACGGTGACTCGATGCAGGACCTCGACGACGCCATGTGGCTGCGGCTCGCGAAACGGGGATTCCGCGAGAGCGACGACGGTGTACCCGTCCTCGACGCCGATCCCAACATCGGTGTCGCGCTGCGCGAAGTCGGCGCCACGGAGAGTGACCCCTGGGCGTCATTTGCCGCGCTGTCGGACATTCCTGTGCTCCTGCTGCGCGGCGAGCACTCCGACATCCTGTCGCGCGACACGATTGCACGCATGCGCGATATGAAGCCCGACCTTGAGACCCTTGAGATTGCGAACCGAGGGCACGTGCCCCTGCTCGACGAAGCCGAGAGTCTCACAGCTATCGATCACTTCCTGGAGCGCGTGCCATGAATCGACGGTTTCTGCTTGTGCTCACACTGCTGTCGGCGGGATGCGCGTCATCAACAGCCGTAGACGAGGTACGCGTCCTGCGCGATAACCTGAGCGTCTCCGGCATCTCATCGGGTGGCTACGCAGCTGGGCTTGTGCACCTCGCGCACGCCAACCGCATCGACGGTGTAGGCATCATCGCGGCCGGCCCCTGGAACTGCGCGCTCGGCAAACTCGGCCGCGCGCTGGGCCCCTGCATCAAAGGTGACGGCCTTGATGTCGCGGACCTGGTTGCCGCCGCACGAGACGCCGCCGCGGCCGGCGACATCGCGCCAGTCGAGCAACTCGCGGGTGATCGCGTCTGGCTGTTCCACGGCGAGCGCGATACGACCGTGGCGCCCGAGATTGTCCAGGCGGCCATGGACTTCTACAACGCCTTCAGTGCGGGCGGCGGCTACACGGGGGGTGTCCCTGCGACTCATGGCTTCCCCACGTTCGATACCGGCGCCGCTTGCAGCGAGTTTCGCGAACCCTTCCTCCAGGCCTGCCGCTATGACGCCGCCGAGCAGATCCTGATCAACACGGTCGGTCGCCCGATGGTCACGCCCGCCCAGACACCGGCCGGTGACTTCGTCGAACTCGAGCAAGCCGCGGGCGCTGGCCTGGCCGAGACGGGTATCGCCTACATCCCCCCAATCTGCCGTGAACGCGCCTGCGCCGTGCACATTACCTTTCACGGCTGCCGCCAGGGCCGCGAGTTCATCGGCGATGCGTTTATTGAGGGGGCGGGCTTCAACCGCTGGGCCGATACCAATGAACTCATCATCGTCTACCCGCAGGTCGCCTCCAGCCCGTTGAACCCGCTCGGCTGCTGGGACTGGTGGGGCTACACGGGGCCTGACTACGCCACGCGCAACGGCAAGCAGATCCAGGCCGTGATGGCACTCGTTGACCAGCTGGAAACGCTGCCGTGAGCCTGGCCTGGGCGCTGTTCGCGCTCTACCTCGTCGGCACCGCGTGGTTGGGTTGGGTGGGTTACCGCAAGACGCGGGGCTTCGGCAGCTTCGCGATTGGTGGCGGTGACCTATCGCCGCTTGTCGTCGGTATTACGCTTGCCGCGAGCACCGCATCGGCGGCCACCTTCATCATCAACCCGGGCTTCGTCTACGTCGACGGCCTGGGCGCCTGGTTTCACATGGTGGTTGGGCTCGGGATCGGCTTTTGCACGATGCTCTACTTCCTCTCGTTCCGCTTTCGCCGCATCGGCGCCGAGTCGGGCGCGCTCACCATCCCCGACTGGATCGGCAAGCGCTATGACTCGCCGGGTTACGCCCTGTTCTTCTCGATCCTGACGTTGCTCTCGTTTGCGTTCGTCGTGTTGCTCGTAGGCGGCATTTCGATCGTCATGCAGCCGCTGTTAGGCGTGTCCAATGCCGTGGCGCTGGCGATTACGCTCGTATTCGTCACGGGCTACGTCTTTATCGGCGGCACCTACGCGCACGTGCTCACGAACATGCTACAGGGCACGCTGATGATCGGCGTGACGCTGCTCGTGCTGGGCTCCATCGTAACGATCGCGACGGCTGACGGGCCGGGGCTCTTCGAGCGACTGCGCGACGTTGAGCCCACGCTGCTCATGGCCGTCAATCCCGACGGTGCCCTGTTCAATAACGTGTTCGCGAACTACGTCGCGGGCTTTGTCATCGGTGCCGTCGTCGTCTGTCAGCCACACATCCTGACCAAGGCGCTCTACGTCAAAGACGACCGCGCCGTGCGGCAATACCTGACCGTATTCACGGTCGTCTTCGCACTGTTTCTCTTGCTCGTGACCGTGGGTTTCTTGGCCCACCTCGTGGTGCCCGACAGCGCGCTGATCGACCCGGCGACGGGCGCCTTCCGCCAGGACCTCGTGATGACGGCTTACCTGCAGACGATGTTCCCCGAGTGGATGTTCACGATTATCGCGGTCGTCCTGTTGGCGGCAGCGATGTCGACACTCGACGGCTTGCTCGTCTCATTGTCGACAATCACCGCCAACGATCTCGTGCTCAATGTGCTGCCCAAGCGTCTGCGCGACGGCCTCGATGAGGCCGGGCGCATGAAGCTCGCCATGCGCGCGAGCCATGTCGTGCTCGTCGTGATCGCCGTGGCGGCCTACCGCATCAACCTCAACCCGCCGCGGCTGCTGGGCGTATTTGGACAAGTGGGCGTGTACGGGCTGGCGGTCGCGGCGACGCCGCCGCTGATCGCCGGCGTGCTCGCGCGGCGACCCTCGGTTGCCGCAGCCTGTGCAGCATCACTGGGTGCGCTACTCATCCACTTCGGCCTCTACGGCTACGGCGCGACCTGGTTCCCGAACAGTAGTCTTGCGTTTGCGAACCCGGGTGTGACGGCCGCCATCGCGGCACTTATCGTCGTGCCGCCACTCCTGCTGGCCAGCGGGATCGGGAAGCGCGGGGGGGGCAGGGGCCCCGCGGCCAACGCCGGATACAAAAAGCCGGCGCCGCGGCCCCCCGGGGGGCAACATGGGGGGCCACGAGGGGGGGGGGGGGGAA
>CALBPI010000021.1 GCA_937899415.1 uncultured Gammaproteobacteria bacterium | reverse complement strand
CGCCTTTGTCTGGCCCCCCGCCCGGGTTCATTCTCGGTCTTTGTGTCGCTAATTTCACCTGGCCCTTGGCTTGGGTTTTTTCCGGCGGCCGCTGCGCGGCCTCTAATTCACACCACTTGTGACATAACGCCTGATGCGCGCCGTTGACACTAATCGTCAGCACGTGACAGTCTCCGTCACATCAAGGGCACACCGTGTGAAAGCACGGGTCGCAAAGCTACCGGTCTAAGGGTTTCGGCCTACGACAGCGGGGTTGCCGGCGAGCGGTCGTCGTCACGTTCCGAGCCGCACGCCGTCACTCTTTCGCTATGCGTTGATCGCGCTTTCGTGCCCCCGGGGAGGGACTGCATGAGGCACGAAACCATGGCGAACCGTAACGGGACCGAGTGGCGCAAACAGGCGGGTGAAAAGAAGCGCCCCAACATCAACCGTGGCATCGCGCCGAAGCAGACAAGACCCAAGCCGGGTGTGGTGCAGCCGGCCAGCCTCAAGCAGCTTGTCCACATCATGGACCCCGCTTCGCGCTTCCCGACCCCCATCCGACCCATGGGCGCGAATAGCGCCAGCACGCAGTGCACTACGGCCGTCGGTGGCACTGTCGTCGACATGATCAACCTTACCGACATCACCGAGATCACGGACACGACCGTGACTGCGCAGGCCGGTGTGACCTTGCGCGAGCTCGCCGACGAACTGGCCGAGCAGGGCATGGAGGTCGCGGGCACGATGGACATCGTGACGCGCACCGTGGGTGGTGCCGTGGCCGGTGGCTGCTTCGGCCCCGTTCACGATGGCGACACGGCGTTCATCGGCTCGCAGGCCGTCGCCATGACGGTGGTGACGCCCGACGGCAAAGTGATGCGCATCGACGAGACGCGGCAAAACCTGCTCAACGTCTTCCGCGGCAGCATGGGTGCACTCGGTATCATTCTCGACGTGACGTTCAAGATCCGCCCGCAGACCACCTTCGTGCTCAAGCAGCGCAAGATGGATGTCGCGACATTTGGTGTCGCCGCGACGCGACTCGTGCACCAGCCCGTCGGCATCAAGTTTTTCTACCTGCCGTTCAAGGACCGCGTCTACACCGCGCTGCGCCGCGCGCAGCCCGACGATGACGCCAAGGTGCGCAACTTCGCCTGGAAGCTCAAAGACCTGGGCGAGACGAGTGTGCTGCCCGCGATCTGCGGCAAGCTGGGGCGCATCGTGCCGATCCAGAGCCTACGCTACAGCCTCGTCGACGGGCTGCACGAGATGGGCCAGAGCCTGTTTACGAACACGCTGACCGAGGGCGGCTCGAGTGCGGCCGAGTACATGAGTCAGAGTGGGCGCTACGCGGGTCCGCCGCTCGAGTACTCCACCTGGTGCTTCCCGGCGCAGGACCTCGGCATGCTGCTCGAGGCCTACAAGGTCTTTGCCGCCGAGTACTACTACAACTTCAAGTACCGTTGCGACATGCCTGTGGTCGGCTTCCGGCTGCCGCAGGACCAGAGCGCGTTGCTGAGCCCGAGTTTCGACGGGCCCATGTTTGCGCTGCGCGTGGTCACAAGCCCCCACCCGAAATGGGAGGACTACGCGATGGACTACGCAGAGTTTGCGCAGCGCTGGGGCGGCGTACCGCTCTTAAACCAGAGCCGTTGTGCGGAACAGGGCCAGGTCACGATCGCCTTTGGCAGTCGGCTCGACTTCTTCAAGCGCATCCGTCGGCAGCTGGATTCCGAAAACCGCCTTGTGAACCCCTACCTCGCACAGTACGTGACGTAGCGGTTCGCGCGACCAGCGGCGTTTCGTATTATTGACCGCTGGCGGTAACGCCGGGCGGTGCCCGGTTAGCGGGAAAGAGCGATGGCGGAACGAACGAACGGACAGATTTGGGTGGCGATTCTCATCGCCGTGGTGCTTGGTGGCTTTGTGGGTTGGGCGGGCAGCGACGGCGGCAACGTCTACAACGAGATTCCCGTGTTCGCGATCTGTGCAGCACTCGCTTACGGCGTCAACTGGCTCGTGTTCCTGCCCTCGGCTGCCGCGAAGACCGAGAAGTTCTACGACCTCACGGGCGGGACCACCTATCTGACTGTGATCGCAGTCGCCGTTGTGCTCTCGAGTGGCCTCGACCTGCGCGGGCAGCTGGTTGCCGCTGCGGTCGCGGTCTGGGCGCTTCGCCTTGCGTCGTTTCTCTTCATGCGGATTTCGAAAGACGGCAAGGACGGCCGCTTCGACAACATCAAGAGCCGGCCCGCACGCTTCCTCATGGCCTGGACGCTGCAGGGCCTTTGGGTGCTGCTGACGGCCGGAGCTGCGCTGGCCGTGATCACGGGTGGTAACCAGAAGCCGCTCGGTGTTGTCGGCATCATCGGCTTTGCTGTTTGGGCATTCGGCTGGGGCATCGAGGTGATCTCGGACCGCCAGAAGTCGAAGTGGCGCGAGAACCCCGAGAACCAGGGGAAGTTCATCGACGTCGGACTCTGGTCCTGGAGCCGTCACCCGAATTATTTCGGTGAGATTGTGCTCTGGCTGGGCATCGCCATCGTCGCGTTCCCCGTGCTCAAGGGCTGGCAGTACGTCACGCTGATCTCGCCCGTGTTCGTCGCCTTCCTTCTGACCAAGGTCAGCGGTGTCCCGCTGCTCGAGCAGCGCTCGGACGAGAAGTGGGGCGGGCAGGAAGACTACGAGGCTTACAAGGCGCGCACGTCCGTGCTGATGCTCAAGCCACCTTCGGGGGGATAAGCCCTGCGACTGTGGCACGATAAGCAAAAAGAAGCGGTGCCACCATGAGCGAGTACGAGCTGACGAGCCTCGTCTATGACCTGTTCCGGGACATGGACGCGCAGATTGAGTTTTGGATGCAGGCGACATTTGCTGTCGTCGTTGCGGTCTATTTTGCCGGGCACCGGTTGTCCATTGGGCTTCGGCGGTTTATCGCTGTGATCTATGTTGCCGCTTCCGTGCAGGCGGCTTTGCGATGGGCGCTGCTGCTGTACCGGAGCATCAATTATCGGAAAGAGATGGAAGCGCTCGGCTTCTCCGATATCCCCACCAGCTGGTGGCTCGTCACTGGCGTGAGTGGGTTGATCATTCTCACGTTCCTGGGCGGTGTTGTTGGCACCGTTTACTTTCTAACCCGCAAAGACAGCTGGCACCAGGGTGAGGCCACTGCCGACTAGATCAACTTGCTGGTCGATCCACCGGGCTTGCGATTGCACCCGCCCGGTTGCGTACGACGTGCAGGTAGATTTCTGTCGTCCGGATGTCGCGATGGCCCAGCAAGGACTGCACGAGCTTGATGTCGTAGCCCGTTTCGACGAGACGTGTTGCGAATGAGTGGCGGAAGGTGTGGCAACTGCCACGACGCTTAAATCCCGAGCTGCGGATCGCGCGCGCGACATTGCGTTGCACCGAGCTCGCGTGGAGATGGTGTCGGCGCAGTACGCCGGTCACCGGATCCGCCGCGATGTTTGCGGATGGAAACAGGAACTGCCAGGCAGTCGACATGGCGGCGTCCGAATACTTGCGTTCCAGCGCGTCCGGTAGCCAGACCTCGCCGTAGCCGCATTCGATATCGTAGGCGTGGAGTTTCTCCACCCGTCGGATCTGGTCCTCAAGCGTATGGTGCAGAGTCTGGGGGAGCAGGGTTGTCCGCTCGTTGCTGCCTTTGCCGTCGCGCACTGTGATTTGTTGCGTACCGAAGTCCAGGTCTTTGATTCGCAGTCGAAGTGCTTCATTAAGTCGTAACCCGGAGCCGTAGAGCAGCGACGCGACGAGCCGGTGTGGGTGTACGAGTTTCCCGATGATCGCTGTCGCTTCCTGGTGCGTGAAGACGGTCGGCATTCGCTGCGCGCGGCGAGCGTAGCTGAAGTTCAGGTCGCCAAGGGGTTTTTCAAGGTGGCGTTGAAACAAGAAGACCAGTGCATTAAGTGCCACACGTTGCGTGGCAACAGCGCAGCGCTTGTTTTCGGCCAGATCCCCAAGAAATGCCTCGACCTCCGCTGCACCCATGTCCCCCGGGTGGCGCAGCTGGTGGAAGCGGATAAAGCGCTTCACCCAGTGGATGTAGGTCTTCTCAGACTCGTAGCTGAGCCCCTGGTTTCGAATCGTCTGACGCAGCTGGTTGATGAAGCGAGCAGGATTGGGTGGCACCGGGATTCGGATGTCGTCCATGGTGGGCAAGCGGCATCATTGAGTCTTGCTTCTGGGTCGTGACTCTTTGCCCAATTCTCCGCTGGCACGATCCTTATTTGCGGTCCCACGGCGAGCCATGACTTGAATGACCAGCTCATGAACGATGTCCTCCATCGTGCTGTCCTCGGGTTGTTGCCGAACCAGTTCCAGAAGTTCAGATTTCGGGGTAGACACGGTTATTCCTCCTGCGCACTGATGCTAGCAGTCAGTTGCTTTGGCACGTCCAGCGCTAATTGTCGGAAATATGCCGTGGCCTCAATGATTCTTCGCGTCGTGAATCCAGCAAACCTCGTGTGAATTGGTCATATTCAGAGGCATAGCGCATGCCACAGCCATGGTGGTACGCTTTTTCATAGCAAGCTGAAGTGCTGCGCGAGCCAGATCTCGTATCGGTGAGCCACAGCCCACGCACAGTAGCCGCAAGGAAGAGACTGCTTTGAATCGAACCCGACGCCGTAGTTTTGCCTCCTCGGACAGCAACCGCAGTTTCTGTGGAATCAGCTGTTAGGCGGCATGGAGCTCTCCGAATCCAGGCTCTACGCAAGTGTTGTGACCTTGGGCCTCGCTTGCCTCGTCGTGCTGGTCTCGATCTGGTCTGATGCGGATCCAAGATGGGCCGACAGCTCGCTCACCGGCGATGAGTGGTACTGGTACGAGAAGGTGCTTCTATCGGCGGGCCTTCTCGCCATATTTACAAACTGGATCGTTGCGACGTTTGACTCATTCGCCCTTGGTCACAGAGGTTGGCGATGGTGGAATCTACTATGTTGGCCTATCACGTTTGTGTACATCTGGATCGCTGCTAGCGGCAGGCTTCGCAAGCAGGGCGGGACACATGCCGCCTAACAAGTCACTGCAGCAGACGCTTGACCCTGTCGCGACCTTGGCTGTCGCCAAGCCCGCGCCAGCGTCAATCGCTGCTGAGCCCCGGCGTTATGCGGCTTGACCGACTCGTGCACCGTTTCGACGACGGTATTGCAATTGCTTGGCCTCAGCCCCACGCCCGACCCACAGATTCCTCGATTCGCAGAGTTGAGGATCATTTTGGAATTAAGCTTCCTGCAGTGCTGATCGCGCTCGCGAAGATGAGCAAGAAATTTAGTTCTGTCTTTCTGAGCCTTGGCCCTGACTACGAGAATACGTCCCACATAATCGGATACAACAGCTACTGGCGGCGAAGGCGGAGAACCCGACGGCTGCCAAAGAACCTTGTCATCATCACAGAAGGTTTCATGGACGAGGACTTTTTCTGCTTGGATAAATCGCTAGCCGATGCGGATGGTGCAGTCGACGCGGTCCGGTATTGGGCTCCAGCACCAGTCGGATACCCAAGGGAAATGATTTTGGGCGATAGCGTTCGATCGTTTGAGGAATTTGTTCTTTCGACGGGACGATAGGAGGGAACAGGCAGTGAGTACCGGTGTGATTACTCTGTACAGACGGGGCGCCCAAAGAGCGCTGCATAACCAGTCACTGCAGCCGACACGGGGCACCCGTCATGTCTCTTGCATGAGCAAGAGTCACGCCGGCTGCGTCCGTGCGTCTGAGCCCCGGCGTTAGGCGGCGGTCTTGGACGCTTCGCGTTTCTTGGGCGAATCGTTTGACGTGCTGCGTGACTCGTACCCAATGTCGCAACCGCAGGACAGATTCTCTGATGAGAGTGTTGAGTCCTCGGAATTTACCTCCGAGAGCGCCGAGCACGGAATCGAAGCGATCTTAGATGGCGAGCAGCACGTAGTGACGCTGTTTCTCGATCCGGCAGTCTGTGAAGAACTGCCATTGGGGCTCGACAAGTCGTTATCGCCGAGCCAGCTTGTTGATATTCTCGGCCTTGTGGATTCGGCCAATCCAGAGCAAGACGTCCCACCTTTTGGCCGGGTTGGTGCTTGGTATCGCTGGTTGCTGGACTTTGGCTACCTTCATATCGAGTTCGCCGTAGGCGGCGGAACGATCACGAGAGTAACGCTAATGACGCACGAGAAAGCCCCCTGATATGGTCGCAGCGCCGCCTAACCAGTCACTGCAGCCGACACGGGGCGCCTGTCACAGTCCTTGCATCCGCAAGGCCTG
>CALBPI010000020.1 GCA_937899415.1 uncultured Gammaproteobacteria bacterium | reverse complement strand
CCCCACATCGAGGCGCGCTTCAGCAATCATCTGGACGCGGCTGCGCACCCGTACTTCGAAGAGCTCGCGGGCCTCGAAGTCTCGGCGCACGCGCTTGTGCGTCGCGATGGCAGTCTGGTTCAGTTCGTGCCGTTCGGTCAGCGCGCCTGGCACGCCGGTCAGTCGGTGTTTCGCGGTCGAGAGCGATGCAATGACTTCTCGATTGGCATCGAGCTCGAAGGCACGGACACGCTGGCTTACAGCGATGCACAGTACGCCGTGCTGGCCGCACTCGTAGCGGCGCTGCGCGCCGCCTATCCGACGCTCAATGCGGCGCCCATCGTCGGGCACAGCGACATTGCGCCGGGGCGCAAGACGGACCCCGGTCCGGCCTTCGACTGGTCAAGACTGGATACGCTGCAGCCCTGATTCGGCGTACACTGAACGCATGCAGCCCACTGTGTGCCCATGAAGATAATCGCCTTGTTCCTGGCCATGGGCCTCGAACGTCTTGCGACCCACCTGTTCCACTGGCGTGAGCTGCGCTGGCGCGATCCGTTGTTCGATCTTGGATTGACCCACAGTGCGCGCCTCGGCCGCGTCTGGCCCTACCTCTGGCTGGTGCTGACGCTGGCCGCCGCCGTCGCGCCGGTCGTCATCCTGCGCTTCACGCTCGAAGACGCGCTGCTCGGATTGCCTTACTTAGCGATCAGTGTCGTGGTCCTGTTTCTCTGCCTGGGGCCGCAGGACATCGGTGAGGAAGTCGACCGTTGGTGTCGCGCGCTGAGTGACGGCGACGAAGAGAACGAGCGCATCTACGGTCATGCGTTACTCGAGAGCGGCTTCACGGGCGTGGGCACATCGCGTGGGGATGTGCCGGGCGCTGTGTTCGTGCAGGCGAATAACCGGATCTTTGCCGTCATATTCTGGTTCGTGTTGCTGGGCCCCATTGGCGCCTGGCTGTTCCGCGTCTCTGACCTCGCCCGACGGCGGGCCCTGTTCCAGGCGGAGCGTGATAACACCGAGTCGGCCGTAGCACCCGACTGCGAGAGGCGCGCCAACGATGTGCACGCCGTATTGGCCTGGTTGCCGGCCCGTATTGCGGCCGTGGGCTATACGCTGGCAGGTAACTATGACGCGGGCCGCGAAGCCTGGGCTGCGCGTTCGCCGGACGGCAGCCTCGAAGCGCGCAATGACCATTTGTTGCGTGAGGTTGGCCTGGCGGCGTTGTCGCTGTCGCGTGAGGCTGACGAGGCTGACACCGCGTGGTTCATCCGCGCCGCGCGCGCTGCGAAGAACCTCGCGTTGCGCACACTGTGGTTCTGGCTCGTCGGCGTGGCCGTGCTGACGCTGTTCGGCGTCGCCGTTTGAACCCGGGCCGCGTCACTGCTCTGGTCGTGGTGCTCGCGGCGTGTCTCGTCGCGTGCAGTCCCGGCGAACCAGAGGCCGACGCCAGCGCAGCACCCGAGCCCCTGCGTCTCGTGACACTGGCGCCGCACCTGGCTGAAATCGTCGCGGCCGCGGGCGCCGCTGATGTTCTCGTGGGTGTCAGCGCGTACACCGATTACCCGGCATCGGTTACCGACCTGCCTATCGTGGGCGATGGTTTTCGCATCGACGCCGAAGCCCTGCTGGCGCTAAAGCCTACGCACGTGCTCGCCTGGGGGGGCGGCGGTCAGATCGACAGTATCGCGCTCGTGAAAGAGCTCGGGCTTAACCTCGTGACCATCGAGACGCGCGGCCTGGACGATATCGCGCCGGCTATTCGCGAGGTCGGCGCACTGGCCGGGACAGAATCTGTTGCGGCAGCCGTGGCGTCACGCTTTGAGTCCGAGATCGCTGCGCTCAGCTACGACGGCGCTCGCCTGAGCGTGTTCTACCAGATCGGCGAACGCCCGCTGTACACGATCAATGGCGATCACTTCATCAGTGATCTCATGGCGCGTTGCGGGGGTGACAACGTGTTTGGCGATCTCGAAACACTGGCGCCGGTGGTCAGTGTCGAGGCGGTCGTTCGCGCGGACCCGAACGTCATCCTGACGGGCTCGGATGCGACCGCAATCGCCAACATGTGGCAGCGCTGGCCCGACCTGGGCGCCGTTGAAAACGACCGCATTCTGGGTGTGCCCGGAGACCTCATCGGTCGGCCTGGTCCGCGACTCGCAGCCGGCGGCCGCGCGATTTGCGAGACGCTTACGGCAGCGCGTCAGGCCGAGCGCTAGGCCTTAGTCGTCGAGCTGGCCGCGCACGCGCGCGGAGTGCCAGAGCACCTCGGTGCCGCCGTCAGCTCGTGCCAGCACGCGCGCCATGACGAACAAGAGGTCCGACAACCGGTTCAGGTAGCGGATGCACTCGGGGTTGACGTTTTCGCGCGTGGCCAGCGAGTGCACGCGGCGCTCGGCGCGGCGGCAGATCGTGCGCGCCAGGTGACAGTGCGCCGCGGTCATGCTGCCGCCGGGCAGGATGAACTCCTTGAGCGGCGGCAGCGTGTCGTTGAGCGCGTCTAGTGTGGTCTCGAGCCGCTCGACGTAGCTTGGTTCGATGACCGTGTGGCCGGGTATGCACAGTTCGCCACCCAGGTCGAACAAATCATGCTGCACGTCGGTCAGGCAGGACATGATCCGCGTATCGTCGATTGGGCACGCGAGCACCACGCCGATGCTGCTGTTGAGTTCGTCGACCGTGCCGTAGGCCTCGACGCGCGGGTCGTCCTTGGCGACGCGGCTGCCGTCACCAAGGCCGGTTTCACCGTCATCACCCGTGCGCGTGTAAATCTTGCTCAGTCGATTTCCCATGTTGCTTACCAGCTGTAGCGCAGTCCCACTGACGTCCGTCGATCCTGTGAACGGAAGTCTGCGGCAGACTCATAGTCGGCGTCGAGCAGGTTCTCGATGTTGGCCGACACCTGCCAGCGCTCGTTGATGCGGTAGCGCAGGCCCGTATTCACAAGGACGTAGCCCGCTAGCCTTGCGCCACCGATCCCCTCGCGGTCACCGTCAGCACGCACCGTGAGTGAGGCATCGAGGGTGTCGCTGAAGTCACGCGTCACGTCGAGTGTGGCGCTTTGCTCACTGCGTCGCAGCAGACGCGCCCCCGTCTCGGCATTCTCCACCGACTGGTTGACGATACCGAAGGCAACGTTCCAGCCGTCGGCAGTCCAGACGCCACGCAGCTCCGCACCGCGGATTTCTGCTTCAGAGATGTTCTGCAGCGTGAAGGTCGCGAAGTCGAAGTCGATAAGGTCTTCAATGTCGTTGCTAAACAGCTCAAGCGACAGGCGCCAGTTGTCAGCCGGCTTCCAGATACCCGTGGCCTGCCACTGCTCCGAAATCTCGGCCTCGAGGTCTGGGCTGCCGCCGAAGCCGAAGCGGTCTGTCGCATCCGGGGCGCGGAAGGCGCGGCCGCCGCCGGCCTGAACGCGCAGCGTCGGCGTGATGTCGAAGCCCACGGCGCCGTTCCAGGTCAGCTCATTGCCGAAGGCGTCGTGGTCGGTGAGTCTCAGCGAGGCGATGGCATCGAAGCGGCCGTTGCGGTACTGGTCCTGAACGAATACAGCCGTGAGGTCTGTGTCCTCGTCAAAACCCGAGCCAAATGACAGCGTCTGCGCAGACTCGTTGAACAGCAGCACGCCGGCCACAACGGTATGTGCGTCGTTGACCTTTAGCGTGTTCTGCCAGTCCACGCTCGTGCGCGTGCTTTCCACGAAGTCGGGCGACTCGCGCTGCGCGATCTCGTCGACATTGCGCGAGACGATCAGTGTTGAGTCCCAGCCCGCCGTGAACTGCTGTTGCCACTGCAGCGCGGTGACACTGTTTTCGAAGTCCTGGGAGACAGGGGTGCCGAAGAAGTCGGCGTACTCGGTAATGCCGTCGGCCTGCAGATGCCGGATCGAGACGCTGCCGCGGTCAAAGGTGCGTTGCAGCGTGACATTGAAGGCGTCGTTTTCATAACCGCGATCTTCGGTCGTGAACGAGCGCGTGGGAATGCCGCCAGTGCGCTGCGTGTCGACACCGCCGCGTAGCGACCAGCCGTCCTGCGCGAAGCCTGCGTTGGCAGCGATGCGCTGGGCGTTGTCGCCGCCCGCGCGAGCCTCAAAGTCACCGCCGGCACCGTCGCTGCGTGTGATGACGTTGATCACGCCGCCGATGGCATCGCTGCCGTACAGCGATGAGCGCGGGCCTGAGACGATTTCGATGCGTTCAATCATCGAAGCGGGCACATTCTGTACGGCGGGGGTACCGATGGTGCCCGGGTTCATACGGACACCGTCGATGAGCACCAGCGTGTGGTTGCTCTCGCTGCCACGGAAGAACAAAGAGGTTTGCTGACCCGGGCCGCCCGTACGCACGACGTCGAGGCTGGATACAAAGCGCAACACGTCGGTGAGCCGGTCAGCCTGGCTGCGTTCGATGTCATCGCGCGTGTAAACGGTGATCGTCGAAAGTGACTCGTCGACGGTGGTCGCCGTGCGTGTCGCCGTCGTGATCGTGAGGTCGTCGAGCCGCAGCGGTTCGTCGTCGGCCGCCTGTGCCTGTGCGGCTGTGAGCAACGCTGCAAGCAGCATGATTCGTTTCATCAGGGTCCCCTGTCGGTGCCAACCCGCACCGGTTACACATGGTTGTAAACCGCGACGCGGGAGATTCGGGGACGGTCACGTACGGACGCACGCCAGGCCAGCCCCGGGACGCCCACCGCGCCGACGGCATGAAAACCTGGGGCCGGTCTCCGGACTGACGAGTGAAGTGCTTGGCTTCGCAGCGCGCGCCTTCCCCCGCGAGCGGAGTGGCTGGTCCGGGAACCCGGATCCGTGCGGCTGCTTGTACTCGATCACCGTTGCGGGGGCAGTGCCGGACTGTCATGCGCGAACGCGCGATGGGTCACCGGCTTCCCGTTCATCCGCGTGCGCGGACTCACCACAGGCGCAGCGACAGTACGCCTGCTGTCTTGCCGATGTCAAGGTGACCCCGACTGCTACACTCCCAGCCTTTGCGGCCTGGCACGACGAGATGGCAAACGGCTACGACAACTATCTGGCGACGGCAATCGAAGCCGCGGAACGCGCGGCCGGCGTCATTCGCGAAGGCTACAGCGGGGGCTTTGACGTACGCATCAAAGCCGATGCAACGCCCGTGACCGATGTCGACGAGGCGGCCGAAACCGTGATTCGCGAGGTGCTGACGGGCGCCTTTCCCGGCCATGCCATTTACGGTGAGGAGCAGGGGCGCATCGGTGACGACGACGAATTTCTCTGGCTCGTCGACCCCATCGACGGCACCAAGGCGTTCGTCCGGGGCTACCCGTTCTTTTCGACGCAGATCGCGCTCATGCACGAGGGCGATCTCGTGCTTGGCGTGTCGAGTGCGCCGCTCTACGGCGAGGTGGCCTGGGCCCGGCAGGATGGTGGCGCATTCTTAAACGGCGAACGCGTTCATGCGAGCGACGTCGATCGGCTCGAGTCGGCCGCCATTTCACTGGGCAACGTACACACGCTCGCGGGCGACGCGCGCTGGGCCGATCTCGGGCGCATCGTCGCGCGCTGCGGGCGGATTCGTGGCTACGGCGATTTCCTGCACTACCACCTGCTCGCCAGTGGCCGCATCGACGCCGTCATCGAGTCCGACGTCAACATCCTCGATATCGCGGCGCTGTCGGTCATCGTGACCGAAGCCGGTGGGGTGTTCACGGATATCGACGGCGGTCGCCTGCGCCTCGATACGCGCTCCGTGCTGGCCGGCAATGCGGCGATCTACGAACGCATCTCGGCGCTCTTGCACCCGGTTACGCCCAACCGCTGAGACTTAGAGTTTGCGGTCCGCGGCCAGCGGGTCGGCGACAAACAAGGCATGGCCTTCATGCTCGACACGCAACACGGCCACGCCGTACAGCGCACTGAGCTGATCCGTGGTGAGCATTTCGCGGGCGGGGCCAAACGCCCAGCGTCCATCTCCGAACAGCAGTAACGCGTGGCTCGCAAAGCGCGCGGTCAGGTTGACGTCGTGCAGGCTCGAAACCACGGTGCCGCCGCTGGCGGCTCGCTGCGCCAGCAACTCGGCGATCGTCAGCGCGTGTGCCGGATCCTGATGCGACAAGGGTTCATCGAGCACGGTGACGGGGCAGTCCTGCACGAGCGCCTGGGCGATGGCCGCACGCTGGCGCTCGCCACCCGACAGCGTCGTGATGTCGCGCTGTGAAAACGGCCCGAGCCGCACTGCATCCAGTGCTGCGGCGACTTTAGGTTGTGCCGCATCTGCAGCAGGCCACAGGCGGTCACGGTGCGGATAGCGCCCGAGCGCAACGTGCTCGGCGACGTTCGCCGCGAACGCATCGTTCTGACGTTGTGTGACGAGCGTGATGCGTTGCGCAAGCTCACGGCGTGAGAGGGAGGGTTGCGCATCGCCGCACACGTCGATGGTCCCCGCGGCTGCCGGTCGCAATCCACACAGGGTTTCGAGCGTCAGCGTCTTGCCCGCACCGTTGCGACCCAGCACGGCGAGCCAGTCGCCCGCCGCAACCGACAACGACAAGTCCGCTACGAGCCGGCAGGGCCCGGCGTCGACGGCCAGGTCGGTGACGCGCAGTGTTGAGGTTGGGGATTCGCAAGCCATCGGCGGCGAGCTTAGCAGTCGCAACCGGGTGTCGTGCGAAACGCGGCAGCCAGAAAAAAGAAACCCCGGCAATGCCGGGGTGCTTAGTCACTTTCTTCTTGTTATTCGTGTGGTCTGCGTCTGCGTTGTTACCCGCCGTAGCGATTTCCGGGTTGTATAGTTCTACGCTCTCTTGTCGCCTCGGGATATGCGTCTCGGAGACAACTCCCCCCTGGCTTATTTTTTTAACGTGCAGCGCGACCATCGCTTGGGCACTTAGTCACTAGCAACGCCTGTGCCAGAAACCCAAATAATTACAATTTTCAGCTAGTTGCCGACTACACCGGAGGTGGTGGCCGCGCTTTCCGCAGGGTTTTGTAAAGAATTCCGACGCTGCGCGATGGACTCCAGCAGGCTGGATACGGCGTAGAGCTGGCCCGCGCGAACGACGGCAATCGGGTCGAGCAGAACTTCCGGGTCGCGCAGTGGATCGCCCGGAACGATGACAAGGTCTGCGACGCCACCCACGCGGATTTGACCGAGGTCCGGGCGCCCTGCCGCCGTCGCCGCGTCGAGCGTGATGCCTCTGAGCAACCGGTCCATGGTTTCGCCGCGTGCATGTCGTGCGATCACATCGAGTGCCGGCGCGAGTGCTGCGGGCGGTGTCACGCCGGCGGGTTCGAGCATCACAGCCACGCGTGAAGCGCGCCAGTCGACGTCGCTCGTGGCCGAGACGCGATGGGCGTCCCGGACTCGCGCGCCAGAGAGCCGCAGCAGCGTGCTGATGTCCGCATGCCGCATGAAGTCATCGCCGAGCGCATCGGCGTCGAGTGTCGTGACGCCGAAACGCAGATCAGGCAGTACGCGGTTGGCGATAACCTGCAGGCCCGCGTCGCGTGCGTCGCGGATCGCCTGCATCCTCGCCGCATGATTGGCGATGGCGCGCACGTCGGAAAAGCCAACGGGCAGCTGCGTGGGCACCGGGGTTCCCGGGCGCTCGTCAGTGGTCTCGGGTGCCGTCACGGCGACCGCGGTGACCCCGGCGACCAGACGCGCCGTGTCGACGCTCGCCTGCTCGCGCAACGCCGTGTCGATGAACCCCGGCAGCAGTGTCGTTTCGGGGAATTCGAGCAGCAAGGTGTCACCCCAGTCGCGGCGCGGCACAATGTCGGTGATACGGCCAGCCTCGATGCGGACGTCGCGCCGTAGCAGGTTGCGGCCGCTCGACGGGTCGAAGATCCGATCGGTGCGCAAAACCAGCGGTGGGGCTGATCGGGGGTCGGTGACTTCCTCGGTTGGCGCGGGGCGTTCGCCCGAAGGTGCCGATGGCTCCGCCACCGTGACGAATGCTGTGATCGGAATCTCCCGCGTGCGCGCGCCTGCGAGTTCGCGTTCGTAGAGTCTGCCGTTGCGCGCGAGGAGCAAGCGGTCCCGGTCGCGCCAGGCGACGGGCTCGTTCTCGAGATCGCCGGCACGTAGCAGCGGCTTCACCGTGAATTCTGCGACGGGCAACAACAGCTCGAGCGCGCGCAGGTCGTCGCCGGCCTCGGTCTGGAACACGAGCGAGGGCCCACCCGGTCGAAGACTCGGTGCGCTCACGCGACGATCGCGTGTCGCCAGGCGTTGCAGAGTGCCGCCGTCGCCGAGACGCACGATTGTGTGGCCGCGCGGGCCGTTGCTCGCGAACACGATGCCTCGCCCATCGTTTTCCCAGACGGGATCGGTTTCGTCACCTTCAGCCGCGGTCACCTGCCAGGTGACGCCGTCGGAGCGCCGTATTGCCCAAAGGTCGTGATCCTGGGCGCGCAGTGAGCTGAATACGATCGTCTCGCCGTCGGGGTGCCAGTTGGCGTCGCCGTGTCGCCCGGCCGCGGTCACGAGTTCCCGCGCGGGCCCACCGTCGCGCGACAGCAACCAGAGCGTGTGTTGCCCGATGCGCTCGCCGCCCTCGGCGACGATGTGTTGCCCATCGTGAGACAGACGGGGGCGGTCGAGCACGAGCGTGGTCGGGGAAATCGCTGTGGCCAGTCCGCCCTCAAGTGGCATGCGCCAGATTTGCCCCAGTGCACTGAAGACGAGCGTGTCACTGTCAGCATGGACGTCGAAGGCCAGCGCACTGACTTCGCTGATCATGAGCTCGGCCGCGGGGGCCGCTCTTGGCAGCAGCCACATCGCCGAGAGTGCGACGGCGATCAGCGTGTTCCGCAATCGATTAGTCAGCACGGTCAATGTGGATACCGTTCAGCCTGTCACCGGCGACTTCAAACCGAATCTGGATGGGCTGGCAGCACACCTGGCAGTCCTCGATGTAGTCCTGTCCGCCCGCGGACAGGTCGAGCACGATGTCGATCGACTCCCCGCAGAACGGGCAACCGATGCTCTGAACCTGCAACGGGTCGTTCACGGCTGCAGACGCGATCCCTGCCAGGCGCCGGTGGCCACGGTGTCGCCCGCGACGGTGAGTTCACGTTCGAAGCGTGCTCGGTCGTGCACGCGACCAGCGCCTTCAACCCAGAGTTCGCAGGCACGCGCCCAGACGCGGTAACCGCCCCAGTGTGGCGGCCGCTCAACGCTGTCCCCACCGTGCTCGGCCGCGGCCGACTCGAAGCGTGCCAACATCGCGTCGCGACTGTCGATGGGTTGGCTCTGCGCGCTGGCCCAGGCGCCCAACTGGCTCTTGCGCGGGCGGCTCGCGAAGTAGGCGTCGCTCTGTTCGGCGGGCGCTCGCAACGCGAGGCCTTCGATACGGACCTGGCGGCTTTGGTGGTCCCAGTGGAATACGAGGGCGACCTCGGGGTGCGCGTCGATGACCCGCCCCTTGGCGGATTCGTAGTTGGTGTAGAAGTCGACGATCCCGGCTTCGGCATCAAAACCTTTGCACAACACGATGCGTGCCGCGGGCCGGCCGTCTTCGCTGGTGGCCAGCGTCATGGCATTCGGGTTGGGCAGAAAGTTGGCGTCACGTGCGGCGCTTAGCCACGCATCGACGAGATGCATCGGATTGTCGGGCAATGTGTCGGGCAGAAAGTCTGCGGCGATTCTTTCGGGCAAGGTCGCGGTCCTGCGGTGTCGAGCGCGTGCGAGTATCGCACAGCGTTCCCGGGACGGCGTCTCGGGAGGGCGTCAGTCGGTGCCGGCGACGGCGGTGGCACCCGTGCGACGCGGATCGGCCGCCGCCGTCAGCGTGTCGCCGGTCGCATCGAACAGCGCGCCGCCTGCGCCGCCGAAGTACATACTGGGCCCGTCGAACGTGTGTTGCGCTTCAATATCACTGACCACGTCGAGCGCGCCGGGTTCGGTAAACAACCGTTCCGGGAACCGCGATTCGCCGGCCTCGCGTGTGAGGCCGGCCTCGACGTGAAAGCGGGGCGCGTCAATGGCCTGCTGCAAGGGTTCGCCCTCAAGTACGAAACGCGTGAGGACCTGCGCGAGTGCACTCGTAATGCGGTCGGCACCGGGCGAGCCGATGGCCAGCGCGTCGCCGCCACGTCGCGCCGCCGTGGGCGCCATATTTGAAGGTAGACGGCTGCCTGGCGGTCCCGCGTCGAGGCCACGGCGATTGAGCTCGAGCTCACCCAGACAGTTGTTAAGCCATAGCCCCGTGCCGGCCGGCATCTCACCGCTGCCGTAACCTGACGACGCCGTGACCGCGCAGGCCAGGCCGTTACTGTCCACGGCTGAGGTGTGCACGGTGTTGGCGCTACCGCGCACGGCCGTCAGCAGGCCGTCCGTGCGGGCCTGATCGATCAGCGCCTGGCAGGCCGGCTCCAGGGCGTCAGCAAAATCGAGTGCGCCGCGTCGGTACTGCAGCGCCGTGCGCAGGGCGTCGAGCAGGGGTGTGTCATTGGCCGTCGCGAGTAATAAGGCACCGAGCATTGTGCCGCCAATCGCGGGCGGGGGATTGAGCGCGATCTGCCAGTCGCCGAGCTCGACCTGGAGTGCGGGTCGCAGGACCGCCTCAAAACGCGCCATGTCTTCGCGTGTGAGTACGCCGCCGCCCGCGGCCACATGGTCGACGATAGTGCGGGCGAGCTCGCCCTCGTAGAACTCGCGTGCGCCATTGTCGGCAATCGCCTGCAGGCTGTCCGCGAGTCCGGGCAGGTGCACGATGCCGCCCGCCGGCAGCAGGGTGTCGCCGTCGGGATGGAGCGCGCGCAGCGATACCGGGTTGCGGCCAAACACCGACTTGCCCGAGTACTGCAGGTAGTAGTGGCAGGCCTGTGACAGCGGGAAGCCGTCACGCGCGGCCGCGATGCTCGGTTCGAGCGCCGTCGCGAGCCCCAGCGTGCCGTAACGTTCCATGACGGTATCCACAGCTGCCAGCGTCCCCGGCACGGCGACGCTCGCCGGACCAATCGTCGTTGTGATGCCGCCGCCGTAAGCCATCGTGACGTCGAGTGCTGCGTCGTCGCGTGCCAGTCGGTCGGTACCCAGGCCCGGTACCGTCACATAGCCATCGCAGGTCACGGGTGCCTCGCCGGGTGCCCACACCGTTATGAACGCGCCGCCCGCCAGCGCGCACACGCCGGGCTCGGTATTCATCGTGACGAGTGCCGCAGCGAGCGCCGCATCGACGGCGTTGCCGCCGCGGTCGATGACGTCGCGCGCGCCGTCGGCGGCAAGCGATGAAGTGGTGGCGATGGCGACTCGAGGCATGGTGTTCGGGCTCCGTGGACGGGCGATGCTCGCATGCGCAACGCGGGTGCGCCAGCTTGTGCTTATGGCAAATGGCTGATTCAGGCGGGGTTCAGCGCCTCGCTTGCAGACTGCGAACCGTGAACCGTCAAAACAGAGGAGTCACGCCATGAACAAACTGATTACCACACTCGCCACCGCGGTCATCATCGGCTCGCTGCCGGTTGCCGCCGGGGCCCATGGCCCCGCGCACCGTGACGGCCACAGAGTTTCCGAACGCGACTACCGCGATGACGTGCGTGCCGAAAGACGTGCAGAGCGTCGCGCCGACCGTCGTGCTGATCGCCGCGCAGCGCATCGTGCAGACCTGAGAGCGGAACGCCGCGCGCACCAACGCGCGCACCGACGGGGCCTGCCGCACGTGCACCGCCACCATTGGCAGCACGACCGTCGCGCGCACAGGAAGCAGCACCGCAAATGGCGCCGTCAGTTCCGCGTGCACTATGACCCGCGCGGCTACCGTTACCGGCAGGGTCGTCGTTACCACCGCGGTGACATCGTCTACTACGCTGACTTAGAGGATGTCCTGCTCGGTGCGGTTGCCTACGGCATCGTCCGCGAAGCCCTCGACTAGGGTCCCCGACCGCCGCCGGCTTCGGCCGGCGGCAGTTGTCCCCGAACGACAAATGGCCGCGTTTGTGAGACGCTTGGGCGCAGGCAAAACAAGGCAAAACCCTTGTCACAAACCGGCACTGGTGCCCGACCCGCCCGCGCTTGCGGCCGGCACCGATCATGAGCGAGAGCACGGCTGATCTTCGCAAGCTGCGCCAGCAGATGCGGCTCATGAAGGAGGAAGCGCGACTCAACGAGAGCCTGCTGCGCAAGTCGCAGCAGCGCGAGCTCGATATTCTCACCGCCGGCAACCTGCGCGAGTTATTCAAGCGGCTGACGCGGGGCCTCGCCGACAGCTTTGCCGTGGACCAGGTCACGCTCGTGCTCTGCGATCCCGACCACGAGATTCGCCACCTGCTCATTGCAGAGGGTGGCGCAGGCAAGACGGCACCCACCGACGTCAAGTTTTTCGATGCACTCACGGGCGTGGCGCCGCAGTACGCGAGCCTCCACCGGCCCTGGCTCGGCGCGTATCGAACGGCTGACCACCAACTCGTTTTCGGCCGCGACCCTTACGCGAGCATCGCCATGATCGGTCTGCGCCGCCAGGATAAGCTGATCGGCAGCCTGAACCTTGCGAGCCGCGACCCTGATCGCTACCGGCGCGGACTGGCCAGCGACTTCCTGGCGCACCTCGGTGTGATCGCGTCGTTTGCGCTGGAGAACACCGTCAACCGCGCGCGCCTGCTGCGCAGCGGTTTTACGGACGTGCTTACGGGCTGGCACAACCGACGCTACCTGCAGCTGCGTCTTGCCGAGGAGCTGTCGCGCGCCCGTCGCGAGAAGACCTCACTGTCCTGCCTGTTCCTGGACCTCGATCACTTCAAGCGTGTCAATGACGAGCACGGCCATCATGCCGGCGACATCGTGCTTGCCGAGTGCGCCCACCGCATCGACGCCGAAGTGCGTTCGAGCGACGTCGCGGCGCGTTACGGTGGCGAGGAGTTCGTTATTCTGCTGCCCGCGACCGAGGTCGATGACGCCATGCTGCTCGCTGAGCGTATTCGCGAAGCAGTGTCAGCCACACCGATTGCGTTGCCAGACGACGAACCGCTGCAGGTCACCGTTTCCATCGGGGTGGCGGGGCTGCGCCCGGCCGACGAAGAGGGCGACAATAAGTCCGTCGGCGAACGCCTGCTCAAGATGGCGGATCTCGCCATGTACTCTGCCAAGTCGAGCGGGCGCGATCGGGTCGCGCAGGCCGAGTGAGCTTGACCGGCGCCGTTAGGACCGGATAATTGAGAATCATTCTCATTTACTAAATGAAGGTGGGCACTGTGCTCGACTCGAAATTTGCTCGTGTGGCAGCGATGGCTGCCGTAGTTTTGCTGGCGGCCTGTGGCGGCGACGCCGACGACGCCCCGGCTGCAGCCGATGCGCCTGCTGAGGCGACCGCAACGCCAGCGCCTGAAGCCGTGGTGGTCTACTCGTCGCGCGGCGAGCAGCTCATATCGCCGATTTTTGAAGCGTTCACGCAATCGACGGGCATTACGGTCGAGTTTGTCACCGATGACCCGCAGCCGCTGATTGCGCGTTTGCGGGCCGAAGGTGCGAACACGCCCGCAAGCGTGTTGCTGACCGTCGATGCGGGCAACCTCTGGTTCGCAGCGGAGCAGGGCGTGCTGGCGTCGACGGCGTCCGAGGCGCTTGAGACCGCGATCCCGGAATACCTGCGCGACCCGGACGGTCGCTGGTTCGGTCTGTCGCTTCGTGCTCGCACCATCGTTTACGATTCGCGCGAGCTTTCAGCCGACGACCTGGTCAGTTACGAAGATCTGGCCGATCCGAAATGGAAGGGCCGCCTCTGCTTACGCACCTCGAAGAAGGTCTACAACCAGTCGCTGGTCGCGCTGATGATCGCGCGCCACGGAGAAGAGAGGACCGAAGAGATCGTGCGCGGCTGGGTCGACAATCTCGCCATGGACCCAACCTCGAACGATACCCGACTGCTCGAGGCGATTGCCGATGGTCGCTGTGACGTTGGCGTTGTGAATACTTACTACCTGGGCCGTCTGCAACGCGACAATGCCGAGCTGCCGGTTGGCTTGTACTTCCCCGCAGCCGAGGTGGGCGGTGTGCACGTCAATGTCTCCGGCGCGGGCATCGTCGCTAATGCGGCCAACCCCGAAGGCGCCCAACAATTGCTCGAGTGGCTCGCGGGCACCGGTGGCCAGGCACTGTTCGCGGGTCTGAATTATGAGTTCCCGATTCTTGCGGGAACCGAGAACGATCCGATCGTCGAAGCGTGGGGCCCGTACTCGCCCAGCGACCAACCGCTTGTGGACGCGGGACGTTTGCAGGCTGATGCAGTGCGGCTGATGGACCGCGCCGGCTATCGCTGATTCTGTAATCGAATGACTTAAGGGCCGGCGTGCGACTCTGGACTTTGCCGGCGCTGGCCATCGCGGCGCTCACCCTTGCGCCGCTGGCCGTGGTTGCCGCGTCGTTCCTGACGCCGAGCGGCGAGTGGGGCCATTTGTCCCGCTATGTGCTGCCCGAAGTCACCGCCAACACGGTCTGGCTCGTCGTCGTCGTGGGTCTTTCCACCCTCGTGCTGGGCGCCGTCGCCGGCTGGCTGACCTCGGTCTGTGAGTTTCCGGGGCGCCGGTTGTTCAGTTGGGCATTGCTGTTGCCGCTGGCGATGCCGGGTTACGTGATTGCCTTCGCGCTCTCAGGCTTTTTTGCCTACGGGGCGCCGCTGCCAAGCGCCCTGCGGGATCTCGGTTTGGCGTTGCCGGTTCCATCGGCCGGTGTGGCGGCGGCGTGTTGCCTGTCGCTCACGCTGTATCCCTACGTCTACCTGCTGGCGCGCCAGGCGTTTCGCACGCAGGGCATTGCGAGCCTCGAAGTGGCGCAGTCGCTGGGCATGTCACGGGCCCGCGGCTTTCTGCGCGTGGCGCTGCCGCTGGCGCGACCCTGGCTGGCCGCCGGCGTGGCGCTCGTGTGCATGGACACGATGGCCGACTTCGGCACGGTCAAGGTGTTCAATTTCGACACCTACACGACGGCCATCTACGGCGCCTGGTTTGAGCTCTTTTCACTGAGCGCTGCGCTGCAGATGTCGGTGCTGCTCATGCTGCTCGTCGTTGTGGCGCTGTCGCTGGAGCGCTGGGCCCGGGGCAGTGCGCGTTATGCGACGTCCGGTCGTACGCAGGGCTCAAAACGCATCGCGCTCAAGGGCTGGCATGGCCTCGCGGCAACGGCGTTCTGCGGGGTCTTGTTTACGTTCGCGTTCGCCCTGCCCGCGGGGCAGCTCCTGGTCTGGGGTGTGGCGTCGCTCGACGGCGAGTTTGGCGCCCGTTACCTCGAGTACTTCCGCGCAAGCCTGGTTCTGGCCTCGCTCGCGGCAGGCATTGTCACCGTGCTCGGGCTGTTACTCGGCTACAGCGAGCGCCGCGCTCCGGGTCGGCTCACCGCAATCAGCGCCCGAGTCGCGACGCTGGGCTACGCCCTGCCAGGCACCGTGCTGGCCGTGGCCTTCTTCGTGGTTATCGCGGGGCTTGGCCACGCGTTGACAGGTATCGCGCGCTGGTTCACGCCCGGGGTGACCATTACGCTCACGGGGACGCTGGCCGTGATGTTGTTCGCCTACGCCGCGCGGTTCATGGCCGTCGCCTACGGGCCGCTGGGCAGTGCCTTCGAACGGATCACACCGCGAATTGATGACGCGGCACGCGGCCTGGGTGCCACGGGGGCGCGCTTGCTTACGCGGGTGCATATTCCGATACTGCGCGGCGGCATCGCCACAGCCGCGCTGCTCGTATTTGTTGACGTCATGAAAGAGCTTCCGATCACACTCATCACACGACCGTTCAACTGGGACACGCTGGCGGTGCGCGTCTTCAATATAACCGTTGAGGGCGAGTGGGAACGCGCGGCGATACCTGCGATCGCGATTGTCTGCGCCGGCCTTGTCCCCGTGCTTTGGCTGCACCGGCGTACGGACGACGCGGGGGGCCATTGATGCTCACGGTCGACACCGTCAGTCAGCGTTACGGCAGCACCGAGGTTCTCGACGCGCTGTCGCTGGAGCTTGATGCCGGGCGTATCGGCTGCCTGCTGGGCAGCTCGGGCTGCGGCAAAACCACACTGCTGCGTTGCATTGCCGGGTTTGAGTCCATTGCCTCGGGACGGATCGTCATCGACGGCATCGAGCATGCGGCCGACGGCAAGCACACACCGCCGGAGCATCGGCCCGTGGGGATGGTGTTCCAGGACTTTGCCTTGTTGCCGCACTTGTCGGTCGCCGACAACGTGGCCTTTGGCTTGCACGACCACCCCGCCGCATCTCGCGACGACGAGGTCGCCCGCATGCTCAAGCTCGTGTCGATGCAGGATTTCGCAGGGCGTATGCCGCACGAACTGTCGGGCGGGCAGCAGCAACGCGTGGCCCTGGCGCGCTCGCTCGCGCGGCGTCCCAAGCTCTTACTCATGGACGAGCCGTTCTCGAGTCTCGACGCGGGCCTGCGCCGCCAGCTCGGGCACGAGGTTCGGTCCGTTCTGCGCGCGCTGGACATGACGGCGCTGTTTGTGACCCACGATCAGGCCGAGGCGTTTGCGCTGGCCGACGACATCGGCGTGCTGCGCCGCGGGCAGCTGCTGCAGTGGGACCGCGCCTACGACATCTATCACAAGCCCGCGACGCGCGAGATCGCGGACTTTGTGGGCGGCGGCGGCTGGCTGCCGGGCACGGTGACCGCGGACGGTCGTGTGGATACGGAAATCGGCCCGCTGCGTGGTCGATTGCCCGAGAGCATCACGGCGGGCGATGCCGTCGACATCCTGCTGCGACCCGATGATGTGGTGCACCTCGACGATGCCCCGCTGCAGGCGCGCGTGACGGACAAAGAGTTTCGCGGCGCCGTGTTTCTCTATGAGCTTGAGCTTGCGAGCGGGACGCGCCTGCAGTCGCTCGTGCCGAGCCACCACAACCACCCCGTCGGTTGCGACATCGGTATCGCGCTCGATACCGAGCACATGGTGGCGTTTCCCGCCGCCTGAGAGCGCCGCTCAGCGCTCGCGCGCAGGCAGTGTCTGGCGCAACAGGTAAAGAAACAGCGGCACACCGATGAGCGCTGTGAGCGTACCGACGGGTAGCTGACGCGGCGCGAGAACGGTGCGCGACAGTGTATCGGCGATCACCAGCAGGCAGCCGCCGGCCACCGCCGATGCAGGCAGCAGCGCCGCATGCCGCACCCCCGTTACCCCGCGCACGAGATGCGGTACGACAAGCCCGACGAAGCCGATCGAGCCCGCTTGCGTGACGGCGTAGGCCGTGAGCAGCGAGGCAAACAGCAACACGCTGATGCGCATGCGCGTGAGCGGCAGGCCCAGCAACAACGCCCGCTCGGGCGACTGGGCCAGGACATCCAGCGCGCGCGCCATGAGTAATCCCACGACAACAGCCGCGGCCAGTGCGGCCAGTGGTGCGGTTGGCGACAACGCCAGGCTGAAGTCGCCCATGAGCCAGAACAACATGCCGCGCAACGTGGCGTCGGGGCTGACGGCCAGCAGCAGGCTCACGCCGGCGCCGAAGCCACTGGCCAGCACGACACCCGTCAGCAACAGCAGGGTGGGCGCGAACCCTGTGCGCAGGCCGCCAATGCCGAATACGATCAACGTGGCTGCTGCCGCGCCAACAAAGGCTGCGGCGTCGACGCTCGCGGCACTGAACCCCGCGAGGATTGCGGCCAGCGCCGCAAAGGCAGCCCCGCCGCTCGTGCCCAGCACGTAGGGATCGGCCAGCGGGTTTCTGAGCAGCACCTGCATGAGCACGCCGGCCACGGCGAGCAGGCCGCCAACGGCGAACGCGGACAATGCGCGGGGCAGGCGCAGCTCGAGAACGACACGCGCATCATCGGCCGCAAGGCCGCCCGAAAGTGCCTCCGCCAGAAGCCCCGGGCGCACGCCGTCGCTGCCCGCCACCATCGCGAACGCGAGGCTCAAGAGCGCGGCAACGAACAGGAAGCCCATGAGTCCCAGCGGGCGCTTAGGTGTCAAAACGAGTTCCTGCATGGGGCCCGGGCGCCGTCCTCTGGGGCTTTGCGGGCGCTGTGGAGCGGCCCAGATGAATGTGGAAGAATACTGGCACGGGGGCGCTGACGCATGAATTCTGACCAGATCGACGAGAATGGCTACCGGGCCAACGTCGGCATTATTGTCGCAAACGACGATGGCCGGCTGCTGCTGGCCGGTCGTGCCGGGCGCAAGGGCTGGCAGTTTCCGCAGGGCGGGGTCGCGCCCGGTGAGTCAGCGGAAGAGGCCATGTACCGCGAGCTCGAAGAAGAGCTCGGCCTGACCGCGGAAGATGTCTCGCTTCTGGGCAGCACCATCGACTGGATTCCCTACAAGCTTCCCGAGCGATTCGTGCGCCGCAACTCGCAGCCGCTGTGCATCGGTCAGAAACAGCGCTGGTTCATCATGAAACTCGTTTCAGGCGAGGATCGGCTCCGGCTCGACCTCACGGACAAGCCTGAGTTTGATCGCTGGCGATGGGTCGACTACTGGCGCCCCGTGAACGAGGTCATCTACTTCAAACGCCGCGTCTACGCGCGGGCGCTGCATGAACTCGCCACGCACTTACACCCTGACGGCCCGCCGCCGCAGCCGCGCTGGTGGCCACACCGCTGGCGCTCGATGTTCCGCAAGGATTTGAAACGCGCCGGACTGCTCGACCTCTAGCGCCAGCCGCTAGAGCGTGGGCTTGAGGATCGCCAGGAAGACAATGCCGAACAGCGGCAGCACAGGAACTTCGTTGTAGAGCCGCAGCCAGCGATCACTGCGTGTGCAACGACCTTCCGCGAGCTCGCGCATGATGCGCTTGCAGTAGCCGTGGTAGACGGCGAGGCCCAGCAGCAGGACGAGTTTTACATGGAACCAGCCTGTCGTGAGCAGGTCTGTTCGGATGAACAGGATGGCCACGCCGAATACGAGCGTGAGTGCCGCGCCCAGCGTCATGATGCCGTAGAGGCGCCGAGACATGACGACGAATCGGTCGAGGCTGATC
Source organism: uncultured Gammaproteobacteria bacterium (assembly GCA_937899415.1). Classification (GTDB taxonomy): domain Bacteria; phylum Pseudomonadota; class Gammaproteobacteria; order Steroidobacterales; family Woeseiaceae; genus CALBPI01. The sequence goes on along the minus strand of CALBPI010000020.1, from coordinate 11,788 downwards.
GTGTCTTCGGCGGCGCGGTGGTATATGAACAGGCGCGGCAGGTAGAACAAGCCTGCGAACCACGTCACCATAAAGATGATGTGCAGCGCCTTCAGAACAAGGTATGTCATGACGTGTGAATGGCGTCACTTCCCGCAAAACGGCGACAAGCGTACCATGCGCTGGCACTTGTGCTGATGCCCCTGCCGTTGCCTGAGAGCCGACCGATCCTGTGACCAAGCCCGCCCGCAATCGAACTGCTGTACTCGTCACCGCGACCCTCGCGGCGCTGGGTGTGGGCGGCTACCTGCTTTACGAGATGGGCCGCATCCACGCGGGCTTTAATCGCTTTGCGGCCAGTGAAGAGGAAACCCGGCTCGAGGACCGCATCGCGGCGCTCGAGACCGAAGTGCGTGATCTCGACGAGGCGCGCATTCAGCTGGAAACGACAGCAAAGACCGAACAGGAAACCTACCGCGAAGTCAGCGGCACGCTGCGCGAACTTCAGGAGAAGATTCAGGAGCAACGCGAGGCCATCGCGTTCTACCGCGGCATCATTTCGCCTGAAGAGAGCGAAAGTGGTCTGCGTATTCAGGACCTCGAGGTCGTACGTGGCACGGAGCCCGACCGCTACCGCTTGCGGATGGTCGTGGTGCAGGTCAAGCAACACCACCGTCAGGTGTACGGCAAGGTGCAAATCTCCGTCGACGGCGCCATGAACGGTGAAGTCGTGAGCCTGCCCTTTGCACAACTGCTGCCGCCCGATGGCAGCGCGCGCTGGAACTACGGCTTCCGTTACTTCCAGGATTTCGAGCGGGAGCTCAGGATGCCCGAAGGCTTCACGCCGCAGCGCATCAACGTGGAGTTGGCGCCGAGCGGGCGCGGCAACAAAGGCATCCGCCAAACCTTCGACTGGTCGACCTCGACGGGTTGATTACACACCAACGGCAACACAAGGCTGAGCATGCTGGGCAAGAACAAGCGCAAGAACGTCTCGATTGAAACGCTCGTGGGGGCCGCGTCGCGCGTGAGCGGCGACCTTCACTTCACAGGCGCGAGCCACATCGACGGCATCGTGAATGGGGGCGTGATTGCAGACTCCGACGAGAGCTCGACACTGTCCGTCAGCGAAAATGGCGAGATTCACGGCAACGTGCAGGTCCCGAACGTCGTACTCAACGGCCTCGTGAAAGGTGACGTGATCGCCAATGAGCGCGTGGAGCTGGGGCCGACGGCGCGTGTGATCGGCAACGTCTACTACAACCTCATCGAAATGGCGATTGGCGCCGAGATCAACGGCAAGCTCGTGCACCAGCGCGATGCCACGGCGCCAGAGCCTGAAAACTCTTGATTTCCGCGAGCGCAGCCCGATTTCGGTAGGATAGAGGCAGCGCAGCGCAATACGCGGCGGCAACGCCCAGCGGAGAAACGACATGCAAGCGGACACCCTGGCATCGGAAGCATCCCTGCTCGTGTTCACGGATTCGGCGGCCACCAAGGTCGGTGAGCTCATCGCCGAAGAAGACAACCCGGCACTGAAGCTGCGCGTATTTATCAGCGGCGGCGGTTGCTCGGGCTTCCAGTACGGCTTCACATTCGATGAACAGATCGAAGACGGTGACGTGCAGGTCGAGAATCTGGGCGTGACGTTGCTCGTCGACCCGATGAGTGTCCAGTACCTCATGGGTGCCGAGATCGACTACAAGGAAGACCTCGAGGGCGCGCAGTTCATCATCCGAAACCCCAACGCGACGACCACCTGCGGTTGCGGCTCATCGTTCTCGGTCTAAGCCCAACGGCACAGCGCCAGTCATGAGCAGCGACGTCTCGGATACCGAAGACGACGTCATCGCCGCGGTCGACCTCGGCTCCAACAGTTTTCACATGGTCGTGGCCACACTGCGCCACGGGCAGCTGACGGTCATCGACCGTTTGCGCGAGACCGTGCGCCTGGCGGAAGGCCTGAGCAAGGACCTGGGGCTTGCGGCACCCGCGCGACAACGTGCGCTCGATTGTCTCGAGCAGTTCGGCGAGCGCCTGCGCGAGATGCGCGCCGACCGTGTCCGCGCCGCGGGCACCAACACCCTGCGTCGCGTGCGCAAGGACGCGGGCTTCCTGTCCGAGGCCGAACGTGCGCTGGGTCACCCCATCGAGATCATCGCCGGCGTCGAAGAGGCGCGGCTCATCTATCTCGGTGTCGCGCAAAGCCTGCCACCCAAATCGGGTCGTCGGCTTGTGATCGACATCGGTGGTGGCAGTACTGAGCTCATCGTCGGCGAAGGCCTCGAGGCGGCTGCGCTTGAGAGTCTGGGCATGGGTTGCGTCGTTAAGACGGAACGGTTTTTCCCAGGTGGTGCGTTAAGCGTTGAGCGATTTGCCGAGGCGCGCATATCGGCCAGCCTCAAGCTTCGGCCCGTCAAAACCATCTTCCGCGAGAGCGGCTGGCTGACGGCCATCGGTGCCTCGGGCACGATCCGCTCCACCATTGCCGTTGCGCGTGAGACGGGTCTGATTGCCTCCGACGAACCGCTGCGACTGCCACACGTCGAGGCGCTCATCGAAAAAGTCATCGCTGCGGGCCACATCAAGCAACTGTCGCTGCCGGGTTTGTCCGACCGTCGCGCCGAAGTCTGGCCCGGTGGCCTCGCGATACTCGCCGAAGTCATGCGCACCTTGTCGATTGACGGGCTGATTGAGTCAGACGGCGCATTACGCGAGGGCGTGCTCTACGATCTCGTCGGGCGTCTGCAGCACAGTGACGCGCGCGTGCGCAGCGTCATTGCACTGGCCGAGCGCTACCACGTCGACCAGGCGCAATCGCGGCGCGTCCGCGAGACGGCGTTACAGCTCTTCGATGCACTGAAGCCCGAGCTCGAGATGGACCCCGAGCTCGCGCGCCTGTTGCTCAAGTGGGCGGGCCACCTGCACGAAATCGGGCTCGATATCGCGCACGCCGATTTTCACCAGCACGGCGCCTACGTCGTGCGGCATGCGGATCTGCCCGGGTTTCCCGCGGCCGAACAGCAATTGCTGGCGTTCATGATTGCGAATCAACGCAAACGACCGTCAACGGCGCTCGCGGGGTCGGCGAGCCGTCCGGTGCAGGAAGACGTGCGGCTTCTGACGGTGTTGTTGCGCCTGGCCGTGCTGATCAACCGCAACCGCAGTGATGCCTCACCGGCTGCGATGACGATTCGGCTGGACGCGCGTGCAGTCACCCTTGGCTTCGATGCCGACTGGCTCGATGCCAACCCGCTGACGCGCGCCGATATTGACCGCGAGCGCGCGCTGATCAAGAGCTGGGGTTACACGCTGGGCGTGGAAACGATGGCGTCGCCGTCAGAGCGGCGCGCTGTAGCGCGCCAGTAACGTCGACTGCGCACTGATGGGTTCCGCGCCGTCAGGCTTCGCCACCCGCTCGTAGCTACCGTCTGATTGCAGCGCCCAGGCCTCGGCCGTGTCGTCAAGGTAGAGCTGGAGGTCGTTCCTGACCCGCTCGATGTGCGACTTGCGACGCACGGGAAACGCCACTTCAACGCGCCGGAAGAAGTTGCGCTCCATCCAGTCTGCGCTCGACAGCAGCAGCGTCTCCTCGCCGTCGTTGTGGAAGTAGTAGATGCGCGAATGCTCGAGAAAGCGCCCCACGATCGAACGCACGCGGATGTTCTCCGACAGGCCCGGCACGCCCGGGCGCAGGATGCAGATGCCGCGCACGATGAGATCGATCTGAACCCCTGCACGTGCGGCGGCGTAGAGCGCCGTGATGATGCGCGGCTCCACGAGGCCATTCACTTTGGCCATGATGCGTGCGGGCTTGCCGGCGAGCGCGTTGCGACGCTCGCGACGGATGTAGCTCAACAGTTTCTTGTGCAGCTTGAAGGGTGAGGTCAGCAGCAGCTTGTGGCCCTGCTGGTCCGTGAGACTCGTGAGCTGCATGAAGACGTTGTGCACTTCCTCGCAAATGGCATCGCGTGAGGTCAGCAGCCCGTAGTCGGTGTAGAGCCGTGTCGTCTTCGGGTGGTAGTTACCCGTTCCGAGATGCGCGTAACGCACGAGCGCGTCGTTCTCGCGCCGCACGATCAGCAGGATCTTGGCGTGCGTCTTGTAGCCGATGACGCCGAACACAACATGCGCGCCGGCTTCCTGAAGCCGGCTCGACAAATCAATGTTGGCCGCTTCGTCGGAGCGCGCCATGAGCTCGACCACAACGGTGACTTCCTTGCCCGCGCGTGCCGCGGCCACGAGCTGGTCGACGATGGGCGAGTCGGGTCCGGTCCGGTAGAGCGTCTGCTTGATGGCGAGCACGTCGGGGTCGGCGGCGGCTGATGCCAGCAGGTCGATGACCGGTACAAACGACTGGAAGGGATGGTGCAACAGCACGTCCTTTTTCTGCAGCGCGTCGAACAGGTTGTCGGCCTGGATCAGTGCGTCGGGAATATTGGGCGTGAACGGCTGGTACTTGAGCTCGTCGCGCGGCGAGGTGTCGGCGACCATGCTAAGCCGATTCAGGTTTACGGGCCCGTTGACGCGGTAAAGGTCGTTGGGTGTGAGCTCGAAGTGGTCGAGCAGAAACGTCGACAGCTCGTCGGTGCACTCGGCTGCAACCTCAAGTCGCACGGCCGCACCGTAGCGGCTGGCGGCAAGTTCGCCTTCAAGCGCGCGGATCAGATCCTCGACCTCCTCGTCGTCGACATAGAGGTCACCGTTACGGGTTACGCGGAACTGGTAACAGCCGTCGATGTTGAGCCCCGGGAACAGCTCCTCGACAAACTCGTGAATGATCGAGGAGAGAAACACGTAGTCCTCGTCGCCCGAGCCATCGAGGTCGGCGGGAACCTCGATAAGTCGGGGCAGGGACCGGGGTGCCTGCACGAGGCCGCGGTGCCGACGGCGGCCGTAGACGTCACGGCCGCGCAGCGCGACGATGAAGTTGAGACTCTTGTTCAGAATCTGCGGGAACGGGCGCGCCGGGTCGAGCGTGAGTGGCGTGAGCACAGGCAGGATCTGATTCACGAAGTGCGCGTGCAGCCACTCGCGCTGCGCAGCGGTCCAGTCGTTGCGGCGCAGGAAGCGAATGCCGGCCTGAGCCAGCGCCGGCAACATGCGCTGGTTGAGCTCTTCGTACTGAGCTGCGACGAGTTGGTGTGCCTCGGCCGAGACGAGCTCCATGACCTGTTGTGCCGTGCGCTGGTCAGGCCCGGGAGGCGAGGTCCCGATTTCCTCGCGTTGCTTGAGGCCTGACACGCGGATCTCGAAAAACTCGTCGAGGTTGGTGCAGGAGATGCAGAGGAATCGCAGCCGCTCGAGCAACGGCAGCCGCGTGTCGGCAGCCTGGGCCAGCACGCGCTTGTTGAACTCGAGCAAAGAGAGCTCGCGGTTCAGGAAGTGCTCGGGCAGGCTGGCCTCGCGCTCCGCGGCGGCCGCCGTGTCGTGCTTGAGCGTTTTCTGTTCGGCACTCATGCGGCGTTACTCCACGCTGGGTTCGTAAACACTGCCCGCCATCACGCGATGACGTGCGCCTGTGATCGTGCGCGTGTCGACAGGTTGCCCCTCGATGCGCTGTGCCGCCAGCCAGGCGAACAGGGTCGCTTCAACGTAGTCCGGATCGATACCGAAGTCTGCGGTGGTGGTCAGGTGGCTGACGCCATCAACAGCTGCCAGGCGCCGCAGGAGCTCGGGGTTGTGGCATCCGCCGCCGCAAGCGATGAGCTCGAAACCCTGCGCCACTGTCTCACCAGCGGCCCGGTGCAACGCATCGGCGACCGTCGTCACTGTCAGCGCACACAGTGTGGTCATGATATCCGCGACGCGATCGATTTTCAGCTCGGACGCCGCCTGTGCTGTGATGCCGACTCGGGCCAAGAGCCAGTCGCGATCAAAATGCTCGCGCCCCGTGCTCTTGGGCGCGGGCAGTGAGAAGTAGGGGTCGTCGCCCAGGGTATCGAGCAATGCGACGTCGACGGTGCCGCGCGCGGCCAGGGTGCCGTCGGCATCGTGCGCGCCATTGCCTGTGAGCGCGGCCCACTGGTCCATGAGCGTGTTGGCCGGCCCTGTGTCGAAGCCGCGCACGGGCAGGCCGGGCTGCAGTAGCGACAGGTTCGCGATGCCCCCCAGGTTGAGCACCGCTCGGTGCGTATCTGTGCCGCCGAGCAAGGCGTCGTGAAGCAGAGGTGCCAGTGGCGCGCCCTGGCCGCCGGCCGCCACGTCGGCGCGCCGGAAATCGGCGACGGTGGTGATGCCGGTTGCGATGGCAATGCGCGCCGGGTCGCCAGCCTGGAGCGTGAATGCCTCAGGGCCATCGGGCGCGTGGAACAGCGTTTGTCCGTGGCTGCCGATCGCACGCACGGCATCGGCATCAACGCCGGCCTTGTCGATGACGGATCTTGCAGCTGCAGCAAATGTGTGACCGAGTGCGGCATCGAGTGAGCCGCAGTCCTGGGCCGTCAGAGTTGCCGGTGTCGCAAGTGCATCGGCGAGTCGCGCGCCGAGCTCGGGCGCAAATGCGTGGCTGTGCGTGGCTACGGTTTGGATCGCATCACCGTCGATGTCGACGAGCGCGGCGTCGATGGCATCGGCACTGGTGCCCGAGATCAGGCCGACGTAAAGCAAGCGTGTGTGCCGCAGGCGCCTAAAGCGCTGCGGCCTCGCCCGAGTCGATCGATGCCATCTGCATGCGCTTGAAGCGTTCGAGCTCGGCGAGCACGGGCCCGGTCATACGCTCGAAGTCTTCACGGTACTCGGCGCGAATCGGATCGGCCTGCGGCAGCGACACGGTGCGCGGGTTGCGGTGCACGCCGTTAAGCCGGTACTCGTAATGCAGGTGCGGTGCTGTCGCCAAACCCGTCATGCCGACGAAGCCAATGACCTGGCCCTGCTTCACGCGCGTGCCGTTTCTCTGTCCCTTTCGAAAGTTTGAAAGGTGCGCGTAGAGCGTCGAGATGTTGCCGCCGTGCTGAATGATGACGACGCGGCCGTAGCCGTTCTTCGTGCCACGGAATGAAATCTTGCCGTCGCCCGCAGCCATCACGGGCGTCCCACGCGGTGCCGAGTAGTCGACGCCACGGTGTGCACGAATCGTGTTGAGAATCGGGTGGCGGCGGTTGGGGTTGAAGCCCGAGCTGATGCGCTTGAAATCGACAGGCGCGCGCACGAACGCTTTGCGCACACTGCGACCGTCGGGGTTGAAGTAGTCGCTGCTGCCATCGGGGCTGATGTAACGCAGTGCCTGATAAGCGTCACCCTGGTTCACGAACTCCGCGGCGACAATTTCGCCGTCGTCGATCTTCTCGCCGTCCTGCCAGAGCTCTTCGAAGATCACGTAGTACTCGTCGCCAACACGAATGTCGTACACGAAGTCGATGTCCCAGGCGAAGATGCCGGCGACGTTCATGATGACCTTGTCCGACAAACCGATTGCGGCGGCCGACTCGAACAAGGACGTTTCGATGACACCATGCCGCATCACCTGGCGGTACTCGACGGCGCGTTCTTCGAGCGTGGCCGTGAAGCGACCCGCATCGTCACGGTTCACTTCAAGCCGGTTGTGCAAATCGAGATTGCGTGCCAGCGACATGATGCGACCGGCGTCGTGCGTAATCTCGAGTTCATCGCCAGGTTTGAGGACACGCAACGGCTGCTTGGCGTCCTCGAGTCGCGAGATCGTAATGAGGTCTGCGATGTTGAGCTGGTTCTTGCGAAACAACCCGTCGAGCGTGTCGCCGGAGGCCACCTTGAGTACGAGACTTTCGTAAGCGGGCGCGGGCGGTTCGGGTGTCACCGGCAACGGGGCTTCGGGCTGCGCCTCGAACACTACTCGAGTGCCGGCGGGTGCGGCGGCGGAGGCGATAACGGTGTCGTTGGTGACGTCGGCGGGCTGCTCGGTCGGGGCCGCGTCACGAAATGAGAGGCCAAGAATCAGTGCCAGGAGGGGCAGGCCCAGGCCGGCAACAAACCACAGCACGTGGTGCGGCCGGGCTGCTGCACCGCTGCGCGGGTTCGCGCTGATATTGTAGTCGTGACGAATCGGACTCGGTTTGCGGTGCAACGCACTGTTCCGGTTATAGTTTCGGGAAGGGTAATCGCAGACTTCGATTTAGTCAAAAGCTGACGCACGGGCGCCTGCATGGGGTGTCAGCAGGTCTGGGACAGGTCATAATCGAGATTCCGGCGCCCTGACGCCCTGTTCGACGGAATCTCACCGCATGACTGACGCTGCGGCACAGCTCGCAGAACTGATGCGCGGCACCGAAGAGGTGCTGCCCGAGGGCGCACTCGAGACTCGCCTGGCCGAAGGGCGCCCGCTGGTCATCAAGGCCGGTTTTGACCCCACCGCACCCGATCTGCACCTCGGGCACACCGTTCTTATTAATAAGATGCGCCAGTTCCAGCAGTTTGGGCACGAAGTGGTGTTCCTGATCGGGGACTTCACGGGCCTGATTGGCGACCCCAGCGGCAAGAATGCGACACGGCCGCCGCTGTCGCCCGAAGAGATTGCCGAAAATGCTCGCACCTACGAGACCCAGATCTTCAAGATCCTGGACCCCGAGCGGACCCGGATTGCGTTCAATTCAACCTGGATGAATGCGCTGGGCGCCGCTGGCATGATCCGGCTTGCCGCAAGCCACACCGTGGCGCGGATGCTCGAACGCGATGACTTTTCGAAGCGCTACGCGGGCGGGCAGCCCATTGCGATCCATGAGTTCCTGTATCCGTTGGTGCAGGGCTACGACTCGGTCGCGCTGGAAGCGGACGTGGAGCTGGGCGGCACGGACCAGAAGTTCAACTTGCTCGTCGGGCGCCAGCTGCAACAGGACGCCGGGCAGAAGCCGCAGGTGGTGCTGACGATGCCGCTGCTTGAGGGGCTTGATGGCGTCCAGAAGATGTCAAAATCACTGGGCAACTACATTGGGATCACCGATGCGCCCGGCGAGATGTTCGGCAAACTCATGTCGATCAGCGACACGCTCATGTGGCGGTATTACGAACTGTTGAGCTTCCGCGCGGTCGACGAGATAAAGGCGCTGCAGGACGCCGTCGCCGACGGGCGCAATCCGCGTGACGTGAAATTTGAGCTCGCCCGCGAGATCGTGGCGCGCTTTCACGACGCGGATGCCGCCGAGGCCGCACAAAGGGATTTCGTGGCGCGCTTCCAGAAGCACGCCGTGCCCGAGGACCTGCCCGAGGTGGCCGTCGCGGCCGATGCCTCGGGCATGGGCGTTGCCCACGTCCTAAAGGCTGCGGGGCTCGTGTCGAGCACATCCGAGGCGTTCCGCATGATCGGGCAGGGCGCAGTCCGCGTCGACGGTGAGCGCATCGAAGATCGGGCGACGACCTTCGAGCCCGGTGCTGACCTTGTGATGCAGGTCGGTCGGCGCCGATTTGCCAAAGTTTCGATTACGTTGAGAACAGAAGGGACTGGAACATGAACCGACTCAATACAGTACGCCTGCTTACGCTGGCACTCTTGATGGGGTTTGCCGGTGTCGCGCAGGCGCAAAGCGCCGCCGAGGCAAACGCCTGGATGGCTGAGCTGGAGCAGACCGAGGTCCGCGATATCACCGAGGGCGAAATGAAGCGCCTGCTGGGTGCCATGGAAGAGATCGAGGCCATGGAAGGGGCGATCAATACGGACTCGCCGACCATGTTCGATGCGATCCAGGCCAATGCCGAGGCGAGCTCGGTACTGTCTCGCTACGACTTCGACGGCCCTGAGTTCAAAGTTGTCGTGCACAACGTCATGCTGGCCATGGGTGCGCTTGCCATGCGCGACCAGAAGGCCGAGCTCGATATGGCGGTACAGCAGCTGCAGGCGATGAAGGGTCAGTTGCCCGAGGCGCAGTACCAGGCGCTCGAGCGTCAGGTTCTGGGCGCGATCCAGCTGTTCGATCGGGCGCCCGCGAGCAATATTGCTCTGGTAGAGAAGTACAAAGCCGAGATCGAGTCGATCGGCGAATGAGCACCGCGGCGCTGAGTGGTGTGGTCATCGTGCCATTCAGCGTCGACCGGGCTGCCGACTTTAAGCGTATCAACGCCGAGTGGATTGAGCGCTATTTCTCTATAGAGCCGAAGGATTCGGCCATCCTTGATAATCCCCAGGGCTACATCATCGACGCCGGTGGTGAGATCTTTTTTGCACTCGACGGGGACGAGGTGCTGGGTACCTGTGCGGTCCGTCCCGAGGGCGGTGGCCGGGCAGAGCTCAGCAAAATGGGGGTCACACCGCGCGCACAGGGGCGCGGGATCGGCCGGCTGCTCATCGAGGCGGTCCTGGGCTGGTTCGAGGCGAGTGGCGAACAGGTGCTGTTTCTCGAGTCGCATCGTTCGCTGGGTCCGGCCCTGAAACTCTACGAATCAGCGGGTTTTCAGCACACCGAACGCCCCGACGTGTCGGCCTACGAGCGCTGCGACGTCTACATGGAATGGGCCTCGCCAGGCGCCTGATCCAGCCCTACCACAAAAAGTTCAAAAAAAGGTTGACGCTCCGCGGCGAAGCCCTATACTGCGCAGCCCGCTCGGGGACAAGTCGCCCCGAGTTGCCCATCAAGGCCCCGAAAGGCAGCGATCACACCGCCTCTGGCGCTGGATCGAAAAGCCTAAAAAGTGACGCAAACGCTGTTGACCAGCCCTGTTTCACCGGTATAATTGATGGTCTTTCCCGGCACACTTGTGCCGACCACCAAATGGATGGTTGGCGGTGTGTCGGGCGCTCTTTAAAAAGCAAATCAGATAATTTGTGTGGGTGCTCACGTTGGTAGTTGCCGTCGGCAAAAAACCAGAGTGAGTAACCAAAAAGTCAGTAACCAATCGAAAGATTGGCCGAAGCTTTAGGACTCTCTCTTCAAGCTCAAAGCTATTAACTGAAGAGTTTGATCCTGGCTCAGATTGAACGCTGGCGGTATGCTTAACACATGCAAGTCGAACGGAAACGATGGCAGCTTGCTGCCAGGCGTCGAGTGGCGGACGGGTGAGTAATACTTAGGAATCTGCCCAGTAGCGGGGGACAACTCGGGGAAACTCGAGCTAATACCGCATACGCCCTACGGGGGAAAGCAGGGGATCTTCGGACCTTGCACTATTGGATGAGCCTAAGTCGGATTAGCTTGTTGGTAGGGTAATGGCCTACCAAGGCGACGATCCGTAGCTGGTCTGAGAGGACGATCAGCCACACTGGGACTGAGACACGGCCCAGACTCCTACGGGAGGCAGCAGTGGGGAATATTGGACAATGGGCGCAAGCCTGATCCAGCAATACCGCGTGTGTGAAGAAGGCCTGCGGGTTGTAAAGCACTTTCAGTAGAGAAGAAAAGCCTAGGGTTAATACCCCTGGGTCTTGACGTAACCTACAGAAGAAGCACCGGCTAACTCCGTGCCAGCAGCCGCGGTAATACGGAGGGTGCAAGCGTTAATCGGAATTACTGGGCGTAAAGCGCGCGTAGGCGGCTTTGTAAGTCGGATGTGAAAGCCCCGGGCTCAACCTGGGAATTGCATTCGATACTGCAGAGCTAGAGTATGGTAGAGGGAAGTGGAATTTCCGGTGTAGCGGTGAAATGCGTAGATATCGGAAGGAACACCAGTGGCGAAGGCGACTTCCTGGGCCAATACTGACGCTGAGGTGCGAAAGCGTGGGGAGCAAACAGGATTAGATACCCTGGTAGTCCACGCTGTAAACGATGAGAACTAGATGTCGGGAGGGTTGCCTTTCGGTGTCGCAGCAAACGCATTAAGTTCTCCGCCTGGGGAGTACGGTCGCAAGACTGAAACTCAAAGGAATTGACGGGGACCCGCACAAGCGGTGGAGCATGTGGTTTAA
>CALBPI010000019.1 GCA_937899415.1 uncultured Gammaproteobacteria bacterium | reverse complement strand
GCGGCCGCCAACCGCGGTGAAACCGTGGCGCAGTTTGCTGCAGGCCAGGCCGGCCTCTGGGAGAAAGGCATCGGCCAGTGGGGCCAGGACGCCAAGCGCGTGAAGACCTTCCGCTCCAAGGTCGATACGGCGATCTACACGCCGGGCTCGGATGCCGGTTTGCCCGTGTCGGTGCTGCGCTCGTTCGATGCACCCAGTGAGGCACTCACTGAAGACCGCGACCTCTACCGCGAACGCGTGCAGGTCACAGCGACAAGCATCCTCGCGCTGCTGGGCATTGATGCGGACCCCGTGACGAGTCGCGAGCACATCCTTATTGCCAACCTGCTCGACCACCATTGGCAACAAGGCCAAAGCCTCGACCTCGCCACGCTCATCGCGCTCATTCAAAACCCGCCCATCACGAAGATCGGCGTGATGGAGCTCGACACCTTCTACCCGGCCAAAGATCGCCTGTCGCTGGCCATGCAGCTCAATAACCTGCTGGCCGCACCCGGTTTCGAAGCCTGGATGTCGGGTGAACCGCTGTCGACGGCGAGCCTGTTGTTCACGCCCGAGGGCAAGCCGCGCATCTCCGTCATGTCGATCGCGCACCTGTCAGACGCCGAACGCATGTTCTTCGTGTGCATGCTGCTCAACGACCTCATTGCCTGGATGCGGGCGCAGCCGGGCACGTCGAGCCTGCGCGCCATCCTCTACATGGACGAGATCTTCGGCTACATGCCCCCTGTTGCGAACCCGCCCTCGAAGCAACTGTTGCTGACCCTGCTCAAGCAGGCGCGCGCTTTCGGTGTCGGTCTCGTGCTCTCGACACAAAACCCCGTCGACCTCGACTACAAGGGCCTCTCGAACACGGGCACCTGGATGATCGGTCGGCTGCAGACCGAGCGCGATCAGGCGCGGGTCATGGACGGGCTTGCGGGCGCCGGCAGCGGCGGCGAGTTTGATCGAGGCGCGATGTCGCAAACGATCGCGGGCCTCGGCAAGCGTCAGTTCCTGTTGCACAACGTGCACGAACGCGGACCCGTCGTCTTTGGCACGCGCTGGGTCATGTCTTATCTCGCGGGCCCCATGACGCGCGATCAGATCAAACGGCTCATGTCGCCGCGCAAGGACGCCATGGACCGCCACGCCGAAAAGCGCGCCGCCGCCACCACGCTCACCCAACGCGATAGTCGTGCCGTGGAACGCGCAAGTCTCGCCGCGGCCCCGAGTGTCCCTGCGGGTATCACGCAGTACTGGATCGCGGGCGGCGATGACGAGAGCGTGTACCGTCCCGCCGTGATCGGTGCCGCCGAGCTCCTCTTCACCTCCGCCCGCTACAAGGTCGACACCGAACGCGCCTGCCTCGCGGCCGTGCTTCCCGAGGATGGCCCTGTCGCCATCGACTGGGACGAAGCGCTGACGCTCGACGCGGCGCTCGATGATCTCGGCGACGAACCCGAATCAGACGCCGCCGGCCACAGCGAAGTCCCGGTTGCACTCACCAAGACGCGGGCCTATTCCGGCTGGGAGAAGGGCTTCAAGCGCTGGCTGCGCAAGGCGCAGGTGGTCACGCTCTACCGCAGCGCCGCGATGAAAGCGGTGTCTGAGCCTGGCGAAACAGAAGGTGACTTCCGCGCGCGATTACAGGTCCTCGGCAACGAGAAGCGTGACCTGGCCGTCGCCAAGCTACGCAAGCGGTACTCGTCGAAGATGAATACCCTTGAAGCCAGACTGCTGCGCGCACGCCAGGCGATCGAGCGCGAGAGCCAGCAGTCCCGCAAGAAGAAGCTTGATGCGGCCATCTCCTTCGGTACGGCCATCCTCGGTGCCGTGCTCGGGCGCAAGCGCGTGTCATCGACGTCAGCGCGCTCCATCGGCAGCGCCGTGCGCAGCGCGGGCGGCATCAGCAAGGAAGCCGGTGATGTTGCGCGCGCACGGGAAACCGAGGCGCGGGTTCAGGCGGAGCTCGCCGAGCTAGAACGCACGTTTGAGGATGACGTCCAGGCCCTCGACGAGGCCTACGACGCACAGTCAGACGACCTTACAGAGATCACGGTCAAGCCCAAGTCGACCGACATTCAGATTCACTTCGTCGCGCTCGCCTGGTTGCCTTACACGCGCGACAGCAAAGGCCGGCTTAGTGCTGCGTTTGCGCTGGATGAGGACTAATGCACCGGCTGCTTCCGCGGTAGCGAGAGCGTTACCTGCGTGCCCTGACCAACGGCGGCTTCAATGGTGAAGCCGCCGCCCAGCGCGAGCATGGAATTGCGCACGCTGGCGAGGCCGAACGAGTCCGCGCTCGCCATCTCGGTGTCGAGTGCTGCGGGATCGAAGCCTGCGCCGTTGTCGGCGATGGTCACCACGACCCGGTCGGGCCGTGATTCGGTGCCGAGGTCGACACGCACCTCGCTGGCGTTCGCGTGCTTGGCCGTGTTCACGAGACACTCGCGCACGGCGCGTGACACGACCACGGCCACTTCATGCGGCAGCTTGGGAATACCCTCGCTGCTTCGCGAGGTTTCAACGTCCGTGTCTCCGAACACCGTCGCGAGATGCTGGTCCACAGCGGCACCGATATCCTCACCACGGTAGAGTCCGGCAGCCACGTCCCGGGTAATATCCCGAACCTGGGTAATCGCGGTATCAAAGGCGGTCTCGATTCGAGACAGACGCAGCGCAAGTGCATCCGGGCTCACGGGCGGCGACAACACGTCTTCCAGGCGCATGCGACCCAGCGACAACGTCTGACCAATGCCGTCATGCAGGCGAGTCGCGATGCTGTCGCGATAGCGCTCTTCACTTTCGAGCAGCCGCATCGAGAGATTCTGAAGGCGCCGCTTGTCGTTCACACGTTGCTGCTGCGCAAGCTCCCGTGCCTCAGCGTAGGCGCCGAGCAACAGCGTCATGGCGGTGACGATCATCAGGAACAGTTGCAACTCGATGACGGAAAGCTCGACATCACTGAGATCGTGAAAGGGGCCCAGGCCCGAGAGCGCGGCCCCAATCATGACCAGGGTTAACGCAAGATTAGAGAGGGCTGCGCCGCGGCATCCGAATCGAGTCGCAGCCCAGATCATGACGGGTGTCGCCGCGTAGAACGGCGTGTGTTGATTCGGATCGAATGGGGGCAGCACATAAACGCCGATCAGCACCAGCGTCGAAACCGCAACAATGAGCAGTAATTCGGCGCGTGAATCGGAAACGGTGACGCTACGCGGCTGCAGCCAGAACAACAAAGCGGGCGCCATGATGGCGACGCCACAGGCTTCGAGCAACGCCCAGCGCCAGTAAGCCGCGAACGGTGGATCGAAGAACACCATTTTGGTGAGCTGCGGTGGAATCGCCATCAGCAGCGGCACCGCTACACAAGCGATGGCGGCAAACCAGGTCAGTGCGCGGACGGTTGGCGGTAAACCGCTTTGGCCCAGCGCGCGGTGCATCGCCAAGGCGCTCAGTAGACCCGAAAGCGTTTTGGACGCGCTAAAGATAACGCCCACGACGATGGGTGACCCGTAGATCACGAGTTCGCCGAGGAACTGGGAGGAAAACACGCCAGCTGCGAACAGGACTTGCCCGCGGCGGCCCAGCAACATGAAGCCGGCCACGGTCACGCCGCTCGCGAGGTACACGGCGGGCACGTCGGCGGTCAGGTAATACAGAAACAGGGTGGGCCACGACAGCAATGCGTGGATTGCAATAAGGCCCAGCACGAGCGCGCCCTCGCGCCGCAATGCGGGCGGCGCGTCCAGGGTCTGTTGCGCAGCGGTGCCTTGGGCGTCCTGCAAACGAGCTCCCTGTGGGAAAGGCGCAGACTTCAGTGTCCGCGTGTCGGCTTATGCTGTCAAAAAAAGCCGCCGGCGCCGCTAGGCGAGCGGCAGGGTCAGGGTAATCTCGGTGCCGGTGTCGCGCTCCGACCGGATGTCGAACCGCCCTCCCAGCGCCAACATCGAATTGCGTACGCTCGATAAACCGAAGGTGCTGCTGCCCTTGCGGTCGAGGTTCAGGTTACTGGCGTCAAAGCCCGAGCCATCGTCGCTAATCACGGAAACGAACTGTGACGCGCCGGGTTTGGCAATGAGATCAACACGGACGTTCTGTGCATTCGCGTGCTTGGCGATATTGACGAGACACTCCCGGACTGCGCGGGATAGGACAATTGCAGTCTCGTGATCCAGTTCGGGAGCCCCCTGGCAATGCACGACCGCCTCTACGTCGGTGCCCGCGAATACATTGGCCAGGTGTTCCTGAACCACCGCTGCAATATCGTTGCCCCGGTACAACCCCATGGCCACGTCGCGCGTGATGACCCGCACTTCGTTGATCGCCGTGTCGAAGGCCGCCTGAATGGGTCCTACCCGCTGCGCCAGCGCCTCGGGACTCAGCGGCGGAACAAACAAGTCGTCCAGTCGCATGCGGCCCAGCGACAGCGTCTGGCCGATGCCGTCGTGCAGGCGCGTGGCAATGCTGTCGCGGTACTGTTCTTCGCTCTGGAGCAGTTTGAGCGACAGGTCCTGCAGCCGGCGTTTGTCGATGGCACGCTGGCGCTGCGCATCCTCACGGGCCTCGGCGTAAGCGCCGAGCAGCAAGGCCATACCACTGCCCAGCAGCAGGAATAGCTGCAACTCGATGATCGTAATACCAATGTCATCGGGCTGACTGAACGGTCCCGTCTGCGCCAATGCCGTGCCTAACATAAACAGTGTGGGCACGGTGTTGATGAGGCTCGCACCACGCATGCCAAAGCGCGCCGCCGACCAGATCATGACAGGCGTCGTAGCGTAAAACACGGTGTGACCGTGACCGTAGAGCGGCAGCACGAAATAGGCCGATGCCAGCAGCACGACCGCAGCAAGGGCAATCAGCACAGGCTCGCCTCGAACCCCGGAGATTTGTGCCCGCGGCTGGTGCGCCCAGAACACGATAAGCGGTGCCATGACGGCAACACCGATGGCTTCAAGCAGCACCAGTGACACGTACCAGTAGCTGCCCACGCCAAATTCCGTCGCGCGCACGAGGTGCGGCGGCAACATGGCGATCACCGGTACGGCGACCGTGGCAATGATGCCAAACCAGATCAGGTCGCGAAGCGACGCGCGCAGCCCACGGTGTCCGAGAACACGACCGAGGATCCGCGCCCCAATGAACGGCCCGAGGATTTTTGCCAGAGTAAAGGTGACCGCAAGCAAGGCGGACGCTTTGTAGACGAGAAATTCGCCCAAGAGCTGGATGGCGGCGGCGCCGATCGCGAAGATGAGTTGCTCGCGACGGCCCAGTAACAGGAAGGCCGCCCAGGTGACCCCACTGGCGATGTAGACGGCGGGCACGTCGTTGCTTTGCGTGTAGACCCAGAGCACGCCCCAGCTGCAGACCGCGTGAAGCGCGAGCAGCACAGCGACCAACACCAAATCACTGCGCAGTGCCGTCACGCGCTGTAGCGGCTGCGGGGCCGAGCTCCGTGTCGCTTCCTGCACGGCGCCTCCCGTCGCGTTACCGGAACGGCTCCAGTTTCGACGCAACTTCGACGGCTGTCAAAGCCCGGCGCGGTCAGGGGTTCAGCTCGATGCGCTTTTTCAGGTAGTAATCGGTGTGCCCGGGCGGGCTGTCTTCGAGCTGGGCAAAAACTTCGTAGCCCTGCTTGATGTAGAAATCGAGCGCCTGGAACGACGCTGTATCCACGCGAAACCGGAACACGCCGCGCGCCAGTGCCGCGCGTTCCAGCCGCGCCAACACCTCCGTGCCCACCCCGTCGCCGCGTAGCGTCTCGTCGACCCAGAGTCGCTCGACGTAAAGCCAGCCCCAGGTCACGGTGCCGTGTGCGCCGGCCACGATGCGCCCTGTTTCGTCCCGCGCGAACGCGCCAAGCCGAATCTGTGGCGAGGTACCCATGAAGCGCTCGTTGTAGCTCGCAAGGCCGCGTTGCACCGCTGCAATGTCATCGTCAGCAGGGTCCTCACCGGCCTCATAGCTGAGCGACGTGCGCGAGCGATTCCCGCGGAGCCAGTCAGACAATCGTCGGCGCAGTGTCACGTGGGCGCTCACTGGCGAAGGCTCCTCGCGCAGGCCCCCGCGTAGAGCAGGTTGACGCCCGCCGCATCGAGCAAACAACGGTTGTCATAGGTGCGGCCATCGCTGCCGCAGACAGGCTGGTAGGTGCTGCGGCAATTGGTATTGCTGCAGTCGCCGGGAGCGACGATGCGCACGCCGGCGCGCTCGGCTTCGCAGGCGTTGCCGTAAGTCCGGTTGTCGGCACCGCAGACGGGCACGAAAACCGACGGACAGCGACGCACGCCGCAGGCGCCCGTCGATGCGATCTCCGCACCGGCCTTGTCAGCTTCGCAGGCGTTACCAAACGTGTCGCCATCAACGCTGCAAACGGGCGCGTACACATCGGGGCAGGCATCGACGTTACAGGCACCGTCATAGGCCACGGCGACGCGGGCACGATTGGCCGTGCAGCGGTTGAGAAAGGTCCGGCCGTTGCGACCGCACACAGGCAGCACCTCTTCGGGACATTCACCAGCCGCGCAGGCGCCGGCAGATGCGACCGTGGTCTCGGCGAGCGCTGCGAAACACGCGTTGGCGTAGGTGTTGCCGTCATCGCCGCACACGGGCGCGAAGCGCGAGGGACAGTTGCCGCCCTCGTCGGGCAACACCTGGTCCTCGACGTCATCGCACTCGCCGTCCCGGTCCACCAGGACGCTGGCTGCACGGCTCTGGCACTCGTTGGCGTAGGTCTTGCCGTCAACGCCGCACACGGGCTTCCAGACTTGCGGGCACAACAGGCCGGGCTGGTCAGACTGCGCCAACACGGAACTGGTCACCCACAAGGCACACAATGCTGCAAACACCCTCATGACGCACTCCGTCGCGACAGGCTCAATAACTCGTCATCCGCAAAATGGTAACCACGCGTCGCGAGCCAGTCGCGCAACGCGTAGCCCGTGCCGCTGGCCCAGGGCCGTACCTCGGCCAGGGGCACCTCGCGGAAACCCTCGAGCTCGCTCGTGTCGAGCACAATGTCGCCATCGCCAACGGTCACGTGGTAGCAAATGAGCAGTTGATTCATGCGGTAGAAGGGATACAGGCCCAGAAAGGCGCCCAGCTCGGCCTTGAGCCCGACTTCCTCTTCGACCTCACGCAAAACCGCCTGTTCCGGCGTCTCGCCGGCCTCCAGAAACCCCGTAATGAGTCCGTACCAGCCTTCGGGCCAGCCGAGGCTGCGCACCTGAATGACCGTATCGTTACGTTCGGCGACGGCCGCGACGACAGGTACCGGGTTGCCCCAATGCACAAATCCGCATGACTTGCTGCAGGCCAGACGTTCTCGGCCGCCGTGGTGGGCGAAGACAAGCGGCGCGGAACAGGAGGGGCAGTAGCGGTACTGAGGCATGGTGACGGGGGCTCTAAACGCGGCGCTAGATTATCACGGTGTCGTGCGTGTTCCGGCCAGCACCGTTGCTGGGCGCTCGCGAGCGCTCACACCCTCAAGCAAGGCCGTGGCGGGCACCAGTGTCACCCCGTACTGCTCGAGCAGCGCGAGCTCAGATTCCAGTACCGCGAGGGTTTCTAGCTGCGGGTGGCCGATCGCAAGTGCGGCGCCACGTTCGTGCGCCAGGCGCACCAGGCGTTTGAACTGCGCGCGGATCTCCACCGCATCGTGACTGTCGTCGAGAAAGACATCTCTGCGCGCCGTGGGTACGTGCGCCTCCTGCGCCATCCGATGCGCGACACTCTCGGCGGTCGTGTAGCTGTCGATAAAGTAGAGGTCGCGGTGGCAGGCCAGCGTTTGCATGAGCCAGCGCATGGGTTCGTGCTGTCGGGTAAGCAGGCTGCCCATGTGGTTATTGACGCCGCGCGCCTCGGGCACAGCCGCGAGCGCGTGCGCCACGACACGCTCAAGTTCATCCCGCGTCACGTCCGCGCGCAACGCCACGGGCGCGTAGTCGGCGAGCCCTCCCGACCCCAGCGCCTGCATCGGCAGGTGCACGAGAACGTCACGCGACTGACGCGCTGCCGTCTCGGCGACGCGGCGTGTGTTCGGTGCATTGGGCAGCACCGCGACAGCGATTTCGGGGGGCAACTCGAGGATGCGCGCATCGAGTGCCGCGCGGTAGCCGAGGTCATCGATGATGATCGCGATGCTGGGGGTCGGGTCCGGGTCTGCCGCCTGCGCGGTGGACAACGCCGCGAGGGCCGCCGCGCCTGCCAGTGTGGCAAGCGCCCCGATGCAGCGCCGGGCCGTCACAAGGCGGTGTGTTGGACGAGTCGCCGGTGACCCAGCGTCGCCAGCGCACGCGCCAGCTGGCGGTCGTCGTCAGCGTCGCCGTTGCGCACCACGATATCGGGGGTGATGCCTCGGTCCTGGATGTAGTGCCCGTCGGGCGTGTAGTAGCGCGACGTCGTGAGCTTGATGGCCTGGCCGTCGCGCAGCGGCATCACGGTCTGCACGAGCCCTTTGCCGAAGGTCGAGGTGCCGAGCAATCGGGCGCGTTCGTGGTCCTGCAGGGCGCCCGCGACGATCTCGGCCGCCGAGGCCGATGCGCCGTTCACGAGCACGAGGATTTCCGTTTCCGAGACGAGGCTGCCGCGCTGTGCACGCAACTCGAATGCAGCGTCCTCAGTGCGACCGCGGGCTCTCACAATGACACCGCCATCGAGAAACAGGTCGGCCACGTCCGCAGCCGCATCGAGTAAACCACCGGGATTGTTCCGCAGGTCCAGGACGAGCCCGGCCAGCGGCGTCAGGTTTTCACGCTCGAGGTTTCGCAACAGTCGTGACAGCTCCTGCGCCGTAGCTTCGTGAAACTGGCTCACGCGGGCATAGCCGATACCCGGTGCCAGCAACGAGCCTTCAACGCTTGCGATCTGCAGCGACTCGCGTTCGACGCGAAACTCCAGCGGCGCTGTGACGTCCGGGCGCATGACGGTCAGGTGCACGGGTGAGCCAGCCGGCCCGCGCATGCGTTGCACCGTCTCGAACAACTCGCTGCCGCTCACGGGGCGCTCGTTAATGGCGATGATGACGTCGCCGGGCTGAATGCCGGCGCGGGCCGCGGGCGAATCGGCGAAGGGCGCGATGACCACAACGTCGCGACCCTGCAGCGACACCTCAAGGCCAACGCCCGAGTAACGGCCCGTGGCGCCCACTCGGATGTCTTCAAACTCGTCGGCATCGAGAAACTGCGAGTGCGCATCGAGGTCGGCGACCATGCCACGCACGGCAGCCTCCATAAGGCGTTCATCGTCGATGGGGTCGACGTACTCGCGCCGCACGCGCTCGAGCACCTCGTGCAACAGCCGCGCGTCACGAGCCGTGTCGGCTGGCGACTCGGGCGCCATGACACGTCCGGCCGTGGTCAGCGTCAACCCAAGGGCAACGCCAACCAGTACGGCGATAAATGCGCGACTTCCCAAAGACATTCAGGTCTCCGATTCGGCCCTCGAACATAGCACAGCGCCCACCCGCGCCGCAGTGCTCGAGTTCACGGCTTAGCGGCGGCCGGCGCCTGGACGGTTTCGGAACCAGGGCCGTGGATTCACGGCCCGGGTGCCCTGACGCAATTCGAAGTAGAGGCCGGGCTGCGACTGGCCCCCGGTGTTGCCCACGGTGGCGATCACTTCCCCGGGCGCGATCCACTCGCCCACGGACTTGTTCAACGTCTCGTTGTAACCGTACAGGGACAGGAGATCATTGCCGTGGTCCACGATGATGAGCAGACCGAGTCCGGGCAGCCAGTCGGCATAGGCCACGCGACCGTGGTAAATCGAGCGCACCTCAGTGCCCGCTTCCGTGGCCAGCACGATGCCCTTGCTGCGCAGCGACGCGCCTGAGCGCGCCTGGCCGAAATTGCGAACGAGCCGCCCGGCGACGGGCCAGGTCAGCTCGCCGCGCAAGCTCGTGATGGGCTGCTCGGCATTGATCGGGTAGTCGGCGAGGATGTTGGCCAGCTCGTCGATGATGCGTTTGAGCTCGGCTTCCTCCGCCGTCAAAACCTCGAGCTGACGGCTCTCATCAGCGAGGCGACGATCGATGTCGGCGACCAGCTTTTTGCGCGCTTCCCGCTGTCGGCCCAGCTCGGCGATCAGCGTCTCGGCCTCGGCCGCCAGCGTCTCGAGCACGCGCTGTTCGCGATCGGCCTCGGCCACAAGGCGCGCCAGTGTGGCCAGGCCTTCGTTGAGCGCCGTGATGTTCGTCAGCCGGGCGGCATTGAGGTAGCGGTAATAGGTCAGCATTCGCCCGACAGCCTCGGGGTCGCCCTGGTTGAGCACCAGCTTGATGCGCTCCTGACGCCCGCTCTTGTAGGCCGCGCGGAGTTGCTGCCCGAGGGCATCACGTTCACTGGCCAGCGCGGCCTCCTGCAAGGTCACCCGCTCCTGCGCGAGTGCAAGGCGCTGGCCGGCCTCCGCCTGTTCCTGGCGCAATTCGCGCCGCCGTGTCTGCACTCGGGCCAGCTCCCGCTCCGTGTCGGTCAGTTGCCCTGTCACGGTATCTCGTTGCCGTGTGCGCTCGGCGGCCTGAGCCGTCAGGCGCTCGATGCGCTGGCGCACCTCCTTGAGCTCGGCCTCAGTTGCCACGCGGGACTGCGCCTGGGCACCGCTGCAGACCGCGAGGATCAGGATCAGGGCTGGCCCGACCCAACGAGTCCAGGTAGAGGGGGCCGGTCGATTCGACATAAACGATGGGTGTGGCGCGGTCCCTGCAATTCGTCGTCCGCGGCACACGTGTGGGAGTGGCATGTTGGTATACTAACCGGCTTTGGACGTGCACCGAATACGATGGAACAGGTCGTCGAATTCACCAACAATCACCTCTGGCTGACGGCCGCTCTGGTCGGCAGCCTGTTTCTTGTGATTTTCACCGAGTTCCGGCTGCAGGCCGGCGCGGGCATCAACCTGACGACGGCGGATGCGGTCCAGCTCATCAATAACGATGGGCAGGTGATCGATATCCGTCCCGCCGAAGCCTTTGCAGCCGGGCACATCGCCGGCGCGCGTAATCTAACGGCGGACCAGGTCGGCAGTAACGAAGACCGGCTCGAGGCGCTCAAGGGCAGCAAGCTCATTGTCGCCTGCCAGAACGGTTTGCAGTGCGGCCGGGTCGTTGCCGACTTGCGCCGCAAGGGCTACGGCGATGTCTTCGCGCTCAAGGGCGGCATCGCCCAGTGGCAGCAGGACGGCTTGCCGCTCGTATCGGGCAAGAAGAAGCAAGGCGGCAAGAAAGACAAGAAGCGCAAGGGTGGCAAAAACAAGACCGACAAGAACAAGGCCAGCGCTGACTGATGGCTGAGATCACCGTTTACAGCAAGACCTGGTGCCCCTACTGCAATGCCGCGCGCGGACTGCTGCAGCACAAGGGCGTCGAGTTCACGCTCATCGACATCGGCCAGGTACCCGAGCGCCGGGACGAGATGATCGCGCGCGCCAACGGGCGCAGCACGGTGCCCCAGATTTTTATCGGCGACACGCACATCGGCGGCTACGACGAGCTCGAGGCGCTGGAGCGCTCGGGCAAGCTCGATGGCCTGCTCGCGGACGCCTTAAACGACTCCAACTCCACAGAGACTCCAAACCATGACTGACGAAATCGCCGCCGCTGCCGCCGGCCAGGCCGAGCAGCCGCGCCGCACCGTTGCACTGCGCAAAATCTACGTGAAGGACATGTCCTTCGAGTCGCCGATGGCGCCGCAGATTTTCACGACGGCTGACCTTCAGCCGACGAGCAACCTCAACCTGCGCACGACGCATCGCAAGCTCGACGACCAGCCCATCTACGAGATGGTCCTGACGCTGACGCTGGACTCGAAGATCGGTGATGACACAGTCTTCCTCGTTGAGTTGCACCAGGCTGGCTTATTCCAGATCGAGGGCTTCAACGAGGCCGAGGCGGCTCAGATTCTGGGCACATTCTGCCCGAACACACTGTTCCCGTACGCCCGCGAAGCCATAGCGTCGGCTGTGCAGCGTGGCGGCTTCCCCGAGTTCCTGCTGCAGCCCATCGACTTCGACGGTCTCTGGGCCCGAAACCAGGCCGAGCAGGCCGCGGCAGCACAACAAGCCGCGGGTGACACGCATTAGCGACCGCGCCCGCACGCCCGTCGCCGTACTGGGGGCCGGTTCCTACGGAACGTCGTTGGCCATCCAGTACGCCCGCACGGGCACGCCGGTTCTACTCTGGGGTCGCAATGCGACGGCCATTGGGGCCATGGCCAGCGCCCGCGAGAACGAGTGCTACCTGCCTGGCGCCACCTTCCCCGACGGCATCGAGCCCGTGACGGATCTTGCCGATGCGCTGGGGCGCTGCGACGAGGCTCTCGTCGTCGTGCCCAGCCATGCCTTACGACAAACCCTGGAGGCCATGAAGGTCACAAGGCGTTGTCCCGAGCGCGTGAGTTGGGCCACCAAGGGTCTCGAGCTCGAGACCGGCAAGCTGCCCCATGAGGTCGTGGGCGAAGTGCTCGGCGACGGCGGCCAGCACGCGGTGCTCTCGGGACCGACGTTTGCGGCCGAGCTCGGGCGCGGTCTGCCCACGGCGCTGACGGTCGCCTCCGACGACGAGGCTTATGCGACCTCGATTGCCGAGCGCATTACCGACGGCGCATTTCGTGCCTACACGAGTGGCGACATCGTCGGCGTGGAGGTCGGTGGTGCCACCAAGAACGTCATGGCGATCGGCGCGGGCATTTCGGACGGACTGGGCTTCGGCAGCAACGCGCGCGTTGCGCTCGTCACGCGAGGCCTGTCGGAAATGATGCGCTTCGGTCTTGCGCGCGGCGCGCTCGCCGAGACCTTCATGGGTCTGGCCGGAATGGGCGATCTCGTGCTGACCTGCACTGACAACCAGTCGCGTAACCGGCGCATGGGTCTGGCGCTTGCCAGCGGCAAGACCGTGGCTGAGGCCGAAGCGGAAATTCAGCAGGTCGTCGAAGGCGTGCTCGCCGCACGCGCCGTGCACAAGGTGGCGCAGGACATGGACGTAGACATGCCCATCACGGAACAGATCTTCCGGGTGCTCTACGAAGGTGTGACACCGAATGACGCGGTGCGCGCACTGTTCCAGCGCGCCACGGGCGCCGAGTTCAGTCCGGGCTGAAGCGCGCGCCATCGAAGCCGTTTTGACGCCAGGCCTCGTAGAGCACCACAGACACCGAATTCCCGAGATTGAGGCTGCGGCTGCCCGTAACCATGGGCAAGGTCAGGCGTTGCGACTCGGGCACATGGTCACGCACGCCGGGTGGCAGTCCCCGCGTTTCTGGCCCAAACAATAACGCATCGCCAGGTCGGAACCGCGCGTCGGTGTAACGCGTCTGCGACTTGCTCGACAACGTGTAGAGTGCGCCCGGGCGGATGTCGGCAAGACAGCTCTGGAGATCAGCCCAGCGCTGCACCGCCGCCAACTCGGCGTAGTCCATGCCCGCTCGGCGCACGCTCTTCTCGTCTAGCGAAAAGCCGAGCGGTTCGATCAGGTGGAGTCGCGTACCCGTATTGCCGCAGAGCCGAATCACGTTTCCTGTATTCGGTGGAATCTCGGGTTGATAGAGGATGATATGGAACATGCAGGCCGCTCGCGGCGCACCACCTAGATCGGACTGATCCGGGGCTGTACGCACTCGGTGAGCAATATACGCGCGTCCCTAGCATCGGGAGTGCGATTCCGACGGCCGAGAGTCATGCTGTCAGGGTTCGCGCACATTCGATAGCTGAACGGCGTCGGGAATGCCGTGTGCGCGTCAGACGTCGAGTTTGTGCTGCGCGATCTTGCGCGTGAGTGTATTGCGCCCCCAACCCAGCAACTTCGCCGCTTCGCCGCGCTGACCGGAGGCCATCCGAAGCGCTGCGCGAATCAGCGTGCGTTCGAAGGCCGGGATCGCATCATCGAGCAGCGGGCGCTCACGCGACACGTCGAGCTCTCGTTCGGCCCAATGCTGCAGGTTGATGGTCCAGGACTGCGTCGCGGCCTCGCCGCCGCGGGAAGCACCAAACTCCTCGGGCAAATCGTCCACGCCAATGACACGACCGGGTGCGGTCACGGTCAGGCGTCGGCACGTGTTCACGAGCTGGCGCACGTTGCCGGGCCAGTCAAACGCGTACAAGACGGTTTGCGCCGCGGTATCCAGCGTCTTTGCATCGACATCAAGTTCATCAGCCGCTGCCTTGAGGTAGTGCTCAAGCAGCAGCGGAATGTCGTCGCGGCGCTGGCGCAACGGCGGTGTTTCGATACGAATCACATTGAGGCGGTGGAACAGGTCCTCGCGGAACTGGCCCTCAGTGACCGCCGTCGCGAGGTCCTGATGCGTGGCCGCAATCACGCGAACATCGACCTTAATGGGCATCTGCCCACCGACGCGGTAAAACTCGCCCTCAGCCAGCACGCGCAGCAAACGCGTTTGCAGCGCGGGCGACATGTCCCCGATTTCATCGAGGAACAGCGTGCCGCCGTCCGCCTGTTCGAAGCGACCGATACGTCGGGACTCGGCACCCGTAAAGGCGCCCTTCTCGTGACCGAACAACTCCGACTCGAGCAGCTCGGACGCGATGGCTGAGGTGTTCAGCGCGATAAACGGTTGCGTGCGCCGCGGGCTGTTGCGATGCAATGCGCGGGCAACCAGTTCCTTGCCCGTGCCCGATTCACCCGTAATCAGGACGGTCATACTCGAGCGGGCGAGTCGGCCAATTGACCGGAACACGTCCTGCATGGCGGGCGCCTGGCCGATGAGCTCAGGCGTGGGTGCGTCGGACGCGGGCTCGCCGCCGGCGTCACTGTCGTTGGCGGCCACGGCGCGGCGAACCAGGGCGACGGCATCGTCGATATCGAACGGTTTGGGCAAGTACTCGAAGGCACCGCCGTGATACGCCGCGACGGCGCTGTCGAGGTCCGAGTGCGCCGTAATGACGATCACGGGCAGGCCCGGGTGGTGTTTTTGCAGCGCGTCCATGAGTGCCAGGCCATCAATGCCCGGCATACGCACATCGGTGACCACGACGTCGGGCGCACCCGACTCGATGACGGCGAGCAGTGACTCCGCCGTCTCGAAGGTTTTCACATCCAGACCGGCCTGTGTCAGGGCCTGCTCAAGGACCCAGCGAACGGACTGGTCGTCGTCGACGACCCAGACGGTGGACGATGCGGTCACGAAGACGACTCCATGGGCAGGCGAATCTGGAACACCGTGTGTCCGGGTTCGCTGGTGAATTCGATGAGACCGCCGTGCCGCTGGATGAGCTCCTGCGAGAGCGGGAGACCCAGCCCCGTACCGTCGGGGCGCCCCGTGACCAGCGGGTAGAAAATGGAATCCCGGATTTCGGGATCGATGCCGGGACCGTTGTCAGCGATTTCGATGCTGGCGATCACACGGTGCGGCACCGCCCCGATGGTGTCGTTGGTCAGCGCGCGCGTGCGCAGCGACAGCTCGACATCGGCACCATCACTGGCAGCGATGGCGTTGCGCACGATATTGAGCACGGCCTGGATCATCTGGTCGCGGTCGAGCATGAGCGTGGGCAGGCTGGGGTCGTAGTCGCGCTGCCAGCGCACGTTGACGACGCGGTCGGCGTCGACAAGGCGGATCACATGTTCGAGCACATCGTGCAGGTTGACGTCGCTCTTGTTGATGCTGCCGCCGGGTCCGAGCAAGGAATCGACCAGGGCGGCCAGGCGATCGACTTCATTAATGATGACGGCCGTGTATCCCGTGAGTTCTGGGTCGTCGAGGTGGCGGCCGAGCAATTGCGCCGCGCCGCGCAATCCGCCCAACGGGTTTTTGATCTCGTGCGCGAGCTGGCGAATGATCATCCGACCCGTGTCATGCTGTGATCGCAGTTGGTTGTCACGTGACACGCGCACGCGCTTCGTGACGTCGGAAAACTCGACGATAAGCCAGCCATCAGCGTTGCCCGTGTAGGGCGCCACGCGGCAGTCGATGTAAACGGGGTCGCGGGCGTCTTCACCACGACGCAAGACGAGTTCGCTCAGGTAACCACGCGAGGCATGCCGTGCACTGTCGAGCAACTCGCGCAGCGCGTCCGCATCGTGGACGTAACGGGTCAGCGGCTGGCCGCGCAAATGGTCGCGGCTGATTTGCAGCAGGTTTTCGGCTGCGGGATTGAGCTCGCAAACCTTGAAGTCCCGGTCGAGCAGGACGACGCTCGTGACCAGGTGCTCCAAAATATGTGCGTACCCGGGTTGGTCGCCGCCGCTCAGCGGCGGCCGCGGATCGTCGCCTGCTGGACGTAGAACGTCACGGGTGCCGTCGAGAAGATCGTCGTGCCCCGGCTGTCCACCACGTTCGCCGTGAGCGTGTGAGTACCCCGGTACACCGGCGCCAGTGTGGTCTGCAGGCCCAGCGCCGGTTCGCCGATCGGCTGGCCGTCCAGCAGCCACTGAATCCGGTGCGAGCCCGCCAACGCCGGCTCCAGCGTCATCGAGACGGACAACTGGGTCGCTATGTTCCATAGGACCTGTTGCGGTTCGGGCGTTGTGATGGCCGCGCTACGGTAGCTGCCCACGGCCTCGAGCACGTCGTCATCGCGATTGATGGCGCGACGTGTCGATTCGCCGCGAGCAATGCGACGGGCAGGATTCGAGAATCCTTCAGGCACGTCCAGCTCGACGGTTTCCGCCCCATCATTGGGCGGCGGCTGGTCCGAATAATGGACCACACCGTTTTCATCGACCCAGCGGTAGACCTGCTGTGCTGCCGCGGTGGCACACAACAAGAGGCTGCAGACGATGAAAACGCTTGCTTGTCGCATGGTTCGAGCATAGCGCTTGGGCCCCAGGGGCACCAGTGCCCCGCCACTAAGGGCGGGGCACCGGACATAATCATCAGAGGCTGTAGTACATGTCGAACTCGACGGGGTGCGTGGCCTGGCGCAGGCGCTGCACTTCCTCGGTCTTGAGCTCGATGTAGCCATCGATGAGGTCGTCGGAGAACACGTCGCCAGCCTTCAGGAACTCGCGATCTGCTTCCAGGGCGTCGATCGCCTGGTCGAGCGAGAAGCAGACCGTCTTGAGTTCGGCTTCCTCTTCGGGCGGCAGGTCGTAGAGATCCTTGTCGGCGGCGTCGCCGGGGTGGATCTTGTTCTTGATGCCGTCGAGGCCGGCCATGAGCATGGCCGAGAACGCGAAGTACGGGTTGGCCATCGAGTCTGGAAAACGTACCTCGATACGGCGACCCTTGGGGTTCGCGATGAACGGGATACGAATCGACGCCGAGCGGTTGCGGGCCGAGTAGGCCAGGATCGTCGGTGCTTCGAAGCCCGGGATCAGACGCTTGTAACTGTTCGTCGACGGGTTGGCGAAGGCATTGATCGCACGCGCGTGCTTGATGATGCCACCGATGTAGTAGAGCGCCGTTTCCGAGAGACCGCCGTAGCCGTCACCCGTGAACAGGTTCTCGCCGTCTTTGGACAGCGACTGGTGAACGTGCATGCCGTTACCGTTGTCTCCGACCAGCGGCTTGGGCATGAACGCGGCCGTCTTGCCGTAACTGTGGGCGACGGTTTTCACGACGTACTTGAGGATCTGAACCTCATCAGCTTTGCGCACGAGCGTGTTGAACTTGGCGCCGATTTCACACTGACCGGCCGTGGCCACTTCGTGGTGGTGGACTTCGGTCTCGATCCCCATTTCCTCGAGCGCGAGGCACATGGCCGAGCGCAGGTCGTGGAGCGAGTCGACGGGTGGTACGGGGAAGTAGCCGCCTTTCTGACCGGGGCGGTGGGCGTAGTTGCCACCGTCCATTTCGGCGCCCGAGTTCCAGCAGCCTTCGACGGAGTCGATCTTGTAGAACGCACCACCGATGCTGTCGTCGAAACGAACATCGTCAAAGACGAAGAACTCGTTTTCGGGGCCGAAGTATGCGGTGTCGGCGATGCCCGTCGATTTCAGGTAGGCCTCGGCACGCTTGGCGAGCGAGCGCGGGTCACGCGAGTAGCCCTGCATGGTTGCGGGCTCGATGACATCGCAACGCAGGTTCAGCGTGGTTTCTTCCGAGAAGACGTCTACGACCGAAGAGCTCGCGTCCGGCATGAGGATCATGTCCGACTCGTTAATGCCCTTCCAGCCGGCGATCGATGAACCGTCAAACATCTTGCCGTCTTCGAACAGGTCGTCGTCGACCGTGTGGGCCGGCACCGTGACGTGCTGTTCTTTACCTTTCGTATCAGTGAAGCGGAAATCGACGAATTTGACGTCGTGCTCCTTGATGGTGCTGATTACATCGTCAGCGCTGCTCATGCGGTGATCCTCCCGGATTGAGTGTCGTCGTTGGCGACGGCAGTGGTCTTGGTGTCATTACGGGTAAATCAGCGGCCGTGGCGACCGCCGCATGCCTTGGCAAGCGCAGCCTTGTCCCCCGAAAACCGTTTTGATTGCCGTGTGCGCAATAATAGTGCAGAAACCGTGCCAGCCTTGGAAGCGCACAACTAACTGATTTACATGGATATGGCTCGGACAACTTGCATGTATTTGCACCTAAATAGTGCGCCATAAATTCAGTGTTGTCCAAAATGGTGCGCCAGCCTGGCGAGCGGTGTTCGCGAGCGTCAACAGTTGGGGTCGAACCGGCTATACTGCGCGGCTGCCGGGCGGCCAGAGGCCCGCATTGAGGCTGCCAAGAGCCAACCAACATGAGTGAAACAACCAAGCCCGCGGCCGTCGCCACGACGGTGCCGCAGACCTTTCAGGACCTGATCCTGACGCTGCAGCATTACTGGGCCGAACGCGGTTGCGTGATCCAGCAGCCCATCGACCTGCCCGTTGGCGCGGGCACGTTCCACCCGGCCACGTTCCTGCGCTCGATCGGGCCGGAGCCCTGGAGCGCCGCCTACGTGCAGCCCTGCCGCCGGCCGACCGACGGGCGTTACGGCGACAACCCGTTTCGGCTGCAGCATTACTACCAGTACCAGGTGGTCATCAAGCCCTCGCCGCTCGAGATCCAGGAGCTCTACGTTGATTCCTTGCGTGCGCTGGGTATCGATCCGGCCGTGCACGACATCCGTTTTGTCGAGGACAACTGGGAGTCGCCCACCCTGGGTGCCTGGGGCCTGGGCTGGGAGGTCTGGCTCAACGGCATGGAAATTACGCAGTTCACCTACTTTCAGCAGGCCGGTGGTCTGGAGTGTCGCCCCGTCACGGGTGAGATCACCTACGGGCTGGAGCGCATCGCCATGTACCTCCAGGACGTCGAGAGCATTTTCGATATCGTCTGGACGGACGGACCGCTGGGCCGAATCACCTACGGCGACGTGTTCCACCAGAATGAAGTGGAGCAGTCGACGTACAACTTCGAGCATGCGGACACCGCGGCGTTGTTTACGGCGTTTGATCAGGCCGAAGCAGACTGCCAACGTCTGATCGAGGCCGACCTGCCCCTGCCCGCATACGACCAGGTGTTGATCGCCTCGCACACATTCAACCTGCTCGATGCGCGTCAGGCAATTTCGGTGACGGAGCGCCAGGCCTACATCCTGCGCGTGCGCACACTGGCGCGCGCCGTGGCAGAGGCCTACTACGCGCGACGCGAGGCCATCGGGTTCCCAATGGTGGCGTCTGTGGCCAAGGCGAGCTGAGGACCGCGAGATGAACACGCACGCGGATTGCCTGATCGAGATTGGCATGGAAGAGCTGCCGCCGCTCGCGATGCAGCCGTTGTCAGCCGCGTTCGAAGCCGGCATGCGCAAACGTCTGGGTGCGGCGCGGCTGGGTTTTGGAGACATCGAGTCCTTCGCGGCGCCGCGGCGGCTGGCTGTGCTCATTCGGGACCTCGAGCGCCAGCAGGCCGATGAAACCGAGCTCATGCGGGGGCCGCCCGTTCGGGTCGCGTTTGACGACGACGGTAAGCCGACGCGCGCTGCCGAGGCGTTTGCGTCCAAGGCGGGCGTTGCGGTTGCGGAACTCGAGCGCCAGAGCACCGACAAGGGTGAGTGGCTCGTGTTTGAGGCGCAGCGCAACGGCGAACCGGCAAGCGCACTGCTGGGTGACATGGTGGCGGAGAGCCTGGACGCCCTGCCGATTCCCCGCCGCATGCGCTGGGGCGACAGCGACGCGGGGTTCATTCGGCCTTTGCATTGGCTGGTGATGCTGCACGGCGACGATGTGGTTCCGGCGACGCTTTACGGCGTCGAGTCGGGGCGACGCTCGCGCGGGCATCGCTTCCACCATCCGGACTGGGTGGCAATCGAAACACCGGCAAGCTACGAGACCGCGATGCGGGACGCCTATGTCATCGCGCGCTTCTCTGAGCGTCGGGACCTCGTGTGGTCTCGTGCTTCGGCTGCCGCCGCCGAAGCCGGCGGTACGCTTGTTGAAGACGCGGCCCTGATCAACGAGGTGGCCGCGTTGTGTGACTGGCCCGTTGCGGTGCTGGGCGAGTTCGATGCGGGCTTTCTCGAACTGCCCGGCGAAGTGCTTGAGAGCACGCTCAAGAAGCATCAACGCTACTTTCCCGTGGTCGGTGCCAATGGCGCAGCCCGCAATGCCTTCGTGACCATGGCCAACATTGAGAGCGTTGCGCCTGAAGCCGTGCGCCGCGGGAACGAGCGTGTTGTTGCGCCGCGCCTCGCTGATGCCGCCTTCTTCTGGGGGAACGATACGGCCACACGGCTCGAGTCACGCCTTGCCCGGCTCGACGACGTCGTCTACCAGCGCGCGTTGGGCAGCATCGGCGACAAGGTGCGGCGCGTGGCCGCGCTCTGCGGGCACCTTTGCGAGGCGCTGGGCGTCGACGCCACGGATGCGTTGCGAGCGGCAGCGCTTTCGCGTTGCGACCTGGTGACAGACATGGTCGGCGAGTTTCCCGACCTGCAGGGGATCATGGGCGGCCATTATGCGCGCCACGATGGCGAGAGCGATGGGGTCGCCACGGCGATTCGCGAGCAGTACTTTCCGCGCTTCGCGGGTGATGCCATCCCGTCCGGTGTGGCGGGCCAGGTAGTGTCCGCGGCGGATCGGCTCGACACGCTGGCGGGCATCTTCGCCATTGGCAAGCGCCCAGGCGGCAGTCGCGACCCCTTTGCGCTGCGCCGCTCGGCCGTCGGTCTGGTTCGTATCCTCATTGAAGGCGCACTCGACATTGATCTCGTGGCGGCGCTGGCCGAGGCGGTCGCGTTGCAGCCCGTCGATACGTCCAAGCACCCTGAGCTGGCCGATGATCTCTATGACTTCGTCATGGAGCGCCTGCGGCATTACTACAGCCGCGAGGCGGGTATCGCGCGTACCGACCTGTTTGATGCGGTACTCGAGCGCATGCCGCGTTCGGTGCTCGATTTTGATCAGCGCCTGCGAGCTGTCGCACAGTTTGTGGCGTTGCCCGAGGCCGAAGCCCTGGCGGCCGCCAACAAGCGCATCGTCAATATCCTGCGCAGCGCCGGCGTCGATGCAGGCGGTACGCTGGATGTGTCTACGCTGACGGAACCGGCAGCGATCGCTCTGGCGAACGCGATGGTGCAGGCGCAAACCGATACGCGCCCGATGATCGCAGAACGTGATTACACGGCGACCTTGTCGACGCTCGCGTCACTTCAGCCTGCGGTGGATAGCTTCTTTGATGACGTGATGGTCATGGCCGAGGATACCGCCGTGCGGCGGAATCGGCTTGCACTGCTCAGTGACGTTCGCGGTTTGTTCCTAGAGGTCGCCGATGTGTCCGAGCTGCAATCAGGAAGCGGCGGCTGAGGCGATATGGCCCGGCTCGCCATTCTCGACCGTGACGGCGTGATCAATGCCGACAGCGACGATTTTGTGCGCAGCATCGCTGAGTGGCAGCCGTTGCCTGGCAGCATCGACGCCATCGCGCGGCTGTGCGAGGCCGGGTTTGTCGTGACCGTTGCAAGCAACCAGTCGGGTGTAGGCCGAGGGCTTTTCACCCGGGAAACCGTTTACGGCATGCACAAGAAATTGCGGCGGCTGGTCCGCGCGGCTGGCGGCGAGATCGCGGCGATTGCGTTTTGTCCACATCGTCCCGACGAAGGCTGTAATTGTCGTAAACCGCGTACGGGTCTCTACACCCGCCTTGCGAAAGAAACGGGATTGTCGCTCGAGTCAGCGATCGTCGTCGGCGATTCCCTGAGAGACCTTGAGGCCGGTGACCGTGTTGGGGCGGAATTGTGGCTAGTCCGCACGGGCAAGGGGCCGCGGTCCCTGGCACAGGCTGCGGATAAACCGCCGGCATGGTGGCCGCGGGTACAGGTTGCCGATGATCTTGCTGCGGTGGTCTTCGAGGTAACGGCGTGAGGATCGTGTTTCAGTGGCTCGGCTCGGTGATATTCACGTTCTGGATGTTTGCGAGCGTCGCCGTCTGGTCTGTGGTCTTGGTGATCGCCGCACCGCTGCCTCACCGCTTTCGCTTCTCGATCGCCCAGGCCTGGATCCGGATGATCATGGCGAGCCTCAGGATCCTCTGCGGTCTCGACTACCGCGTTATCGGTCGCGAGAACATTCCCGACGAAGCGTCTGTCTATTTGCTAAAACACTCGTCAGCGTTTGAAACACTGGCTGAGCTCATCATTTTCCCGCGGCAGACCTGGGTGCTGAAGCGCGAGCTCAAGTGGATCCCGATTTTTGGCTGGGCCTTGTCGCAACTCAAGCCTATTGCGATCAATCGCAGCGGCGGGCGTAACGCCGTGAAGCAAGTCATCGCTCTCGGGCAGGAACGGCTCGACGAAGGCATCAATGTGATGATCTTTCCCGAGGGCACGCGAGTGCGTCACGGGGATACACGGCGCTACGGGGTCAGCGGCGCTGCGCTCGCGGCGGCATCTGGCCGACGCATCGTTCCCGTCGCGCATAATGCGGGCGCATTCTGGCCGCGGCGCGGCATTATGAAACACCCCGGGACTGTGACGTTCGTGGTCGGTGAACCCATCGAAGTGGGCGACCGCGACCTCAAGGTGGTGAACGCAGAGATCCAGGCCTGGGTCGAGGCAGAGATCGTCAAGATGGGCGGGCGCAGCGCCGAAGCGGCGGCGCGCGCCGCATCTGTCAGCTAGCCGTCGCGTCGACCCGTGGGGGAAGGCTCCCCGACCAGGATTAGATATCGAGGTTGGACACCGCCATGGCGTTCTGCTCGATGAACTCGCGACGCGGCTCTACCTGGTCACCCATGAGCGTCGTAAAGATCTGGTCCGCGGCAATCGCGTCTTCAATCTTCACCTGCATGAGTCGCCGCGTGTCGGGGTTCACCGTGGTGTCCCAGAGCTGATCGGGATTCATTTCGCCGAGACCCTTGTAGCGCTGAATCGTCTGACCACGCCGCGCTTCGCTGAGCAGCCAGTCGATGGCCGCGCCAAAGTTCGCGATTTCGGACGTGCGCTCGCCGCGTTTTGCGGTGGCGCCAGGCTCGATGAGCGTACCCACTTCGCTGCCGTATTGCGTGAGGCGGTGGTAGTCGCCGCGCTCGAAGAACGCCTGCTCGATCTGCTGGGCCGTGGTGACACCGTGGCGCGTCTTCTCAACCACGACGAACCAGTGTTCCGCATCGTCATCGTCGTTACCGGCCAGGCGCGCCTCGTAGTGTGCGTCACCACCGCGCAGCGGCCGTACGTCGGGGTCGCGCTTGGGTAGCGCTGCGTCGAGTTGCGCCACCCACGCCGCCAACGCGGGATCGCTGTCCGACAGATCACTGGCGAGACGCGGCAGCGTGGTGAGTGTGCGCAGCACGGGCTCATCATAGCGCTGGGAGAGCCGCTCGATATCCGTCTCCACGCGCATGTGCAGATTGGCCAGCTTTTCGAGTGCTTCTGCCGCCATGGGCGGCGCGCCCTCGTTGACGCGCAATTCGGCACCATCCAATGCGCTGGTGAGGAGATAGGCGTTGAGTTCGCCGTCATCCTTGACGTAAATCTCTTGCTTGCCGCGCTTTACCTTGTAAAGTGGGGGCTGAGCGATATAAACGTACCCGTTTTCGATCAACTCGGGCATTTGGCGATAGAAAAAGGTCAGCAAAAGGGTTCTAATGTGGGAACCATCGACATCGGCGTCCGTCATGATGATGATACGATGGTAACGCAGCTTGTTGATATCAAACTCTTCCCGGCCAATACCGCAACCGAGCGCGGTGATCAGTGTTCCCACTTCTGCTGAAGAAAGCATCTTATCGAAGCGCGCTTTCTCCACATTAAGGATCTTTCCCTTGAGCGGAAGGATCGCCTGGGTACGGCGATCCCGCCCCTGCTTCGCGGAGCCACCCGCAGAGTCACCCTCGACCAGGAACAGCTCTGACAGCGCCGGATCTTTCTCCTGGCAGTCTGCGAGTTTACCGGGCAGGCCGGCGATATCGAGCGCGCCTTTGCGTCGCGTCATCTCGCGAGCCTTGCGGGCCGCTTCTCGGGCCCGGGCCGCGTCCATGATCTTGGCCACGATGCTCTTGGCCGCCGTGGGATCCTCGAGCAGGAATTCCTCGAGTGCGGCATTCATGGCCGACTCGACGATGCCCTTGACCTCAGAGGAGACGAGCTTGTCCTTCGTCTGCGACGAGAATTTGGGGTCGGGCACCTTGACCGACAGCACAGCCGTCATACCCTCGCGGGCGTCGTCACCCGTGGGGTTGGCCGCCTTTTTGTTGTTGAACTCGCGGTCGATGTAATTGTTGAGCGTTCGCGTCAGTGCCGAGCGAAACCCCGCCATGTGCGTGCCACCATCCCGTTGGGGGATGTTGTTTGTGTAGCAGAACATGTTTTCCTGATAGGCATCATTCCACTGCAACGCAGCTTCCACGGTCACGTCGTCGCGCATCGTCTCGAAGTAGAAGACGCGCTCGTGAATGGGGTTCTTGTTGCGGTTCAGGTGCTCCACGAACGCCCGGATACCACCCTCGTACTTGAACACGTCCCGGGTATCGGTGCGCTCATCGACGAGTTCAATATGGATCCCGGAATTCAGGAACGACAGCTCACGCAGGCGCTTGGCCAGGATTTCGTAGTGGAATTCCGTGTCCGAGAATATGGTGTCGCTGGGCCAGAACCGGATGTGGGTGCCCGTGCGGTCCGTATCCCGCACGCGCTCGAGCGCCGCCTGCGGCTCGCCCATGCTGTATTCCTGCCGCCAGAGCGAGCCGTCGCGGCGGATCGTCAGCGCCAGCCGGTGCGAGAGCGCATTGACCACGGAGACGCCCACGCCGTGGAGGCCGCCTGAGACTTTGTAACTGTTGTCGTCGAACTTACCGCCCGCATGCAGCACGGTCATGATGACCTCCGCCGCGGAGCGCTGTTCTTCGGGGTGCAGATCGACGGGGATACCACGCCCGTCGTCGTCGACGCTGACAGACGTGTCGTCGTGAATCGTGACCACGATCTTCGAGCAATAACCGGCGAGCGCCTCATCGATACTGTTGTCGACGACCTCAAACACCATGTGGTGCAGGCCCGTGCCATCATCGGTATCGCCGATGTACATACCCGGCCGCTTGCGCACGGCCTCAAGGCCCTTGAGGACCTTGATATTGCTGGAGTCGTATTGGGTCTCGTCGGTCATAGATTGCCTCCCGGGGCAGCGAGACATTATACCACTACCCCCTATGCTGCTGGCGGCAAACTGGGCTCTCGGGGCCGCTCACGGCGGTCAAATCCATTCGGCAGAATTCTGCCGCGCGGTTTTGTCGCGAAATGAACCAGAAACCCGGTGTTCCACGTGGAACACCGCGATCAGGGTTCGGGTTGCAGCGCCCCGTGTTCCACGTGGAACACGTCGTGGGATTCGGGCAACCCCGGGATATTCGCGTCGAGACCCGTGATGACCAGCTGTCCGGGCATGTCCTCGAGTTCTCGCATGAGCCGAGCCAGGGCACCCGAGTCCAGCTCCGCGGCGGGATCGTCCACCAGCATGACGGCCTCGTCGTTCTTGAGGCCCGCCAGCAATCGCGCCTGGGCCAGGATCAAGGATGACGCCAGCAGCTTCTGCTGCCCGCGCGATACCACGCTCTTCGCGAGCCGCCCGGACCACGTCACGCGCAGATCAGCCCGGTGCGGGCCCACGGTCGTTTGCCTGAGCTGCCGGTCTCGATCGACGTTCGCGGCCAGCGCATTGAGCATCGTTTGCCCGGCTTCCCAGCCCGGGCGGTAGCCCACATCAATTCGATCAAGCCCCAGCCTCGAGGCGGTCTCGGCTATCGGCTCCCGCAGCAGCTGCGCGTAACCGTTGCGGTAACCATCAATGAGCTCCCCAGCTGCGACCAGCGCCTGGTCCCAGGTTTCAAGCTCTGCAGCTGAACCCCCGGCGCGCAGCACCGCGTTCCGTTGCTTGAGGGTCTTGCGGTAACGCTGCCAGGCCGGCAGATAGCGAGGTTCCACGTGGAACACACCGTAGTCGAGGAATCGGCGGCGGCCTTCGGGACCCTCAGCAACGAGATGGTGGATTTCAGGCTCGATCACCTGCAACACGAGCTTGCCGCTGATATCAGCGAGATTGCGGGCGTCTGCGCCGTCGATACGGATCCGGTGCACGCCGCGCCCGTATTCCAGGCCAACCCGGCGCTCTCGCCCCGCGAGCTGCAGCGTGGCGACGATACGGAACGTGGATTGGCCGTGGCGCACGAGCCGCTCACTACGGGGCTGGCGAAACGAGCGGCCGCGCGTGGCGTAGTAAGCCGCCTCGATCAGGCTCGTCTTGCCGGCCCCGTTGGGCCCCGCAATGACACTGACCGGCGAGGTCAGCGACAGATCGAGATCGGTAATGCAGCGGAAATTGGCGATCTGAAGTCGCTGGAGAATCACGCCCCGCTGCGCCCCGGCCTACAGCCGCATGGGCATGACGACGTATTTTGCGTCCGACTGATCGATATCGGGGACCGTGATGACGCAGCTGGAGTTCGCATCGTTGAGGCTGATGCGCACGCTCTCATTGTCAACGGCACCAATCGCGTCCAGCAGGTAGGTCACATTGAAGCCTATTTCAATGTCTTCACCGCTGTATTCGACTTCAACCTGCTCCTCAGCTTCTTCTTGCTCGGGATTGTGCGCCATGATCTTGGCGCCGCTGTCGCGGATCTCGAGCCGGATACCCCGGTATTTCTCGTTCGAAAGGATTGCGGCGCGCTGGAGCGCCCGGCGCAGGGTATCGCGGTCCGCCACCATGTAATTCCCGGTTTCCGCGGGAATGACGCGCTGGTAGTCCGGGAAGCGCCCGTCGATGAGTTTGGAGGTGAAGCGGATGTCCCCGGAGTGAATCCGGATGTGGTTCTTGCCCATGCTGACAGTGAGGCTGCCTTGGTCGCCCAGCATGCGCTGCAGCTCGAGCACCCCCTTGCGCGGCACGATGACCTGTTCGCTGGGCAGGTTTTTGTCGCCGAGCTCCGCCTGGCATAAGGCGAGACGATGCCCATCGGTCGCCACCGCGCGGATCACGCCG
Source organism: uncultured Gammaproteobacteria bacterium (assembly GCA_937899415.1). Lineage (GTDB taxonomy): Bacteria > Pseudomonadota > Gammaproteobacteria > Steroidobacterales > Woeseiaceae > CALBPI01. Next base: position 14,210 of record CALBPI010000019.1, on the reverse strand, counting down.
CCGTCGGTCTCCATGAGCATGCCATTTAGGTAGTACCGCACGTCCTGCTGCGCCATAGCAAAGTAGGTCTTGTCGAGCAGGCGATGAACGACATCGACGGGCAGCTCATGGGTCTGCGTCGCTTCGATGTCGTCGATGACCGGAAACTCAGCCGCCGGCAGCGTCGAGAGGCTGAAGCGGCTGCGACCGCTTTGCACGGAAAGCCGCTCGCCTTTGAGCGCCAACTTGAGCTCGGCACCTTCGGGCAAAGCCTTGACGATGTCGAACAGCTTCCGGCCCGGCACGGTGATGTCACCGGCCATACCGATCTGTGCTTCGCAGCCAGACTGCAACTCCACCTCGATGTCCGTGGCCGTCATGGCCAGGCGGTCGTCTTTCGCCTGCATGAGGATGTTGGCGAGTATCGGCATCGTCTGGCGTCGCTCAACGACACCAATGACAGCCTGGAGAGCACCTAGCAGCGCCTGCCGCGACACAGTGAGTTTCATGCAATCGTTCCCGATCTGTTTATTAGAGAAAGAATCTCTTTATGAAAAACTGTAGTTATTATTAGCCCGGCTCAGCGCCGTGCAAAACTCTGATAAAACTTTATTTATCAGTAGCTTATAATTAATCTGTGTGGTTCGAAAACTGTCTGCAACCACGCGCCTAAACTGTGTACCGCCTGTGGATAAATTGGCCGTCTGAGACGTCCACAAGTTATCCACATCATCCTGTCAGCGTTCTCAACAGGTTTTTGTAGTCTTCATCCACACGCGTTTCGGTCTCGCGTAATTCCTTGATTTTACGGCAGGCGTGCAAGACTGTTGTGTGGTCTCGACCGCCGAACGCATCACCGATCTCGGGCAGCGAATGGCGTGTCAGCTCTTTTGCCAGGCTCATCGCGATCTGTCGCGGCCGTGCAATCGATCGACTGCGTCGCTTCGAGAGCAGCTCGCCGACGCGAATCTTAAAGTACTCGGCTACGGTCTTCTGGATATTTTCGATCGTGACGAGCTTGTCCTGCAACGCCAACACGTCGCGCAGCGCTTCCTTGCAGGAATCCATGGTGATGGGCCGGCCCGTGAAGCTCGCTGTTGCGATGACCCGGCGCAAGGCACCCTCGAGTTCACGAACGTTCGAGCGAATCCGCTGGGCGATGAAGAACGCGACCTCGTCGGGCAACTCGACACCCTCAGCGTGCGCCTTCTGGATCAGGATGGCGACCGAAGTCTCGAGTTCGGGTGGCTGGATCGCTACGGTCAGGCCCCAGCCAAATCGCGATTTGAGTCGCTCCTCAAGCCCGTCAACTTCCTTGGGGTAGCGATCGCAGGTGAGGATGATCTGGCGTTGCCCTTCAAGCAGCGTATTGAAGGTGTGGAAAAACTCTTCCTGGCTCCGGTCCTTGTTGGCGAAGAACTGGATGTCATCAATCAGCAGCGCATCAAGCGACCGATAGGCGCGTTTGAACTCACTGATCGTGTTGTGCTGCAGCCCGCGCACCATGTCGCCGACAAAACGTTCCGAGTGCACATAGCACACCCGCGCGTTGGGGTTGCGAGCGAGCACCGCGTTGCCGATTGCGTGCATCAAATGGGTCTTGCCCAAACCCACGCCGCCATAAAGGAACAGCGGGTTGAATGCGGTGCCCGGGTTCTCGGCGACCTGACTGGCGGCGGCGCGAGCGAGCTGGTTGCTCTTGCCCTCGACAAAGGTGTCAAAGGTGAACTCCCGCATGAGTCGGCTTTCGGGCATGGGCACCTGGGGCGCCGTGACCTGTGGCCTCGCCGGAGCGGCGGCTCTTGCTGGGGCCGGGTTTCGCTCGGTCAGGGACCCGACGGCTGCCGAGACTGGAACAGGTCCGCCCGAGAGTTCGTCGGCCAGCGCCTGCAGCCGGGCCAGGTATTGCGCGTTGACCTGGTCAACCACGAAGCGGTTGGGCGCGAGCAATCGAAGGCCCTCGCCGTTGGCTTCGACCTGCAACGGCCGGATCCAGGTGTTGAATTGCTGCTCTGACAGCTCCGAGCGCATGCGCCGGAGACACTGTTGCCACAACACCTGTTCAGACTGCACCGAGATCACCTGTGGAACCGTTCGCGAGGCACCGACGGACGCGTTGGCCGCCGGCAACGGGTCGGCAAGCTTATACCCAGAATCGAGACTTATCCACAGGCATTCGCAAGCCCTTGAAAGCCGACGCGGAGCATTGACAGCCTGCAGGTCTGCGCGTATCTTCTCGGGCCTTTTCAGCTACCTGGGCGCCCTTGAACGCAAGGCCGCGCCAGCGCCGCGCGGCACCGCGCGGCCCGCCACACGGACCCTAGTGCCATGAAACGTACTTTCCAGCCGAGCAAAATCAAGCGCAAGCGTACCCACGGTTTCCGTGCCCGCATGGCCACCAAGGGTGGCCGTCTGGTGCTCAAGCGTCGTCGCGCAAAAGGTCGGCACCGCCTGTCTGCCTGACAGGCTCACGCCGCAGCACATCGGGTTGCACAGGCCCGCAGCCCCGACCTAAGTCATGCGCTTCTCGCTGCCCCGTCAGCAGCGACTGCTTAAAAGCCGCGAATTCCAGAATGTGTTCCGCCGCAGCCGAAGGGCTTCGGACGGGCTCTTTATGGTGTGCGCCCGCTTTAGCGATCAACCGGAACCCCGGCTCGGTCTCGCGATCTCAAAGAAGCAAGCGCGCCGCGCCGTCGATCGAAATCGCATCAAACGTCACGCCCGCGAGGCTTTTCGCAGCCTCAAGGCAGAACTGACCGCCGGCGATTACGTCGTCGTCAACCGGGCCAGCGCGACCCAGGCCTCAGGCAGCGCCCTGCGCAAAAGTCTCGAGACGCATTTTCGTTCACTGAGCCGTAAATCGGCGCGACGGCAGGGGCGTGATTCCGCATAATACCGGCCCGGCCGCTGTGGCCCGCGCCACAGACTTAACCGCACCCATCGTCTGCAAGACCCGCAAAACACTCATCTATGGATAATCAACGCCTGTTCGCGTGGGCCCTGTTTGGCCTGATGCTGCTCATGACCTGGCAAGCCTGGCAGGCGGATTACGCCACGCCGCAGCCAGCGCCTGTTGCGGATACGTCAGCACTGGACATTCCCGAGCTCGAAGCGCCCGTGCCCGGCGACGACATCCCGACGCTCGAGACCACACCCGATGCGGTGCCCGTCGTTGAGCCTGAAGTTGAAGTCACCTCGTCGCAACGCATCGAGGTCGTCACCGACGTCTTGCGTGTGCAGATCGATACCGCGGGCGGTGACATTGTTTTTGCAGAACTGCCCGCGTATCCCGTCGACAAGGACCGCCCCGATGACTTCGTCGTGCTGCTGTCCCCGAATCCGGATAATTACGGCGTGTTTCGAACCGGCCTCGCAGGACGCGACAAGGACGATGCACCCAATCACCGCGCCACCTTCTCTTCGGCCCGTGATCGCTACGAACTGGCGGATGGCAGCGACCGACTCGTCGTCCCGTTGACCTGGCGCAACGCGGCTGGCCTCGAGGTCGTCAAGGAATTTGTGTTCGAACGTGGCCGCTACGACGTCGACCTGACGTTTCGGGTCGAGAACGGCAGTACTGAGGCCTGGGCCGCGGCGCCCTATGCCCGCATCGTCCACGAGGCGGTCGCACCCGACCGCTCAATGTTCGACGTCGAGAGTTACTCGTTCCAGGGCCCCGTCGTCTACGACGGCGACAAGTATGAGAAACACGCGCCCGGCGATCTCGACGATGACCCCGTCGATCTCAAGAACGTGACCGGTGGCTGGGTTGCCGCCATCGAGCACCATTTCCTGTCGGCCATCGTCCCGCCCGCCGACAGCCCCGCCCGAATCCAGGCTGGCCTCAGCGAGGGCACCTTCGTGGCAGGCGTTGTCGGCGCACCCGTCAACGTGGCCGCGGGCGCGAGTGCGGCGCTGGGCGTCACGCTGTTCGTCGGACCCAAACTCCAGGACCAGCTCAGCGACGTTTCGCCGCGACTCGAGCTGACCGTTGACTACGGCATTCTGACGCTGCTGTCGGACCCGCTGTTCACGCTGCTCGCGTGGATTCACGGCTTCATCGGCAACTGGGGCTGGTCGATCATCATCGTGACGATCCTGATCAAGCTCGTGTTCTACAAGCTCACGGAAAAGAGCGGACGCTCGATCGCCAAGATGCGCAAGCTGCAACCGCGCATGAAGTCGATCCAGGAGCGCTACAAGGACGATCGCCAGGCCTTGTCGCAGGCGATGATGGAGCTCTACAAACGCGAGAAGATCAATCCGGCAGCGGGTTGTTTGCCGATCCTGATTCAGATGCCGTTCTTCCTGGCGTTCTACTGGGTGCTGCTTGAGTCCGTCGAGATGCGTCAGGCGCCGTTCCTGCTCTGGATTCAGGATCTCTCGAGCCGCGATCCGTTCTTCATCCTGCCGCTGGCCATGGGCGCCGCGATGTTCCTGCAACAGCAGCTGAACCCCGCACCAGCCGACCCCGTACAGGCGCGCGTGATGAAGGTGCTGCCGATTGTGTTCACGGTGTTCTTCGCGTTCTTTCCGGCCGGGCTCGTGCTCTACTGGTTCACGAACACGCTGCTCGGCGTGGCCCAGCAGTGGAAGATCAACAAGGTCGTCGAGGCCGAAGACAAGAAGTCGCGCGACTGACGTCCGCCGGGCTGCCTGTCAGCCCAGCACGTTCTCCACAACGACGCGGCCGTGCAGCGTGCGGTGCACGGGGCACTTGTCGGCGATCTCGAGCATGCGTTCGCGCACCGCTTCGTCGAAATCACCTTCAACCCGAATCACGCGCGTGAACGCATCGTAGCGACCGTTCCCGTCTCCGTCATCGCGCTTTTCGTGGCTGACGTCCACTTCGGCCCGATCGAGCGCTACCCCCTTGTGCCTGGCGTACATCTGCAAGGTCATGGTGGTGCAGCTTGCGAGTGCCGCCGATAGCAACTCGTGCGGCGTGGGACCGCTGTCGCTGCCGCCAACGCTGGCCGGCTCGTCGGCAATGATCGCGTGGCGCCCGCTCTGGATCGGCGTGCGGAAGCTGCCGGCATGCGTGACCGCCACCGTGTGGCCAGGCTCGGCGGGCGATAACGCTTCGGGGCCAGGGAGGAAACGTTGCGCCCAACCCGCGATGACGCTGCCCGCCCAGGCCGCGTCCGAAGGTCGGCTCAGCAAGTGGTCGGCGCCGTCGAGCGACACAAAGCTCTTGGGGTGCATGGCGTTGGCAAACAGTGCACTCGCGTTCTCGATCTCGACGGTGTCGTCGATCGGTGAGTGCAACACGAGCAGGGCCTTGCGCAGTCGGCGAATCATTTCCAGCGGCGGCTGCGATTCGACATCGTCGAGAAAGCCCGCGCCGATCCGGAACGGCCGGCCCGCCAGCAGCACTTCCGCGGCGCCATCGGCGCGAATCGCGTCCTCGGCGTCACTGAACAAGTGGCGCACATGCGCGGCCTCGGCCGGCGCGCCAATCGTCGCGACGGCGACCACGTCATCGAGGGCGGCCGCCGCGCGCAACACGGCGGTGCCGCCCAGCGAGTGGCCCACGAGTAACTGCGGCGCCTGGTGCGTGTCGCCGAGCCACTGTGCGGCGGCGATGAGATCGTCGACATTACTCGTAAAGGTCGTGTCTTCGAACGCGCCTTCGCTGTCACCGAGCCCCGTGAAGTCGAAGCGCATGACGGCGATGCCCGCGTCGGCTAGTGCCCGCGCGATGTTGGTGGCCGCGCGCAGGTTTTTTGTGCAGGTGAAGCAGTGCGCAAACAGGGCGATCGCATGGTGGCCACCACCGGGACCGCCCGGCCAGTCGATCAGGCCCGACAGGGTCTCGCCAGTGTCATTCTCGAACGTCACGCGTTCCGTTTGCATGTGTCTTCTCCCAGGGTTCGGCAGGCGTAGACCGCGTTGCGGCGACCAATATTGCAACGCCCGCGCGATTCACGCACGGTGGCGCCGATGAACAGTGCGGACACCATAGTGGCGCGGGCCTCCGCGGCGGGGCGCGGCGGCGTTGCCGTGGTGCGGGTGTCGGGTCCTGAGACGGCGTCCATGGTGGCAGCTGTCGCGGGTGATCTGCCCCGGCCCCGCGAGGCGGTGCTCCGAGAATTCCACGATACCGATGGCACGCTCATCGATACGGGTCTCGTGCTCTGGTTCCCGGCGCCCCGATCGTTCACAGGTGAGGATGTGGCTGAGTTTCAGGGGCACGGTGGCCGCGTCGTGGTTGACCTGCTTATCGCCCGACTCTGCAGCCTGGGTGCGCGGCCCGCGCGGCCCGGCGAGTTTTCCGAGCGCGCCTTCTTAAACGACAAGCTGGACCTGGCGCAGGCCGAGGCCATCGCTGACCTTGTCGATAGCGGTTCCGCGCAGGCCGCACGCGCGGCCGTGCGCAGTCTGCAGGGCGCGTTCTCGCAGGTCGTTCATGCGATCGTCGAGCAGATCACGACGCTGCGCATGCACGTTGAGGCGGCAATCGACTTTCCGGAGGAGGAAATCGACTTTCTGGATGACGCCGGACTGCGCGCGCGGCTCGATCAGACGCGGGACGCGTTCGATGCGCTACAGCGACGAGCGCAGCAGGGTCGCGCGCTCAACGACGGGCTCACCGTCGTACTCGCTGGTGCCCCCAATGTCGGCAAGTCGAGCCTGCTTAATGCCCTGTCGGGCGACGACACGGCGATCGTGACCGACATCGCCGGCACCACGCGTGATCTCATTGAAACCACGCTCGACGTGGCGGGCCTGCCCGTCACGCTTATCGATACGGCCGGTTTGCGGGAGACGGATGATGTGGTGGAACGCGAAGGCGTTCGACGCTCTCGCCAGGCCGCGGCGCGTGCCGATCACCTGCTCGTCATGGTCGAGGCGACAGGTGATCCGCTGGCTCAGGCAGACGCACTGGCGGAACTCCTGCCTGATGACATTCCGCGCACACTCGTTGTGAACAAAATCGATCTTGTCGAAGCGCCGCTGTTGCTCGACACGGGTGATGCGTCAGCTGTGCCGGTATCGGCGACGCGCGGAGACGGCGTCGCATCGCTGCAGCAACGACTGCATGAGGCCGCTGGTCTGGCCGGCGACATCGGCGGCGGATTCTCGGCACGCCGACGTCATCTCGAGTGCATCGAGACGGCGCGGGCTCATTTTGATGCGGGTGTGGCGCGGCTCGAGCAGGATCGCGCGGGCGAGCTCATGGCAGAGGAATTGCGCCTCGCGCAGCAGGCGCTCTCGGAAATCACGGGGGCGTTTACCAGCGACGATCTGCTCGGGCGCATCTTTTCGTCGTTTTGTATCGGGAAATAGTTGGGCAAGAAGCCGGGCACAGCGTGCCGCCGGCTCAGCGGTCGTTCTTGTAGTCGGACAGATTGACGACGTCGCTGCCGCGGTCCGCGTTGGTACTGCCGTCGGCCGCAATGGACCGCACGCAGTTGCGGCCCGCTGCCTTGGCTGAGTAGAGCGCCATATCGGCGCGGCGCAGCAGCGTGTCGATGGGCTCGGCGCTTGAGAACTCAGCGATGCCTGCGGATACCGTGATCGAGATACCGCTGCCAAAGCCATGTCCGGCCGTGACACCCCGTACGCGTTCGGCGCACTGGCGGGCACCGTCCAGTCGTGTGCGCGGCAAAATCAGGATGAATTCCTCGCCGCCGTAACGCCCGAGCCGCCGGTCGTCGACCACGGGTTCGATTTCGTCGAGCAGCCGAAGCTCGGCGCGAATGCGGTTTGAGAAATCGGCCAGTACCCGGTCGCCAACCATGTGACCAAATCGATCGTTGACCTGTTTGAAGTAATCGAGGTCGACGATGACGATGCTGAACGGCTCGCCATATCGCAGCGATGCTTCGCGGAGCCGGCCCAGCGTTTCGATAATCGCGCGTCGGTTGTAGGCCTGGGTCAGGTCATCCCGCTCGGCCAGGTGTGACACCTCGCGCACCATAGTCTCGAGCTGCTCGTTGCGCGTGTAGAGCGCATCGCGAAGCGCGCTGACGTGGATACCGAAGTAGGCGCACCAGATCATGAGGCTGCCGACCACGACGCCGCGGAATACAACTTGCGAGAGCGTCTCGTTGCCGGCCGCGAGATCAATACCGCTCATCGTCACGTAACCCACGAAGGCCGCGAACGAGAGCGCGGCAAACTGACGCGGACGGAGCTGAAACGTCCCGAACATAAGCACGATGAGGAACACGGCCAACAGCAGGTCACGCCACTCGGGCACGACGTACATCAACAGCATGAGCCAGCTTAAGCCCACGCCGCATTGCGCGAGTGTTAGCGACGGGTCTTTGAAGCGCTGATTGAAGTCGGTGGCGAAGGCCGCCCAGAAGCCGATGATCGAGACGATGACGCCCAGGCCCATGCTCATGAGCACCCAGGTGGGCGTGCCGATGAGATCAAGCAACCAGGCCGAGCCTGTGACGATCGCCCAGAGGGCGTACAACGTCACGGACATCAGGAAGCGCTGCATACGCAGGCGCTGCCGGGCCTCCGGATCTCGACTCGGTTTAGACATCCCGACAGGTTAGCCCCGCAACAGCACCAATACTGCGGGTACTGTCACGAAATCGGGTGCTATCCCGTCACATAAGCAGCTTTTCGCGCCGGTAGAAGAAGACGGCAATGGCCGCGAAAAGCACGCCGAGACCAAGCGTCGAGCCCACGGAGATCGCGACGAAGGTCGCATTCAGGGGTTCACCCTTGATGAGGTCGAGCATGAGCAGGTGCTGCGACATACTGGGCACCGCCATCCAGGCCGCCGTCGACTTCAGGTTCATGACGGCCGCGACCATGATGGGCAGCGTGGGCGCGAGCATGGCAAAGGTCACATAGCTCTGCGCTTCCTTGAAGCTCTTCGTGAACGACGCGACGACGGTCATCAGCGACGCGCCGATGAGCGTGAACGGCACCATGAACAGGAACGCCGTGACGACCTGCGTGGGGCCGAATTCGACACTCATGCCGAGCCGTTGCAGCGGCACGTAGCCGAGCGCCGCCGCCAGCGCCACGAGCGCGATGGCGAGTGACAGGGACATGAAGAAACAGGTCGCCGCGAGTTTGCCGAGCAGCAACGCGGTGCGCGTTACGGGCAAGGTCAGCAGCGGTTCGAGGGAGCCGCGTTCGCGCTCACCTGCCGTGGTGTCGATAGCCAGGTACATCCCGCCCGCAAGCATCGAGAACAACAGGAAGTAAGACAGCACGCCGAGCACGAGCCCCGCGCGACCGCTTGGGGTCGAGGTGTCGATTTCATCAATGTTGATGGCACGCGCCACGTTCGGGTCGATGCCGCGCGCGATGAGCCGCATGGCGCCCACCTGCTGCGACCAGCCGTTGATGTAGCCCCGTGCGCGTCGCGCCTGGCGCGAGGTGCTCTGGTCGGAGCCATCAAGCACGAGGCTCACGCGCGCGGGCGTCGCGGCCTCCCAGCTCTCGCCGTAGCCCGCGTCAATGAGCAACACCATTTCCTTTTCGCCTTCACGCACGAGCCCAATGGCCGTCTCGGCGTCGACCTCGAGCAATTCAATCTCGGTGTCCTGTTGTCCCAGATAGGTCATGAGACTGGGCGCATATTCGGCGCCCACAATCGCGAGCGGCAGCGGCTTCTGCGCCTTGCCCGTGGCCTGGTTCAGCGTCAGCGAAATCACGCCCGCAAAAATGACAGGACCAAACAGCGGCCCGAATACGAGCGCTGACAGCATCGTGCGCCGGTCGCGGAAGTTGTCCTTGATTTCTTTCAGGACGATGGTCAGGAAGCGGTTCATGCGGCGTCCTCCGTGCGACCGATAGCGCGCACAAAGGCGTCCTCGAGATCATCACAACCGGTCTTCTGTCGGATCGCATCCGTGGTGCCGGCCATGGAGACTCGACCGTTGGCGACGATAACGATCTCGTCGCAAAGTGCCGCGACTTCCTGCATGACGTGCGAGGAGAACAGGACGCAGCAACCGTCCTCGCGCAGTTTGCGGATGATGTGGCGCAGGCTTCGCGTGGCCATGACGTCGAGGCCGTTCGTCGGCTCATCGAGGATCACGTTCCTGGGCCCGTGCACGAGCGCACGCGCGAGTGCGACCTTGATCTTCTGGCCCTGCGAGAAGCCCTTGGTGCGGCGGTCGGCAAAGTCATGAATCTCGAGCAGGTCGATCATGCGCTGCACGCGGTCGCTGCGCTCCGACTTGTCGACACCGTGCATCGCTGCGAAATAAGCGATGTTCTCGCGCGCCGTGAGCTGGTTGTAGAGCCCCGCACCATGCGGCAGCGCGCCCAGGCGACGTCGCACTTCAAGCGGGTCGCGGCTGACATCGATACCGTCAACACTGGCGCTGCCCTGGTCGGGCTGGATCGCCGTGTAGAGCACACGCAGCGTCGTCGACTTGCCTGCGCCGTTGGGTCCGAGCAGACCCGTAATGCGGCCATCGGGCGCTGAGAAACTGACGTCAGAGACGGCCTTCACTTTGCCAAACGACTTGGCAATGTTGCGTACTTCGATCATGGCGTCCTCAGGGCGTGGGGCCGATGGTGCTGACAAAAAACGGGGTCGGGCCCAGGCGGACGACGCAGGTGGCGTCGAGTGCTTCGGGATCAAGCGTGTTCACAAACTCACCGAGCAGCCGTGGCACGCAGCCCGTCGCGCTGATGATATGGCCTTGTCCCGGGGCGACGATGTGGCGCGAGACGGACAGCGTCTTCGCGGCCTTGTCGCCGTTTTCAGGCGGCGTCACGGGGTCGTACTGACCCGACAGGATCAGCGTTGGCACGTCGCTCACAATCGCCTTGCCGTTGTCGGGGTCGACGGGGCCGCGCGGCCAGCTGTCGCACATGGCGTTGAGCCCTTCAATCTGCACTTCGCCCAGGTAGGTGTTCGCCAGTGCTTCGCGATCGATATCGGCTTCGTCGTAAAGCGGCGCGTCTTCGCTGCACACGACGCTGTTGTGCATGCCGAGCGCGAGCAGTCCGTCGAACTGGGTTTCGATCAGGGAGGCCTGGCTCGCGAGCATGCCAAAGCGACCCTGCACGGCTTCGTTAATCATGAGCGGCAGCAGCGCGCGCGTCGCCGGCGAGTAGCTCGACATGCGCACCACGGCAGCCAGCATGCTGTCATTGATAGTCTGCTCGCGCATGGCGCCCGTCTGCGGGTGCGCCACGGTCAGCGTCACGGGCGTATCCGCCAGCGTGGTCCGAAGGCCGTCGAAGTCAGCGCTCAAGTTCGGGAAGGCGGCGCTGCAGGACTCGGATTCGGCACAACGGCTAAACAGCTTGTCGAGGCTGTCCTGTGCGTCGGTGGCCAGGGCAGGACCCAGCAGTTCGTCGCCGGGGACAACGCCGTCGATGATGACGCTGCGTGTGGACTCGGGGTAGCGGCGCAGGTAGGCGAGTGCGACGCGCGAGCCGTAAGACCCGCCCCAGAGGTTGAGCTGCCCGTAGCCGAGGGCGGCGCGCACCGCGTCGAGATCGTCGATGGCGACGCTCGTCGTGTAGAAGCGCAGGTCGGCATCGAGTGCATCGATGCAGTTCTGCGTGAAGGTGCGGATCGCCTCAACGTCGCCGCTCCACATGTCCGCTGTGGGGTCGCTGGGCTGCGGACAGTCGAGCTTGTTGGACCGCCCGGTGCCGCGCTGGTCGACGAGCAGGATCGGGCGGTCGCGCTGGATGTTGCCGAAGGCCCCGCCAACCTGCAGATACGAATCGATCGCCGACTGGCCGGGACCGCCCGCCAGCAGGACGAGCGGATCGGGCAAGGCCTCGACGTTAAGTGCCGGAATCACGGCGACCGCAAGCTCGATGCTGCGGCCATCGGGGTCTTCTGGGTTCTCCGGGCGCGCGAAGCTCCCGCAGAGCGCCTTGGCCGTATCGAAGCCCGGTCCTGCGTCAATGCGGCAGGGCTCGAGTTCGAGCGTGGGGCCCGCAGGCGTGGGATCCTGCGCCAGCACGGGCAGCGCCAGGGTGGCGGCGGCTGCGGCCACCAGGGTCTTGAAGGCAATCGGCATTCGCATGGTCGGCTCTCGTCGTCAGGCCAGCGGTGAAGTCGCGCCGCAGTATGCACAAAAAACAGTGAGCAAACAGTGATCTGCGGGTCGCGGCTCCCGGACGGCCGGATTCGGCTCGGCGGCCGCTTTTGGCCAGCTGCTGGCGCTAAGCGGTTGATTCTTGGATCGATCCCGGGTCTGACGGCCCAAGCGACGGCGCGCGCACGCCGATGACGGCGCCGGATTCGCGTCGATCGCGCGAAAGGTCGCTTGCCGCGACCGTTACGCGGTGCGTTGCGCACTTTTGGTTGCGGGGCCGGGCAGTTAGACTTGCCGGCCTGATTTCAGAGCGTCACCGCGACGGCGCCAGCGCAAGAACATGAGCCCATCCACCCAACGCTTCGATGTGATTGTCATCGGCGGCGGTCACGCCGGTACCGAGGCCGCCCTGGCTTCGGCGCGCGCCGGCGCGCGCACGCTGCTCGTGACGCAGGCCATCGAGACCATCGGGCAGATGAGCTGCAACCCTGCAATTGGCGGGATCGGCAAAGGCCATCTCGCGCGCGAGGTCGACGCTCTCGGTGGCGTCATGGCGCAGGCCATCGATGAGGCCGGCATCCAGTTCCGCACGCTCAACGCCAGCAAAGGCCCGGCCGTGCGCGCGACGCGTGCGCAGGCCGACCGCGTGCTTTACCGCCAGGCGATCCGGCGCCGCGTCGAGGCGCAGGCAGGGTTGGCCCTGTTCCAGGCGACGATCACCGACCTTGTCGTCGAGGGCGGCTGCGTTCGGGGTGTCGAGACGGGCCTTGGGCATCGCTTTGAAGCTGAAGCCGTCGTGCTCACCGTGGGCACGTTCCTGGGCGGCAAGATTCACGTCGGGCGCAGCGCGTCCGCCGGCGGTCGTGCAGGCGATCCGCCGTCCAATCTGCTTGCCGAACGGCTGCGCGAGCTGCCCTTCCGCGTCGGTCGCCTGAAGACGGGCACACCGCCCCGCCTCGACGGCCGCTCGCTCGACTACGACGTGATGCAGGTGCAGCACGGCGACACGCCCGCACCCGTGTTCTCGTTCCTGGGTCGGCGTGCGCAGCATCCCGAACAGGTGCCCTGCCACATCACCTACACGAACGAAGCCACGCACGAGATCATCCGGGGTGCGTTACACGAGTCGCCCATATTCTCGGGCGAGATCGAAGGCGTCGGACCGCGCTACTGCCCGTCGGTTGAAGACAAGGTCGTCCGGTTCGCGGACAAGGCCTCGCACCAGGTGTTTGTGGAGCCCGAAGGTCTCGAGACCTTTGAGGTCTACCCCAACGGCATCTCGACGAGCCTGCCCTGGGAAGCGCAGCTCGACATGGTACGCAGCATCGCGGGATTCGAGAACGCACACATTACGCGCCCGGGCTATGCCATCGAGTACGACTATTTCGATCCACGCGATCTGGAGCCCACGCTGCAGACGCGGCATCTGCCAGGGCTGTATTTTGCGGGCCAGATCAACGGCACGACGGGTTACGAAGAAGCTGCGGCGCAGGGTCTGCTCGCGGGTCTCAACGCGGCACGCGCGGCGCAGTCGCTCGAGCCCTGGTACCCACGCCGCGACGAAGCCTACCTGGGCGTCCTCGTTGACGACCTTGTCACGCAGGGCGCGCAGGAGCCCTACCGCATGTTCACGAGCCGCGCCGAGCACCGGCTGTTACTGCGAGAAGACAATGCCGATCGGCGCCTGACCCCGATCGGACGCGAGCTCGGGCTCGTCGACGACACACGCTGGCGTGTGTTCGAGGCGCGCCAGGCCGAGGCCACGCGCGAGCATGCGCGACTGGCGGGCATCAACGTTCGCGCGGGGCAGATCGAGGGTGTGGCGCGAGACGTCAAGGCACTCGATGTGTTGCGCCGACCCGAGTTTGATCACGCGGCACTCACCTCTCACGACAGCGTGGGTCCGATGTCGGCACCCGAGGCCGCGGACGGTTACCTGGCCACGACTGAGTTCGCCGAGCAGGTGGCGCTGCAGGTCGAGACGGACGTGAAGTACCAGGGCTACGTCGAACGCCAGCAGCGTGAAGTGGCGCAGCAGCGGCGCCAGGCCGATCTGCGCCTGCCCGATGACCTCGACTACGCGGTCGTGCATGGGCTCTCGAACGAAGCGCGGCAAAAGCTGGCTGACGTGCGTCCAGCCACGATCGGCCAGGCCTCCCGCATGGCCGGTGTGACGCCGGCAGCCATCTCGTTGCTGCTGATTCATATGAAGAAGCGGGCCCTGAAGCAGAGCGCCTGACCCCA
>CALBPI010000018.1 GCA_937899415.1 uncultured Gammaproteobacteria bacterium | reverse complement strand
ATGACGGAGTAGCCTTCGGCCGCTCGCAATGACGGAGTAGCCTTCGGCCGCTCGCGATGACGGGTTTTCATTTTGGAGTTAGCGATGCGTTTGTGGTGGTTCCTGTTTGCAGCAGCGTTAGCGTCGCCAAGCGCCTTCGCCGCCGATTGGTTCGAGGCGCTCAAGGACTCGGGCGATGACGAGTCGCTGTACCGCGTGTTGCACGCTATGCCCAAGGGCGGCGACCTGCACAACCACAACACGGGCTCGATTTTTGTCGAGGACCTCTACGAGATCGCGGTCGCGCAGGAATCGAACGGCTACACCTACTACACCAAAACACGTATTAATAACTGCCGCAGCTACGAGACCGTTACCGATGCCTACCTGCTGATGTTTCGCAACATCAGCCACATCGAATACACCGCCCTGTCCGAGTGCGAACAGGGCGAGCACAAACGGCTCGACGCGCTCAATGCGACCGAGAAAGCTGCCTGGATGAACAGCCTCCGGCTCGACAAGCCGTCGGAAGGCCGCGAGGAGTTTTTCGGCAAGCACTGGCAGCGGCTCAACGCGCTCATGGCCAACCCGCACATACACGCCGAGGCGCTCTACCGGAATCTCAAGTCGCTTTCCGACGAGGGCGCGCGATATCTCGAGGCCATGGTCTCGGTGAATGGCGCCGTCACGGCTGACGGCACGCCAATCTCGCGCAACGAAATGATCGAGGTCTACCGGCAGCGCCTGGCTGCCGATGACGTGCGCGCCACCGGCATGACGGTCCGACTGCAGCTTACGCTGCTGCGGTTCACACCGACGGCCGAGCGCAGTTTGCGCGATTTGTACGCCACGGCCCGAGCCAACCCGGACATGATCGCAGCTATCAACATGGTCGGCCGCGAGGACAATGACAAGGGTCACCCCCGCCGATTCCTGGAGACCTTGCGTGAACTTCGCCGCGACTACGACGTGCCGCTCTCGATTCATGGCGGCGAGGTCGACGAGCCCAACGACCATGTCCGCGACACGCTGCTGCTGGGGGCCGAACGCATCGGTCACGGGCTCAATCTGATCACCGACGACGATCTGATGCTCGATATGAGGTACGGGCCCTATCTCGTTGAAATCAATTTGATCAGCAACCTGTTGCTTGAGTACGTTGTGGACTTTTCGCAACACCCCTTTCCGGAGTACCTGCGCATCGGAATTCCCGTTGCGCTGTCCACCGATGACCGCGGCATGTGGGACTCAACACTCACCGACGAATTCTTCGTGGCCGTTCGCGAGTTCGACCTGACCTGGGACGAGGTCGTCACCTTGAGCCGAAACTCGCTCGCTTATGCGCTGGCCGAGCCCGCCGTAAAGCAAGCGCTAATTGCAGACTTTGATAGGGAAATTCAGCGTTTTGAGCGCGAGCTTGAACGGCGCGGACTTGCAAAGGTGCCGCCCATGCCGGAGACTCGGCTCTTCATTTGTGCCCGCTACAAGATCTGCGACTAAGCGTTGGCGCAAGCCTGGGGGGTAAACAGGTTTGCACAAACAGCAGTTGATCCGGCTCGCGTCCCTCGCGGCCCATCCGTTGCCTATTGCGCATGACACATGGCGGTAGCCCGGTTCGGTGTTACCTTTTAACAACAGGTCCGGAGACCGGGTTTCCTGCCGCACAAACTAACGATCCAAAACCATTTTCCGATGTGAAAAGCGTCGTTTCGCCGCGACGCGTGAGATGTGTGCCTTTGAGGAGGGTGAGCTCAATGAAACGTAATCAGGCCTTGTATACGGCCGTAGCAACGGCACTGGCCACCGGCGTAGCCGGCCCAGCAGTAGCCCAGGAAGAACAAGCACTCGACGAAATCGTCGTTGAAGGCTCGTTGAACAGTCTGCCGACGCAGGACGTCGGTTCGGTATTCGGGCTCGACAAGACCCTTCTCGAAACGCCCCGTTCGGCATCGACTATTAGTGCCGATCAGATCGCCCGTTTCGACATCCGCGACATTGACGAACTCGTCACGCTGTCGCCGGGTGTCTTCACGCAGTCGTTCTTTGGCGTCGCCGGTTCACTCGACGTGCGCGGCACGGCCGGTGAAACCTACTTCCGCGGCATCCGTCGCCTCGACAACCCGGGTAACTACCCGACGCCCATCGGCGCCTCAGACCGCATCGACATCGTCCGCGGCCCGGCCTCGGTCGTCTACGGTCCGGCCAAGATCGGCGGCTACCTGAACTTCGTGCCGAAGTCAGCGCGCGCCGACGGCGGCCAGTACCTCGACGAAACTGAGGGCGCCATCTCCTACACCACGGGTTCCTGGGACCGCGCCATTGTGACCGCCGAAGTCGGCGGCCCGGCTGAAGCCTTTGGCCGTGAGTTCGGTTACTACGGCTACGCCGAAATCGAAGACTCGGGCAGCTACTACCAAAACTCGCAGACTGACCAGACGCTGCTGCAGCTCGCCATCGACCACGACGTCAACGACGCGCTGCACATCCAGTTCGGCGGCATGTACCACCGTTACGAAGGTAACCAGATTGCAGGCTGGAACCGTCTGACCCAGGACCTCATCGACAACGGCACGTACATCACGGGCACGGCCCAGCCGCTCGACACGGACGGTGACGGCTCGATCTCGCACTCCGAGTACAACGTCGCGGGTATCAGCCAGTTCTTCGTCGGCCCGGCCAACGTCACGCAGGCGGACATCAACCCGCTGTCGGCGCTCGTCAATCCGGGCACGGCCCAGCTCGACGGCAGCGAGGTCCTCGTTGCACCCGATGACACGCTCGAAAACGACGTGCTGACGCTGTACTTCGATGCCATCTGGCAATTTGAAAGCGGCTGGGAAATCAAGAACCAGCTGTTCTACGAGGGCTACGACAACCTCAACGAGAACGCCTACGGCTTCTCGCAGTTCCACGACTCGCACGTCATCGAAGACAAGCTCGTGATCCAGAACACCTGGGACCTCGACGGCCTGTCTGCCACGCTGCAGGTATCGCCCTCGCTGCGTTTCACGGACTTCAGCCACGGCAGTGACTTCATCAACGAGTACTTCGACCGCCGTGACCTGACGGGCCCGTCGACGGCGCTCGACCGTCGCCTGCTGGCCACGCGCAGCGGTACGGACTACGCCGACCGCTTCGACGGTGACTACACCAACTGGGGCCTCGCCCTCGTCGGTGACTTCGTCTTCGATAACGGCTTCTCGGCACTGTTGGGCGTGCGTTACGACGACATCGACGTGGAAAGCACGAGCATCGATGCTGACCTCGGCATCTTTGGTGACGGCGACGCGGAAACCGAGACCGACAACGAGACGGGCGTGTCCTGGACAGCCAGTCTCTCGTGGGAAACGCCCGTCGGCATCATCCCTTACGTGACCTTCTCGGAGCAGTCCACGGTCATCGCGGGCCAGGGTGCGGAAATCCAGACGGGCGCCATCGCCTCGAACGGCTGGTTCGATCAGTCCGAGCTGCAGGAAATCGGCATCAAGGGCAGCTTCCTTGATGACAGCCTGTACCTCGCGCTGTCGGTCTACGAGCAGGAGCGTACGGACTTCAATGCTCAGGCCATTGTGACGAACCAGAGTAACAAGACCGAAGGCGCCGAATTTGAAGCGCGCTGGGTGGTCAACGAGAACCTGGTCCTGACCTTCGGCTACACGAACATCGAAGTCACGAACCTGAACACGGTCGCCAACGGCAGCCGCTTCAGCTTCTTCGGTGCCGATGACCTGCCGCAGATTGACCCGACCACGCTGTTCGGTGGCCAGGCGATTGGTATCGTCTTCGCTGCGGATGAGTCCGCTGCTCGTCGCGCCGGTATGCCTGAGAACATCTACTCGTTCACGGGCACCTACGCGTTCGACAACGGCATCGCGGTTAACGCCAGCATCGTCGACGTCGAGTCGGTGAAGTCGGGCTTCTCGCAGGCGGTTGAGCTGCCGGCCTACACGCTCGTCAACCTGGGCGTCGTGTACGAGACGGAAAGCTGGACCTTTGCGGTCACGGGTAAGAACCTGACGGATGAGCGCTACTTCCGCGCGAACTTCCCGAACCTGTTCGGCTCGCAGATCGTTCTGCCGGAACTGCCGCGCAACTGGCAGGCCAGCCTCAAGTTCAACTTCTAAGCGAAGGCGCGCTTGCAAAGACAAGGCCCGGGCAGTGCTGCTGCCCGGGCCTTTTTTGTTGTTGAAGGAATGACCATGAACACGATTCGCAGCCTTGCGTTTGGCACACTCACGCTGCTGGTCCTGGCGGGCTGCACCAAGACCCCGGAGGGCGCGCCTGTAGCCCCCAAAATCGTGATCGTGACGATGTTCGAGCGCGGCGCCGACCGGGGTGACGCACCCGGCGAATTCCAGCTCTGGAACGAGCGCCGCAACCTCGATGCCGTCGTGTACCCCGGGGTGGCCCACCACGACCTGCACTACAACCCTGACTCGGGCCTGCTCGGTATCGTCACGGGCATCGGCACAGCGCGCGCAGCGGCCTCGATCATGGCGCTGGGCATGGACCCGCGCTTTGATGTTTCTGAGAGCTACTGGCTCATCGTCGGCATCTCGGGATTCGATCCCGAAGACGCGTCCATCGGCTCTGCGGCCTGGGCAGAATGGCTCGTGGACGGCGACATCTCGCACGAGATCGACGCACGCGAGAAACCTGACGACTGGGAATGGGGCTACATCGCGCGCTACATCAAGACGCCGTTCGAGACACCGCGGCGCGATCCGCGCGGCGAGCTCTACCAACTCAATCCCACGCTCGTGGACTGGGCCTTTGAGCTGACCAAAGACACACCACTGCCTGACAACGACGCGCTCGCGAAAACGCGCGCCCGCTACACGGAACACCCCAATGCGCAACGCCCGCCTTTCGTGCTGCGCGGCGATCACCTGGCGGCCTCCACGTTCTGGCACGGCGAGATCCTGAATGGCTGGGCCAATGCCTGGGTCGACTGGTGGACGGAAACCAACGGCGAGTTCGTGTCCTCAGCCATGGAGGAGACGGGCACGATGCAGTCGATCACCTGGCTCGCGCAGACGGGTCGTGCAGACCCAAGACGCGTGCTGTCGTTACGGACTGCAAGCAACTACGTGATGCCGCCGCCGGGCGTGACCGCCGCCGACAATCTGCTGGCCGAAAACGAAGGCTACAGCGGGCTCGAAATCGCACTTGAGTCAGCCTACCGCGTCGGTTCGGTGGTCATCGATACGCTGCTCGCGGACTGGCCGCACTACCGCCAGTGCGTCCCGGGCGACCCTTGCGACGACTAGCTATAGGAAGACGTACTTCGCGCCAAAGATGGCCGCGATCACGTAGACCGCAGCCGGACACTGCGCGGGGCGCCCCGAGGCGACCTTGATGATGGCGTAGCTCAAAAAGCCCAGCCCGATGCCGTCAGCGATCGAAAACGTGAGCGGCATGGCGACGGCCGCCAGCACGGCCGGCGCACTCTCGGTGATGTCGCCCCATTCGAGGTCCGCGAGGCTGCGCGCCATGAGGCAGGCAACAAACAAGAGCGCGGAAGCCGTGGCATAGGCCGGTACGCTGGCCGCGAGCGGCGCAAGGAACACGCAGGCCAGAAACAGCAGGCCGACGGTCACGGCCGTGAGGCCCGTGCGGCCACCCGCCTCGACGCCTGCGGCACTTTCGATGTAACTCGTCGTCGAGGAGGTCCCCGCGAGTGCGCCCACAACCGTGGCGCCCGAATCCGCAAACAGCGCGCGACGCAGCCGGGGCAGCTTACCCTCGGCGTCGAGCATATTGGCGCGCGTGGCCACACCCACAAGCGTGCCGGCGGTATCGAAGACGTCGACGATCAGGAACGACAAGATGACCGTGGCCATCGACAGCGTCATGGCACCGGCAATATCGAGCTGACCCAAGACAGGCAACCACTCTGGCGGTGCTGAGAACACGCCGCCGAATGCGACTTCTCCCGTGATCCAGCCGACTGCCGCAGCCGCGAGAATACCAATCACCACGGCGCCGCGAATGCCGCGCGCCGTGAGCGCCACGATGAGCCCGAAGCCCGCAAGCATCATCAGCGGCTCGAACTCTGTCAGCGCGCCTAGCGAAGTCAGCGTGGCGGCGTCATCGACGACCACGCCCGCGTTCTTGAGCGCGATATAGCCGAGGAACAGGCCAATCCCGGCCGCGATCCCGAGCTTGAGGTTGCGCGGGATCGAGTTCACGAGCCATTCGCGAAACGGCACGATGCTCAGAAACACGAAGAACACACCCGAGATGAACACAGCGCCCAGCGCCGTTTCCCAGGAGTGTCCGCCAACGATGACGACCGAAAAGGTAAAGAACGCGTTCTGCCCCATGCCGGGCGCGAGTGCGATCGGGTAATTGGCGAGCACACCCATAGCGATCGAGCCCACGGCCGCCGCCACGCAGGTCGCCACGAACACGGCGCCGAAGTTCATACCCGTCTGCGACAAGATCGAGGGATTGACGATCGTGATGTAGGCCATGGCCAGGAACGTCGTGAGCCCGGCCGTCAGCTCCGTACCGATCTTCGTGTCATGCGCGCTCAGATCGAACCAGCGCGCCAATGCAGCACGCATCAGTCGCCGGCCTCTTCAGAGACACTTGGCAACGTGTCGCGGTAGGTGTCCCAATCGGCGACAAGCGCCTGCACCACGGCGTTACCGACGAGGAACGCGGCCTCGATGGCGGGCAGGCCGTTGTCCGGGTACGGCGCCGTCTTGCTCCAGACGGCCGTCTTACCCTCGGGCGGCATCGTGAAGTTACTGGCGGTGCGCAGCACGAGCACGCGGTCTGCGTCGACCTTGCCCGCCCGGTCGAGCCGGTGCAGCGCGGTCAGCGTCCCGCTGTCTTCCATATTCGAGGTCATGAAATTGGCCTCGCCACCCGCGTAGAGGCGCACCCAGTCATTGGCCCAGCCGTTGAGCAGCGCGCCGTGCCAGTAGGTGCTGGCCGACAGTGTGTCGCCGATCGTCACGAACGGCGGTCGCTGCGCATTGGGGTAGCCCGCGTAGAGCTCGCGAAACTCGGCGATACCGGGTGCATCGGCCAGCGGTACGTCCTTGCTGACCTCGTAGGCCCACTCAACGAGCCCAGGGTTGAGCGTGAATTTGATCGTGTCGAGCGACCAGGAACCCGACAGGTCGACGGGGTCCTGGGTGGGTTCCTTGGCGCCCAGCGGGATCAGACCATAAGGCCACTCGCCCGGAATCTCACGGCCATCGATCTCGTAGAGCAAGTCGCCGTCGACGATGTGCCGCGCCCAGGCTGCGGAGCCCAGCGACAAGTCAACGGGGTCACCGCCCGCGATGCCGGCAATGATCCAGTAGGCATTCGAGAGATCGAAGCGTGTGTCGGTGCCCAAAGCCATGATCGAGGCCGTCGCGTTGGGAATGCCACCGCCCGTGAGCAGCGCCAGCACGCCGTCGTCATTGCCGTGCAGCGGCACTTCGCCCATCGCAAACGGATACACGGTGTCGAGTGCCAGGCGCTCGAGCCAGAGCTGCAGCTCGCCCGGCGAATCGCCCCTGATCTCACCACGCTCGAACATGGCCACAACGACCACCTTGATCGGCACCGCAGCATCTGTGGTGGCTGCCTCCGTCGTGGCAGTTGTCGTTTCGGACGCGTCGTGCGACGCATGGCAACCCGCCAGCAGCGCGGCCGCCAGCGTCAGGCTTAGAAAGTGTTTCATTGTGTTGTGGCCCTGTGTCTTCGGCATCACGGCCGCCCCCCGCTTCGATGGTGCGGCGCGCGCGCAGCTGTTGCAACTGCGCGCGGGGCTCGGGCAAAAAAAACCCCGGCCGAAGCCGGGGAAGGAGAGCGTACCGGAAGCAATCAGGAAGAAACGGCCGGTACCTCGAGGGGGATCGGTTGGTGTGAACTCAGTCGTCGGCGTCCTCGCGCTCGACTTCCTGCGTGCGCGTGATCTCTGTGCCGTCGGCGCGCGTCCGCGTTGCGCTGCGTGTTGCGCCCGTTTCTGTGCGCTGCGCGGTCACATCGAGCGACTGCTCGCGGCCGTCGGGGGCAGTGCGGCTGCTTGAACGCGTGTAGGTCTGGGTGTCCGGGTCCCACTGCGCGTTGTCGTTACGCGTCCACTCGCCGCCATTCGGGCCCGTAGTCACGCGGTCGCGCGTCACACCCGTTTCGGGGTCGTAGCTGACGTCCGTGTTGCGGTTGGCCGTGCGGCCTTCGGGGCCGGTCACCGTCGTGTTGCGGTTGTAGCCGTTCTCGGTGCGCGAGAGCGTGGAATCCGATGTGGCCGAGCGTCCGTTGGGGCCCGTGGCGCGACGTTCGGTACGAACCGTCTGATTGTCGCGGTCGTAGGTACGGCGCGCTTCGCGGGTCGCGGTCTTGCCGTTCTTGCCCGTACGCGTGGTGCGACGCTCGGCCGTGTTGCCACTGCGCTTGCGCGTCGTCTTGCGATTTGGCTCACCCGCCGACGCGTAGACTTCAAAGCCCGGTATGGAGGCCGCCTGCGTGTTGGGCGCGGCTGCGGCGCAGATCAGAACCAAGGCGCCGGTAGCGGCCAAAAAGAACCTGGACTTACTCATGGTGTTACTCCCTGTCGGTCGTTGCGTCATTCCGTGGCGCATTGGCGCCGGTTACCTGGAATAACGCGCGCCAACCGAATCGGTTGACACTGAGGGAGCAAGTTCACATAAGACGGGTCGTCTGGAATGAGCGCTCAGGGCGCGTCGGCGTCCAACCCTTCAATGGCACGGCGCTCGGCGTCCTCTCGGATCGCCTGTACCTCCTGAAGCAGTTGCTTTACGGCCTCGGGGTTGGGATAGGGCCCCAACATGGCGTTTTCGGGGCCCAGCACCTCGGCCTCGCCGTCCTCGGCAGCCGGCTCGTCGGCGACCGGTGTCGGTGCCGTACCCACGGTATTGGTCTTCGGATCGATCTCAAGCACCGTGTAGGCCGTGCCCTCGGCGGGTGGTGTGCCCGAAAAGTGCCATTGTCCGCTCGCATCCTGCCAGCGGTAGACCTCAACAGGCTCCGAAGGGAGCACCTGGGGCACATCGAAGCTGGGCAAGCTCGCCTGCAGCGACCGCCAGGCCTGGGCGGGCGTGTAGAGCGGTTCGCCGTCGGGGCCACGCATCAAGAACGGGCCGGCCAATGCCAGTACGAGCCCGAAACACAGCACTTTGACGAACAGTTTCATAGGGAAATCGTAGCAGGCCCGGTGATTTCCGAATCCGGATTACGTCGCATTTCGAAAGCCCGAAGTGCACAATCGCGCACGCCTTATCAGAGTGGATGGTTCATGACTGCAGCGGCACCGCAGGGAAACGCACCGGAATTCGGCTCCGAACTCTATGAACGCAGGGAACGCGTGTTCCTCGTTCTTGCCGGCACGTTCCTCTGCGCCATGACGCTGCTCAACGTCATCGGCATCTCGCATTTCTTGAGTTTTGGCCCGCTCGTCGTAGCCGCGGGCGTGCTGCCCTACCCGCTGACATTTCTCTGCACCGACCTCATCTGTGAGCTTTACGGCCGCAAGCGGGCCAATTTCATGGTCACCGTCGGCCTCTGCCTAAACGGCTTCATCCTGCTCGTCATGTGGCTTATCGACATCGTGCCCGCGGCGCCGGCCACCGCGATCCCGCCCTGGCAGGCGATCGAGCTCGCCAGCGACGTGGGACTGCCGAGCGGCGACAGCCTGTCGGGCACGATTCAGATGTTCGACCTCATCTACGCCACGACGTCAGGCGCCGTCGTGGCTTCGATGCTGGCCTATATCGCGGCGCAGTACTGTGACGTCCAGGTGTTCCATTTCCTGAAGCGGCTCACAAAGGGTAAGTACCTCTGGGTGCGCAACAACTTCTCAACACTGACCAGCCAGCTTGTCGACTCCGTCACGGTCGTGGCAGTCACGTTCGGGGCGTCTTATCTGGCCGGCGAGCGGACATTCCAGTCGCTGCTCGTCCTCGTGGGTGGCAACTACGCCTTCAAGGCCGGGTCGGCTTTGCTCGACACAATACCGTTCTACATCCTGACCGCGAAGTTACGGCGCTACCTGCAGCTTGAGGACAACGCGGCCGAGTACGGCGGTGAGCCGTCAGAGCATCGTGCCTAGTCGGCGCTGCCGATAAAGGCCAGCGAGGTTTCCGCGTAATAGCTCGCACCGCCCGCACTGGCCAGCACGCGAATCGACTCGTCAGCTGACGCATCCGCGAAGGCGAGCTGCCAGGACTGCCCTGCCCCCTCGAGCGTCTGCGGCACCCCGTACGTTCCCGCCGAATCACCGAACGCGATCTGAACGCCGTTGAGCGCGTGAGACGCGTTTAGCGTCATGACCCCGTCGCTGAGTGCCAGCGAGAGCTGAAAGTCATTATTGACGAGCTCGCATTCGCCGCTCGCGTAGCGGCAGTTGGGCCTGGCGACAAGTTCATAGGCACCACCCGCCACGGCCGCCTGCGGTTCCTCGGCCACCATTCGGTCCACGGCGAACCACGCCAGGATCGCGAGCACGGGGGCCACAAGCAGCGCGATGATGACGTGTTTGTTTTTCCACATGCGGCGTCCCTGAATCGACTCGGTACGGATCTGCCACTAGTGGCCCGTTGCGCCTTCCGCGCCACCCGGTACGCGAATCTCCTCGACAAGATCCTGAATATGCTCAGGCGGGCGCGCCGTCGTGGCAGAAACGGCATAGGCCACTGAGAAGTTGACGATGGCGCCCACGGCACCGAAGGCGTTCGGTTCGATACCGAAGAACCAGTTGGCCGGCAGGTCGCCCAGGAATGCCGTGCTGGCGACAAACATGATGCCTTTGTGCTGAAACACGTAGAGCAACGTCACCCCGAGGCCGGCGACCATGCCCGCGATGGCGCCTTCCTTATTCATCCGTTTCGAGAAGATGCCCATCATGAGCGCCGGGAAGATGGAAGATGCCGCAAGACCGAAAGCCAGCGCCACGGTCCCGGCCGCGAAGTCGGGCGGATTAAACCCGAGATAGCCCGCCGCACCAATCGCGCCTGCCATCGCGACACGGCTCGCCAGCAGCTCTTCCCGTTCGCTGATGTCCGGTTTGAACACCCCCTTGAGCAAGTCATGCGAGATCGACGAAGAGATCGCGAGGAGTAAGCCGGCCGCGGTCGACAAGGCCGCCGCGAGACCGCCCGCCGCGACAAGCGCAATGACCCAATTGGGCAACTGCGCGATTTCGGGGTTGGCCAGGACCATGATGTCGTTGTCGATCTTTTTGACTTCGTTGACTTCGGGGTCAGCGGAGTAGCGGATGCGACCATCACCGTCCTTGTCATCGAACTCGAGCAAACGCGTCTTCTCCCAGTTGCTGACCCAGCTCGGACGCTCTTCGTACTTCATGTATTGGCCCGGCTCAGGCTCCATCGTCTGCATGAAGTTCAGGCGCGCCATGGCCGCAACCGACGGTGCCGTCGTGTAGAGGATCGCGATGAACACGAGCGCCCAGCCTGCCGAGCTGCGTGCGTCCTTGACCTTGGGCACGGTGAAAAATCGGATGATGACGTGCGGCAAGCCCGCCGTGCCGATCATCAGCGACATCGTGTACATGAACATGTTGGTCAGGCTTAACCTGGCATTAGTCGTGTACTCGGCAAACCCCAACTCCATGACCACCTGGTCGAGCTTGTCGAGCATGTACGTCGAGGTGCCTACCAGGGTGTCACCGAGGCCGAGCTGCGGGAACGGGTTACCCGTCAGGTTCAGCGAAATGAAGATGGCCGGAATGGTGTAGGCGAGAATCAATACGCAGTACTGCGCGATCTGTGTGTAGGTGATGCCTTTCATGCCGCCCATAACGGCGTAGAAAAAGACAATCGCCATGCCGATCGCCAGGCCCACGTTGTAGTCGACCTCGAGGAAGCGTGAAAACGCCACACCGATGCCCTTCATCTGGCCGATGACGTAGGTGATCGAGGCGATGATGAGGCAGATGACAGCGACGATGCGCGCGGCCTTGGAGTAATACCGGTCGCCGATGAACTCGGGCACCGTGAACTTGCCAAATTTGCGCAGGTAGGGTGCGAGCAACATGGCCAGCAACACGTAGCCGCCCGTCCAGCCCATGAGGAATACGGATCCGCCGTAACCCATAAAGGCGATAAGCCCGGCCATCGAGATAAACGACGCAGCCGACATCCAGTCGGCGGCCGTGGCCATGCCGTTGGCAATCGGGTGAATGCCGCCACCGGCAACGTAGAAATCGTTGGTCGAATCGACACGCGATGCGATCGCGATGCCAATGTACAACGCAAACGTTGCGCCGACGACGAGATAGGTGAGGGTCTGCAGCGTCATCTGCAGGCTACTCCGCGACGCCGTATTCGCGGTCGAGCTTCCCGATCCGCCACGCGTAGAAGAAGATCAGCGCGACAAAGACATAGATGGAGCCCTGCTGGGCAAACCAGAACCCCAGCTTGTAGCCACCAATCCTTATGTTGTTGAGCGGCTCAACAAGAATGATGCCGAACCCGAAGCTGACAATGAACCACACCACCATGCAGCCAAACACGAGGCGCAGGTTCGCGCGCCAGTAGCCCTTCTTGTTGGTCATATCCTGCCTTAAGACGTGATGGGGATTAGCGGTTCTGGCGTGAGGCGATCAGGTCCTCCACCACACCGGGATCGGCCAGTGTTGACGTGTCTCCCAGATTGCCAAAATCGTCCTCGGCAATTTTGCGCAGAATGCGCCGCATGATTTTGCCGGAGCGCGTCTTCGGCAGGCCGGGCGCCCACTGAATCAGATCGGGCGTTGCAATGGGGCCAATTTCCTTGCGGACCCACTGCCGGAGTGCGTTGCGCAGTTCCTCGCTGGGCGCAACACCATCCATGAGCGTGACGTAGACGTAGATACCCTGCCCCTTGATGTCGTGCGGGTAGCCGACCACTGCCGCCTCAGCGACACTCTCGTGAGCCACAAGTGCCGACTCGACCTCGGCTGTGCCCATGCGGTGACCGGAGACGTTGAGCACGTCGTCAACGCGCCCCGTGATCCAGTAGTAGCCATCGGCATCTCGGCGCGCGCCGTCGCCGGTGGTGTAGACGCCATCAAAGGTGGAAAAGTACGTATCGATGAATCGTTGGTGATCACCGTAGACGGTGCGCATCTGCCCCGGCCAGCTGTCCTTGATGACCAGGTTGCCGGCGCCTTCGCCCGCGATCTCATTGCCCTCGGCATCCAGTAAGGCCGGCTGGATACCGAATAGCGGCCGCGTCGCGCTGCCGGGTTTCAGGGCTGTGGCCCCTGGCAGCGGGCTGATGAGCACACCGCCGGTTTCAGTCTGCCACCAGGTGTCCACGATCGGACAACGGCCATCGCCGACCACGTCGCAGTACCACTCCCAGGCCTCCGGATTGATGGGCTCTCCGACCGATCCGAGCAGGCGCAGCGACTTGCGCGAGGTTTGCTTCACGGGCGCGTCGCCCTCGCGCATCAGCGCACGAATGGCCGTCGGTGCGGTGTAGCAGATGTTGACGGCGTGCTTGTCGCAGACCGCCCAAAGCCGCGACGCGTCGGGGTACGTAGGTACGCCTTCGAACATTAACGTCGTGGCCCCGTTCGAGAGCGGCCCGTAAACGATGTAGGAATGCCCGGTCACCCAGCCGACGTCTGCGGTGCACCAATAGATATCGCCGGGCTGATAGTTGAAGACATCGCGAAACGTGGTGGTGGCGTAAACCAGGTAGCCACCACTGGTGTGCAACACACCTTTTGGCTTACCGGTGGAGCCCGACGTGTACAAAATGAACAGCGGGTCCTCTGCATTCATGGGCACCGGAGGGCACTCGGCCTCGACCTGCTCGGCCGCTTCGTGCAGCCAGACGTCGCGGTCTCCGTGCCATTCGATGTCCCCGCCCGTGTTTTGCACGACGAGCACCTTTTGCAGTGAGTCGACCCCTTCGATCGCAGCGGCCGCATCCACATTGGCTTTCAGCGGAATCGTGCGGCCCCCGCGACGGCCCTCGTCGGCGGTGATCACCACGCTGGAATCGCAATCGATGATGCGGCCCGCCAAAGCGTCGGGTGAGAAACCGCCGAACACCACCGAATGAATCGCGCCGATGCGCGCGCAGGCCAGCATTGCAATCGCGGCTTCGGGAATCATCGGCATGTAAAGGGTGACGCGGTCACCCTTGGCGACACCCATCGCCTTGAGCACGTTGGCAAACCGGCAGACCCGCTCGTACAACTCGCCGTAGCTGATCTTGAGCGCCGTATCGGGGTCGTCGCCCTCCCAGATAATGGCGGTGTCGTCGCGCTTGTCAGCCAGATGGCGGTCAACGCAGTTGAAGCAAACGTTGAGCTCGCCGTCCTCGAACCAGCGAATATGCAGGTCCTCGCGGGAGTAAGAGACGTCCTTTATCTTGGTGAACGGC
Organism: uncultured Gammaproteobacteria bacterium; assembly: GCA_937899415.1. GTDB lineage: Bacteria > Pseudomonadota > Gammaproteobacteria > Steroidobacterales > Woeseiaceae > CALBPI01. The sequence goes on along the minus strand of CALBPI010000018.1, from coordinate 27,175 downwards.
GCCGACCAGTCAATGCAGCCTGCCTGTTCTGCCCAGTAGGCTTCGTTGTCTTCAATCGAACGCTGGTAGCGCGCTTCATATTCCGCAGCGTCTACGAATCCGTGCTCTTGGTAGTACTCATTGACTGATTGCAGCCGCGTCATCCCGCCCCCCTGCGCTTGACGATCTCTGGTGTCCCCGTGACGGCCCAATAATAGGCGCTTGTGCCAACCGCGGCACAGCTGATTCCCCAGAAGTGACCGTTCTCGATCGCTCCAGCCGCGTGTCGCAGGTTGTGACCCCCGTCACAGATCGGCGCGATCCAACCGATTTACCATAAAGTTCGACAAGGGACTGCCGCTGGGACCGTCATGGACGACGCAAACCACATCGGCGATACGATTCGCCTCCCGCGCCCCAAGATCGAAATGAACGATCTGGGCCACACGGTATGGACGGGGGATGTGCCCGAAGCTGACTTCGAGCTCGAAGCGCCTGAGGTATCGACCGACCCCTACAACAGCATGTCGCTGCAGGTGTACTGAGCGGTCAGGCGACGGCTGACGCCCGTTCGGGCGCGCGCTCAAACGCGAGCGCGCCGTCATCGATGCGCGCGTAGCGGAACGCACGCAAATCCCGAAAATAATTCTGATTCACAGTCCAGGGCGCTGTGCCGGTCTGCTTGGGCAAGCGATCGGCAGCACGCGATATATAGCCCGAGTCGAGATCGATAAACGGCCGGTACGGGCCCTCACCCGAATACTCAGGCGTGACCACGTCGTAACCATGCCGGTCCATATGCGCGAGCAGGCGCACCACCCAGCGCGCGATGAGTTCGCACTTCAAGGTCCAGGACGCATTCGTGTAACCCATGGTCAGCGCCAGGTTGGGCAACCCCGACAACATGGCGCCCTTGTACGTCACGCGGCTGTTGGCTGAAATCGGCTCGCCGTCGACGTGCAGCTTGGCGCCGCCCGCGACCAGCAGTGACAGTCCCGTCGCCGTGATCACCGTGTCCGCGACGACCTTGTCACCTGACGCCATGCGCACCCCATCGGCTTCGAAGCGCGCGATCTGGTCGGTGACCATCTCGACCTGACCCGCCTTGATGGCCTCGAAGAAATCACCATCGGGTGCCAAGCACAGACGCTGGTCCCAGGGGTCGTAAGGCGGGCGAAAATGCTTATCGACATCGAGCTGATCGCCGACTTCGGAACGAATGTGCTTCATGATGTTGTTGCGCACAAAACCGGGTTTCCAGCGCGACAGGTTGAACGTGAACATCGTGTAGAGGATGTTCTTCCAGCGCGTCAGGAAGTGCGCGGCGCGTGCACCCAGCACCTTGTGCATAAAGCGGCTGATCGCATCGCGCGCGGGCATCACGGCAATGTAGCTCGGCGTACGCTGCACCATGGTCACGTGCGCACCGCGCTGCGCGAGCTCTGGCACGAGCGTCACAGCCGTCGCACCGCTGCCGATGACGGCAACGCGCTGACCTTGGAGGTCGAGGTATTCCGGCCACTGCTGTGGGTGAATGACTCGGCCTTCGTAGTCGTCAAAGCCTTCAAACTCGGGCAGGTGCCCCGCCGAATAGCGGTAGTAGCCGGTGCACATCATGAGAAAACGGCAACGGAATTCGGTGGCGACACCGTTCACCGTGACCGTAAGGCGCCAGAGCCGCATGGCGCTGTCCCAGTTCGCCGAGGTCATGCGGTGGCCGAACCGAATCAGCTTGTCGAGCCCGGCCTCGGCCGCCGTCTCGCGGATGTACTCGCGAATGCTGGGTCCGTCGGCAATCGACTGCTCACGGATCCAGGGCCGGAACGCGAAGCCCAGCGTCGGCATGTCCGAGTCCGAGCGAATGCCCGGGTAGCGGAACAGGTCCCAGGTGCCGCCCACGGCCTCGCGCGTCTCGAGGATCGCGATATCGGCCGACGGCCGCGACCGCGTCAGGTGCCAGCCCGCGCAGATACCCGACAGCCCCGCACCCACAATCACGATGTCGTGGTCGTGCACAGCGGTCTGCACTGCGTCGTCTTGTGGGGTTCCGTCGAGCATGGGACTGGGGGCGTTCAATCGAGTCGGCCATTATAGCGGCAGCGGGCGACCGACACTGCGCCCGTGGGTGGTGCGTTACCATAAGTCGCACTCGGGTTCGGAGCCTGGCGCATGCCACGTGAGACGGTCGGCGGCGGCCTCAAGAAAGTGCTCTACACACTGCGCACCGCGCAGCGTATCGGCCTCGCACGCACGGGCAAGGCGCTCAGGTCGAACAACGCCTGCAAAGCCTGCGCCTATGGCATGGGCGGCCAGGCCGGCGGCATGACCAATGAGCTCGGCGAGTTTCCCTCGGTCTGCAACAAGAGCGTGCAGGCCCAGTCGACGGATATTCAGCCCGCCATCCCCGAAGCCGTATTCGGCCACCCCATCGTCGAGCTCGCGGAGCTCTCTCCCCACGAGCTGGAACACCTCGGGCGGCTGGCGACACCGTTGCATCGTGCACCGGGCGCCAATCACTACCAGCCCGTCGACTGGGACACAGCGCTCGAGATTGCCGCGACGAGACTGCGCGCCACCGATCCCGCGCGCGCGTTCTTCTATTCGTCGGGCCGCTCTTCAAATGAGGCGGGCTTCGTGTTCCAGCTGCTGGCGCGAGCCTGGGGTACCAACAACGTCAACAATTGCAGCTACTACTGCCATCAGGCGACGAGCGTGGCGCTGGGCGCGACGATCGGCACGGGCACGGCAACCGTGGAGCTTGCCGATCTCGATGGCGCCGACACGATCTTCGTGATCGGCGCCAACCCGGCCTCGAACCACCCGCGCTTCATTCACAAGCTCATGGCCTGCCGCGACCGCGGTGGCCAGGTCATCGTGATCAATCCCGCGCGCGAGCGTGGCCTCGTGCGCTTTGCCGTCCCGAAAAGTGCGCGGTCCCTGCTTAAGGGCGGCAGCGATATCGCGTCGACCTACGTGCAGCCTCGCGTCGGCGGCGACCTCGCACTGTTCAAGGGTGTGGCCAAGGGCCTCGTCGAATCAGGCAACCTCGACACCGACTTCATCGACGAACACACGCAGGGCTTCGAGGCCTTCGTGGACGACCTAGTTCGAACGGACTGGGCCACGATCACCGCCGCGAGCGGCGTCACCGAAGCCGAGTGCCGCGAGGTCGCGGCGGCCTACGCAAGATCGACGTCAACCGTATTCGCCTGGGGCATGGGCATGACCCACCACGAAAACGGCTGCGACAATATCGAATACATCGCAGCACTGGCACTGCTGCGCGGCATGATCGGCCGACCGCATGCTGGCCTGCTGCCATTGCGCGGGCACTCGAACGTGCAGGGCATCGGCACGATCGGCGTGAAACCCGTACTGGCCGAGGACGTGTTTCAGAAACTCGAAGCTGCGTTCGGCATCACGCTGTCACGCGAGACAGGCTGGGACACGATGGCCGCCATGCAGGCGGCAGCCGCCGGTGACGTCGATGGCGCCATCCTCATGGGCGGAAATCTGCTCGCCGCCAACCCCAACACCGCCTGGGCCGAGGACGCCCTGGGGCGCATTGGCTTTCGGCTCGCACTCACCACCACGCTCAACCAGTCCCACGTCGCAGGGCTTGGCGATGGTGAAGTGCTCGTCCTGCCCGTATCAGCGCGCGACGAGGAGTGGCAGCCGACCACGCAGGAATCGATGTTTAACTTTGTACGGCTGTCCGACGGCGGCATCATCCGCCACGCCTCGGTCCGTCCCGAGGTCACGATCCTCGTCGATCTGGCCACGAAGCTACTGCCCGAGTGCCCCATTGATTTTGAGGCCTTCCGGCAACATCAGCGTATCCGTGAAGCCATCGCGGACACGGTGCCGGGTATGGATGCCCTGGCCGACATCGACGTCGCGCGGCGCGAGTTTCACATCGAGCAGCGACTGATGCACACGCCCACATTCAGGACGGCAACAGGCCGCGCAACGTTTCAGGTCCGTGCCCTGCCCGACGTCGATCACGGGGGCCGGCTATCGCTGACCACCGTGCGCAGCGAGGGCCAGTTCAACTCGATCATCTACGAGGCCCGCGATGCCTATCGCGGCACCGACGATCGCTGGTGCGTCATGCTTGGCGACGCCGAACTCGAGCGGCACGCGCTCACACCCGGCGACACCGTGACGCTCGTCTCCGATCACGGGCGCATGCCCGACGTGACGGTGTACCGACACGATCTGCCGGAAGGCTGCGCGATGGCCTACTACCCTGAAGCCAACGTCTTGACGGGCACGGCCGTGGACCCGCGCAGCAAAACACCGGCGTTTAAGCACACGGCAATTTCTATCGAAGCCAGCGCCGGCTAGCAGGTGGAGTTGCCCGCCTCGGGGTGCGGGAAGCTGTCGGCGTCGTCGTCACCATCGCGCGCGGTGAGGCAGGCAAAGTCCTTTTCGATGAGCACGTCGAGTCGGGCGCCGTCGTCCGCGCACCGCAGTGCCAGCGATACGGTATCGTCTCGCGCCCAGTCGTCGAGCGCATCGGCCGCGACGCGGACTGTGAGTCCCGAACCATCGCCCACGACATCGACAGTCGCGTCGCTCGCGCCTTCGAGTCGATACCGAAAGGCGTTGCCACCGGGCAGGTGCATGCAGCCCTCAACAGCCTCGCCCCTGGCGATTCGGGACACCTCAGCTTGCCCCAGGCGCAGGCGCAAACTGTCGTCGCGGATTCGAAGTTTCATGGCGACAGTGTTGCCAGGGCACGCACGCCGGCGCAAGCCGTTCCTGGGTGTCGCGAGATGGGCGCCGCCCCAGCGACAGCAGCATGACAACGCTGTCGCTTTTGTCGCGCGAGTAGCCTAAAATTAAGCTTGGGGAAGCGTAGAAGTCATGTCGAAGATAACGATAACGGACGTCGCGCGACGCGCGAACGTCTCCATCAAAACCGTATCCCGGGTCGTCAATGGCGAGCCCAACGTGCGCGATGGCACACGCGAACGCGTGCAGCAGGCGATCCTCGATCTCGACTACCGACCGAACCCGTCGGCCCGCAGCCTGGCCACGCAACGCTCCTATCTTGTCGCGCTGATCTACGACGACCCGGATGCCTACGAGGCGCCGAGTTGCGGCTATGTCGTTAACCTGCAACAGGGGCTTCTGTCCGCCTGCAACGCGCGCGGCTTCGACCTGCTCATCCACCCGGCCAACTACCGCGACTCGAAGGCGCTCGAGAACATCGCCAAAATGATCGCGCACGCGCGGCCCGAGGGTGTGGTGCTTGCCGCCCCGCTCTCCAACATGCCCGACGTGGTGGCCACGATTGAGGACAGCGGCACGCGCCTGATCCGACTGTCGCCGGGGGCATGCGCCACGGGGCAATTCGTCGAGACGGACGACGCCGAGGCCGCCCAGGCCATGACCAGTTACCTGGCCTCGCTGGGCCACCGTCGCATCGCCTTCGTTCGCGGCCATGCGAAGCACTCGGCAGTACAACTGCGCCTGTCGGGCTACAAGGCCGGGCTGCGCGCATCGGGGCTCAATCTCGACCCGGCGCTCATCGTCGATGGCGACAACTCCATCGCCTCCGGCGAAGACGCGGCAGCGCAACTGCTTGCCCTCGAACAGCCGCCGACGGCCGTGTTTGCAGCCAACGACGACATGGCAGCCGGTATCCTGCGCACGGCCAGCCGCTTTGGTGTCAACGTGCCCGATCAGCTTTCGGTCGCGGGCTTCGACGACATTTCATTGGCGCAGCAGATCTACCCCGCGCTTACCACGGTGCGCCAGCCGCTGCGTGCAATTGCCTACCGCGCCGGCGAGATGATCATCGATGATGTGCAGGGCACACACGAAGACAACGTGATCCCCGCAGAGATCGTGGTGCGCGAATCGACAGCACCGCTCGCGCGCAAGCATTGACCGAGCTTTAGCGCTCCGTCAGCCCGGCCTCGAGCGCCTCCAAAGTCTGACCTTTGGTTTCAGGCAGCAGCCGCCAGAGCAAGACCAGCCCCAGCAGCGCGAAGCCACCGTAAACGGCGAAGGTCATCGCATTGCCCAGCACGGCGAGCTCCACGGGAAACACAAGCTGCACCACAAAGCTCGCGGCCGAATTGACGAGACCCACGACGGAGATGGCGACGCCGCGCAGTCGATTGGGGAAGAGCTCCGAGAGCAGGACCCACATCACGGGCCCCAGTGAAAACGCAAAGCAGGCGACAAAGCCCAGGATGCCGATGAGCACCCGGGTGGCATCGATGCTGACAGCGGCCTGCAGCAACGCCGCCTCATGCGTCGAGAGCAATTCGGGCGAGAGGCGCTCCGCAAGTGCCTCGCGAAAGGCCAGGTCGCTCTCGAAGGTCACGGATTCGAGATCAGCCACAGCCGCGGTCACGGCCTCGGGCACATCGGCACCCGACGACAGCGTGTAACGCGCATCGGCAAACGCGCCAGAGAGCAACATCATGCAGGCCGCGATACCGGCCAGGCCCGTAAGCAATAAGGGGCGGCGACCCAGACGGTCGATCACGAGCATCGCAAAAACCGTGAACACGAGATTCACCACACCCACGAGCACGGCCTGCAGGAACGCGGCATCGGTACCGATCCCCGACTGCTCGAAGATCATGGGCGCGTAGAAGAACACCGCGTTGATGCCCGTCACCTGCTGCACGAGCGCCACGATGAGCGCCACGATCATGATGGTGCGAACGGCCGGAGACAACAGGTCCAGGAAGGGTACGGCGGCCGTATCCTCGTCTTTGGTGAGCGACGCGCGAATGCGTTCAGCCTCCCCGCGCGCTGACGCACCGAAACCCGCACGTTCGAGCGTGGCCACCGCGTCAGCCTCGCGCTCACGCATGAGCAACCAGCGGGGGCTCTCCGGCAGCCGGCTCAACGCAAACAAATAGAGCATGGCGGGCAAAGCCTCGACGCCGAGCATCCAGCGCCAGGTGTGCGCGTCGACGCGCAGCGTCGCGGCCAACTCGCCGCCCGACCCCGCCCACTGGAGCAGCAGGTAATTGCTGAAGAACGCGGCTGAAATCCCGACGACGATATTGAGCTGGTTGAAAGAGACGAGTCGGCCGCGATCGCTGGCCGGCGCGATCTCTGCGATGTAGACGGGCGCGATAATGAGTGCGGCACCGACACCCAATCCGCCCAGCATGCGCGCAAGCACGAGCGTCAGGTAATCAGGGGCGAAGGCCGAGAACACGGCCGACAGCGCAAACAGCACAGCGGCGACGCGCAGTACCGGCAAGCGGCCGTAGCGGTCCGACAACGGCCCCGCCGCAAGCATGGCGACGGCGGCCGTCAGTGTCAGGCTCGCGACGACCCAGCCGAGCGCGAAAGCATCGAGCGCGTACTCGGTTTCGACAAAGCCGACCACGCCCGAGATCACCGAGGCGTCGAAACCCATGAGAAAGCCGCCCAGTGCGACGGCCACGGCAATACGTGCGGCGGGACTCATGATTTCGGACGCAGCGGTCGCGGCAGTTGCTCGAACAGGTGGCGCACGAGACCAAACAGGAACGCCGTGCTCGCGCCAAAAAGAATCAGCCCGCTCATGGACTCGAAGGTCCCGAGCACCTGCCAGGCAGGCGTCAGGATGATGTCGCCGTAGCCTACGGTCGTTGCCGTTGAGACAGAGAAGTAGAGCGCCGTGGCCACGTCCGTGAATTCTCCCAGGTACACGTAAAGCACGGCCCAGGCCCAGACCTCAATCGTGTGCACCAGAATCGTGCCCAGCACCGCAATAATGATGAGCAGCGAGGTACCCACGCGCGGGTGCAGCCGCTTCTCGAAGCTCGGCGCAATGCGGTTGAGCACCATGATCAGCACAACGAGGCCCGCGATGTGGAATACCACGGTGGCGACCGTCACGGCCGTGCCCAGAACAACCTGTGTGTACACCCGCACCCCCCACGGCGCACCCCTGATACCTGGAACGGTACAAAGTGTCGACCGAGAGGTAAACCGCGGGAAAAAAATGCCCCCTGCCGCACATGAGGGGCCACGTGACAGCAGGGGGCCAGGCTACAGGCGCCGCATCGCAGGGTCGCGACGCCGCATTCGCTCAATCGTCGTCTTCGACTTCTATCTCATCAGCAATGATGACGGCGTCGCTCGACTCGACGCCGGTCACCTCGATCACTGCGCCGGCTGCAACGGTGGCGAAGAACTCCGTCGCTGTCAGGGGCTGATCGTCGGCGCCCTCGAACTCGGTCTCCGCGTTGGTCTCGATGGTGACGCCAAGGACAGTCAATGTGGGTTCCGCGACGGCGTCCACGAGGCCACTCAAGGCAACTTCGTCCGGGTCATCCTCGCGCTCAATACGCGTGGCGACGACACGGTCGCTGTTCGCCGGCGATTCCACGCCCTCGATCTCGAGATAGTCACCGACATTGATATCGGAGAGATTGAGCGGCAGGTCATCGGCGAGTGAGGACTGGTCCTCAAAGCGCGTCAGGGCATCCGTTGTAATCGAAATCCCGAGGACCGTCAGGGTGCCAGCCGCCTCCTCAACGGCATCGACAGTGGCTTCAATGGTCGTGTCTTCATCGAGGCGGAAGTCAATCTCGTCCGCAAGCAAGGCACCGCCTGCGGTGAATTCACCTTCCACTTCAATGCGTACATCCAGTCCAATGTCTGCCGCCGCGCCGTTTTCGAATTCAGTGTCGCCGTCCGTAGTCACGGGGATGCCATTCACGTCGAAGTCCGTTTCGCTGACGAAGCGCGTAACCAGACCCTCGAGCTCAACATCGTCATCGGTATCAAACTCGCCCAGCGGGTCTTCAAACTCAATCTTGCTTGCGAACAATCGGCCGGCATCATTGGGGTCTATCGTGCCTTCGGCTTCCACGAGATTGCCGTCAGCGATATCGCCGCTCGGAAAGTCCTCGAGTACCGCAGCGCTGTAGTCGACCACAAGGCTGCCGAGATTAAACGTCAGTGCTGAGGTGTCGAGTGACTCGACAATGCCCTTCCGCTCGAACTCGTCATTGTCGTCGTCGAGCTCGATTCGCGTCGCGATGATGCTGCCATCGCTCGTAACGAAGCCGCTGACTTCAATGACATCGTTGACCTGCAGGCCCTCGATGCCACCCACGAGAAAGTCATCGTCGAACGAGGTGCCCGCGTCGATGATCACAGTTTGCCCAAGCACGGTGATCGTTCCGGCGCCTATGTCGATGGCAGAGATGGGGCCCTCCAGCGCATCGTCATAGATGACCTCATCGGCCGTGCCGTTGACGCCATCGGCATCAATGCTGCCCTTGACGATTACAACCTGACCAACGGCCAGGTCGGCTTCTGTACCGGGCATGTCATCAACCGTGAACGTTGCAGCGCTCGTGTCATAGCGCACACCGTTGACAACAACGCTGCCGAAATTGGAGATGGGACCGACAGCCAGGCCTGTGCGGCCGATGCCGCCACTCTGCGGTGGTGTCGTGCCGCCCGAACTTGGCGGCGGCGCATCGCTGCCGCTACCGCCGCCGCAGGCTGCAACAGCGACAGACAGGGCAAGAATCAGCGAGGTTTTGCGGGGGTTCATGACTGCGTTCCTTTTGGTAGTGGTCCTGCGATTGCATAGACGCCCATCCCAAGGCGCACGGGAGTGGTGCTCGAGTCGTTGGCATCGACGCGGTGTTGACCGAGCCATGCGTCGACTTCTTCCAGAAACTGTTGACCGCGCTTGTCGAGATACACGCGGAAGGCCTCAACGGCCTCCGGGTGAATGCGATCATCAACGGCAAAACCCTCGAGCCACTTGGGCGCGACAACATCGCCAACGTTGCTCGCCAGCGTTTGCCCGTGGTCGTAGAGGTTCGTACCGAAAAAGTGCAAGCCGCCCGGATCGAGATCACCGGGCATGTGATAGCGACGCGCCGCAACAACGTGACCGTTGTCATCCTGGATAGAGTTGGCGTGTCGCAGCTCTTTCAGCAACGTCTGTTCGGGCGTATCGCCGCCGTAGGCATTGAACAATGTCTTAAAGCTGGGTGTGTCGCCCGCCAACGGCAGCGGCAGTGGCTGACCGGTTGGATCCAGGTAATCCGGGTCCTGGTGCCAACCCGACAGCAACCGGGTCGCATCTGTCGTTTTCAAAGAGGCTTCCGGCGCCGCGACCTCCAGCAAGTCGCGCTGGCGCTTGACTTCCTTGCGCGAGATACCGGTCAAAATAGACACTCGGGAGATGTTGGTCGGCCGGCCTCCGATGCCAAACTCATCGGTGGCTACAGAAACAAAGACGGATTTGGAGAGCTCAGAGAATTCACGCCAGGTCACGCCACCCTTGAGCAGCAACAACGCGATCGGCCGAAGCAACATTCGGCAGGCGCTCAACAGGGCGGCATTGACGTTCTTTCTCATAGTTGGGGTATATTGCCCCATTTATAAAAAATGACAAGTCGTATTGCGCTTTTTTTGTGTGCCGCAGTCATGTGGTCCGGGCTCACCAGCTGTGGCAGTCCCGCCTCCGATATATCGCAGGAGCCGTCGTCACGAACGCTGACGCGCGGTAATGGCGGGCAGCCCGGCACGCTGGATCCCGCGCGCGCCGTAGACATTCACGCGTTCAACGTGCTCGGTGATCTCTATGAGGGGCTTGTCACCATCGGCAGTGACGGCACGATCACGCCAGGCGCTGCAGCACGTTGGCAAGCAGATGCCGGCCTGCGGCGGTTTGAATTCGAACTGCGCGCGGACGCGCGATGGTCGACAGGTGAGCCTGTCACCGCCGCCGACTTCGTCCGTGGCCTGCGCAGACTCGCCGACCCGGACACCAACGCACCGTATGCGAGCCTGTTTGCCAATATCTCCGGGTTTGCGGCTGTCCAGGCCGGCGACGCCCCGCTGTCAGCACTGAGCGTGCGTGCAGAGGGCCCTCGCACGCTGATCATCGAGCTCGACGCGCCCGGCCACACCTTGCTTGATGTGCTGGCGATGTCTGTTGCGGCACCCGTGCATGCCAGCAATGCGGCTGACGGCGGCTTCGACGACCCGGAGCGGTTCGTGAGTAACGGCGCCTATCGGCTGGCGAGCTATCGCCGCAACGACCGTATCGCGCTAACCGCCAATCCGCACCACCGTGACGTGGGGCGCCTGGGCTATTGCCGCGTCGAGTATCTGCCGGTCGTCGATCCATCCACAGAGGTCACGATGTACCGTGCCGGCGATCTGGATATGACGCACTCGCTGCCGCCCCAGCAGGTGGCCACCCTGCGCGAGCGCCTGCCCGACGCCGTGCACATTGCGCCGCAGCTCGGCACCTATTTTCTCGCGCTGGACGTTACCGAGCCTGCGCTTGCGAATCGCGATCTTCGTCGCGCGCTGTCGATGGCTGTCGACAGGCATGCGCTTGTCGCCATGCTGGGTCGCGGCGAACAGCCGGCATGGGGTCTGCTGCCGCCCGGGCTCGTCGATGACGCACATTACGGTTGGGCCGCACTCGACGACTCCGAACGCGTGATTCAGGCTCGCGCCACCTATCTGCGCGCACTGGGGGACGCACCGCCGCCGGAACTGCGGCTCGTATTCGACGCTGGCGATGTGCATGAGCGCATTGCGCTGACTGTGGCCGGGATGTGGCGCGATTCGCTCGGCATCGAGGCGGTGCTGGATAAGCGCGAATGGGGTTACTTTCTCGATACGCGCCAACGCAGGACAGAGTGGGACGCCATGCGTTATGCCTGGTTTGCTGACTACGCCGACGCCGCGTCTTTTCTCGGTCTGTTTCGCGAGGGCAGCGAGCATAATCTGCCGGGATACTCGGACGCCGGCTTCGAGGCCGCGCTCGATCTCGCACGCGGTGCCGATACGAAAGACGCACGTGCCGGGGCGCTGTCGGAGGCCGCCCTGCGTATTGATGACGCTTACGCGCTGATTCCGCTCTACCACTATGTGAGCAAGCGCCTGGTGCACCCGGACGTCGCCGGCTACGCCGGTAATCTGCTCGACCGCCACCCAAGCCGCCACCTCTCGCCCCGTGCCGCTCCCGAGCGCGGTTGCCTACCCTAGGAGTGGCCTAAAGCCGCACGCCTGGCGGCCGCTATCACGACTAACGGATGTGGATCGACGACCCGGCGCCGCGGCTGAGGCGCGAAGATCATTGACGAGGCAAGGACTGCGTCGTCGCAACCAGCGGTCACGGCATGCAAGTTCTGCTCATTGAAGATGACGATACGGACGCGCGATTGGTAGAAATCGCGTTGCCGCGTTATTGCCGCGACATTGAGTTTGATATTCACCATGAATGCCGCCTCGACGACGGCATCGGCCACCTGCTCAAAGGTAACTGCGATGTCGTCCTCGTAGACCTGAACCTGCCGGACGCCAAAGGCAGTGAGGCCGTGGAGCGGCTGGTTGAGACGCGACCACAAGTCCCGGTCATTGTCCTCAGTGGCAACGACAACGAAGACTTTGCGACGACGATCATCGGGGCCGGCGCGCAGGACTTCATCGTCAAGGGCCCCGAAGGCCTGCGGCTGCTACCGCGCGCCATCAAGTACGCGGTGCAGCGCAAATCTGCAGAGCTGCGCCTACAGCGGCTGGCTTCTTTCGACGCGCTCACGGGCCTCTACAACCGCCGAGGCTTTGAAGACCAGTTCGAAAAAGCCTGCGCGCACTCCCAGCGCAACGGCGAGATGGTGGCCCTGCTCGTCATCGACCTCGACAAGTTCAAAGCGGCCAACGACGAACACGGTCACGACACTGGCGACGCGATCCTGCGTCAGATCGGCGTACGGCTGCGCGATCTTGTGCGCGTCGGCGATACGGCCGCCCGGCTGGGCGGCGACGAATTCGCTGTGGTGCTCGAGGGCGTGCGTGATGCCTCGGCGGCGCAGCAATGGGCCGAGCGCGCACGCAAGAAGCTCTCCGAGCCGATGACCTTTGGCACCGTGACCGTCACCGTGGGCGCCAGCATTGGTGGCGCCATGTATCCGAGCCACGGCAGCGATGCCGAGACGCTGACCAAGTGCGCTGATCTGGCGCTCTACCACGTCAAGGAACGTGGGCGGAATAGTGTCGCCTTCTTCAACGCGCAGATGGACCAGAAGCTCGTGCGCAAGCAGGCGCTCGAGAGCGAGCTGCGCGAAGCGCTGTCGAACGGTGAGATCCGTCCCGTCTATCAGCCCATCGTTTCGCTCAAGACGCGGCGCGTGCTTGGTTTCGAGGTGTTGTGCCGCTGGTTCCGCAGCGACGGCGAGGTGATTGAGCCTCGTGAGCTGCTGCCGCTGGCGCGTGCGCATAAGCTCATGCCCGCCGTTGGCCGGCAACTGCGCCGACGCGCGCTTGCAGAACTGCGCGCCTGGCGCGCCGAGGGCCACCGCCACCTTTACATGAGCTTCAACGTCGACATCCAGGAGCTCGCCAGCAAGCACATGGCTTCAGCGATCATCGAAGACCTCGAGTCCATGCAGGTACCCGGTGACGCTGTTCGACTCGAGCTCACGGACCGTACGCTGGTCGAGCAAGGCGAGCTTGCAGTGCGCCACGTTCGGCAACTGGCGGCGGCCGGGGTCGCCATCGAATTCGACGATTTCGGCGGCGGTGACATGTCGCTGCACTCACTGGAGCGTTTCCCCGTCGCCGGCGTGAAGCTCGACTCCGATCTCGTGGCCGACGTCGAAGACGAAACGCAGCGCCACGTCGTCGTGCGCACGCTCATCGACCTCGCCGAACGACTCAGCATCACCGTCACCGCGAAACGCGTCGAGAATCGGGCTCAGCTACAGGCGCTCGTCAATATGGGCTGCAACGCGGGCCAGGGCTTCCTGTTCGCACGCGGCATGGTGGCCGCCGCGGCGCGTGTCTGGCTCAACTCACAGGCGGACCGCCTCGGTGAGCGCATCGACAACTACACAGGCACCTTCCGCGCGCTTTCACTAGCGGAGCACTTTGACGAAGACGAAGTGCCGACCAGCCTGCGCCCTGACGTGCGGCGCCACTGAGTCGCTGATCTAGAGGCTCAACAGGTCGATGACGTCGTTGACGACGTCCTGCGAAGCACCTTTCGTGATGAAGCCATCCACGTCATGCGCGTGAGCCTCAAGTTTGTCTTTCTGGGCCGAGGACGTCGTAAGCACGTAGACGACGCTATTCTGCAAAGTGGGATCAGCCCGCAGCTCGCCGAGAAACTCGATGCCGTCCATGCGCGGCATGTTCAGGTCGAGCAGGATGATGAAAGGTGGCTCGACGCGGTCACGCCCATTCTCGCCGCGCAGACACTCCAGCGCCTCTATGCCGTCATGTGCCACGACGAGTGGGTTCTCAATGCCCTTGGTGGTGAGCGCGCGGCTGATGCTCATGATGTCGACATCGTCATCGTCAACGAGCAACAACGTGATCGGGGGGCTTTGCACGACATCAAGCGCCATCATTACGCGGCCTGCTCGCGCGTTTCGCGGGGAATAAAGACGCGAAACTCACAACCCATACCATCAAGCCCGTCATGGAGCTCGATGCGCCCGCCCAGTGACGACACCAGCCGCTCGACGATCGCGAGGCCGACACCGCTGCCCTCGACGTCGTCGCGACGCTTGAGCGTCTCGAACATCCGGAAGATGCGCTCGCGGTAACGCTCGGGAATGCCCGGGCCGTTGTCGGCGACCGAGAAACGGTAATGCGCGCCGTCGGCCTCGCAGGACACCTCGATACGACCGTTGGGCTTGTCGTGGTGCTTGGCGGCGTTGGAGACCAGGTTCAGGAAGATCTGCTGCACGGTGGTGGGCTGCGCCATAAGCTCGGGCAATTCCGAGGTGATGACGACCTCATGCGAGAAGCGCTCGCCCACCCACTCGATGACCTCTTCGACCACGCTCTGGCAATCCACGGCCTGCACCGCAGCGTCGTCACGCCCAGCGCGCGAGTACTCCAGAATGTCGCCCAGCATGCGGTCCATGCGCGCGACTCGCTTTCTGAGCATGTCCAGCTTTTCCATGGTATCGGGCGCCGCCATCTCGGCGATGTCTTCGTGAATCCACTGCGCGAGATTCTCGATACCGCGCATCGGCGCCCGCAAATCATGCGAAGCGATGTAAGCGAAATCGTCGAGATCCCGGTTGCTGCGCTCGAGCAGCGACGCGTGGCGCTCAAGCGCACGCTGCGATTGCACGAACGAGGTGATGTCCGTGGCGACCGTGATGAGCTTTCTGTCACGCGAGGTACGGTCGTTGTAGGGCACCTTGTCGATCCGCACCCACGAGGCATTCTCGTCGTCGCCTTCTGTGGACTCGACCTTGCCGATGATGGGCTCACCCGTACGCATGATCTCGCGCAGTTCATCGCCGTAGCGTGCTTCGATGTTAGGCATGAGCTCGAAAATCGAGCGACCCTCGACCTCGTCCGGGCGCATATTCATGATCCCGGCCGCCTGGTCGTTGACGCGCAGGACGCGGAACTGCTCGTCCATAAACCAGATGCTTGAGGGCACCAGGTTGAAAATGAGATCGAGCTCCTTGCGCTGACGGCGCAAAATCTCACGTGAGGTCATGAGCTGCTCAAAGGCCTGCTGCTGACCGATGTCGTTGGATATCCACTGGGCCAGCATCGCCAGGAACGACCGCTCTCGATCACCGAATGGGCGCTCACGGGGCTCGGCCGAGGAGAAATTGAGCGTCCCATAGGGCTTGCCGGCCACCGTAATAGCGACGCCAATGTAGGCCTCGAGACCGAAGTTCTCGTAACAGGGATGGCCCGCGATTTCCGATGCGGCGGCGTGGCTGATTGTGACGACGTCACCGCGGCCAACGACATTGGCGCAGTAGGTGTCACCCAGGATGAAAGTGGTGCCGCGCTCAAGCTGTTCACTCTTGTCCACGACGTGCTCGACGACGTAGGTCCCGTCGGTCACGCGGCTGATGATGCCGATATCGAGCTCAAGGTAGCGCAGTCCAATCGACAGCAGCTGCGCAAAATGGTCCTCGGGCGCGAGCCGCGCATTGGTCAACAGCGTATAGACCTCGGCGCGCATGAGCTCGTCGAGCTTGCGTTCCTCGATGTCGAACACAGAGCCGGCCATGCGGACCGGATTACCCTGATCGTCCCAGATCGCCTGGCCGTGCGCGTGAATCCAACGGTAAGTACCGTCGTCGCGGCGCATGCGGCACTCGTGGTCGAGCTCGGCCTTGCCCGCGAGATGCTCGGCGATATTGGCCTCTACGCGTTCCAGGTCATCGGGGTGGATGCGATCACGGAAGGCGCCCGAATTGGGCTCGAAGTCCTTATCCGTGACCTTCATGATGGCCTTGAACTGCGGCGACCAGTACAGGTCGTCGGTGCGCAGGTTCCAGTCCCAAAGCCCGGCGCTCGAGCCGCGGATCGCGACGTCATAGCGCTCGTTGCTCTCTTCAAGCAACTCCTGGGTCTGACGCTGTTCGGTGACATCGATGAATATCCCGAAGACGGCTGTCACCGCGCCGTCGGCACCCGTCTGTACCTCACCGCGCGACAGCACATGACGGATCTCGCCATCGGGACGGATGAGTCGCGCGTCAAACTCGAAGGGCGCCTGCTCGTTGATGGCGCGGTCGACGTGCTGGCTCACGCGGTCCAGGTCTTCAGGGTGATAAAAAGAGATCGCCGACGCCACGTCGGGCGTGTAAGTCTCGGGCGTTACACCATGGATGCGGTAGATCTGGTCCGACCAGAACAGTCGATTGTTGACCAGGTCGATGTTCCAGTGGCCCAGATTGGCCATACGCTCAGCCAGGCGCAGCATTTGCACATGCTGCTCCGTCGAGACGCTTCCGCTTGCGCGCGCTTCGTGTTCCATGAAAATGCCGACATCCCTGCCTTCCGGGTTAGCGGCATGGCAGCAACAGGCTTTAGCGCGATTCGAGCCCGACGAGGGCCCGCGTCTGCTAGGGTTAGCGCTGTTTCGCCGCTCGGTGCCAATCCGCCGACGCAGCGCTTTTCGATCAGACCGGAGCTCCCATGACCACCGCCAGCGCGTCTCAGACCGTCCGCATCCATTACACGGGCCGATTCACCAATGGAGAGGTGTTCGACTCCTCGGCCGATCGCGACCCGCTCGAGTTCACGCTCGGCGCCGGCCACGTCATCCCCGGCATGGACAATGCCGTCACGGGCATGGCTATTGGCGAGAAGAAGACGGTCCAGATCGAGCCCACCGAGGGCTATGGCGACCGCGACGAGCGGCTGATCCAGCAAATCCCCAAGGACGCCCTGCCCGACGACGTCGAGCCCGAGATCGGCATGCACCTGCAGAGCCAGACGCCCGACGGCCAGATGATGCAGCTGGTCGTCACGGCCTTGGACGACGAGACCTTCACCGTCGACGCCAACCACCCGCTCGCGGGGCAGGTGCTCGAATTTGATATCGAGCTCGTTGCGATCGATTAGCGCTGCACGCGGCCCGAGCCGTCACCACGCATTAATTTCTCGACTTCCGGCACAGTCACGCGGTTGAAGTCGCCAAGAATCGAGTGCTTGAGGCAGCTCGCGGCGACGGCGAACTCCAGTGAGTCCTGGCGGTCTTCATAGGCGTTGAGGCCGTAGATCAGTGCCGAGGCAAAGCTGTCGCCACCGCCCACGCGGTCAACGATGTCGGTGATTTCGTAGTGGCGCGACAGTCGAAATCCATCCCTGTCGCGCAAACAGGCAGACCAGCCGTTTCGATCGGCACTGCGGGATTCACGCAGCGTCACGGCCAACGTGCTCATGTTGGGAAACGCTTCCAACACGTTCTCAGTCAGGCGCTCGTAGCGCGTCGGATCGAGCTCCCCGCTCTCCACGTGCACGTCATCGACGCTGATTCCAAGCGACTTCTGACAGTCCTCCTCATTGGCAATACCGACATCCACAAAGCGGACAAGGTCTGTCATGACTTCGGGCGCCGTCTTCCCGTACTTCCAGAGCTTGCCGCGAAAGTTGAAGTCACACGAGACCGTCACGCCTGCGGCCCTTGCGGCCTCGACCGCAGCCATGCTCACCTCAGCCGCGGACTCGCTGATCGCGGGCGTTATGCCAGTGATGTGCATCCAGCGCGCACCTTCGTAAATCGTCGGCCAGTCAAAGTCGGCAGCGCGTGCTGTGGCGATCGCCGAATCCGCCCGGTCGTAAACCACATTTGAAGGTCGCTGATTCGCACCGGCCTCGAGGAAGTAGATTCCAATGCGCTCACCCGTGCGCTGCACTTGGCTGACATCGACACCGAACCCTCGAAGCTCTCGCAGGCAGGCGTCGCCGATCGGATTATCGGGCAGCGCTGAGACAAAGCCGCTGTTGAGTCCGTAATTCGCGAGCGCCACCGCGACGTTCGCTTCGCCGCCGCCGAAAGTGGCTTCAAACGTGGGCGACTGGAAGAAACGTTCATGACCGGGTGTTTTGAGCCGCAACATAATCTCGCCAACACTAAGAAACTCCGCCATGACTATCCCCGTACCTCGTTCGCAATTGCGCAGGCCTCCTGGGCCAGACGCGTTACTGTTTCAAAATCGCCGCTCGCGATGGCGGCCTTCGGCGTCAGCCAGCTGCCGCCACACGCGATCACCGAGTCCAGCGCCAGGTACTCAGCCAGATTCTTGGCCGACACGCCACCCGTAGGCATAAAGGTTACATCTCTAAACACGGACCCCAGCGCCTTGAGCATCGAAACGCCGCCTGCCTGACCCGCCGGAAAAAACTTGAGCGTGCGCAAACCCAGGTTCCATGCCGTTTGCGCTTCCGTCGCTGTCGCGACACCCGGGAACACAGAGACACCCGCCACCTGCGCCGCCGCCACTACGGATGCGTGCAGTCCCGGTGAGACGAGAAACGTGGCTCCCGCATCGATGCTTTGCGAAGCGTGTGCTTCGCTCAGAACGGTACCCGCACCGACGATCGCCTCGGGCGCGGCATCCACCACGCCACGCAAACACTCCAGCGCCGCGCGGGTGCGCAGAACGACCTCGAGCACCGTGAGTCCACCTGCAACTAGCGCGTGCGCCGTGGACACGGCGACACCCGGATCATCCGCCTGGATCAGCGGAACGACCGGCGCGCGCGCCAGCCTTGATCGTAGGTCGCTGGCGGTCACGAGAAGAGAAGCCCGCCGTTAATGTCGACATTCGTGCCAGTGAGGAAACTGGCCGAGCCAGACGCCAGATAGGTCACGAGGTCCGCGACCTCGGCAGCTTCACCCTCGCGGCGCAGGGGCGTACCCGCCGCCACATTGCCGCGCACCTCGTCTTTGGTAAAACGGTCGTGGAACGTTGTACTGATCATGCCGGGACATACGCTGTTGACTCGAATTCCCGAGGGGCCGAGTTCCTTCGCAAGCCCGCGCGTAAAGGTCATGACAGCACCCTTGGAGGTGCCGTAGGCGATCGCGCCCGGTCCGCCGCCGTCGCGACCCGCCTGGGATGCGAGATTGACGATGGCGGCGCCTGCGCTCATGTGCGGCACTACGGCTTTGCAGGCCATGAAGGTGCTGGTCAGGTTAAGTCGCATGACGCCTTCAAAAAAGTCGGTGTCCATGTCGGCCAGGGTCTTGCGGGCGACAAGCCCACCTACAACGTTGACCAGAACATCGATCTGGTCGCCGAACGCCGTTTGCGCTTCCGCAACAAGGTTGGCCACGTCGTCGTCCTTTGTCATGTCGCCACGTACCGCGATGGCCTCGCCACCCGCATCGCGTATCGCCGCAACCGTGGCCTCGCCGTCCGACGGCGTGTTGAAGTAGTTCACAACGACCTTGGCGCCGCGTGCGGCCAGCGACTCCGATATCGCCCGCCCGATGTCACGTGCACCGCCCGTAACGATGGCGAGTTTTCCTTCAAGAGATGTCATGTCTCGTTCCTTCTATCTATGTGTCGTTGTAGTTAGTTGGCTGTGGGTGGGCTCAGCGGCTGGATCTTTCCGCACAGCACCCAGACGGACAGCACCGTCATGATTGCGAGCCCCGCACCCACCGCGAACGCGGGTGCGTAGCTATTGACGGTGATGATGGGAATCAAGGTATTCAGGCCGACCACAGCAAGCTTGGCTGCGGTCCCTGCGAATCCGGCCAATGAGCCAACCGATTCGCCGCTGAAGAAGTCGCTGGGTAAGGTCTGAATGTTGTTCACGGCGGTCTGAAAACCGAACAGAATGACCGCCATGAGCAGGACGGCGATCAGCGGGGTCGTGGCCTTGATCGTCATCAGGAGACTGACCAGCATGATCAGGCCACCGAGCCCGATGACAAACTTCCGCGTCTTGTTGACCGACCAGCCCATCTGGATACGGTTCTTGGCCAGAAAGCCACCGAACCACGCGCCAAACATCGCGCCGATATAAGGCACCGCGGCGTACTTCGCGATCTCGGCAACGCCGAAGCCATAAGTCTCATTGAGGTAGAGCGGCAACCAGCCGACGAATAGCCACCAGATCGGGTCGAGGAAGAACGAGGCGAGAATCACGCCCCAGCTTTCCTTGCGCGACAAGATCTCTCGCGATGTCGGTGCGTAGGTAGCAGCTTCTGAAGTTTCCTTACTGCGCTGCCCGGTCAGGATGTAGTCGCGTTCGGCGGGATCGAGCCAGGGGTGATCGGTGGGCCCCGACTTATAGACGATGAGCCAGGGAATGAGCCAGAGGAAGCCAAGAAGACCGATAACGATAAATGTAGCCTGCCAGCTCTCGACCCAGAGAAACAGGTAACCCACGGACAGCGGCGAGATGATGCCGCCGATGGCGGCCCCGGAATTGAAAATGCCCTGGGCGAGCGCACGTTCGTTGATCGGGAACCACTCGGCATTCGCCTTTGTGGCACCGGGCCAGTTGCCGGCTTCCGCGACGCCCAACAGTCCACGAAAGATGGAAAACGTGAGCATGGAGTTGGCAACCGCGTGCAGCATGGTCGCCGCAGACCAAGCGGCGATAGCCAACACGAAGCCCAGGCGTGTGCCGATCCAGTCAAAGATCTTGCCGAACAACGATTGCCCGAATGCGTAGGCAAACGTGAAGACGTTGATGATGATCGCGTAGTCGGTCTTGGTCAGGCCCAGGTCCGCGGAAATCTCCGGCCACAGCACCCCAAGGGCACCGCGATCGATGTAGTTGATGACCGTGGCGATGGCCACCAGGGTCACGATGACCCATCTGAGGTTACCTTTCACGCGTCATCCCCCTGCTCAAAAAAAAGTCCTCGCGCACGGGGCTGAACACGTCGAGCAGCACACCCGACTTCTGGCAGACCGCGCCGTGATCGAGGTGGGGCTCTACGTAAAAGCTGTCGCCCGGTCCAAGCAACTGCTCCTTGCCATCGATCGAGACGAGGAACTCACCGCTTTCGACGTAGCTGACCTGCGAGTGGGGATGCGCGTGAACATCGCCGCGTGCGCCTGCGTCAAACTCCACGCGTGCGACGAGGAGAGACCTGTCGTAGCCGAGAATCTGCCGCCGAATGCCGTCACCGACATCTTCTAGGACCACGTCCCTGCCTACCAGAAAGGCTTTGCTCGCGTGCTTCATTGACCCCCCAATTGATCACCGGACTCGGCGACCATCAAGCACCGCGCCGTCCCGACGCGTTTCAGCCAGCTTTTGTGAGGCACCCCTGTCAATGCCGGCGATTCACGCCACGCGGGGACGCCAGACGGGCTGGCTATTTGATTTCGGTCACTGTAACCAATTAGCGCAATACTGGTCAAACATTTTTGATGACCAACTGGTCTACCTAGCGCGAGAGCGGTGCAAACCAATTTGCAACGGTCGCGGCTGTGGTTTCCGTACTTGGCCGTACGGGACGCCGTACGAATACCGTTATTATCTGTTTATTATAGGTTTTTTGTTCGTAAACAAGGGCCGCGCGCGTGGCAGATACGTTATCTAACCAATTTTCCTATTCGTGATAAACTCGAGACAGTCCCGGCCCGGAAACGGGAATCGGCTTGCAGAGAGGACCCCCATGCCCAGCGAAAAGCGCCTATACCGTAGTGTTCTGGTCAAGCTCGAGAAGCTGATCGAAGAAGGCGAGTATCCGCCTGGCGGGCGACTGCCACCGGAGCGAGAGTTAGCGGAACGGTTTAGCGTGAGCCGGCCGACGGTCAGAGAGGCGATTATCGCGCTCGAGGCGCTTGACCGCGTCGAGGTGAAAACCGGGTCCGGGGTCTATGTGCTCGACACCCCCAAGCGGGTCAACGGCATCGACGCAGGCATCAGCGCATTCGAACTGACGGAAGCGCGCGCGCTGATTGAAGGTGAAGCCGCGGCGCTGGCTGCGACTATGATCTCCGATGAGCAGCTCGCGGCACTTGAGGCGGTGATGCACGAAATGGTTGATGAATCGGAAGACGGCGAATTGTTGTCAGAAGACGCCGACCAGAAGTTCCACCAGATGATCTCCGAGGCGACCGGGAACAGCATGATGATCTCGGTGTTCAATAGCCTGTGGCATATCCGGGACAACTCTCCAGCCGTGCACGCGGCCTACCAGTCAATTTGCGGCATCGAGCCGCAGTCGCGTGTCGACGAGCACGTGGAGATTCTGGAGGCGCTTAAGAAACGTGACCCAAAGGCGGCGCGCGAAGCGATGCACAACCATTTCGCCCGGATCCTCAACAAGCTGATCGCCGTCAACGAGCAAGCCCATATCGAAGAAATCCGGCGCAAGACGCGAGAGAGCCGCGAGCGTTTCTCCCTGAACCATTTATCGGCGGGCGCTTGAGGCTAGGCTGACCGCTAGCGCACCTCGCGCAGCACAAACGGCCCCTTCCATTCCAGCACTTCGCCGGACACCTGTAGGGTGTGCTGTGCCGATGCGGACGCATCCTGGTTGGCCACCGCAAACACCAATCGCTTCCCCGAACCAAAGTCGATGCCGACGACCGTATGACGTTCGTCGTCGTGCAGCGCCGTGATTCCGGCGACGCCCGGTCGGGCGTCCGTCGCCAACTCCGTTACCGGACTGTAGTCGCCGTGCGGCTCAATCACGTTCACGAATAGCGAACTCGCGGCTGCGGCGCGCCGAATCAGAAAGCCAGGTTCACGACGCAGATTGAAGTCCGGGTCATTCGCGCCGATCCGCACAAAGTGCAACGTGTCTTCAGGCAACGAGGCCGTTGTAAGGGTGTAGAACTTGCGCGCATGCATCCAGGTGAACTGCGAGCTGGGTCGTTCCGGCGCGCCGGACGCTTCAAGAAACAGGTGCTGATAGCCGTTCTCTTCCCCCAGGGGCGCCAGCACATCGGGTGCCCGATAGCTGAAATTGGTGTCGAGAATCTGGCCCTGAAAATAGAACGGCAGATCAAGTGTGCTCGACTGTTTGCCGGTGACCTTCATGATGTCCAGCACAAACGGTTTCGCAAGCGCCGTGTCCTCGATGAGGGCCATGGTCCGATGCAGCAGCTTGTCCGGGTAGGCGTGACGGTCCGTTGCGCTGACGACCTGGACACCTGCATTCGAATCGTCGAAGACATACAGCTCCGAGTGATGCTGGCTAGCGACTTCGTAGACCCCGCCGAAGTGGGAGGCGCCATTCACCGTAACGGTGTTGTGGGCAATCGTCTGTTTAGCCCACGACGCATTCTCCGGCAGATAGTTGCCGCCGCCCTTTTGCTCGATGTTGACGAAACGGGAGAGCCCGTAGTCCTGCAGAACCTCATCACCTCGCTCGTAGAGCGAAAACGACAACTTGTCATAGTGCCCGTGACTGAGTCCCTGGGCCGAGTACTTGAATACCAGTGTGAGTGCCTCATCAGCCGCGCGCAAAACGGCGACGCCGCCCTCGGTGCCATCGCCGCCATCGGACAGATTGACGGTGCGCTTGAGCAACGGCAGGGCTGCGCCGTCCCGCAACGCCAATGCTACGGCGATGCCGGCGTCATCCAGAAGCACCTGGTCTTGCGCTTCTGCAAGGCTGAGCAATTGCGGGTTGCCACCGCCCGCCAGGAACGCGATATCGACCGCGGTGACGCCCGCTCGCCCGAAGATGGACATACCTTTTTGTGCGTCGTTGAGTGGGAAGAAGTCACCGTTGGCATCTGACAACTGAATCAGCGCGTCGACAGCCTTGAGCAGTTGGCCATCGCGACGCTCGAACACACCCAGCTCCGGGCGACTGTTATGCAGTGCCTGTGCGAACACGAGGAAGGGGTACATCGCGTAGCGTTGATAGTAGGGGCCCTCGGTGTAGTACCCATCCGGCGAGAAGGGTGCGTCGAGATTCGCGAGAAACCCGGCCTTGCCTTGCTGATCAAAGATGAACCCGCCATCGTCGTCCCTGGCCTTGGGATCAAACTCGAATGCGTCTGGCGACAATCCGTAGAGTGCCCGCTCCACGAGTGCGTCGTCGTCCATCACGAGACCGATCATGCCGACCGCCGCGTTGCCCCAGGTGCTGTGGTTGTGAATGCGATTAAAGAAGCGCGGATTGGCAATCGAAATGTGGTCCGCGAACGGGCGAAAGAGATGCTGCTCAAGGCGCTCTCGTTCGTCGGCCGACAGAAAATCGTGAATCGTATCGTAGGCCTGACTGGCGTAGACCAGCCAATTCGCATCATTCAAGCACTGCCAGAACAGCTTGCCCCGCGCGTAGGAGCGCGTCTTCGGATGCAACGGCAGGCTCCGGTACATCGCCTCGTACTGGAACAACATATCTCGAACATAGATCGCGTAGCGGTCGTCCCCCAGGATCTGGTAGAGCACCCCCGCCTTCTGCATGACAAAAAAGTTCCGCTTGTGGCGCTCGTGGGTGTAGCCCCCTGAGTAGTCCATCGGCACCGGCGTCTCAATGCCCGCAGCGATTTCGGCGTCGACCTCGGCCTGTGCGCGCGCCACCGAGCGACCGAACAGCGTGACCGGGCCCAGCGCCGCTCGAATCAGAGCAACACCGCCACGCGTCAGCATCAGCTTCGGGTGCCCGCCGTCGGCCACGCTCTTTATTTTCTAGTTTTCGGCTACCACCGACAGGACCACAACCCTCAAGACGTCTCGCATCCACCGGTACCCCTCAACCGTTGTCGCTGTCAGCTGACCAACCTGGTGTTGGCCACACGGACGCCGGAATCTGCCCGGACGCCAGCAGTCGCAAATGGTAAGGTATTGCCATTAACCAATACAGTCTTCCATTAGTTATATTGGGCGCCCAATTAAGAAAATTGGTAATTTCCGCGGAGCGCTGAATGTTGACTCGCACCCTGCCACTTATTGTCGCCGGCGCCGTTTCGGTGCTGCTGAGCGGCTGCACCGTGAATGACGCTGACCCGGTCGTCGAGACTATAGAAGCGTTCGACGCTGCCGTGCGCCAGCTGAAGCCCGGAGACACTTTGGTACTCGCCAACGGCGTCTGGCAAGACGTCGAGCTCAGATTCATCGCCAGCGGCACCGCGGCGCAACCCATTACGTTGCGTGCCGAGGAAGCCGGCAAAGTCATCATCTCTGGCCAATCCAATCTTGCACTCTCGGGCAGTCACTTGGTTGTGTCTGACCTCGTCTTTAAGAATGGATACACGCCGACCACCGAGGTCATTTCATTCAGAACCGCGAAGGACCAATTGGCGAACCACAGCCGGGTCACCAACACGGTCATCGATGGTTTCACGAACCCGGAACGATTCGCTTCAGATATCTGGGTTGCGATCTACGGCAAGAACAACCGGTTCGATCACAATAGCTTGCTCAACAAGGGCAACGCGGGTGTCACGCTGGCTGTGCGTATGAACACCGAGGCCAGCCGCGAGAACGGACACGTCATCGAGTACAACTACTTCGGCCCACGCCAGACCCTCGGTTCCAACGGCGGTGAAACGCTGCGGATCGGCACCAGCCATTTCTCACGCGAGTTTTCCAACACCGTCGTTCGCAACAACTACTTCGACAGGACCAGCGGGGAGCTCGAGATCATCTCGAGTAAAGCCTGCGGTAACGAGATCCTCGACAACGTGTTTTTCGAGAGTCAGGGCACGCTTACCATGCGGCACGGTCACTACACGCTCGTTGAAGGCAACTATTTCCTTGGCAACCGGAAGCCCAATACGGGCGGCATCCGGATCATCAATGAGAACCAAACCGTACGAAATAATTACCTCTCGGGGCTGACCGGCCACCGATTCCGAGGCGCCATGGTCATCATGAACGGCGTCCCCAACGGCCCGATCAACCGATACGACCCGGTCATCGACTCGGTCATGGACAACAACATCGTCATCGACAGCGACCACATCCAGCTCTGCGCTGGAAGTGACGCCGAGCGTTCCGCGGTGCCCACGGGATCGACGATGCGCAACAACCTTTTCATGAGCCGCACCAATCTGGATCCGTTTACGGTTTACGACGACATCTCGGGCATCACGTTCGACGGCAATGTGGTCAACGAGGAAGCACGAGTGCCCATGACGGAGGGTTTCACCAAGGCGCCCTACGCCGTTTCCGAGAATTCTTACGGACTGCTTGCGCCGGCGCAGTCGCTCGTCGACCAAATCCAGTTCGGCGAGATTCGTCTCCCTGTCAGCAAGACCGAGACTGGCGCCAGCTTCTATGAGAAGCGAGACGCCGTCATTGCCTTCTCGAGTGGCGAGACCCGGCGCGTAGCACCGGGTACCAACACATTGCTGGCAGCGATAAAGGAGAGTGCGCCCGGCGACTTGCTGGTTCTCGAGAACGGCGGCGAATACGTGCTGACCAAATTCGTACACGTCCATCACCCGTTGACGCTCATGTCAGAGCCCGGCGACAAGCCCGTCATTCGCTCTGAAAAACCGACGTTCCTGTTTATTGAGAACGGCGGCGCGCTTGAGCTCGACAACCTCTGGTTTGACGGCGCAGAGTCACCAGATCTCTACGGCAACAATGTCATCAGTACCAGCCGCTACTCGATGACCAGGAATTACTCGTTGACGGTTCGCAACTGCCGCGTGACGAACCTGGATGTCAATCACAGCTTTGACTTCATCGGCGTCTACAAGAGTACGTTCGCGAGTTCAGTGGATATTGTTGATACGGAGATGAGAAACGTCACGGGGTCCATCCTTGCCTTCGACAAGGAGCCCGAGGATCTCGGGATCTACAACATTGAGAACCTCTCCATCAGCGGGAGTCGTTTCACGGATATTCAGGGTCCGGTGGCAAACATCTATCGGGGCGGCACCGACGAGAGCACGTTTGGTCCGATTGTCGCGATTACCGACAGCGCGTTTGAAAATGTCGGCCACGGGCGCCGCAACAAATCGGGTGCATCGCTCGCGTTCCACGGCGTCCAGCGGCTTAACATCTCGGACTCAACCTGGCGCGGCAGCGC
>CALBPI010000017.1 GCA_937899415.1 uncultured Gammaproteobacteria bacterium | reverse complement strand
GCTGTGACGCTCAAGACGAGATCTACACAGACTCAACTGGACGCGCAGCGCAATCCACCTTAACCACCAAGGCGATCCTTGCTACGTTCCAAGCGGCCAGTGCTGCGTATGCTGCTTACTCTGGGGCCGTGGCGGCCGGCGCGACGCCCGGTGCGGCGGCCCAGGCGGGCGCGAATGCAGCCAGTAACGTCTTCTCAGCGGCCTTTGACCCCACTTCTCTCGCTATCGCGATTGCGATCGCACTGGTCATGGAGTGGCTCACGAAAGCGTGCCCGCAGGAGAGCCTCGAGACGGCGGCACTCAAAGAGTCAGGGTACTGCGTAGAGCTTGGCTCTTATTGCAAGCGAGAGACCTTGGGCTATTGCGTCCAACGCGCACGCTCACAGTGCTGCTTCAACAGCAAACTGGCGAAGATTATTCACGAGCAGGGTCGCTCGCAGCTTTCGACGTTTCCCGATGGTTTCGGGGATCTCAACGCGCCCAACTGTCGCGGATTCTCACCGGAGGAGTTTCAGGCACTCGACTTCTCCCTGATCGATCTATCGGAGTACTACGACGATATCTCTCATGCATCGCAAGAGACGATGCAGGACACCATTCAGCAAGGCGTGGAGCGGTTCAATGATACGCATGGCGGCGGTTAGCCTACTGTTCGTCGCCGGCGCAGCGCTGGCCGACCAGGTGACGATAGGGACGACGTATCCCATCGCGGAGCAAGACGCTCTTTCTGAGATAGAGGCGCGGGTCGCCGGCGTGGATTGGAATGCAGTGCTTGATCCGGAGAACGTCAAGTGGAGTGCAACAGAAGGGCACCGGCTTCCACGCGCGATTGAAGACCGTCAGCGTCGTTTCGTTCCTTGGTACACGACCGAATTCGACGTCACGGATGCAGAGGGAAGAGTGATCTACCCCCGCGGATTTCAGTTCAACGTTCTGAATCACGTCTTCCTCCCCTACCGGATCGTAGTCATCGACCCGAGCGACGCGACCTGGGCATCGGAGATCCTGCGCCCCACAGACATGGTCATTCTCACGGGAGGCGACTTTCGCGAGGTCTCGGAAACGTTGGACCGTTCGACGTTCATTCTGGACGACAAGACTAGACGTCGCTTAGGCGTCGAGGCAGTTCCATCGATTGTCACTCAGGTACGTAATGAGTTCGTCATCGAGGAGTTTCTCGTCGAGGAGGATTCGTAATGCTACGACTTCATGTGTTTGTCGTTTGGCCGGTCATTGTGTTCGTCACTGTCTTCATGCTGTTCCTGTTCCCAGAAAACGCGAACGCGAGCGAGTGCAACGACGGTCCGATTAATCCGATTACGGACGTCTCTTGGCGTTGCATCTTCCCCATACAGATCGCGGGCATCGTGCAGCTGGGATCAAACAGTGACGACGCAGACGAGATCGACAATCCCGTTTGCGTGTGCGACGGCGGTACGCTTCCGAAATTCGGTATCACTGTGAGTTTCTGGGAACCCTCGCGGTTGATAGACACCGTGTCCGATCCTTATTGCCTGATGGCACTCGGTGCGAATATCGGCAATCCGAGGCCGGGGTCCTTGGGGGGCACTTTAGATCGTGACGTGAGCTCACAACGAGCTTTCCAGCAGATGCATTACTACATCTTCCCGGTCTGGGCGATTCTGGATCTGTTCACGGATATTCAATGCTTGCAAGAAGAGCAGTTCGATGTCGCGATGATGTCCGAGCTCGTCCCGACTTGGAACGACGACATTCTCTCAACCATTGTTAATCCTGAGTCCGTTCTCTTCGCGAACCCAGTCTCGCAATTGGCTTGCGCTGCGGATTCGTCGGCAGTGCTTTCGGGTAGGCCGAGAAACGAGCTCTTCTGGTGCATGGGTAGTTGGGGAAGTGTTTACCCGCTGGCTGGGTCGATAACGGTCTCCGACTACGTTGAGGCGAACGCCGGTCTTGCTGCGCGCAGCATCTACTTTATGGGCCGCACAGGTTTGCTGTGGGATACCGCTCTCGATGGATGCTCATTCCAGTACACCCCGATCTGGCGCAAGGATCGCTTCAAACTGCAAATGGCGAAGCCCGTTCGTGACCCAGGGTGGCAGCGAATCGGCCGCAGCGGATTGCTTTGGTCCGGCTACAAGCACCCCTCAACGCAAAAGGACAACTTCGCTTGGATGATGTTCAAGAAAGTGAATTGCTGTGTGACGTATGAATACTAGGTTGCACGCATTTGGGTTGTTGTTCTTGCTTGCGGCGTCGGGCGTCGCTGGCGCGCAAACCGTCGTCACGCCGGACAAGCAGGCGTTAGAGCACGCGCGGACCGTGTTGGAAAACCAGGTGGAGGTCGATCCAACGGTAAGAGCGTCTATCGATCAGGTGTTGCAACACGTCAATACGGAGGCCTGGGCAGCAGAGCAGGCGGAGCTAAAACGCCACGTCGGCGCAATCACCGGCGTTCCTATTGAGGCCCAAGAGTCGGATAACTTGGAGGATTTGACCGAAGACCGGTTGGTGGTTTTCGTTTCGTCATCAGTGCCACTCGCTACGCTGAGGAACTACGCGGCCGCACTGGAGAAGACAGGCGGGGTCATGGTTCTCCGTGGGGCAATCGGCTCCTTGAGGATAATGGGTCCGACGATGTCCTTTGTCGCGTCCGTCTTGAAGATTGACCCGTCGTGCACCGGTGGGTCGTGTGCGATGCGATCGACCAACCGCGTCATCGATCCTGAGTTGTTCCGCGAGAATGGAATCAGCCGCGTTCCCGCAGCGATATTCGTGAAGGGTCTGTCGCTCGAACCCTACTGCGAGCGCTTCAACGAAGGCGATCTTCCCAAGAATGCTGTGCATGTTGTGTATGGCGACGTTTCACCCCGACACATGGCGGAAGAACTGTTTCGCCTGTCCAAAGATCCAGCGATCGGAGCGCTCGTCAAGAGCCTCTGATTTGGAAGGAGAAAGCAATGATTAAGCGATTCGTCAAGAGACTGTTTACACCGCGAGAAGTCACGTTCGCCGAACTCGCACCGAAGCTGGCCGTCGTGGCCGTTCTGGCGGTCGTGGTCATTCAATGGCAGAGCCATATTCTCGTCACGGTCAGCAAGTCCGTTGAGCCGAGGATCTTCTGGAAAACTGGCGAAGAGCCGAGTCGTGACGACTACGCCACCTTCATGTTTGAGCACGAGCTCGCCGGCGAGGAGCCCGTCAGACTCACCAAGCGCTTGGCCTGCTGGTCCGGAGACTCGCTGACTGTCACTGGTCGCGATGTGTACTGCAACGACGAGTTTCTCGGCACCGCCAAGGAAACCGGGCTTCACGGCCAGGATTTGCCGCGGTTCGAGTTCAACGGGGTAATTCCTAACGGTCTCGCTTTCGCGGTGGGAAGCCACGCGGATTCGTTCGACAGCCGGTATTGGGGTTTCGTTGACGTATCCACAACGGAACGTGTGGTTCCGATCTTCAACCGGAAGGGAGGGTAGCGACATGGAGAGCAAGATATTCCCATCGATTGGTTTCGGAATCGCGGTCGTCTTCTTGATTCTCGTAACCGCGGTTTTTCCCGCCTATGCGGAGCCGAGCGCTCAAACAGAGAAGCGTGGCTTTTGGTGGTACGAAGATCCGACACCCGAAGAGGAAGTAGAGGATCTCGACGAGTACGAACTTCCGCCCTTACCGTCTCAGCAAGAGTTGGCGGATATGCACCCAAGGCAGATAGCCGTCGAGCTGGAGAACAGGCTCGACTACGCGGTTTGGAAGCAGACGCCGGAGGCTGTGCTGGATTACTACAAGGTCCAGGACGTCGCGCGACGCAACGCGCTCGCATTCACAGCATTGACCCAGTACGTGATGTTGAAGAACCCCGAGCTGAACGCTCGATCGGCTTTCGCGTCGTCAGGCGCGGGTCGGGATATTGAGACCCAGGCCCGGAATGATCTGATCCAGCGGTCGCTCAGCGCATCACGAAACGACTATGCGCTCATTATGTTCTCAATACCTGGCTGCGGCTACTGCGTCCAGCAGATCAACGCGCTCCGCTATTTCGCCGATCGTCACGCGTGGGTCGTCGATGACATCGATGTCTCTCGCGACATCGCCATAAAGGCGAGATTCAACATCGAAACCACGCCAATGACGATCATGATCGAACGTGGTTCAGATCGTTGGATGCCGATCGCAGTCGGGCTGGAGGATGTATCCACGCTTGAGGACAACACCTACAGAGCTGTTCGGTTGCTTAAGGGTGAGATCTCGCCCAAGCAGTACTTCACGACCGAATACCAAGACGGTGGCTTCGCCGATACCGTTGTACCGGGGACAACACGATGAATATGAAACGACCGATTTTCGCGGCAGCCCTTAGCGTTTGCTTATCGACAACGGCATACGCTGGGTGGACGGACGACTGGTTTAACAACGCTATAGTGACGGGTAGTGGGTCGTATCAAAACCAGCAGAGGGGCTTCTATTCAGCCGGGGCGTTCCAAGGACGTCTCAATACGGCAGTGGATTATCCCGTGACTGTTAGCCTGCCCAAGCTAAAGAGCGGATGCGGGGGAGTGGATCTGTTCCTGGGAGGCATGTCGTTCCTGGATTCAGACTACCTCGTACAGAAGTTCCAGAACATCATCCAGGCAGCGCCAGCGTTGGCCTTCGACATTGCGCTGAAGACGATGACAAAGGAACTGGCCGACTCGATGTCCAAGCTCGAAGGGGCGACCAACTTCCTGAACAACCTTCAGTTGGACGACTGCGCGATCTCGAATCGCGTTGTCACGGCAGTGGCGCAAGACGACCCCGACGTACTAGGCGCTGTTTGGAATGAAATCACGTCCGGCGAGAGTCTCGCGGGTTCGATTGAAAAGTCCTACGACGCAGCGCAGCAGTCGATTCAGGCTAACAACAATAGTCCCACGGTTGATTTGAAGACAATGATCGCGGATTGCCCGGATGACTTCAGAACCATCTTCGAATCGGGTTCAGTCATCGAAAACGCGGCAACGTTGTTTGGCATCGATGCGAACGCTCCGATCATTCGAGGTTACATAGGTGATGTCTTGATTCGCGCAGAGGCAGGGGATTTCTTACCTGTCATAACAAGAATTGAAGGCTGTCCGGCAAATAATCGTATAGGTCTCGACGACATGTTTACCGGAACTGCGGAAGCGAAGCTCACGGATGGCACCTGCGTCCAGGACAACGCGACGTCTATTCAGGAAATCGTTCGCAACAACCTACTAGGTATCGCAGCGGCGCTTGAGAACAAGGTCGCTTTGGATGTCGATCAAGTTACTTTCATCGACAACTCGCCGGTTCCGGTGTTCGTGATACTGCGCAAGGCAATCGCCCAAGGCAACGTCGACGCCACGGTCAACGTCATGACGGACGTTGTTGCAGCAGCGTACACATATAGAGTTTTCGATGATTTGTACCGGAACACAGATTATCTGTTCAGAAAAATTCACAACATCTCCACGATGCCCGGTACCTCCGCAGCCGCAACTACCAATCGATGTGATGTCAAGGTTTTTCAAAAGGGCATCACCGAATTCGGACGGCTGCACGACTCAATCCGGGAAGTGCGATCCAGGGTTGCTCAGTCGTATCACGTCAGAGTTCAAGAGAATCTTGCGCATTGGCAGTTCGCTAAGCTGCACGAAGAAGAAGATCGCGCGACGAAGCACCGAACGGCTCTGGACGTGACACAGTGAGGTAGTGTGATGTTGTCGAGGTCCCTCTTAACAAAACTGCTTGGTACAGGCTTTTCCATAGGTGCTCTAACGCCGTCGCCCGCGATGGCGCTGGACCTCGATTACTACACCTACAACGGCTTCGATCAGACGGTTCAAGCGTTCCAGAGGATCGCGCTGATATTCGGCGACAACGAGTATCTTTATCTTGTCGGTGTGGCAGTAATTTTGGGGATCGTTTTTGCTGCGATGTCGGCAGGCGTCAAAGCGCTTGCGAACAACGGCAACGGCAACACTTGGTCATGGGCGTTGATGACTCTTGTCGGTGTTCTAATCTTTCGCGGCCTTGTTCTTCCGACCGGGACGGTTCACGTCTACGACCCAACTCGTAACGCTTACCAAGCGGTCGGAGGAGTGCCCGATCTTGTCGTATTTGTGGCCGGCGGCATGAACCTCGCGGAGCGTGTTGTTGTCGAGCTCGTAGATGCGTCGGCGGCGACCCCGTACCAAGATACGGCCGGTGGAATCAATTTTCAGATGCTTCTCAACGCCATGAATGACCACAGCGGTGGCTTCGAGGACTACTATCTGAATAAATCGATCAGAAGCTACTACACCGATTGTTCCCAGATGGCTCTTATTCCGCCGTCTTACAACTTCGACCTCAACCAGCTCAAGAGTGGCACCACGAATCTGTTCGCTCTGCTCGCGGAGTTGAGGAGTCCGGCAGATTTCACTGAGTGGTATGACACCGCCAACAAAGGCGGCATTCCAGTCAGTTGCGAAGTCGCTTGGGATACTTACCTTCAACCAGCCCTAAGCACGGTGGCGAACTACGGTGCAATGCTGAATACCGTCTGTCAGAAATCCGGGTTCAATCCAACTGATGCGAATCAGCTCGCGCGCTGTCAAACGCTCTTGGGCCAACAGAACGTGTCTGTCTACAACGTTGCAGGCGATCATATTCACTTTCTTCGAAACGCAGCGCTTGCTACGGCCATAGCAGCTGCACTTCAGGACGAGAACCCAGACATCGGGTTGCGTGCATTGACCAACAGGGCCGTGTTGACGGAAGGCATCGGGATTGCTCAAGCAGCCAACGAGTGGCTTCCAACGGTTCGTGCAACGGTGACGGCGATCGTACTCGGTCTTTTCCCGCTTCTTATAGTCTTCTTGGTCACCCCACTGGCACCGAAGTCGCTCCTTGCGATGTTCGGGTTACTTTCCTGGCTAACGTTTTGGGGGATCACAGACGCGGTTATGCACCGCGGCGCGCTAGATTTGGCGTTCCAGTCAGTTGAAGAGATCCAACGCCATAATATGGGGTTGACAGCGATGATTCTCACTCAGGAAGTGGCAACTATTTCGCTAGCGTTCTTCGGACTAGCTCGCGTGATGGGTGTGATGAGAGCTTCTGTTCTTTCAGGG
>CALBPI010000016.1 GCA_937899415.1 uncultured Gammaproteobacteria bacterium | reverse complement strand
CGTTGTTTCTCGTCCGTCCGTTGTGCTCCGCTAGCAGTAAGTCAGCAATGCCGTGAGTATCAACATTGACCACTTCCACGGGACCCGCGTACTCATACACTATTTTCAACCGCGCCATCGCTACTCACTACCATTAAGAATTCAGGGTGGAACTCTTAGCAGATTCAAACCGAACATCGCAGGCTCCCACTGCTTAGGCCATGCGGGGTGCGCCCATCGAAGGGGTCCGAAACTGGCAAGGCCGCGGAGCGCACTCTGGCAAAGACTCGATGAGACCGGCAGCTTAAGTTTCAGTCGCTGTTGGCGATTTCGTCACGGCTTCCGCACAATTCTGACCCAATTGGCGAGGTAGAATCGCCCAGTCCCCACAGCGAGGAATGAGGCAGGGATGATGGGCGTACTGGAATCGCTTTTCGGCAAGCTTCAATGGACACCGCCGAACTGGTTCATACGACTCGGTGCCAAGCGTATCGGTCTGGGAACCCTCGCGCTAGCGGCTCTCGCTGCTCTTATTATTGGCGGTCGCTGGTACTACGCATCCCTCCCGAAACCCGCCCGAGTTGTGGCCAGCGTCGTTGCGCCGAGTGAGACTCCGATCGTTGAGGGTCAGCTGCGACCACAGCCGCTCTCACTGAACTTCTCCGTCCAGGGTGATCCGCGATACCCGACAGACACCGTCACGTCGGTTGCCAGCCTGGCACTGCTGGACGAGAAGATCACAGAGGGCATCTCGATAGCGCCGGCAATCCCGGGCGAATGGCGTTGGGTCAGCGAAACGCAGCTTCAATTCACGCCGGACGAGGACTGGCCCGCAGGTCAAGCGTACACGGTCCGCTATGAAGACGACCTGTTCGCGCCAAACCTGATCCTCGAATCAAACAAAGCGGCGTTTGAAACTATCGAGTTCCGGGCGCGCATTACTGACCTCGAGTTCTATCAGGATCCGGTGCAACAGGACATGCGCAAGGTGGTCGCCACACTCAGCTTTTCTCATCCTGTGGATAGAGAGTCCCTGGGGCGTCACGTCCAGTACATGATGCGCGAGTCCGGCGCGACAATCACATCGCCTGGCCAAGAGTTTGATTTTGAGGTTCGCTACGGCCCATTGGCCAGACAGGCCTACGTCCACTCCACGCCTATCGAGATCCCGCCGCAGGAAAACTACATGACGCTGCGGGTCGAAAGCGGCGTGCGGCCCGTCGCCGGAACGTCGCGACTGCAGGAAGACCTGCTGCAGAACGTTCGGATACCGGACGTTACCTCCTATTTTCGCGTTACCGACGTCCGCGCCCTGACCGCCAGAGATGAGAACGACGACCTGGTGCAAACCCTTACGGTTCAATTCACCGATCGTGTGACGCGCGACCGATTGCAAAATCGCATCAGCGCCTACGTGCTTCCGTCGGATACGGTCATCGAAAATGCCAGAAGGACCGACTATCGATGGAAATCGCCCCGTGAGGTGACACCCGAAGTTCTGGCGATAGCTGAACCCATCGACCTGCAACTATCACCTGTCGAAGGCGACGCAGCAGCGCTGCACAGCGCGCCCTTAGATTTGCCCGAGGGCCTCTACATCTATTTGAGGATCGATGAGGGCCTCGAATCCGACGGAGGCTTTGTGCTCGCGCGACCCTACGACACGGTTGCTCGCATTCCGAATTACTCGAAGGAAGCCAAGATTGCGCAGGCTGGGGCTGTGCTGCCATTGTCCAGTTCGCGTCGCCTTACGTTCGTTTCCCGTGGTGTACAGACGCTGCGCGTCGAATTAGGTCGACTCGTTGACGACGACATCAATCATCTCGCGTCCCAGACGGGCGGTGACATCCAAAACCCCTATTTCAGCAACTACCTGTTCAACGAGGACAACATCACCGCCCGCTCGGAGCGATTCATTGATCTGAGTCCGGAGCATCCAGGGAAGGCAGCGTACTCAAGCCTGGACCTCAGCGAATACCTGCCAGACGGGGGCTTCTATTTCATCAATGTTCAGGGATGGGATAGGGAGAACCAACGGCCGATCGGCAACTCTGACCGTCGGTTCATCCTCATCACCGATATTGGCCTTTTGGTAAAGACAAATACGGACAGAAGCCACGATGTGTTTGTTCACTCCATTGCAACCGGCCAACCCATACCCGGTGCAAGTGTTACGTTGCTTGGAAAAAACGGCGTTCCGATTGTTGAACGTACCTCGACAGCCGGCGGGTACGTTGCGATGCCGCCAACCAATGAATTCCAGCGAGAGAAGACGCCCACGGCATTTGTGGTCAGGAGCGGCCGGGACGCTATTTTCATGCCGTATGCCCGGCGTGGACGATTGTTGCAGTACTCACGGTTTGATGTAGGCGGCCAGTACTCGCAGCAGCGCCCCGATAATCAGCGACTACGCGCGCAGCTTTTTACAGACCGCGGAATCTACCGGCCCGGCGACTCGGTCAACATCGCATCGATTGTAAAGCGTGAGGATTGGGGAAGTCTGGGCAACATTCCACTCGCGCTACGCGTCTTTGACCCACGCGGGCAGGTTGTGCACGACGAACGCCTGAGTCTTCCGGAGTTTGGCTTCTTTGACGAACAGTTCGATACAGAAGCAGTCTCCGCCACAGGCGACTATAACGCTACGCTGTACCTCGTGGATGACGATGTCATCCACCGGTCTATTGGAAGCACGTCATTCAAGGTCGAGGAGTTTCTGCCCGACCGACTGCGTATTAGAAGCAAGATTCGTGGCCAGAAGACGACAGGCTGGATCACGCCCAATGACCTTGTCGCAGAAGTCGATCTGCAGAACCTCTTTGGAACGGCAGCACAGGCTCGGCGAGTAGCCGGCGCGTTTACGCTAAGGCCTTCGAACATCTATTTCCCGGACTATGAGGGATTCGTCTTTCGCGACCCGCTCCGTGATCCCGACGCGTCCCTGCAGACGATTGAGCAGTCCCTGGCTGATGCGATCACAGACGACAACGGGCACGCTGAGCTTGCCATCGACCTGTCTCGCTATGAGAAAGGCATATACCAACTCAGCGTTCTGACCGAAGGATTCGAGGAGGGCGGTGGCCGCAGCGTCAAGTCGCGGGCTGGTGTCATGGTGTCACCACTCGACTACCTGGTCGGCCACAAGACTGAAGGCAATCTCAGCTTCATCAGCAGGTCTGCAGAGAACCGCGTCAAGTACGTTGCCGTTAATAGTGACGGTGACTCGATAGATCTCGAAGATCTCACGCTGTCGGTACTCGAGTATCGATTCGTGTCCGCACTGGTCCAGCGGCCCAATGGCACCTTTGCTTATCAGTCAGTGCGCAAGGAGTCGGTCGTCTCCGAACAGCCGTATGCGGTGGCCAGCGACGGCGCGGAATTTGTCTTGCCGACTGATGAGCCGGGGATGTTTGCCGTGGTGATCGCAGACGACTCGGACCTCGTGTTCAGCAAAGTCGATTTCACCGTCACTGGTGCTCGGAATCTCGCGGGCAATCTCGAGCGCGACGCCGAACTCCAGCTGAACATCGATGGCGCCAGTTTCTCGGCAGGCGATGAGATCCAAATCGAGATTACGGCGCCCTACACAGGAACGGGCCTGATCACGATTGAGCGCGACCGCGTGTACGCTCATAAGTGGATCCAGAGCGACTCGAATACCAGCACGCATTCAATTCGAGTACCCGACGATCTCGAAGGCAACGCGTACGTCAATGTTGCTTTCGTCCGGGAGCTGGACTCGCCGGAGATCTATGTCAGTCCATTGAGTTACGCGGTTGCGCCGTTCTCGGTCAATCGTGACGCCCGTACCGTCGACATCGAACTCGACACGCCACAACTCGTCCGCCCAGGCGATGAGATGACGATCTCACACCGGTCGTCACAGCCGGCACGCATCGTCGTCTATGCGGTGGATGAAGGCATCCTGCAGGTTGCGAGATACCAAGCGCCAAGTCCGTTGGACTATTTTCTACCAAAAATGGCATTGCAGGTTTTGACGCACCAGATGGTCGACCTGATCCTGCCAGATTTTGAGCGCTACCGGCGTGTAGCGGCGCCCGGCGGCGGCGAAGCGGCGGGCCTGCTTGGAAACAACCTCAACCCATTCCGCCGTAAGACCGATGCGCCTGTGGTGTTCTGGTCAGGTGTCATTGACTCCGGTCCGGAGGCGCAATCAGTCACCTACCGCGTCCCAGATCACTTCAATGGCCAGCTTCGCGTCATGGCGGTTGCCGTTGCCGATGATGCCGTTGGACGTGAACAAGCGACGACAATCGTACGCGCGCCGTTCATTGTCTCGCC
>CALBPI010000015.1 GCA_937899415.1 uncultured Gammaproteobacteria bacterium | reverse complement strand
CCCGAGGAGCCGACGCTCCACGAAGATTTGCAGGAAGTGGCGTTCGACCTGCGCTACTCCGAGGACGTGCACCTGTTCATCCTCTCCACGCAAAGCCCCAGGATCCAGGAACAGGCGGCCTGGCTCGATCGCGAGCTCACGGCCAGCGACGCACGCTGGAAGATCATCGGCATGCACCACCCGGTCTTCTCGTCGGGTTCGGGTCGCGACAGCCCGGGCCGCCGCGCCGCGCTGCTGCCCGTCATTAACAAGCACAAGGTGGACCTCGTGCTGCAAGGCCACGACCACACTTATGCGCGCGGCGCGATCGCCCAGCGGCCCGAGCGCATCGCGTTCAAGTCACGCGGCGACAAGATCGACACGATGTTCGTGAACTCGGTCAGCGGCCCCAAGCAGTACCCGTTCCGCGAGGACAACTGGGACGCCTACGTCAATGAAGACGTCGTGCTCTTGCGCAAGGCCGAGAACACGCAGTTCTTTCAGACGATTACCATCGACGGCAGCAAGCTGACCTACAAGGCCTGGACCGCGACCGGCGAACTCTACGACGACTTTGTGATGAACAAGGGGCGACGCGGCGTGAAGAAGATCACGCGCGGCGCCGAGAGCACGATGGACGAACGGGCGTTCTCCAACACCGGGCCTTACCCGACCCGGTGACGCGAGACGTCAGGCATAAGTCGCCTCGACGGTCACGGGGAAGTTCACGGAACGCGCGATAAAGCACTTCTCGTGCGCCTCGTGATGCAGCGTGTCGGCTTTCTCCGCCAGCGACGGGTCCGTGATCGTGATGCGTGGTCGCAGCACCACCGAAACGAATTCGCCGCTGCCGTCACGCTCGGCGTTGAGCGTCCCAAGCGGTTCGTCGACGTAGTCGGTGACCACGATCTTGTTGACGGCAGCCAGATGCAGGAACCAGAGCTTGTGGCAGGCCGACAGCGACGCGACAAGCAGGTCCTCGGGGTTCCAGCGGGTCTTGTCGCCGCGATAATTCGGGTCGGCTGAGCCCAGAATGTCGGGCTTGCCTTCGGTCGCCAGCGTGTAGTTCCGCTCGAAGCTCCGGTAGTCCTTGGTGCCCTCGCCCGTGTTGCCGGTCCAGGTAGTCGTGAGCGTGTATTCGTGTTTGTGACCCATGCTGCTGCCTCTAGTATTCGACGACGATCTTGCCGAAGTGGGCGCCCGAGATCTGGTAGGCAAACGCCTCACCCAGCGCCTCGAGCGGGAAGCGCCTGTCGATGACGGGCTTCAACCCGGCGACGTCGATACCGCGCACCATACGACGCTGCATCTCGTGGCTGCCCACCGCAATACCGATCATGCTGGCCTGCTTGAAGAAGTACTTGGGAAACGTGATCGTGCCGTCGCGCCCGCCGAGGATACCGATGAGGATGATGCTGCCGCCGATCGCGACGGCTTCCGTCGACTGTTTGATCGTGGCGCCGCCACCGACGTCGAGCACGAGGTCCACGCCGCTACGCACAAGCTTGCCTGCCGTCTTGCCCCAGCGTTCGTCGGTCTTGTAGTTGACGACATGGTCGGCACCGAGTTCGCGCAACCGGTCGGCTTTGTCGTCCGATGACGTCGTCGCAATAACCGTGGCGCCAGCCGCTTTGGCCATCTGCAACGCAAAGACAGACATGCCGCCAGAGCCTTCGACGAGCACGGACTGGCCCGGCTGAAGCCCCCCCTCCTCAACAAGCGCGCGCCACGCGGTCAGCGCCGCGCAGGGCAAGGTTGCCGCCTCCGCAAAGCTGTAGCCGGCTGGAATCCCCGTGAGCGTATTGGCATCGACGTTCGAGGCTTCGATCGCGAACCCGTCAACCGTCTCACCGGCAACCCCCATGAGCTTGTGCAAGGTTGGCGCACCGCCCTGCCAGAATGGAAAGAACGTCGACATCACGTGATCGCCGATCTGCCAGTCGGCCACGCCCTCGCCCACGGCCGTGATCTCACCAGCGCCATCGGACATCGGGATGCGACCGTCCTGCACGGGGATCTGACCCGCCGCGACCAGGTAGTCGTGAAAGTTGAGCGAGGTCGCGCGCCAGCGCACTTGAACCTGGCCGGGTCCTGGCGCCCCGGGTTCGCGTTCGACGAGCGTGATCTTGTCGAGGCCGCCACCGGCGGGAACTGTCGCTGCGCGCATAGGAGCTCCTGGGCAATAGAAGGGCCGCCTAGGATACCGGAACGCGAAAGCGCTGCAGTACGATAGACCGATGAGCGCACATGCATCCAACGAGCCGCGCGAGGTTGCCATCGTCGGCGGTGGCATCGGCGGGCTTACGCTCGCGTTGTCCTTGCATGCCGCGGGGCTCAAACCCCGCGTCTTCGAGCGGGCACCTCAGCTCATTGAGGCGGGCGCTGGCATCCAGTTGAGCCCCAACGCGATGCGGGTGATGCGCGCGCTCGGTCTGGAGCACGCGCTCATACCGTTTGCCTTCGCCCCCGAGGCGCTGGAGATGTGCGACGGTGTCAGCGGGCGACACGTATTCTCCATCCGCGCCCAGCAGCGACGATGGGGGGCACCCTACCTGCACCTGCACCGCGCCGACCTCGTCGCCGTGCTCGAACAGACACTCGAAGCGCGCGTGCCTGGAGCCCTCACGACCGACGCCGGGGTAACCGCTATCGAGGACGACGGTGAGCAGGTCACGCTCTCATTCGCCGACGGGACACACGTGGCCGACCTCGCGGTGGGTGCCGACGGCATTCACTCGACCGTGCGACGCGGCCTCTTCGGCAGCGCGGGCGCACAGTTCACGGGCCAGCTGGCCTGGCGAGCCACAGTTCCCACCGAAAAGCTGGGCGCGAACCTGCCACCGCCCACGGCCTGCGTCTGGACGGGCAGCGGTCGTCACGCGGTGACGTACCGCGTGCGCGGTGGCCAGGTGGCGAACTTCGTCGGCGTCGTTGAGCGCGAGGACTGGCAGGGCGAGTCCTGGACCGAGGCCGGAACACGGGAAGACGTGCTCGCTGACTTCGACGGCTGGCGCCCGGAGATCACAGCCATCATCGAGGCCGCAGACCGGCACTACCGATGGGCGCTGCACGACCGGCCGCCGCTGCCGCAATGGCACCGGGGCCGCATTGGCCTACTCGGTGACGCCTGCCACCCCGTTTTGCCGTTCCTGGCGCAGGGCGCCGCAATGGCCATCGAGGACGGCTGGGTTCTGGCCGCGATGCTCGCGCAGAACCTGCCCGTCGATGCCGCGCTGGCCGCCTACGCCAGCGCGCGTCGCGAGCGGGTGCAGCGCGTCTACGAGGGCGCGCGCCACAATGCCGAGCTGTTCCACCTGGCGCAGACACCGCGCCGTGCCGGCACACGGGCGATTCTAAAACTGGGCGGCCGCCTGTTACCGGGGGTTGCGCGGTCCCGGCTCGACTGGCTCTACGGCGACGACGTCACTGCCCACTTTCCGCTTCGGGCCTAGTGCGGCTTAAGTCTCAGCTGCCGCCTCCGGCCGCGGTGCGGGCCGCGCACCGGCAATCACAAAGCCAACGTACACCGCACCCAAGAACAGCAGGGGCTCAAGGCTGCCGCTCGCAAGCCCCGTGACCGCGGGCCCCGGGCAGTAACCGGCCATGCCCCAGCCCATGCCAAAGACTGAAGCCCCGGTAACGAGGCGCGTGTCGATGCTGCGATTTCCGGGCAGCTGCTGCGCACTCGCGAACCGCGGTGTCCCGCCGAGCAACCACCGGTACCCCACGAAGGTCACGACGACGGCACCAACCATCGTGAAAATGAGGCTCGGGTCCCAGGGTCCAATGAGATCGAGGAAGTTGAGCACCTTCTCGGGGTTGGTCATCTGCGAGATCGCGAGCCCGAGGCCAAACACTGTGCCCGCGAGCAGACCGGAAAGCGTTGCACGCGCAGCATTCATACCGACACGCTCAATACGTGACGCAACATCGCAGTCATCGCAAAGCCCGTGGCCATAAAGGACAGCGTCGCCATCAGGGAGCGCGGCGACAGGCGGCTGATCCCGCAGACGCCGTGACCACTGGTGCAACCGCTGCCGAGCCGCGTGCCAACGCCGACGAGCAAGCCGGCTGTCACGATGAGCCAGGGCGACACGCCCTCGCGCGTTAGCAACGTACCGTCGGTCACAAGCACATAGAGCGCGCCACCGAGAACCAGCCCCGCGACGAAAGCCAGCCGCCAGCTGCGCTCCGCACCGCGCGAGAATGCGGCGCCCTGCAGGATGCCGCTGATGCCGGCAATTCGACCGTTGAGCCACATGAGCAGCACAGCAGACAAACCGATCAAGGCGCCGCCAATCGTGGCGGCAATTGGAGTGAATGTGGTCATGGCACCAGTCTAGCAACACCATCGTTAACGTGATGGCGCGTAGCGCACCCGTCATCGCGAGGCGCCAAAACGACCTACCGTCATAGCGAGGCGCCGAAACAACCCACCGTCATTGCGAGGCACCGAAACAACCCACCGTCATTGCGAGGCACCGAAACAACCCACCGTCATTGCGAG
>CALBPI010000014.1 GCA_937899415.1 uncultured Gammaproteobacteria bacterium | reverse complement strand
CACCCTCCTCCACCCCCCCCCTTCTCTTTCCCTGGGGCCCCCCCTGGGGCCCTTTTTTTTTGTGTGGGGGGTAGGCCGTCCCGCGGGGGCCCCCCCCACACGTCATGCCGAGCCGGCGAAGCCGGCGAAGGGATCTCTTTATCGCTCAGGGCCTCGCAACCGCATGCCCGTCATCGCGAGGCGCGCAGCGCCGCGGCGATCTCTTGATGGCATCGTGAGGGTTGGGAGATTGCCGCGCCCGCTGCGCGGGCTCGCAATGACGGAGGTAGGCGCTGCGGGCTCGCAATGACGGAAGCAGGCGCTGCGGGCTCGCAATGACGGCCGGTGCCTACGTTCCCGTGCCCAGCCGCGTCAGGCGCCGCTTGACCCAGCGCGGCAGCACACCCGTTGTCGCCATGACAATCGAGTAACCGATTCCTGGAACTTCAATCGCATCGCCACGCATGCAGGCCTTGTACGCGGCTTTTGCCACGGTTTCAGGTTCCAGCACTGTGAAGTCCGGTATCTTGATCTTGCCGGCAGCCTCCTGCACGGGCCCCCGCAGCATGTCGGTGTCCGTGTAGCCCGGGCACACGGCCGTGACCGTGACACCCTTGCGCGCGAGTTCCAGCGACAGCGCCTCACTCAGGCTCAGCACGTAGGCCTTGGTTGCGGCATAGACGGCCAGGTTGGGCACGGGCTGGAAGGCAGCGACCGAGGCCACGTTGACGATGCGACCGCCGCCGCGCTCGGCAAGCCGCTCGGAGAAGGTCCGGCACATTTCCGTCAGCGAGACGATGTTGAGTTCGATCATCGATTCGATGCGGTCGCGGTCCATACGTCGAAAGCTGCCGCTCGACAGCACGCCCGCGTTATTCACCACGATGTCGACGTCGCGATCGCCCAGCGCTTCGATGAGGTCTTCGCTGGCATCGTCGTCGGACAGGTCCAGCGCCAACGGTACGGCGTCGATGCCGTGGTCATGCGAGAGCTTGTCGGCCAGCGTCGTGAGTTCGGGCAGGCGTCGCGCGACGAGCACCAGGTTGTGGCCCTCGCTCGCAAAGCGTTCGGCGATGGCCTTGCCAATACCGGCAGACGCGCCGGTGATCAGGGTGTAGGTGTTTGCGGTCATGGGTGATCGTCCTCTGCGTACTGCGCGCATCGGCCAGGTTTGGGGTCGGAATGACGCCAAAAGGCGACAGGTCCTGTCCTGCCTAACCGACTGAAAAGCATGATTTTGTAAAATTGTACCGCTTGCGGCTCCGGCAGTGCTGCCTGATTAATCGGCCCGGACGTACCCTCTCGCTCACGCTGACTATTCCCCGCGAGGGCACGACATGATTCGCAAAGCAGCAACGAGCGCCGCACTGGCGCTCCTGGCCACTGCGGCCAACGCCACAGACCTCAGTTACAACTACGCCGAACTGCGCTGGGTCGACACCGAACTCGAGAGCGTCGACGGCGACGGCTTCCAGCTTGGGGGCTCCTATGAACTCAGCGATCAGTGGCTCGTCGTCGCCGATCTCTCGGCGATCGATTTCGACTTCAATG
The DNA here is from genome assembly GCA_937899415.1 of uncultured Gammaproteobacteria bacterium. Classification (GTDB taxonomy): domain Bacteria; phylum Pseudomonadota; class Gammaproteobacteria; order Steroidobacterales; family Woeseiaceae; genus CALBPI01. The sequence goes on along the minus strand of CALBPI010000014.1, from coordinate 41,703 downwards.
TCGACATCACCACGTTCTCGGTGGGTGCGGGGTACCTCGTGCGCTACGACGAACGCTTCGACTTCGTCGGCTACGCGCGCCTGATTCGCGCCAATGCGGACTTCACGGGCGGTGATGAAGACGAGAACGGCTACGCCATTTCGGCCGGTACGCGCGCCAAGCCCTCGGACAACATCGAGCTGCGCGCCTTCCTGAATCACGTTGACGTATTCGATCGCGACACCTTCATCGAGCTGGGCGGTGACTACTACGTCGACCCGCGCTTCTCGGTCGGCGCAACGCTGCAGTTCGCAGGGGACGCCGACACCCTGACGCTGGGTGTACGCTGGTTCTTCGGCGACTAAGTCGAATCACAAGCTCCCCCCGATTTCCGGCCAGCGGCATTGTCGTAAATGCCGTAACGGCAGCGTGACCCCGCGGTCGCACGAGGCTTGATCGAGCGCTTTGCGTTATTCTCCGCGGGCTGGCAAACAGACTGGCCGTGGTTGATGCAGATGTTTGCTTGACCTAGGCGCAGCTTGGACGGGGAGCAACATGGCCACAGCATCGATAGAGACGGATTACCTCATTGTCGGCGCGGGCGCCGTCGGCATGGCGTTCGCCGATGTCCTGCTCAGCGAGAGCGACGCCGACATTGTCATTGTCGACAGTCACCACCAGCCCGGTGGCCACTGGAACGACGCGTACCCATTCGTTCGTTTGCATCAGCCTTCGGCATTTTATGGCGTGAGTTCCCGGCAACTCGGCAGCGGCAAAGTCGATGCCGTCGGGTTGAACGAGGGGCTCTACGAACTTGCGACGGGCGCCGAGGTGCGCGCCTATTTCGTCGACGTCATGCAGCAGCAGTTTTTGCCGAGCGGGCGGGTGCGGTTTTTCCCGATGTCGGACTACACAGGGGAGGGCCAGTTCGTCTCCAGGCTCACGGGCGAAACGCACACCGTCAAGGCCAAACGGCATGTCGATGCCACTTGGCTCAAGACGTCGGTGCCCTCGACGCACACACCGTCATTCTCGATTGCCGATGGGGTGCGCTTTGTGACGCCCAACCAGCTACCCGGTATCACCGAGCCGCCGAAGCAGTTCGTCATCGTTGGCGGCGGCAAGACCGGCATCGACACCGCGATCTGGTTGCTGGATCAGGGCGTCGATGCCGCGCGTATCCAGTGGATCATGCCGCGCGACGCGTGGCTGCTGAATCGCAAGAAAACGCAGCCGGGCATCGAGTTTTTCGAGCACTCGATTGGTGCGCAGGCCGACCAGATGGCGGCGATTGCGGAAGCAGGGTCCATTGAAGATCTGTTCGACCGGCTCGAAGCGGCGGGCATGATGCTGCGCATCGACCGTAGCGTGCGACCCGAGATGTTCCATGGTGCGACAGTCAGCGAGGCCGAGGTCGACGCGCTTCGCCAGATCGACGGCATCGTGCGCATGGGACGCGTCTCGGAAATCGCCCCGGGCAAGATTGTGCTCGACGGCGGCACGCTCGACGTCGATCCCGAGGCGGTCATCATCGATTGCTCGGCGCGCGCCATCCCGAACACGAAGATCAAGCCCATCTTCGAGGGTGACTCGATCACGCCACAGACTGTGCGTGCCTACCTGCCCGTGTTCAGCGCCGCATTCATTGCGCATATCGATCTTGCTTACCGATCCGACGCCGTACGCAATCAGTTCTGTAGTGTTGTGCCGTTGCCCGATTCGCTGCCTGACTGGCTGCACATGACGGCGATCAACAGCGCCAATCAGTTTCGGTGGTCGCAGGAGCCCGAGCTGCGGCGCTGGCTGCGCGACAACCGACTCGACGGCTTCGGCAAGATCGCGTCCGAGATTCCCAAAGACGACATGGACAAGCGCGCCGTCATTCAGCGCCTGCGCGAGAACGCGGCCCCGGCCATGGCCAACCTGCAGCGCCTGGCTGCCGCCGCAGGCTGATCGGGATGTTCTACGGCGTCGACGGCTGCCCGGGCGGCTGGATCGGCGTCGGCCTCGATGCGTCAGGTGCATCGCATACGCACCTCGCGGCGGGCTTCCACGAGCTGATGCTGGGGCTCGAGTCCCCAGCGCGTGTGCTCGTAGACATGCCCATCGGCCTGCCTTCGGCCACGGTCCCGGAGCGCCTCTGCGACAAGGCCGCTAGGCGTCTCTTAGGCCGGCGCGGTTCCTCGGTGTTTCCCGTGCCCTCACGCGCAGCGCTGGCGGCGCAGGACTACCTCGAGGCCTGCGATATCAACGCCGCCGAGCTCGGGCGCCGCCTCTCGAAGCAGACCTGGAACATCACGGGCAAGATTCGTGAGCTCGATGATTACCTGGCCACGGAGACGCCGCCGTGCCCGGTCCAGGAGATGCATCCCGAGGTCGCGTTCGCGGTGCTCAATGGCGGCGTGGCGCTCGCGGACAGCAAGAAAACACCGGCCGGGCGCGCGGCGCGGCTGGCGTTGTTGCAGGACTTTGCAACCCATGCAGAAGCTATCGCATCAAAGGTGAGACAAAACCACGCGCGGCGACAGGTGGCCGACGATGACATCCTCGACGCACTCGTCGGCGCCGTCACGGCGCGCTTCGACGCGGCGCTGGAGACCCTGCCGGACTCACCGATCCACGATGAGCGCGGACTGCGCATGGCCATCATGCAACCGCCGCGCACCTCTGTGGTCGAAGCGCGGCACACATAAGAAATATCCCCTGGAGACAATGAAGTGATCTACAACAACATCCTCGAGACCATCGGCAAGACGCCGATCGTCCGCATCAACCGCATCGCGCCCGAGCATGTGACGATGTATGTGAAGGTCGAGGCCTTTAACCCGATGTCGTCGGTCAAGGACCGGCTGGCTTACGCCATCATTCTCGATGCCGAGAGGCGCGGGGTTCTCAAGCCCGGTCAGACGGTCGTTGAGGCCACATCGGGCAATACGGGCGTGGCGCTGGCCATGGTCTGTGCGGCGCGTGGCTACCCGTTCGTGGCCGTCATGGCCGAGTCGTTCTCGATCGAGCGCCGCAAGGTGATGCGGGGCCTGGGTGCCAAGGTCATCCTGACGCCCGCCGCCGAGCGTGGCACGGGTATGGTCAAGAAGGCGCAGGAGCTCGCCGAAGCGCATGGCTGGTTCTGGGCCAGCCAGTTCGAGAACCCGGCCAACCCGGCGTTTCACCGCGCGACGACAGGCCCGGAGATCCTCTCGGACTTCGCCGACAAGCGACTCGATTACTGGGTTACCGGATGGGGCACGGGCGGCACCATGACGGGTGCAGGCGAGGTCATCAAGGCCGCGCGACCCGATATCCAGATCGTGGCGACGGAGCCCGAGGCGGCACAGCTTCTGGCCGGCAAGGAATGGCAGCCGCACAAGATCCAGGGCTGGACGCCGGACTTTGTGCCCGGCGTGCTCAACCGCGAGATCTTCGATGCGCTCATTCCCGTAACCGACGACGAGTCGATTGCCACGGCACAGGCACTGGCGCACAAGGAGGGCATTTTCACAGGCATCTCGGGCGGCGGCACCTTTGCTGCGGCACTCAAGGCGGCCAAGGACGCACCGGAGGGTTCGGTGTTGCTTGCCATGCTGCCTGACACTGCGGAGCGCTACCTCTCGACGCCGCTGTTTGCCGACGTTGCCGAGGGCTCTGACGACGATTGGCTCACGATGCTGAGCCAGTAAGCCTGGTCAAGCCGGGGTCCGACGCAGCGTCGTCGGACCTTTCGGCGGCCTGTTGCCGTTAGAATGCCCCGATGCATGGGGAAACGACGAGCTATCGACATCTGGCTGCCGGGGCCGCGTTGGCACTCGCTGCGGGGGCCGCCCAGGCCGCGACCTCGGAGTGGTGGGACAACGACTGGGGCCTGCGTCGCAATGTCGCCGTCAGCACGGGCCCCGTCGCGCCTGACAAGGGTTATGCGGGCTACACGCTGCGAGTCTCGCCGCTGGACACCCAGTCGCTCATCGCGGCTGGCGAGCTGCAAAACGATTGTGACGACCTGCGTATCGTCTACTTCAACGGCACGGGCTGGCAGGACCTGCCGCGCCATGTCATTGGCTGCAACACGGCGCAGACCGACATCCGTTTCGCAGCGCCCATCGGTTTGCCTAATTCCGTCACCAACGACGACTTCTACCTCTACTACGACAATGCGTCAGCAGGCGCGCCCGCAGCGCTAAGTACGACCAACGTGTACCTCTGGTACGACGATGCCAGCGTGAACCGCGCCGCGAGCTATATCCGCGGCCGCATCGACCCCTGGCACGGCAGCGGTTGGGACAACACGCTGGCCTGGAATGCGGCGGGCTACTACACCTATCGCAACGGCGATAACTTCACGAGCGGCTACCGGCGCGCCGTCGACGAGCGCGATGTATTCATCGAGGCCGAGTTCTGGCACATCGACTGCTTCCCCATCAACATGACCACGGGCGTCATGGTGCGCGGCATCATCCAGTCGGGCAGCGGTGGCAGCGAGAGCTCCAACCACTATTTCTCGACCAACCGTGGCGAGTTTCCCCAATCGGGCTGCGGCAACGCCAACGGCTACACGCACGACGGCGCGATCATGCGGCGGCAGCGTGGCCAGATCGCCGTGCAGAATGGCAACCCCGGCGACATCGTGCCCAACCAGTGGCGGCGCCAGGCGCTGGCGGCCTTCGGCGCCAACCCGACCGCGCTTCGTTTCTGGGACGAGGACTCGAGCGCGTTCTGGGCCGCCGATGCGTTCCCGAATGCGGGCAACCTGCAGGCGCGGGGCACCGACAACACAACGGTCACGAATCGCGGCTTTGTTGCCATTATGACGGCGCAGGACCAGGCGCGGTTGCGCAACATCTACGTGCGCCGCTACGTCGAGCCCGAGCCTTTGGCAGCGTTGGGCGGTATCGAATCCATCGGGACGCCGACCCTGACCGTATTCAAGAACGCCGCGACGCAGACGGACCCCGTAAACGGGGGTTCGGGCCCCTTCGATATTCCGGGTGCCGTGACCGAGTACGCGATCCGCGTTGAGAATTCGGGCGCGGGCCCCGTTGATGGCGACTCGCTCGTGATCACCGAACCCTTGCCCGCAGGTACGGATCTGGTCGTAGCGGATATCGCGCCCGGTGCCGGGCCGGTTCGCTTCGAGGACGGCCCGGGCGCGAGTTCGAGCGGCCTGTCGCTGAGTTTCCTTGGGCTCGGCAATAGCACCGACGACATCGAGTTTTCGACGGACGGCGTGAACTTCAATTACACGCCGGTCGCCGATGCGGTCGGCACCGATCCGGCCGTCCGCTTTTTGCGTATCCGGCCGTCAGGCGCCATGGCGGGCGCGCCCTCGGGCGGCCTGACCACCTTCTCGGTCTTCTTCCGCGTCCGGATCCGCTGAGGGGGGCAGCTTTCCTGCTAACCTATCGCGCGCCCATCCAACCCAGGAGCTCGCAATGCGCAGGATTTTTGCCGCACTGGCTGCATGCGCCGTTACCTCGGCGTTCGCCCAGGAACCCGTCACGCTCGAACGCATCATGGCTGACCCCGACTGGATCGGTAATAAGCCCGAGAACCCCTGGTGGGACGACTCGAGCCAGGCGGTCTACTACCTGCAGAAGCGCGCCGGCGAGCGCATTCGCGATCCGTATCGGCTGACGCTCATCGATGCGCGGGCCGAGCTTGTGGCGCCCGAGATGCCTGCATCGTCGAATGCAAGCCGTGCCTACAACGCGGACCGCAGCGCCGTGGTCTGGACCGAGAACGGCGATGTGTTCTGGCGCGCGCTGCCCGACGGCGACGTCCAGCAGCTGACCCGAACCACCGCACGAGAGCGTGACGCGCAATTCGTACTGGGTCGCTCCGCCGTGAGCTACCGCAACGGTGCGGGCTACGTCATGCACGACCTCGATTCGGGCGCCGTCGCGCAACTCGCCGATCTGCGTTTTGCCGAAGACCCCGACGCCGACGAAGGTTTCGATACGCTGCGCGAGAGCCAGCGCCGTATCTATGAAACCGTGGTTGAGGTCGAGCGGCAGAGAGACGCGCTCGCCGACTACCGCGAAGCACGCCAGACCGAAAGCGCGGCTGGTGCGCCACTGCCCATTTACCTGGGTAAGAAGATTGAAGAGGCGGGCATGGCGCTGTCGCCCGACGCGCGTCACCTGCTCATCGTGACGCAGCCCAAAGGCTTCAAGCGCGGCAAGCGTGGCGTGATGCCCAACTACGTCACCGAGAGTGGCTACACGGAGACGCGCGAGCTGCGACCCCGCGTGGGCCGCAATGTGCCACCGCCGCACACGGTGTGGCTCGTCAGCCTTGTCGACCGCGAGGTCACGAAGCTTGGCTTTGCTGAGCTTGAGGGGGCTGATGAGGACCCGATGGCCGAGCTGCGCGAAACGGCGCTGGCCTGGCACGTCGAACGCGGCGCCGACAGCGCGAAGGTGGAGAAGCAACTCAAGGCGCCCGACGTTCGCGCCATCGCGGTTGAGGATGCGCAGTGGTCACCCGACGGCAGCCAGGTCGCGCTGCAGCTGCATTCGCGTGACAACAAGGACCGCTGGATCGTGACGACGGGCACCGATGCGCCCGAGCTGGAGGTGCTCGACCGTCTGAGCGACACGGCCTGGATCAACTACACGCACAACAACTTCGGCTGGCTGGGCGACAGCAAGACGATCTGGTTCCAGTCCGAGGTCTCGGGCTACTCACAGCTCTACACGAAGAAGGTTGGCAACCGTCGAGTGCGCACGCTGACGCGCGGCGAGTTTGTCGTCGAAGAGCCTGTGCTGAGCCCCGACGAGGCCTACCTTTACTTCCGCGCCAATGCCCGGCACCCGAGTACCTGGGAGATCCATCGCGTGCCCGTCAACGGCGGCGACATCGAGACCCTGACGGACCTGGGCGGCGTGAATCATTTTCGCCTGTCGCCCGATGGCCGTTCGCTGCTGGTTATTCACAGCGAGTTCGACCGCCACGAAGACCTGTTCCATGTGCTCGTTGCCGATGGCAGCTCGACACGGCTTACGGATACGGTCACCGATGCCTACAAGGCCATCGAATGGGTGATCCCGGAGATCGTTGAGGTGCCCTCGTCGCACGTTGATCGTCCGATCTACACGAAGCTCTACCTGCCGCCCGACTACGATGCGTCGCAGACCTACCCCGCCGTCATGTTCGTGCACGGCGCGGGCTACACACAGAACGCGCACGCGGGCTGGCCTTACTATTTCCGCGAGTTCATGTTCCACACGCTGCTCGCGCGAGAGGGAGTCATTGTCATCGACATGGACTACCGCGCGTCGAAGGGCTACGGGCGCGACTGGCGTACAGCGATCTACCGCCAGATGGGTCACCCCGAGCTCGAGGACTTCCAGGACGGTGTTACCTGGCTCGCTGAGAACTACAACGTCGATCCCAGGCGTGTGGGCGTGTACGGCGGATCGTACGGCGGCTTCATGACCTTCATGGCGCTGTTCCGCGACCCCGATTTGTTCGCCGCGGGTGCCGGGCTGCGCCCCGTCATCGACTGGGCGCACTACAACCACGGCTACACGTCGAACATCCTCAACACGCCGCTCATCGATCCCGTGGCCTACGAGAAGAGCTCACCGATCTACTTCGTCGAGGGACTCGAAAGCCCGATGCTTATCGCAGCCGGCATGCAGGACGACAACGTGTTCTTCCAGGACTCCGTGTTGCTCGTGCAGCGCCTGCTCGAGCTGCAGAAGGAAGACTGGGAAATCGCGATGTACCCGCTCGACCCACACGGTTTCGTCCACGCGGACTCGTGGCTCGACGAGTACCGGCGGATCTACAAGCTCATGAAGCGGTATGTGATCGCGCCGGAGTAGGCGCACGCATCATTGCGAGCCCGCGCAGCGGGCGCACTCCGTCATTGCGAGCCCGCGCAGCGGGCGTGGCAATCTCCAAAAAGTCACGATGACGTTGGGAGATTGCCGCGGCCACTTCGTGGCCTCGCAATGACGCTGGTTGGTCGCAATGACGGTGGTTGGTCGCAATGACGGTGCGTCACCGACACGCTGATGGCACGTACTTCTTTTCAATCGTAGAGCGGTTCTCGCCGACCGGCTCCATACCCGTCGGCGCGTCGCGGTAGCCGCAGTTCCAGGACAGCGGCGTCAGTGGACTGCCCGGGACGATCAGCGGTCGGATGGAGAGAATCTCGTCGGCGACCCGCGCGTTGGCGTGGTTGCCGAAGCGCACGTGCATGGCGCCACCCTCGACCGTGATCTGATTCACGTAGTTGCCGATCATTTGCTCAGGTAGCGGTGTGCCGGCGGTCTCATTGTCGGCCGGAAATTCGCCGCGATCGCGGTAGTACTCGTCGATAGAGCCCTTCATTGTGCTTGTCAGCGACATCGCCTCGATCACCTGCGCGCGGATCGTGTAGTCCTGGTAGGCGGGGATCGCGATCGACGCGAGGATGCCGATGATGGCGACGACGATCATGAGCTCGATAAGTGTGAATCCGTTTCTTTTCATCTTCGGGGTCCTCAAATGATCGCGCCCATCTGGAAGAGGGGCTGGTACATCGCGATGACGAGTAGAGCGATGACGGCGTAAAGAATGACTTTGGTAGCGAAGGCAATGCGGTCGCGGGCTGCGAGCAGGTCGTCGGTGAGACGCGCCACGTGATCGCTGCACTGGCTATCGAGTTCTGAGTCCAGCAGCCCGAGGGGCTCCGCGATAGCCAGCGCCTCCATCGCCCTGTCACGACTCGCGAGCGCGACGTCGAAGCCCGACTGTTCGGCCGCGATGGCCTGCGCCTCCGCGTCTCCCAGCCCCGCCCGGCGTAGCAGACGGAGCGTGTTCAGATAGAGATCGCGTTGCCAGCTCTGGCGCAGCGTTCCCAGTCCCGGGAGCAGGGTGACCCACGCGGGTAGCGGTGCCATCCGCTGCAGCCGGTTTCGAACCGTGATGCCCGAAAACACGATCAGGCCGGCGACTATCAGTGCCAAAACGAGCAGCAGCGCGGGCAGGATTTGCTCGCCACCAAGCAGCGCGGCGCTGAAGACCGGCAAGCGCCCACCCGTCATCGTGAACAGCCCACGAAAAGCGGGGATGACGAAGGCACTGAACATGCCCGTGATGAGGAGGGCAATCCCGACCAGAGCGAGCGTGTAGAGGATGAAACCACTGAAACCGGCCCAGTAAGTGCCGATGACGAGCCTGGTTTGCGTGACATAGTGAGAGAAGTCGCGAAGCAGCTGAATGCGCCCGTGGGCATCGAGCCCGGATGTCTTTACGAGACCGGCTAGGCGCCCGTAAGGCGACGCCCCCACCGTGTAGAGGTCGATGTCGCCTTCGGCTGTGATCAGTGCGCGCAACCGCGTTGCGTCCTGGGCGTAACGGTTGGGGACGGCGTCGGCGATTCGCTGCAAGGCTGTATCAGGGTCGACATCCTGCGCTGCCAGCCCGTCGAACTGGCGCGCGAGCAGGTGCAAATGGTCGACAGTTTGAGATTCGAACATTGCGGTCAGGGTTCCTTGTGGTAGAGGCGCCACGCGTAGGGCGCGAGCCTCGGGTCAATGATGTTTTCGCTAGCGCCTGGATTGGGCTCGAGTTGCCAGCGTAGCGTTGCATGGTCGCCTGCAATGAGGGGTGCCAGCGTTCCTTGTCTATCTCGAACGAGTGGGTGCGCTTTCGAGACAAATCCAAACTCAATGCGGCCCTCTTCGAGAAACGCGATGTGTGACACGTAGCGCCCGGCCGCGCCGGATTGCCCGTCGTCCAACGCGTCAGGCTCAGGCCAGCGACCGGTTTCGGCGTATATCACCGTAGCGTCCAGGGTCGCGCCACGTGTGGTTGAGGTCGCTTCGGCAATCTGGGTACGGGCGATGGACACGTCCAGGGTCCGCCAGCCCATGGCGAGTGTAACGACGACGACCACGACAGTCGCGCACACGTCGAAGAGCTGTCGCGCCAGGGGTGACGTGCCGCTCCAAAGGGCATTGCGCAGTAGAACAATCGGACTACTCAAAACCGAGAAACGCCTCCAGCATGCCTGCGAACAGAACGTGACCGACAGCCTCGAGATCCAGCGCCGCGAAAACAACGACCGCTATCAACGTTGCTGACAAGACCCATGCCGAGAGCAGGCACGCGAGGGCGCGACCCCGCGACAGACCCAGCGCCTGCGCACAGCCGTTGCCCAGCAGGACCTTGGACCAGGCGATCAGCCCCACCTGGATGGCGAGCAACAGCAGTGCCGGCAGCACCAGCACGATGATCGTGGTGACCGGCAGCCCGTCGAGCTCAATGGGCATCAAGGATGCTTCGCCAACCATTGCGGTCGCGATGCCGAATGGCACCAACAGCAGGATGGGCGCATTGGACCAGGCCATCGCACTGAGCAGGCGACGCGAGTCCGGTCGCCCGCCGAATGCGATGGCGAGACGCGAGACCAGGAACGCAGCGGCCAACAGCTGCAGCAGCTCGAGGATGGGCGAGAACGACAGCAGCGACAGCGCCAGGTACCCCATGGGCTTTTCCACAGCATCCTCACCAAATGACCACCCGGCGATCGGGAAAGTCGCAAAGCCCGCGAGCACCGGCAGTACGAAGACGCCGTAGCCGGGGTTGTCGTGTGAGAGACGCGCGAGCGTCGCCAGGGGCTGGCGCCAGACGGAGCGCAGTGGCGCACGGGTAGGCCACTCCGGGGTGATGCCGCGTCCATTCGTCATGTCGGTCGACGCTATCAGCATTGCGAATCGAATTCGAGCAGTCCCGGCGGCGGTGCGGGAATTTGGACGTAGTACAATGCAACATCGACAAGCATCGCTTGTCGCGTGTCGCAGGCCAGCATCAGCGGATCTGCCTGGGGCACCGCCACGCAGATATTTAAGTTATTAATAAGTAAATAGTTATTACCTATAGGGCTTGTCTATCGTCCTGATAGACACTATTTACTTCCCGCTGGCCGCACGGTCGGCGACAATCCACATTCTAAGTTTTTCCCTATTCTCAACCGAGACATCAGAGGTACAAGGCACATGGCACTCATCGGACAGCCGATTCCCGAATTCTCCACCGAAGCGTTCCACGACGGCGGCTTCAAGACGATCACGTCGGAAGACGTCAAGGGTAAGTGGGGCATCTTCCTGTTCTACCCCGCTGACTTCACGTTTGTGTGCCCGACCGAACTCGAAGACATGGCCAAGGCCTACCCCGAGCTGCAGGAGCTGGGCGTCGAAGTCTATGCGGTCTCGACGGACTCGCACTTCGTGCACAAGGCGTGGCACGAGACCAGCGATGCAATTTCAACGGTCAACTACCCGATGCTGGGTGACACGACGGGCGCCATCTCGCGCGGTTTCGACGTCATGATCGAAGAAGCGGGCCAGGCGCTGCGCGGCACGTTCCTCGTCGACCCCGACGGCATCATCCAGGTGTACGAAGTGCACACGCTGGGTGTCGGTCGCTCGGCCAAGGACATGGTCCGCAAGGTCAAGGCCGCCCAGTACGTTCGTGAAAATGACGGCGAAGTTTGCCCGGCGGCCTGGGAGAAGGGCGAAGACACCCTGACCCCGTCGTTCGACCTGGTCGGCAAAATCTGATCGGTTTCCCCGCAGAAAGAATAGCGATGCGGGGCGGCTTGACCGCCCCGCGTCGTCTCTCAAGGACACACACTTATGTTGACCGCAGAACTGCTTGCCTCCGTTAAGGCCTACACCGAAAAACTGACGCGAAACGTCACGTTCGTCGTGCAGACCGGCGAGAACGAGAAGCGTGAAGAGCTCATGGAGTTCCTCATGCAGTTCGCGGACATTTCACCGCGCCTCAACGTTGCCGAACGCGACGCGGGCTTACGCGGTGGCGCGAGCTTCACGCTCGAGGCCGACGACGCGCCCACAGGGATCACCTTCTCGGGCGTACCGGGCGGCCATGAATTCAATTCGTTCGTGCTGGGCGTGCTGCACGCCGGTGGCGTCCCTGTGCGACTCGATGACGCACTGAAGTCGATCGTCGAACGCGTTGGCGAGCCGCTGCACTTCGAAACGGCCATCAGCCTGAGCTGCCACAACTGCCCCGACGTCGTGCAGACGCTGAATCAGTTCGCGGCACTCAACCCGAACATCTCGGCCGAAATGGTTGACGGTGGTGTTTACGACGACTTCGTTGCCGAGCGCAATGTGCAGGGCGTGCCGGCTGTCTTCCTCAATGGTGAGGTCTTTGCCAACGGCAAGATCGAACCCGCAACGCTCATCGAGAAGCTGCTCGAGCGCTACCCGCACCTGGCCGAAGCCGGTGCTGACGAAGCGCCTTCGCTGCCGCTGCAGGATGTCGTCGTCATCGGCGGCGGTCCCGCGGGTGTGTCGTCAGCGATTTACGCCGCGCGCAAGGGCTTTGCTGTCACCATCATCGCCGAACGCTTCGGCGGTCAGGTCAAAGACACACTCGGCATCGAGAACCTCGTGTCGATCCCGCAAACCGAGGGCCCCGAGGTTGTCAAAGGCCTGCGTGAGCATCTGACCGAATACGAGGTCACGCTGCGCGAGCACCTGCGTGTTGACGACATCGAGCAGGGCGACGTCAAGTCGATCACGCTGTCTTCGGGCGAGAAGATTCGTGCCCGCTCCGTGATCATCGCCACGGGCGCCAACTGGCGCGAGCTCGGCATCCCGGGCGAGAAGGAGTACATCGGCAACGGTGTCGCTTACTGCCCGCACTGCGACGGTCCGTTCTTCAAAGGCAAGGACGTGTCGGTCATCGGTGGCGGCAACTCGGGTATCGAGGCCGCGCTCGACCTTTCGGGCATCGTCGGCCATGTGACCGTGCTCGAGTTCATGCCCGAACTCAAAGCCGACAAGGTGCTCGTCGACAAGGCGCTCGAGCGTGACAACATCACGATCATCACCAACGCTGCGTCGCAGGAAATCAAGGCGACCGACGGCAAGGTCTCGAGCCTCGTCTACAAGGACCGCGAGAGTGGTGAGACGCACGAGCTCGACCTCAAGGCTGTGTTCGTGCAGATCGGTCTCGTGCCCAACTCCGAGTTCGCCAAGGGTCTCGTCAATATGAACAAGTACGGCGAGATCATCATCAACGACAAGGCCGAGACGAGCGCAGCGGGCATTCTTGCCTGTGGCGACGTCACGACCACTCCTTACAAGCAGATCGTCGTCGCGCTGGGTGAAGGCAGCAAAGCCGCGCTCACCGCGTTCGAATACCTCGTCATGCATGCCCCCGCAGTTGAGGAAGACGAAGCATCTGCCGCGGCCGCCTGAGCGCCGCATCCCCCCGCCGTAGCAGGCCGCCGCCACCTTCACGGGTGGCGGCTTTTTTTTACCCGCGCGCCGTGCATACTCGGAGTCTCCGTTGAACTGGAGTTGCCACGTGCACCGAATCTTGCTGCTTGTCGTTGTTCTTTCCATCGCTGTCGGATGCACGTCGGCGAAGGACACCCCATTCGATCCTGTGACCCAAACGCCCGAACTCAGCGGACCGGCTGCTCGCAATCTTGAGGTCACGGTGCCAAGCGCCGGTGTGCGCCTGCCGGGCTACCTGATGCTGGCGGCAGGTGAAGGCGCGCATCCGACCGTGCTGCTGCTGCACGGCTACCCGGGCAACGAGAAAAACCTTGATCTTGCCCAGTCGCTGCGCCGCGCCGGATTGAATGTGCTGTTCATCCACTACCGCGGTGCCTGGGGCGCTGAGGGTGAATTCCGGCTTGCGAATACGTTCGCCGACGGTCAGGCCGCGCTTACGTACCTTCGCGCCAACGCGGGCCAGTACCCGGTTGATGCGGACCAACTCATCGTGATCGGCCACTCCATGGGCGGCTTCGCCGCGTTGCAGACTGCGGCGGCGGACGCCGATGTCGCCTGCGTCGTCGGCATTGCGGCCGCGAACATCGGAACATATGCTGCCCGCGGCGATGCGGCCAAAGCGGGCTTTGCTGCCTACACGGACAACCTGTTCATGCTCGCGGGCTGGGATGGCGCGACGGCCGTGGCCGAGCTCGAGGCAAATGCCGACGCCTTCGACCTGCGCAATCTCGGGCCACAGCTTACGGGTCGGCCGGTCCTGCTCATCACGGGCACGGGTGACACTGTGGTACCGGTCGATATGCAACGCAGTATCGCGGCCAGCTGGCAGGATGAGGGCCCCGTGCTCACAACGCGCGAGATCCCGGGTGATCATTCCTTCGCCGCAGACCGCCTGTCGATGCAGCGTGAAGTTATAGAATGGCTCCAGCAGGACTGCTTGTGAGGACGAAGATCATGCGAAGCGGATGGTGCGCCGGCCTGATGGCCGCACTGGTGTTGGCCGCGTCGGCTCAGGCCGACGAAGACGTCATCAACTACGTGGCCTACGACGCGGCCTTTTCGAGTGGTGGCGGTGTGACGGCACCCGCGCTCGAGCGCCTCCGCGACGCGGGTCTCGAGCGTGTGATCTTTCTAGCCTATTCCGACCAGGAGCAGTCGCTGGAAAACGAAGACCGCGTGGTTGACGCACTGGGCATGGACTTTGTGCACATCCCCGTACGCTGGGATGCGCCCGACGCGAACCACTTTGGCCTGTTCGCCGCCATCATGCAGCAGGCGCCAGAGCGCCCGACGCTCGTGCACTGCCAGGCCAACTACCGCGCCTCGGCCTTCGCAATGCTCTACCGGGTGCTCTATCAGGGCGTACCGCTGGCCGAGGCAAAGGCCGACATGAATGCTGTGTGGACGCCGACGGAGACCTGGACGGATTTCATCCTCGAAATGCTCAAGCGTAATGGCGTGGATCCAAATTGCGAAGACTGCGACTGGACGCCCTACGTTCCTGAGTAGCGTTAGGCGAAGCACTCCGCATGGCGCGCTGGTCTAGTGTTTAAGAACTAGCGGTGGGTGCAGTGATGAGAGCCCGCGTGTTGGCGCCGTTGATGCTTCTGACTCTCTTGCTCTCGGCACAGGGGAAAGCGAGTTCCGACGTTTCCGGTCAGGCGGACGCCAAGTGCAGATGGCACGTAAGTGTCTCGTTTCTGCCTGTGATGCCCGACGTTAAGGACATTACCCAATGCATCGAATCCGGTATCAGACTGCCGTCTGAAGCCGTGGGCGCTCTGATTAGCGCGCAGCGGGAATCGGACGCGATACAGATCGCGAATCTCTACGGGCTAACTGGTGCCGAGCTGCAAGAATGGGCCTCGCCGTCGTCCAGCCTGACTTGGACGCTTTACGCTTCGGCCGCGTCCCACGATATGGTCCGCTTGATGGCGGTGTTCGAGCATGCCTCTTTGGCGGGAAGGGGGGGTGTTCGTCCCACGCTCGATAACGTCGCCTTGAGAGATGGACTCCGCGCCGCAGTTCGCGGGAATGCGATTCTGAGTGTTCATTATCTCATCGAATCGAGCGATACCGAGTGGCTGGAGCAGGCGCTCCTAACGGCCGTAGAGGGGCGCTGCGAGTTGATTCGTCCTCTAGCCGAAGCGCTGGACGCAAGAGGGGGCGTGTCTGCCGACCCAGGAGAGCTGCTCTTCGGGGCAGCCCTGTACTGTCAGACTACGCACGTGCGGTATCTCTTGGCATTGGATAGCCCCAATCGGTCACCGGCGGACCTGGATGCGGCACTTGAGGCCAGCGCATTCCACCGCTCTGTGTATACGTCGGAGCAGACCTGGGCTCTGTTGGTGGCAAACGGAGCTGATCCCGTCGCGACGGTCTGCGCCTATTCAGCGGATACCATGGTGAGGATCGAGAACGGGGGCAATCCGAGAGCGAAGAGGTGGATCAACGAGATCCGGGCTTCTTGCGCCTCAGGAACTTAAGCCCAGACCAGTCGCCGTCCACGGCGCAAACTTTTACGTCGACCCAACCGCGCGGCAGGATTTCCGTGCGCAGGTCACCTTCGGTGAGGTCAATGTGCAGGGGCGAGGTCTTCTTGGGCCACGACACCCAGAGCATGCCGCCCTCCGCGACGCGGCCCAGGGCGCCCTCGATGCGACGTATGAGTTCGGAGCGCCGAGCGCAAAACAAGTGAACGATGTCGGCGCTGCGAAAGCGGTTTGAAAACGCTACGTCTTCTGCACCGGCTACGAGCTCGGCGAAGTGCGGGGGCGCGTTGATCGTCAGGCAGCGCGTGCCCGGTTTGAGCCCAAGCTTCTTGTGCAGCGGGGTGCCTGAGTAGCCGTGCTCAGTCGGCATTGGCGTCTCCGTCGCCGCGGGCCTCCACAAGGTTGGTCGAGAGCGCCGAAAACACCACCGCGTCGTCCTGGTTGATGAGCTGATACTGGTACTGCACCACACCGCGTTTGGGATCACGCGTCGATCGCCGCTTGTTCACGCACCAGGCACGCGCGCGCAGCGTGTCGCCCGCGCGTACGGGAACGGGCCAGCGCACATCATCCCAGGCCACGCCACAGATCCAGGCGATATCGTGTGCGATGCGGTGGTCGAGCTGGCGCCAGAGCACCATTGTGTACTGCCCCGAGGCAATGACATCCCCAAACTGCGAATGCTGCGCTGCGGCTTCGTCGGCGTGGAAGTACTGCGGGTCGAATTCGCGCGCGAAGGCGATCATGGCGTCGCGGTCAACGGTCAGCTCTGTGGAGGTTTCCACATGGCCGACCTCAAGGTCCGCAAGAAAGCGACGGCTGCTCACGCGGCGGCCACCCGAAAGCCAATTGCCGGGAAGTGCACGTTGAGCGGGCCGATGCCGCCTTCCTCGCGACGAATCGAGATGCGTTGGGTGTCGAGATGGAGCAACGTGCCTGCGATGGCGTCCTGCCCGTAGTCGTCGGCGCAGACAATGACCGACTCGCCCTGCGTCAGACCCAGCTCATTGTCGGCGTCCACCTTGCCCTCGTCGCTGGGGTCGCACTCGCGCGCGACGGCCAGCGCTTCGGCCGCGTCGATGTCGCTGCGGTCGCCGTGACCGACTTCGGACATGCGAGCGGCCCACTCGCGCACGCGCGCGTAAGGCTCAAACAGGCGCGGTGCACTGGGCACGTTGGCGTTGGTCATCCAGACGGGGAAATATCCGAGGATGTCGGTGTAGCCCGGGCGCTCGCCATCGAGGTAAGGGTCGTCACCCGCGAGCGCGTCTTCGAGCAACTCGATCTGCGCCTGCAGCTGCCAGCGCGCCTGCGGCAGCGACTCGGCGAGCTTCGAGAAGTCCATGAAGTTGAAGAACTGCTTCCGATCCTCGATGACCTCGCCGGGCACCTGCGGATTTTCGCCCATCGACAAGGCGGCGCCCGGTTCGAAGAACGCCTTGTCGCTCCAACGTGATAAGGCGAGCGCCAGGCCGCGGCGCCCCGTCGGGAACAGCGAGGGTACGGGTTGGCGCGCCTCGATCTCCTGCGCGATGCAGAGCGTGTCGCAGTAAATCTCGGCGCCAATCTGCAGCACGGGCGTCTTCCTGTAGCCGCCCGTGAGTGCTGTGAGATTCGGCTTCGGCATGATCATGGGGATCTGTACCGACTGCCACGGCGCCGCCTTGATGCCGAACACGAGTCGGATCTTCTCGGCGAACGGCGAGGCGTCAAAGTGGTGCAATATGAAAGTGCTCACGTTAGATTCTCCGCAGTGTTGGGGCGGGGTAAGTCATGACAGTCGTGCTGGAGTCGTTGGAGGATGCCGCAGCCTTGTTGCGTCCCGGTGTCACGGCGTTCATCCACGGCACCGCGACGGAACCGCGCGAGTTCGTGGCAAAGCTCGCCGAAAAGGGCGCGCTCGAAGGCGTACATCTCATCACGAGTTTCATTCCCGGTATCAACACCGAACCCCTCGCCGACAGCGGCGCGCGGCTGACCACGTTCATGGCGCAGCCTGCGCTCGCCGATGGCATTGCGCGCGGCCACGTTGAGGCGCTGCGGCTTCACTACGGTAAGCTGCCGGGCTGGATTGCGGCGCTTGGGTCCCTCGATGTGGCCTTCGTGCGCGGCCGCCGTCTCCCCGATGGTCGCGTCGCAACGGGCATCACGGGCGAGCTGATTTCGGCCGCCTGTGCGCGTGCCGACACGGTCTGTGTTTTCGATGATCCCGCGATGCCGTTGCCTGAGCGGGGCATCACGATCGATGCGCCCGACACGGTGGTTGTCGCGCCGGGCCCTCTGATTGAATACCGCGGTGGTGACCGCATCGACGACGTCGCGGGCACGATTGCGGCGAACGTCGCGACGCTCGTCGACGATGGCGCCACCTTGCAGTCGGGCTTGGGTGTGGTGCCCACCGCCGTGTTCACGGCATTGACGCAACGCCGAAACCTGCGCGTGTTCAGCGGCATGATCAGCGATGCTGTGATGGCATTGGCCGACGCCGGCGCGCTCGACGCCGAGGTCGAGCACGTCTGCGGCATGGCGCTCGGCACGCATGCACTCTACAACTGGCTCGATGGGCGCGAGCGCTTCCGTGTGGTCGGCTGCGAGGACTCGCACAACAGCGAACGCATGCGCGTCCTGCCAAAGTTTACAGCCATCAACAGCGCCGTTGAGGTGGGGCTCGACGGCAGCGTCAATGCGGAATTGCTGGGCGCGCGCGCAATCAGTGGTCCTGGCGGCTTGCCCGACTACGCCGCGGGCGCGGCCAATTCGCCGGGTGGTAAGAGCATCATTGCGCTGCCCGCGGCCAACGAAAAGCGCGGTATCTCGCGCATCGTGCCGCGCGTGCGTAACGCGGACGCGCCGACGGTCACGGGCGAGTATGTCACCCACGTGGTCACGCAGTTTGGTGTTGCGGAGATCGCCGGCGTCGATGCCGCGGAGCGCGCCCGCCGGCTCATTGCCGTCGCCGACCCCGCGCATCGCGAATCCCTAAGCGAGGAGGCCGCGCTCAGCCATTGAGCAGCTCGCGCAGGCATTGCTCGAGGTATTCAAGCAGTCGCTCCACGTTCCGCGGCTCGTGGTGGGTGAGCTGACTCACGGCGATGCCTTCCATGATCGACTCGGCCAGGTCGAGCGCGAGATCGAAGGCTTCCGTCTTGCCATCCCACTCGGGGAACAGCTCCTGCGCCATCTTGTACCAATGCACGTTGAACTCGTCCTGCACGGGGCGAAGGATCGCGCGCAAGTCTTCATCGGTGCGTGCCGCAACGGACAGCTCGAAGAAGGCAACGAACATCGGGTGCTGCACGTGTGCGAGATAGGCCTCGGTAGCCATTTTGACGCGGTCCGCGTCCGGCGGGATCTCCACAACCGAGCGGCGGAAGGCTGTTAAGCGCTTCTCGTGCAGGTACTCGATGGCCGCCTTGACGATGTCCATCTTGGAAGGGAAGTGGTGCAACATGGCGCCACGCGACAGGCCCGCCTGCTCGGCGATATGCGTGGTCGTTGTGTTGGCGTAGCCTAGCCTGACGAAGGCCTTGATGGCGGCTTCGACGATCTGGTTTCGGGTTGAGGCGCTCTTCTGCGCCTGCCAGCTGTCGGGGTTCTGTCCCCCGTTTCTTGGTTTTCTCGGTGCTTTCGCGGCCATTATGAGTGCCTCTCGCGGAAAAGGTCCCCGGCACGAACCTTGGCCTGAATGGCAAAAAAAGTCAAAGCGGATTGAAACCGGACGGCCTGACTGGTATACCACCGGGACCGTTTAAGTCAGGGGGCGCGGGCATGGGTCGTGTCGCAGGAAAAGTAGTCATCGTCACGGGCGCCGCCTCGGGACTGGGGCGTGCAGACGCCGAACATCTGGCCGCTGAGGGCGCCAAGGTCGTGCTGACCGACATCAACGATACGGCCGGCGAGGCGCTGGCCACAGAGCTCACTGAATCAGGCGCTGACGTGATCTACCTCAACCACGACGTGCGTGACGAGGCAGCCTGGGATCGGGTCGTCGAGGCCACGCGAGAGCGCTATGGGCGTCTTGACGGGCTCGTCAATAATGCGGGTGTCGTGCTCATCGCGATGCCCGAGCAGACGACGCTCGAGCAGTTCCGCTTTGTGAATGCCGTCATGAACGAGGGCGTGTTTCTGGGCTGCAAGGCGGCGCTGCCACTTATGCGTGAGTCGGGCGGCGGGTCCATCGTCAACATGTCGTCCGTCGCCTCGCACTTAGGCTACCCCGTGTTCTTCGCCTACTCGGCAGCCAAAGGCGCTGTGCGCGCCATGACCAAGTCGCTGGCGGTCACCTGCCAGATGTCGGGCGACGACATCCGCGTAAACTCGGTTCACGCGGGCGCGATCGACACACCCATGATCAAGACGGCCAACGAGGCGCTCGGTATCGAGCCCGACCCCAACGATCCCGTCGGCATCGGCGCACCCAGCGACGTGGCGCACATGATTGTTTACCTCATCTCCGACGAGTCGCGCTTCGTGAATGGTGCCGAGCTCGTGATCGACAACGCACTGACTGTTCAGTAAGGAGGCCGCATGGACCTCGGACTGCGCGACAAGCGCGCCATCATCACAGGGGCCACCAAGGGCATTGGCCGGCAGATTCTTGAGCTGCTGATCGCCGAAGGCTGCAACGTGGCCACCTGCTCGCGCTCGATCGAAGCCGTCGAGGCCTGCATCGAGAAAGCCTCGACGCGCAAGGCGCAGGTCTTCGGCGATGTCTGCGACATCCGCGACCAAGAGGAGTACGCCGCCTGGATCGACAAGATGGTCGAGCAGATGGACGGCGTCGACATCTTCATCCCGAACGTTAGTGCCGGCGGCGGCATGGACTCCGAGAAGAACTGGTGGAAGAACTTCGAGGCCGACGTGCTGGGTACGGTACGTGGTGTCGAGGCCGTCATTCCGCACATGAAGGAAAACGGTGGCGGCGCGATCACGATGATCGGTACGACAGCGTCGCTGGAAACCTTCGCGGGCCCGCAGGCCTACAACGCCCTGAAGGCCTCGCTCTACACCTATTCGAAGCAACTCGGTCAGTTCCACGGCGCCGACGGCATCCGCTGCAACATCGTCTCGCCGGGTCCCATCGAATTCCCGGGCGGCAGCTGGGACATGATTCGCGACACGATTCCGAAGTTCTACGAGAAGACGTTGCGCGATCACCCCACGGGGCGCCTCGGCAAGCCGCAGGAAGTGGCCAAGGCCGTGGTGTTCCTCTCGAGCCCCGCCGCGTCCTGGTGCAATGGCTCGAACCTCGTGGTCGACGGCGGCTTCACGAAGGGCGTCCACTTCTAAGCCAGTGGCCAGGCGCGAGTACAAACCGGTCGCGCGCGTCTCGGAGGCCGTGCCCGGTGGCACGCCCGTCGAGCACACGCCGCCGCCCGACGACCTCGGCTACGATCTGATTCCGAAGTCGCGCTACACGTCCGAGGACTACATGCGTCTCGAGTGGGAGCGCTTGTGGACGAAGGTGTGGTTGCTCGCAGGCTTCGCGCAGGACCTGGAAGAACCCGGCGACTACATCTGCACGGAGATCGGGCGCGAGTCCGTGATCGTCGTGCGCCAGGACGACGGTGGCGTCAAAGCCTTCTTCAATGTCTGCATGCACCGCGGCAACCGGGTGGTGGCCGAAGGCATCGACAACGCCGAGACCTTCAAGTGTTCCTACCACGGCTGGGAGTACGGTCGCGACGGGCGCTTCGTGAATCTTCCCAACGGGGAGCTATTCCCGCAGGGCAAGCCTTGCCGCGGTCTCGTCGAGCTGCCCTGCGCCGAGTGGAACAGCCTCGTGTTCTTCAGCCTCGACAAGGACGTCATGTCTTTCGAGGACTACATCGCCGACATCGCGGGGCACTTCGAGCCCTACAAGTTCGACCGGATGGTCATTACCCGCGATGCGACAGCCGAGTGGGCCTGCAACTGGAAGGCCTCTGTCGATGCGTTCAACGAGACCTACCACGTCGCCGCGACACACCCGCAGCTGCTTTGGTACCTGAACGAGATGGACGTACAGATCGACTGCTACGAACGGCACTCGAGATACCTCGTGCCGTTCGGTGTCACGAGCCCACGCATTCAGCGCGCACCCGAGATTCCGCCGCCACTCAAATTCATGATGACGGAAGCGGGTCTTGATCCCGCCAGCTACGAAGGTCCCGTCGACGGCATCCGCGACATCGTGCAAAAGCACATCCGCGCAACCGCCGAAGCTGAAGGTCGCGACTACTCAGCGCTCAACGACGACCAGCTCACGGACGACTACAACTATCTCGTTTTCCCGAACCTGACCTTCAACACGCACGCCGATCACCTCATGCTGTTCCGGCACCGGCCGCACCCGACCGACCCTAACCGCATGTTCTTCGACGCCTGGACCATCGAGTACATTGTCGACGAGGAAGCACTGCCCACGCGGCGCCCGCGCCACAAGATCATCAAGGACGGTGATCGATCCATGGGTATGGTCATCGACCAGGACGGCGGCAACCTGCCCAAGGTGCAGGCCGGCATGAACTCAGCGGCCTATCAAGGCCTCTGGCTCGGTGACCTGGAAGTGCGTATCCGGCACTTCCACAAGGTCATGGACGACTACCTCGCCGACTAGTCGTCGGCGCCTGGCTACATCCCCAGATTAGCGACCGAGCGCGCGCCATTAACGCGGCTGATGGCGGCGTTGATCGCGTCGTCGTCGATCACGAGCGAGTCGGCTTTCTGGTAGAGCGTCAGCGCACGGTCGAGATCGCCCAGGTACTCGGCGCAGAGCCCCAGGTTGTAGACGAGCCCGATGTTCGTATCGTACTTTTCTTCCATGGCGCCCCAGCGGCCGCAGGCTTTGTCCCAGCGACCGGCCTTGGCGGCCTTGATGGCGTCCTTAAAGACTTTGCTGTCGTTCTTGTCGATGCGCCCAGACTTCTTGAGCTCGACCTTAATGGTCTCGGTGCGGGGAATGAGATCACCCACGAATTCGGCGAGTACGTCGGTGCGCGCCGCGGCGGCAACAGCGCCACCGCCTGGCAAAGCACCCTTGTCACCCTGGCAGTACTTGAACGACTGAGACTTGGGGATCTGACGCGTGTAGACCGTGTCGCCGCTAGGCACCGCGAGGATCGTGAGCGTGGCCTGGTAGTGGCCCGTAATGACGTCGCAGCGTACGTTCTGCTTCTTCATGTAGCCCTCTTCGCAGGACCCGAAATACTTGTTGCGGATCTTGGTGCAGACGTTGCGCTCTTCGGTGGTTCGTGTCGTTTCCCAGTTCACGACGTCGACGGAGCCGTGGTAGATGGCTTCGACGTCCATCTGTTTGCCGGCCTCGAGAATCTTCGGAATCGTCTGTTCGCTGGGCTGCAGCATTTGTGAGGTGAGCAGCGTCTTCGTGGGCTCACCGCGGACACGCGCGGAGCTCAGCTGGTCACGCAATGCGTTGGAGAACGACACGCCGTCCTGGCCTGTGAAATCGAAAACCGCGATGCGAGTCAGCTCGCTGGCGCGCTGATGTTGAGCCTGGACGACAACTTCGAGCGGCGCCTTCGTTGGGCCGAAGATACTGGCCGAAGCCTGTGGTGCCACGACGAGCATGGCGAGCGCGAGTGCGCAGTAAGTCTTGTTGATCATGAGCTCACATCCCCTGATTTCGTCTTGTCTGTCGTTTCTCTTGTCTTGTTCTCTTTATCTGCAGCGGACTTCTGATGACCGGTGCTCGCACCGGGTCACGAAGACCATGCCGTTGCGCCGGACCGAAAAGGTCACGCCCGAACGGCTTTGGGAGAGCGGGTTCAGTACATCCCGCTCCCAGTTAAAGGTTGGCGGTATCGACTTGTGATTGATCTTCTCGATTCGGTCGCCGTTGCGAATTTTGGCCATGATGTTGCCGGCCGAGTTGAGCACCTCGTACTGGATGTTCCCTTCGCTGCCGGGATTGACGATGCGTGACACCTGCAGACCGATATCGATGGTCTCGCCGGCGTCCCATTTGTCGAGCGTCGTGACCACTTGCTGGGTCTCCCGGCGCGTCTCGAGCCCGGCAACGCTTAGGGGCATGCGGTGGCGTTCGAACCAGGCGCCCACGAACTGCGCGGGCAGCACCGTGGCTTCGCGGCCGTTGGTTTCGATGATCATGCCGATGAGATCGCGGCCGCTGGAGTCAAACAGGCCGCCGCCCGAGAAACCCTCGCGGATAGCTGAGGACTTCACGACGATGAGGTTGCGTGCATCGCGGTCGATCACGTAGTCGCCCGAGGCGGGCATCTGCCAGCTGGGGTGTCCGACGCCGACAACGGCTTCGCCGATGTAGGCGGAGGCCGTGAGCGCGCGCGAGCTGATCTCAAACTTCGGCAGCCGCAGGCTCGTGTCGCGGCGCACCTTGAGTGCGGTCAGGTCGTTGTTGATGTCTGAGATGCCAACGTACTCGGCCGGATAGCTCTGGCCGCCGCGATAACTGAAGCTGACGCTGATGTCGCGGTATTGCTCCTGGGGAAATACGTCGCGATTGAACACGTTGTGGTCGGCAGTGGCGATAAAGATGTGGGTCGCGTCGGCGCCCACGATGATGCCGGAGCCGTAGATTGCCCGGCCTGTCTCCGTCTTCGCCGTGAGCATGACGACGAGTTCGCGCGGATCGGCCGCGTTTGCCAACGGTGCTTGGGTGAAGGCGAACATCAAGGCGACGACGCCCAGAGCGAGGTCGTGTAGTTGTTTGATAGGTCGCACTCGAAACACGTGTCACTCCACTACTTCGCGTACATACGCTCGATGACAACGGGAACCAGGAATACAGCGATGAATGCACTGGCTGCCTTGGCCCAGGTGTGGTGACTCAGGAACTGGAACCAGCTGGGCATCTTGGCCTGCCCGGGCGCTTCCGCGCCAAATCGTACGTCGCTCACCGTACCTGCGATCACGACGCCAATCCCTTCTGGTTCGAGCGTCATGGTGAGCGTCGCGGTGTCGGCAAACTTCAGCGCGACGGTTTCGCCGTGCGGGATATCCATGACCTCGTCGTCCAGCTCAGACCAGACAATCGCGCCGTCCACGATTTCGCTGAACACGACATCGTCGTCCGTCGACATTGGCGGTGTGAACGACACCGCTACGAGAGCATCCGTTCTGAGTACATCGCCGCTGCTGATGGGGGTCGTAACCGCAAGCCGCGACGTGCTGTCGCCGGGTTGAAGGAACTGCAGTGTGTCACTGTCCTGGATGACCGGCTCGCCGCTTCCCAGTGTGACCTCCGATCCTTCCGGTGAAATGACTGCGAGGGATGCGTCGTAGGGCTGCCAGCTCAGGTCGTAGCCGTTCACACCCTGTGCGAGTACGGTCATGCGCACCCGGCGATCGCCAGGGAAGGAAATGCTGCTCAAAGTGACATTCTTCTCGGCATCGGCGCGATCAACGGTCACATCGATACCGTTTCGTGTCGTGCCCGCGAACTGGCTCGCATCGATGTCGTACAGCGTGATCGAATCGGCGACCAGCGACAGCAGTTCGCCGCGCTCGAAATCGAAGGCTGCATAGCGCGTTTGAATCTCAATTCTGACGTCAGTCGTTTGAACGTCTCTGGCGATGATGGCGAAGAAAAAAGCGCCGACAGCGAAGAGCAGTGCAAAAGCGCTAATCGACAGTCGATCCTTTTTGGCTTCGCCCGTGTCGGGCTCGCCTGGCGTATCCTGGCTTGCGCCATTCTCAACGGCATCGCCCGTTTCCAATGGATCGCTCATGGCACATACACCGTGGCACTCACCTGGTCCGCCTGACCGTCCGTCGTGAGCGCATGGACCACGAGTGTGTACACGCCGCCGTCGATGTCGCCCGGCAGACCAATGACAACCGGTCGACGCGGTGGAAACCGGCCCAGATCAATAGAGTCGTTGTGACCTGCCTGCCCAGAGGATGCTGGCGTGAGCCGATAGAAGACTTTCGCCAGCGCGACGCGTGCCTGCAGGATTAGTATGAGCTCCTCACTGTCGATGCCCTCGACGCGAACCGGGCGGTAGGCGGGCTGGCGCTGGCGGCAATCGCCTTCGCAGGCGATGAAGCACAGCGGCATGATGCTTGCGGCATTGTCGAGGCTGCGGATCGACTCGAGGCTCCAGTCGAAACCCTCGCTCGCCGTTGAGCGGGCGTCGATCTGGTAATAGATGTCCGGGTCCAGTGAGCGGCCGATGATCTGGTGGCCGCTATCTTCGGGCAGGCCCGCGGGCACAAGCGGCAATGACGCCGCATCACCCAGGCGAGACTGATCTACGGGCGCGCCGTACTGCAGCCCGACGATCTCGATACCGGTGACCGAGATCGGTTGCTGATAGAACCCCTCGCACCGGCCATCATCGCGGCGCTGGTAGGCGTCCGTCTCTCCCGATTGCGTGGCAATCTTACGATTGCATTCGCTGGGCGCTGCCTGGACCCCTGACGCCAACATCAATGCGGCCGTCACGATCGCGTGTCCAGCTGTTGGGGCCCAGCGTACCCTTGCCTCACTCATGGCGTCGCCCCACTCGGCGCTTTCATAGCGCCGTTTTTGATCGAGTATACGCAACCGGTCGGGCGCGACAAATCGTGGCCATTCGCAGGGGAATTGGCGAGATTTCCGCGGTTCAGCAACGCCCGTCCTGCCGTCACCAAAATCGTCGGGATTTCTTACAAGTCAACGCGCTGCCCGGTCGCTTCCCTCGCTAAGTTGCTGATTTAACATCAAGCTTATTGTTGGTACGCGGATTGCAACACCGGTACAAAATAAGGGGCAGGATGACCCCGGGGAGCTCGGACATGACACGGATCAAACGGATTGCACTCACGCTGATCGCCGCACTTGCGCTGCCGCAGATGGCTTCGGCGATGTTTGTTTACAACGTCGACCGCGGTATCGGCGACGGTTCGGTCACGGGCACCATCACCACGAATGGCAACCAGGGCCTCCTGGATATCACGGATATCCTCGATTGGGACTTCCTGATCGCATCGCCGGGCATCGGCGGTGGCAGCACCACCGTCAACAGCGGCAACTCGTCGCTGATCGTGGACTTCAACGGTACGGGGATCACGGCCACTCTGGATGCGTTGTTCTTCGACTTCTCCGCGGCGGACACGGGCTTTTTCTTCGGCAACACCACGTCGATCGCCTGGTGCGTCTTTGAGGACGCGTGCTACGGCACAGGCGGTCCGGCCGAAGGCATCTTTGACGGCTCGAGCCCCATCGAACTGGCCGGCGGCCAGGGCATCACGACCATCGCGACACGCGTGCCGGCACCGGGCGCACTGTTCCTGCTGGGCCTCGGCCTCATGGGTGTTGCGCTGGGCCGCAAGCCGGCCGCAACCTGAACACCTAAAACCAGAGCGATCGAAAGCCCCGCCCGGTGCGGGGTTTTTTTTTGCCTTCAGATCGCTGATAAAAAACAGTCAGTCCTGTTTCTTTTGTGCTGACGGCTTTGTACACTGTTTCGGCTGGCGCACCGATTGCCGACAGGGGGAGCTATGACGCTGCAAAAGACCGAGCTGCTGACGGCCTACCGGCTCATGAAGACGATTCGTGAGTTCGAAGAGCGGTTGCACGTCGAAATCGCCACGGGCGCCATTCCCGGGTTCACCCATCTCTACTCGGGCCAGGAAGCTATTGCGGTTGGCGTTTGCATGCACCTTGCCGACGATGACTACATCGTCTCCACGCACCGCGGCCACGGCCACTGCATCGCCAAAGGCTGCGATGTTATCGGCATGATGAAAGAGATCTACGGTCGCGCCGACGGGCTCTGCAAGGGCAAGGGCGGCTCGATGCACATTGCCGATTTCGACAAGGGCATGCTGGGCGCCAACGCCATCGTCGGTGGCGGACCACCGATCGCCACTGGCGCGGCCATTGCCACGAAGCTCGACGGCAACGGCAAGGTCACGGCGTCCTTCGGCGGTGATGGCAGCTCGAACCAGGGAACGGTGTTCGAAGCCATGAACCTGGCCGTCGTGCTCAAGCTGCCCACGCTGTTTGTTTATGAAGACAACGGCTACGGTGAGCACACAGGCACGTCTTACGCGGTCGGCAGCGACGACATCGCCGGGCGCTGCGCCGGCTTCGGGATGCGCGCCGAGAAGGTCGATGGCGCCGACTTCTTTGCTGTCTACGACATGGCCGGCGATCTGTTCGACCAGCTCCGCCGGGGCGAGGGCCCAGCCGCGCTCGAGTGCGCCATCACGCGCTTCTACGGCCACTACGAAGGGGACCCTCAGAAGTACCGTGCCAAGGACGAGGTCGCGACCTTCCGCGAGACCATGGACTGCCTCAGGAATTTCAGAAAGCGCGTGACGGACGAAGGCTGGCTCACCGATGCCGAGCTGGATGCTGTGGACACCGAGGTGATGGCGCTCATCGACGACGCGGTAGAGCAATCGAAGGCAGCACCGCCGCCCGATGTGTCCGAAGTCCTCACCGACGTCTACGTCACTTACTGAGGTCCCAGCGATGACCGTCAAGACTTTTCGCGAAGCGCTGAATGAAACGCTGCACGCCGAGATGGCGCGCGACAGCAAGATCATCGTACTCGGCGAAGACGTTGCCGGTGGCGCGGGCGGCACGGGCGTCGAGGAGGCCGCAGGCGGCATCTTCGGGGTCAGCAGTGGCTTGTTCAAAGCATTCGGTGCCGAACGCGTGATCGACACGCCGATCAGCGAATCGGCGATTGTAGGTGCGGCCGCAGGTGCCGCACTGGCCGGCTACCGTCCCGTTGCCGAGCTCATGTTCGCGGATTTCATCGGCGTCTCGATGGACCAGCTTTACAATCAGATCGCCAAGTTCCGCTACATGTTTGGCGGCAAGACCCAATGCCCCGCAATCATCCGCATGCCTACGGGTGCTGGCATGAACATGGGCGCGCAACACTCGCAGACGATCTACCCGATTGTTACGAGTGTCCCCGGCCTCAAGGTCGCGATTCCGTCCAATGCCGCCGACGCCAAGGGCTTGCTCACCACGGCTCTGCGTGGCGACGACCCCGTCGTGTTCTTCGAGCACAAGGCCTTGTACCCGAGGAAGTGCGACGTGCCTGATGGTGACTACCTCGTGCCGTTCGGTGAGGCTGCCCTGGTTCGCGAAGGCGAGCACGCGACCGTCGTGGCACTCGCGCGCATGGTCAATTTTGCCGAGAAGGCACTCGACGCGCTCGCGGCCGACGGCATCACGGCTGACCTCATTGACCCGCGCACGACCTCGCCGCTCGATCTCGACACGATTCTCGAAAGCCTCGAAGCGACGGGACGACTGATTATTGTTGACGAGTCCAACCCGCGTTGCTCCGTCGCGTCTGACATCGCGGGTCTTGTTGCAAGCGAAGGCTTCGATTTGCTTAAGGCGCCCGTTCAGCTTGTGACCGCGCCGCACACGCCCGTGCCCTTCGCACGCGAACTCGAACGCGCCTACGTGCCCAGCCCTGACGACATCGCTGCAGCGGTCCGCAAGGTCGTGGCGTACTGACATGAGCATCACGGCGATCACGGTGCCCAAGTGGGGCATCGAAATGCAGGAAGGTACGTTGACCGAGTGGAAAGTCGCGGTCGGCGATGCGGTCACCCAAGGCGACGAAATCGTCGACATGGAGACTGAAAAAATCGTCAATGCAGGCGAAGCCCCAGCCTCGGGTGTGATTCGTCGTCTGATTGGCGAAGTGGGGGATGTCTATGAAGTCGGCGTGCTCATCGGTGTGATCGCCGATGCCGACGAAGACGACGCTGCCATCGATGCTTTCGTCTCCAGTTTCAAAGCCGTCGACGCCTCGTTTGAAGGCGGTGACGCGACCGCGGCGCCGGCGCCTGAACTGGCGTCCGAGCCGGCAGCTGCAGCGGCGCCGTCGGGTGAAGCGCCACGCATCAGCCCGATCGCCAAGCGTTTGGCCGAAGCTGAGGGTCTCGATTGGTCGATCCTGTCGGGCACGGGCCGTAACGGTCGCATCTCGAAAGAAGACGTCGAGGCCGCGCTGACGGTCGGCACGCCCATTGCCCGTACGGCGACGCAGAAAACCGTCGCGGCGCGCATGGCCGAAGCCAAGCAGGCCGTTCCGCATTTCTACCTGTATATCGCCTCCGATGTGCAGCACGCTCAAAATCTGCGCAAGGAGCACAGCGAGAGGACGGGCACCAAGTTCACGCTCAACGACATGATCATCAAGGCCGTTGCCGTAGCGCTGGCCGAGAACCCGAACGTCAACGTGATCTACCGCGACGACGAGCTCTACGCGGGGGACGGTGGTATTGGCGTGGCCATAGCTTCGGAACACGGACTCGTGGCTCCCGTCATCAGCAACACCGCCAAGCGCACGCTCGCCGATATCGGCGACACCGTTCGCGGTCTGGCCAAAGCGGCGAATGCACGTGAGCTCGGGAAGGATGATCTGGCAGGTGGCGCGACCACCGTGTCCAATCTGGGCATGTTTGGCATCGATCGCTTTTCCGCCATTATCAATCCGCCGCAGACCTCGATCCTGGCTGTCGGCGCGGCGCGCAACACGGGCGTCGTCGGCGACGGGCCGGCTGTGGGCGCCACGCGCATTAACATTACGATGTCCTGCGACCACCGCGCTTTCGACGGCGCCGACGGCGCGCGATTCCTGGCCACGCTCAAATCGATCATCGAGCAGCCGGCGCCTCTTTTCGACGACTGATTCTTCGCGCAGCGCCAACGAGACCCACCGGGGCGTGCTTTTGTCGAGGTACGACGGCCCTCTGTTTCCCCGTGTCTAATGTCAGTTTATCTGGAGCGCTTCGACAAACAGGAGTATTGTCGATGCCCCTGCCAAGGACCACCGATGGCCTGCCACCTACCGCAGTGCTACTCTAAATGAGAATGATTTTCATTTAGCTTTTCATTCTTTTTTTAATCCAAATTCCCAGGAGAGGGGAGACATGAATAAGAAACTGACTGGTTTGTTGGCGATGGGCTTGCTGGCTCTAGCCGGGTGTGAAGGCGATGACGGATCTGTTGGTCCGGCTGGCGCCACGGGCGCCGCAGGTCCTGCAGGTCCGGCTGGCGTGCCTTTGGTAGTCACGCGTACCGACGTCGTTACCACGAATGCCAACATCGCCTACGCGTCGTACTCGGACTCGTGGGTTCTCGCAATCGAGCTTCAGGGCAAGATCGACGATCTCGTTGCAGCGCCTTCGCAGGAAACTTTTGACGCCGCCAAGGACGCGTGGCTTGCGGTTAACGAGCCTTACGGCCAGACCGAGGTCTACCGCTTCCGTGTCGGCCCGATCGACGCTCTGCTGCCCGACGGTTCGCTGGGTGTTGAAGGCGACGGCCCCGAAGGCGCGATTAACGCGTGGCCGCTGGGCGAAGCGCTCGTCGACTACGTCGCCACCGCCGTTGACGGCGACGAAGGCTCCGACTCGGGCAACCCGCCGACGGGCGTCACGGGCAACATCATTTCTGACACCACGTTCACGTTGTCGAAGGCGAACATCC
Organism: uncultured Gammaproteobacteria bacterium; assembly: GCA_937899415.1. Classification (GTDB taxonomy): domain Bacteria; phylum Pseudomonadota; class Gammaproteobacteria; order Steroidobacterales; family Woeseiaceae; genus CALBPI01. The sequence goes on along the minus strand of CALBPI010000014.1, from coordinate 10,543 downwards.
GCGACAATAACGAGCTTGACGACGATGAGCGCAACCTCACCACGGGTTTCCACGTCATCGAATTCCTGCTCTGGGGTCAGGACCTCAACGCCGACCTTTCGGGCACGGGCACGCGCGACGCCACGGGTGGCCAGCGTCCGTTCAGCGACTACCAGACCGGTGCTTCGTGCACGAGCGGTATTGGTACGAGCTCGGCGAGTGTTATCTGCGAACGTCGTGGTCAATACCTGCAGCTCGCTGCTGAGATTCTCGTCGAAGACCTGAAGACGCTGGTCGACGCCTGGAACCCCAACGGTACTGGCAACCACTACGCTAACTTCGTGGCGGGCGGCGACGTATCGCTGGCGAAAATCCTCGAAGGTATGGGCCGTCTCGGCTTCGGCGAGCTGGCCGGTGAGCGCATGAACATCGCGCTGTTGACCAACAGCCAGGAAGACGAGCACTCCTGCTTCTCGGACAATACGCATCGCGACATCGTGACGAACGCTCAGGGCATCGTGAACTCCTACTTTGGCGAGTACACGCGCATCGACGGCTCGACCGTAGACGGTGCTGGCATCGATGACCTGCTGATCTCAGAGGGCTTCACGGAAACGGCTAACGCATTCCGCGCCGCACTCGAGACCACGATGATCCGCATCTCGACAATCGACGACATGGCGAAAGCCGGCATGCCGTTCGACACCCAGATCCAGCTCGGCATCAACGAGCCGAACATCGCGGGTTCGATCCAGGCTCTGTCTGCTCAGACCGATATCCTCGAGACCGTCATCTCCGATCTCGACGTCACGGTAGGCGATCTGCGCCAGGACACCGAAGAAGAGATTTAAGAGAAGGGCGACTACATGGAAAACACGCGCAAGTTACTGGGGCGCGTAGTTCTCCTGACAGTCTTGCTCACGTCTCTGCAGGCGTGTGGTGGGGGCGGTTCGGGGGGCTCCGGCCCAGTAACCCAGGGTCCACCGCCGCCCCCGCCCCCATCCGATCCGGTCGTTCCGCCGCTTACAGCGGCGGAACGATTTTCGGGTGGTGCCGCGGGCACATCGGTTAACAGCAACAACGTTGCATTTAGTCAGGCACCGCCGGGCATCCAGTCGAACTTCACGCTGGATGCCAACTTCAAGGGTGGCAATGCCATTTTCCGCAATGACAACGAAGGGCAGGGACCGCTCATGAACGCGTCAACCTGCCAGGGTTGTCATTTGCGCGACGGGCGCGGCCGCCTGCCCGCCGATTCCGACACGCCGTTCAGCTCGATTTTCCTGCGCGTTGGATTGGGCAACGACGCCGACAACAATGTCATTCCCGACGCGATTTATGGCACCCAGCTTCAGACCTTCGGGTTGGCCTCGTTTATTGGCAATGATCCGACCGCCGGTTTGTCTTCCTTCGGCGGTGGTGCCACTGAGGCGATTGGCGAAGGCTTTGGGTTCATCGAATACGAGACTATTGCCGGTACATACGACGATGGCACGCCCTACGAATTGCGCCTCCCGACCTACAAGGTGCGCGAGCTAAGTTACGGCGATTTCTCCGCGGGCGTCCAGCTGTCGCCGCGGATTGCACAACAGATGATTGGCCTGGGATTACTCGGTGCGATTCCTGAAGCCGACATTCTCGCCAACGAGGACCTGAACGACGCGGACGGTGACGGCATCAGTGGCCGCGCCAACCAGAGTTTTGATCCGACCACGGGGCAAACCGCTGTAGGTCGCTATGGTCACAAGGCCTCGTCAGCCAGTGTGCTGCAGCAGAGCGCCGACGCCTATCGCGGCGACCTGGGTGTGACCTCCAGCGTCGCGCCCGAAGAATCCTGCGGTACCAACCAGGCGAGCTGCACACAGGCCGCGTTACTTGAGCCCGACCAATTTCCAGGCGATGTGGACGTCTCCGATCTGGAGCTTGCATTCGTCGAGTTCTACTCGCGCCTGCTTGCCGTGCCGGATCGTCGCGGTTACGACGCGGCAACGGAGTCCTGGGACCCGCAGATCGTGGAAGGGCGAACGCTGTTTTTTGAGAGCGGATGCCAGGGCTGCCACACGCAGACGTTCACCACAGGTGTTGGTGAAGGCAGCGTGCTCGGCGACATTGACCTGAACCAGCTCGTACCCGACGCCGCACCCATTGACGTGCTCACGGGTCAGGTCATTTATCCCTACACCGATTTGCTGCTGCACGACATGGGCGGCAGCTGCCAGGCCGTCACACGCGAAAACGCCGACGGCTCGGCTTGCCCGGCTGGTGATAACTGCACGTATGTGCTGCGCTGCGACGGACTTGCTGATGGGCGGCCTGACGGCCTCGCCTCGGGCACCGAATGGCGGACTCCGCCGCTCTGGGGGCTGGGTCTTGTGCAGGTCGTGACGCCGGCGGCAACATTCCTCCACGACGGCCGCGCGCGCACGATCGAGGAAGCGGTGCTCTGGCACGGCGGCGAGGCGGAGGCCACGCGCAACGCGGTGCTCGCCATGCCTGCAAGCGAACGGGCGGCGCTGTACGCGTTCCTGGAGTCGCTGTGATTCGGCTGGCTGCAACAGTTTTGATCGGCAGTACGCTGCTGATTGGCTCGTGCAGCCAGCGCGACGCCACGGGCCCGCTGCCAGCGCCGGGTGGTGCGTGGACCCTCGCGTGGGGCGCCACGTCGCACACGCTCGTACAGCCCACGCCGACGATGGATCGTGAAACCGAGCTGCGCTTCTGGACCGGCTTCGCAATGTTTCGTGATCCGTGGGTCAAGGCGCCGTCCTCCACCACGGCCCGCGATGGGCTGGGTCCATTGTTCAGCGCGCGATCATGTCAGTCTTGTCATGCGGGTGCGGGGCGCGGTGACAGCTTACTCAACGACCCCGATACGCCGGCGATGGCCTTCAAACTCGCCGACGTTGACGACATTCATTCGCGGTTTGGCGACCAGCTTCAAACTCGAGCCATTTATGACGTGACGGGTGTCGGCAAGCGATTATCAGGCTTCTACCCTGGCGAGCCGCGACCGAGCGTCAAGGTTGAGACGCTAGAGCTCGATGACACGGACATCGTCTTGAATCGTGTGCACGCGAGCGTGCCCGATATCCCTGCTTATGCGATTTCGCCGCGCGTTGCGCCAGGGCTCGTAGGCCTGGGCTTGCTGGAAGCGATTCCGCAGTCACGGCTTGAAGCGCTGGAAGACCCGGACGACGCCAATAGTGACGGGATCACGGGTCGAGTTCATTGGGTGGGCGAGGGCGAAGCGAGAGCCGCAGGACGTTTCGGTTGGAAGGCGCCGCATCCCACCGTTGCTGCGCAGACGGCAGATGCGTTTCGCAATGACATTGGCATCACCAGCGTCTACAACCCCGTCGAAACCTGCGCCCCGCAGCAGCAACGGTGCCATGACCAAAGAAGTGGCAACGGGCCGCAGGGCGATCACGAGATTGGCGGCATCCTTTTCGACACGGCGGTCGAATTCACAGCGTCGCTGGCAGTTCCGGAAGCGCGACGCGCAACGGCCAAAGTACGACGTGGCCAACGGGTGTTCGAGGATCTCGCGTGCGCCGCATGTCACACGCCTTCACACGACATTGTTGTCGCCGGCGAGCAGACCACGATCTGGCCCTACACCGATCTACTCCTGCACGACATGGGGCCGTTGTTGGCCGACGGCATCGCGCAGGGCGACGCCACGGGTGGCGAATGGCGTACGCCGCCACTCTGGTCTCTGGGATTACAGCAGCAGCTGAATCCCGAAACGGGGTTTCTGCACGACGGTCGTGCAGCCACGATTCAGGAAGCCGTGCTCTGGCACGGCGGTGAAGCAGCAACCGCTGCAGCGCGGTTTAAGTCATTGAGCAAGGCGGAACAGGATGCGCTCGCCGCATTCGTTCTGGCCCTGTAAACGATAGGGAGAGAGGACATGTTGAAACAGTTTCGAGCGCTTCGTGCGCCCCTGATGATCGGCGTACTCGCCGGCGCGCTGGCCGCCTGTGGTGGCGGTGGCGGCGGCGGTGGCAGCGCGCCACCGCCTACTGGTGGTGGCGGTGGCGGCGGCGGTGGCGGCAGCACCGATCCGCTCGGCCCCATTCAGTCCGTAGAACAAGAGCAGGATCGCCTGTTTGAGTCGCTGGGCCTTGGTGTTATCGAGCCCGGTTACGACGCGATGGCTGTGGACTCCGAAGCGCTCAAAGCCGCGATGGCCGATTACTGCGCCGCACCGACTGCCGATCTCAGCGCTGTGCAGGACGCGTGGCGTGCCGCCATGTTGTCGTGGAACCGCATCAGCATTGTGCGCTTCGGTCCCGTGGAAGCGGACAACCGCCGCCTTCGCATTCAGTTTTTCCCGGACCCCAACGATGCGGTCTTGAACAATGTCTCGAGTCTGCTCAATGGCACGCAGACGATTACGGAAGCCGTCGTTGCTGGTAGCCCTGTTGGTGCACAGGGTTTGCCCGCGATCGAATACCTACTGTTCGATCTGGGTGGTCTTGACGACGCGACCGACGGCCCGCGCCGTTGCGAGCTGGCTGTGGCGGTGACCGAGAACTACGACACCATGGCCGACGAACTGGCGACCGCCTGGGACGGCTCGGGTCAGCTCATGGCCGACTTCACGAGTGCCAGCGGCCAGTTCATGGACCGCGCCGAAGTACTGACGGCGGTGCTCGAGAGTCTCGCGCAGGACGTGGAGTTCGTTGCCGACGAAAAAGTGACGCGTCCCCAGCAGACGGGCCCGTTGACGACCGAGTCGTTCCGATCCGAGCACTCGGTAGAGAACCTCGTTGCCAACACCGAGGCGATCCGCGCCTGGCTCGATCGCGGCCCTGCTGACACGGACTATGGCTTCCGCGATTACCTGGTACGTGCACACGATTCAGAGGCGATCTCGAACCAGCTCAACGCAGAGCTGGCCGACGCCGAGGCCGGCCTCGTAGCCCTCAATGACTCCCTGGAGTCGATCCTCATGGGGACGGGTACGGGCGACATCGACATCATTCGTACCTCTTTGCAGGACTTGGCTGATGTGTTCATCGATGCTGCGGTCGCCGCTGACGTGAACCTCGGCTTCAGCAACCAGGACGGCGACTGAGCATGACGACCCGCCGCGCCTTCATTGCCGGGCTGGCAGCCGTCTCCGCGACGGCTTGCGGGCAACGCGATGTTGCGCGTGGCGACATCGTCAGTGCGGCGGCCGACGCCGACGGCAATCACTTTGTGCTGCGCGTCGATGCCGACGGCAGCGTGCGTTACGCGGCGCCTCTGGCCGAGCGCGGTCACGACAGCATTCTCTCTCCCGATCGATCTGTTGTGACGGTGGTCGGCCGACGACCGCGCCGTACCTTGCACCAATTCCGTTGGCGTGATGGCACGCTGTTGCGCACGACTGAAACGCCTGGCAACAGACATCTGTACGGCCACGCGCTGTACAGCGCGGATGGGCGCTGGCTGTACACGAGTGAAAACAACCTCGATGACGGCAGCGGCGTCATCGTCGTCCGCGATGCCAAGACGCTGGAGGTCGCGCACGAGTTCTCGAGTCACGGTATTGGCCCGCATGAAATGCGCTGGAGCGACAACGGGCGGTCGCTGATCGTCGCCAATGGCGGCATTGCCACGCATCCGGACTACGGGCGCGCCCCCCTCAATGTCGACTCAATGGCGCCGAGCCTCGTCAAGATCGAGGTGAAGACGGGCGCACTCACCGACAAGCGCACGCCAGCATTCTCGAAGAGCAGCGTGCGTCACATTGATGTCCTCGCCGACGGCGAGACGCTCGTCGGCCTGCAGCAGCAGGCCAAGAATGTCTATTCGGAACCGCTTGTCGTCAGCGCGGACTGGGATACTCCTGCGCCGGACGGCGAACTGCAGCCGCTTGAGGTTCCGACGCCGGATCTGCGTGCGCTCGACAACTACACGGCAAGCGTCTGCTGTGATCCGATCAGCGGACATGCCGTCGTGACCTCGCCGCGCGGGCACCGTGTGAGCTTCTGGGACACGCGCGCCGGCCGGCACGTGGCCAGCGTGCGCCTGTCCGACGTGGCGGGCGTGGGCTATGACCGCATGGCGCGGGAATTCGTCGTGAGCTCGGGCCGCGGCATGATTTATCGCTTCGACGCCGATACGTTTGCGGCGAAGCACGCGCTCAAGCAGCGCATTGCGGGCTACCGCTTCGACAATCACCTGGGCGTGATCAACGCCTGAATCTCAGGATACATTCGTGAACAGATACCTAGTGACCCTTTGTGCGGCGTTGCCGCTTGCTGCGCTTGCGCAAGATGACTCCACGCAGGACGACGATGTGCGTGTGATGCCAGAGGTCACCATTATTGGTAACCCGGAAAACCTGTCTCGTGTTCCGGGCAGCGCAACGGTTGTCGATGTCGAGGACATCCTGCGATTCAACCAGTCGGACATCCAGCGGATCATCCGCAGCGTGCCAGGTGTGACAGTTCAGCTTGAGGACGGCTACGGCTTGCGCCCCAACCTCAGCATTCGTGGTACGGCTTCAGAGCGCAGCGCGCGCATCACGCTGCTGGAAGACGGCATCCTCATCGCACCTGCGGCCTACTCGGCACCTGCGGCCTACTATTTCCCGACGGCAGGGCGTCTTTCGTCGGTTGAAGTTCTCAAGGGGCCTGCGACCATCACCGAAGGGCCTTACACGATCGGCGGTGCAGTCAATCTTATTTCGACGCAGATTCCTGATGAAGCGGCTGGTCTGGTCAACGTACAGCTTGGCGAAGATGCCACCTGGCGCGTGCACGCGCACTACGGCGACAACGACGGCCGCTTCGGTTGGCTCGTCGAGACGCATCAGTGGCAGAGTGATGGTTTCCAGGATCTCGATCGTGGTGGCGACACCGGCCTGGAGAAGCAGGACTACATGGCGAAATTTCGCTTTACGCCTGATGACATCAATGGTTGGCGCCAACAGTTTGATCTCAAGCTTCAGTACGCCACGGAGAACTCCGATCAGACGTATTTGGGGCTGACCGATGCCGACTTTGATGCCGACCCGATCCGCCGCTACGGTCTCTCGGCGCTCGACAACATCGACACGACCCACAGCCAGATTCTCCTGCGCCACCAGCTCGAGCGTGGGGCATTCGAACTGACGACGTCGCTCTACCACAACGAGTTCGAGCGCGACTGGTTCAAGACCGAGGGTTACGACGTAACGGGCTCTCCGGACGCCGAATCCTTCAACGGTGTGAGCTGGTTTCAGTTCGTGCAGGCGCTCAACGCCGGCAACTCGATCGGCACCGAGCAGCCCGCCGACCTCCAGGCGATCCTCGATGGCGGTGATACGCCTGCGGGTGCGATCCAGATTCGTTCGAACGCGCGCGAGTACTACTCGACGGGCGTTGAGTTCGACCTGCGCTGGCTCGCCGATTGGGGTGGTGCCTCGCACAGCATCTCGGCTGGCCTGCGCTATCACACGGACCACTCGGAGCGTCTGCAGCGCAACAGCACGTACACGCAGATCAATGGACAACTCGTGCTCGATGACCTCGGCTTGCTGGGTAATGCGGGTAACCAGGAGCAGGACGCCGATGTCATCGCGCTGTACCTTCGCGACCAGATCGAATTTGGCCGCTGGTTGATCTCGCCTGGCGTGCGCTTCGAACAGATCGATCAGGAGCGTACCCGTTGGGAGACACGGCCCGGCCTGACAACAGATCCTTCGGCGCGGACGGCCGCGAACCTCCGTGACGAGCGTGAGAATGACATCAGCGTCATCATCCCGGGTATCGGTGTTGTGTATGCCATTGACGATGCCTGGTCGATCTATGGCGGCGCACACAAGGGCTTCTCGGCACCCAGTAATGCGCCGGACGTCGATGAGGAAGAGAGCATCAACTACGAGCTCGGTGTGCGCTTTGCTGGCGCAGCCACCCAAGCCGACATCGGCTTGTTCCTGACCGACTACGACAACCTCGTAGGGACCTGCACAGCATCGTCGGGTGCCGATTGCGAAGTGGGTGACGCGTTCAACGGCGATGCCGCGACGGTTACCGGTATCGAAGTCTCGGTGTCGCACGAGATTGCAGCGAACAATGGCCTGCGCTTTCCGCTACAGCTGACCTTCACCGCGATCGACGCCGAGTTCGACAGCGACATCGCCAACACCGACTTTTTCGGTGCTGTTCAAGCCGGCGATCCGCTGCCCTACATTCCCGAAAGCCAGGGCCTGCTCAGCGCCGGTGTCGAAGCGGACCGCTGGAGCAGCTACTTGTCAGTCAACTTCATCGGCGATTCGTGTGCACGTGCAAGCTGCGGACCGTTCGAGGAGATTGAGTCGAGCGTGATCACCGATCTGTCGTTCCTGTACCGCTGGTCGGACGCGCTGCGGCTTACGGCTACGGTGGAAAGCCTGACTGACGATTTCGATTTTGTGGGCCGTACACCTTACGGGGCACGCCCCAACAAGGCCCGGACGGCCATTATCGGCGCGCGTTACACGTTCTAACGCGCGCCGTCGTCGCGAGCCCGCTAAGCAAAGAACCGCTGTCATCGCGAGCCCGCGTAGCGGGAGGACCCGTCGTTGCGAGCCCGCGTAGCGGGCGCGGCAATCTCCCAACGACTGCGCAGCTCCTGAGAGCTCGCCGCGGTAGGAGCGCTCCCACGCGATGGCGGTTGAGGAATGTATCCCAAGCGGGGGGGGTTGAGTCTTTTCTCCCTCACGATGACCGGATACTGACGCGCTCTCTCGCGATGACGGCGACGGGACTGCATCCGCACACACGTCCGACGACGAACTGAGATCATGCAACCGTCGCCACGGCAGCGTGCCACCGCGACCTTCGATGACTCAGGTGACATGACCAAGCTTAGAAAAACGATGCTCTGCCTGCTCGCGATCGGGCTGCTTTCCGGTTGCTCGGTGTCGCGAAGCAAGACAGTGCATCAATCGCAGGCCGTGCCACGTTTCGAGCCGATCGCAGACGGGGAGTCATTCCCCGTTACAGTGCCTGCCGGGTTTGAAAGTCGGCGTGGCTACCTTGTCGTCGAGGAGGAGCGCAACGTTGCGAATGGCAGGACGCTGCGCTTGCCGGTGGCAATCGTGAAGCCCAAAACTGCCGAGCCAGGCCTGTCGCCCGTGCTGTACTTGTCTGGTGGTCCGGGTGTCGGAAGCATGGCTGCTGCGGCCTACCCGGGAGCCTACCCCTGGACTCGCAATCGTGAGTTTGTCGTTGTCGGGCAGCGCGGCACGCAACATGCCGAACCGGCACTTCTGTGCGAAGCCTTCGGCACGGCACTTGCTGACCCCGACGTCCCCGGCGGCGCTGTTAAGGCGGCACGAGACTGCGCGCGCGGACTAGAAGCGGCAGGCATTGATCGTGCCGCCTACCACTCGGCGAACACAGCAGCGGATATCGAGGACCTGCGTCAGGTCCTCGGCGTTAAGCGCTGGTCCTTGTACGGCTTGTCGTACGGTACGCGTGTTGCGCTGACCGTGGCGCGCGACTTCCCGGGCAGCGTCGCGTCGATGGTTTTGGATTCGCCACTACCCCACACCGTGCGCTACGACGACGAGAGCGCGGATAATCTGCTCTCTGTCTTGCGGCGCGTCGGCGAGGCGTGCGCCAACCAGTCGTCCTGTGCGAGCGCTTTCCCGGACGTTGCGACGCGCTTCTTGGAGACCGTAGTGCGCGCCCAGGAACAGCCCTGGGAAGTACCCGCGATGGCCGGGCGGGACGCGATGACGGTCAGCGCGGCGGATCTGCTTCGTGCGGTCCCGGTGTTCTCGCGCGAGGGTCTCGCGACAGCACCGCTCATCATGGATGCGATTGCGCGGCGAGACCTGGCTTTATTGGTGGAAGCATTTAGCGGGTCAGGTTCTTCGAGTAATTTTGCCTGGGGCATGCGCCTGTCCGTGTGGTGCAGCGAGGCCTTGCCGTTCAGCAAGCGTGCAACGACGGCGGACTTGCGGTTCGACGGCTTCGATAGTGCGGTCTTCGCGCCCGAGACTTGCGCAGCTTGGGACGTCCCACCTCGGCCTGTCGAAGAGGTTGCAGCGACGATATCGCCGATCCCCACACTCATCATCGCGGGTGAATACGATGCGTTAACGCCCCCAGCCTGGGGCTTCGAGGCGGCCGAAACGCTGTCAAACAGCCGCGTGGTCGTTATCCCAGCCGGCTTTCACTCGGAATCAACGAACTGGGGCGGTGATGGCTGCGCGATGACCGTGGCAGCAGGCTTCTTTGCGAATCCAATGGCATTCCTCGCAGACAAGGCTGAGCCGGCATGCCTCGCGCAAGCACAGGGGCCTGAGTTTGTGCTGGACGCAGAAGAAATACTGAGCGATTAGCGTCGTCGCTACCGTGAGTTCACGGGCTGGGTGCTCCGTCGTTGTGCTCGCGCGGCGAGAGACCCGTTATTTTTCGAGCCCGCGTAGCGGGCGGGCCTCGTCATTGCGAGCCCGCGTAGCGAGCGCGGCAATCTCCCAACGTTGCCGCAGTTCCTGAGAGATCGCCGCGGTCGCTGCGCTCCCTCGCGATGACGATGATGTGGGCGCTCCCTCGCGATGACGATGATGTGGGCGCTCCCTCGCGATGACGATGATGTG
>CALBPI010000013.1 GCA_937899415.1 uncultured Gammaproteobacteria bacterium | reverse complement strand
GCGGGCTTGGCGACAGCCAAGGTCGCGACAGGGTCAAGCGTCTGCTGCAGTGACTGGTTATGCAGCGACGGAATGTCCACGAGAATTAGCCCTCACTTTCCGGCAATACCCCGTACGAAGTATCGATTTTGATGTCGTACGAAATGTTGCTTCGATCGAAGCTGAACTCGGAGGCGTCTCCAATTCTCAGGTTCACGGACTTTGCTCCAATGTAGTAAGGGCGCCCGTCGATCATATCCTTCAGCGTGAAGAGCAGCGAAGCTTGCGACGACTCCATTTGGTTTGCCGCGATCTTTAGGACGTACAGCCCATCAAGCTCCAGCGTCACCTCTTCATTGAGGCGCATCAGGACGGCGTTTGTGTAGCCGCTCCTATCCGAGCTGCCCTTTTCCTGCTCGAAGATCTGGAACTGAATTACGATTCCGTCCTCTGCGGCAGCTGATGCAGATAGCAAGAGTGCGGCAATCGCGATGAAACGCCTCATTGGTGGGCCCTCCAAATCTGGCGCAGCGCAGTCGCTGCATAACAGCTGATTCCACTGCACGGCGGAAGACCGCGCCTGCAGCTTTTGCGCCGTCGCATTTCGGCACCAGAACACTTGGATGATCCAATCACGAGCATAAATGTGACGCAATATTTGTTGTGGAAAGCTTGCATAGAAAAATCGCGCAAGCGCGGCGTGATTGCAAATCAATCGCTCGCGCGCTGAAAAAGCCCATTTGAGATTGCTGTCACAATGCTGGCGGTTATCCCATATAGGCCGCGCCATCGATCCAGCTCCGTGACCTTTGGTTCGCGACCATAGGCGCTTTGCACGCACGTCCGCGCTTGAGAACCGACCATCATTCGCGTCCCCGAACAGAACATAAGTACGGGGAAAGACAGTCTAGTCAGGTTCGTCGCCCGGCGAGGATGGGGTAAATGGCAGCTCGCGATTCCAATCACGGACGGGCGCATCCAAGCTTCTGTCAAACATCACACCGGGCCGGTTTCCCGCCAGATCTTCGAGCCTTGGATCGATCGCGATCCGATAGGGCGAGGATGACCACGACTCGCTGGGGGTGAACTGCCAGATCCGCTCGGCGCGCGTGAACCGTATGTCGCCGCCCACACGCTTGCCCGTTGCTGTGAGTACCCGCATCCGGTATGCCATCGAGACATGATCGTGGGTGCTGCCGAGATCCACTTCCAGAGTGTCGCGTGTGCCGGCCGTCGGGATTGCGAGCTGCCAGGTCTCCGGCGCCGGGGGCTCATAGTCTGCGGGCCCCGCGGTGAACGCGAATGTCGCATCCTCACCCAGCGCGCAGTCCTCGGCATCGCGCAGGGTGCCAGGTACTCTGAGTGTGTATCGCTTCCCGGATTCGAGCGCGCGCCCCAGCGCTTCGTTGGCCTCCAATCCCGTCTTCACGCGGCCTGGATCGAGCAACACCGTCAGGCGACGGCGGTCTGGTGACCAAAGCCCGAAGCGCGTCGGCAAGAACGCACCCGGTATCACAGCGCCGTCAGGACCCAGCAGCTCGAGATCAGACGCACTGACGTCGGGCCCCATAGGCCGCGGGAAGTACACGTAAACGCGCAGTAGGTTTGCGGGCAATACGCTCGCGGTGGGGTAGAGCTCCGGTCCCACAGCCGAGCCGGCTGCGGGGCACACAGCGAAGGCGTTGTTTGCGATCACCGCGGCCGCAACGGCGCCTATTAACGACGACACCTTCATCGAGATCAACGCGCCTGGTCGGGATAGCCCTCATCAGCCTTCAGCATGTTCTGGAACATGCGGGTGCCCTGCGAGAACTGATCGTACTTGCTGTCGGCCTTGCCCTGCATGTCGGCGGCCCAAAATGAGATGACACTGTCTCCTCTGAAGCACGTCTGTTGGGTGATCCCGACGAGATGTTGCCGCTCACACTGCACACGCGCAATGCGAGTGTGTGCACACTCAGTGTGCGCCTGCGCGCCTTTCGAAAACCCCACTGATCCGTACGCTTGGCGCCGTCGATTCAGACGCTGATGGGTTTGAGGCAGACTCCGACGCCAACGACCTCAACGATTAGGCAGAACGCCGTGCTGGGACAGACCCGCTGGACACAACGGAGTTCTAAGGGGCGCCGTGGCACGATTGCAGCGCTTGGTGTTTCAATAATGGTATCGCGGTAGTCGAGAGGGCTACGAGATTGGATAAATGGAATGAGTTTCGCACGGCCTACCATGTGGCCAAGTACGGAACGGTGAGCGCCGCCGCTGAGCGGCTCGGTGTCCATCGGGCCACAATCATCCGGCACATCGACAGCCTGGAAAAAGAGCTCGGCGGCAAGATTTTCTTTCGCAACGCCAAGGGCTACTCGCTGACGGAGATCGGTGAGGACTTATTGCGCGTTGCGGAGGCGACCGAAGACAATTTCAACCAGTTCATCGGCCGTGCGACATCACGCAATCCCGGCATCTCCGGGGGGCTTGTGGTCTCCACGGTGGATGTTGCGGCGCAAGTGTTGGCGCCTGGGTTTCATCACTTCGTCGCAAACAACCCGGACTCTGACCTGTGTTGTTCCGTGACAGCGGATTTGGTCCGGCTGGAATACGGTGAGGCGCACATCGCGATTCGCGCCGGCGACAAGCCGGATGACCCTGACTATGTTGTGATTCCCATAAAGCCACTCGACAGCGCGCTCTACGCCAGCAAGGCCTACGTTAGAACGCACGGTATGCCGGAGTCGGTGATCGCGCTCGCCGATCATGATTTTGTGGGGCTGACCCGTGGACGCTCTGCCGGTCCTTATGCCTGGCTCAATCGGCGCGTCAAGAATGCCAGGTACCGTTTCGAGAGCGACAGCTTCCACTGCCGCCTGCAGGCATTGCAGGCCGGTGTTGGCCTTACCTTTCTCCCTGTGGAGCTGGGGCAGCAGCTCCCGGGCATCGTTGAAGTGCTGCCGCCCAATCGCGCCTGGCGCGCGAAGCTGTGGCTCGTGACCCATGGCGCAACGCATCGCACCGCCAAGGTGCAATCGTTCATTCAAAGCCTGCGCGTATCGGGATTTCTTGCGAACAGGCGGTAGGCGATCAAAGTCCATTCAAAGGAGTGCGCATGACAAAGCTGACAATGCCCGCGGAACGTGACTTCGGTTGGAAGCTCAAATCGATCGACAACGCCTTCTTTCAGATTCACGAACGTGCGAACGGCCAGTTTTGCGTCGTGCTCAACCATCCGCTGATCCGCGGCGTCAGTGCCGAGATGCTGCACTGGTGGTTCTTGAACTTCACGCGCTTAAAGGTTCGGCTCGCGGACGTCGAGGGCTATCAAGGCCAGCTTGTTCCGGCCTATCTTCTTTGGCATCCGTCTGATCATGTCGACGCCACCCTATCGGGAAAAGTGGGGCCCGGCCACACGGCCAAGGTCGGCGCGACGATAGAAATCCAGGAGGCGATGCAGTACGAAAAGTACGGCTGGAAGTACCCCGTCAACAACAAGCTTAAGGTCTACTACTGCGACGTCGATGGTTGGGCGATGGGCAAGCAGCTGCCGGCGGTCGGGCCCGTGATGATGTTGCGGATCCACTTCAAGGATGTGGTTGAAAGCGGCGAACACCTGGGCGTGCACTACCACTACGAGATCGTGATCGGTGTCTCATCGAGCAATGCGATCGGCCGATCCATCAACCGGAGGATCACCGGCCACTTCTCGCCCGAGTTCTTCGAAGCCTGGCAAACGCATAACGTGATCGAAGTGGGGACATTCGAAAACTTTCTGCCTGCGCTTTACGCGCAGCGGGAGCAGGGCATACTGCTCGATTACGAGAAGTCGATGAACGCTGCGCAGTCACCTGCGTCACAGGTCGGTTATGACAGAGACCTGTTCCTGGAGCGGCTGCGGGGATACACCGAGGCGGTTGACCCGCATCGGCACCAGGCGTTTCAGGCTGCGTCGTTTTTGTAGACGCGCCGAAAGAGCCCAAGCGGCAGCAGCGACCATACAACGAGCGCGACAAAATAGACCGGCTCAGGAATCACGCCGAATAGGTTCGCGGCCAACATCCCGCCCACCATCAAGACGTGCGCCAGCGCGGCCCAGATCAGGCTTGCGATGACTGGCCACTTCAAGGCCGGGTTCTCACCCAGGACCTTGCGATAAAACCCGATGGGCAGCGGCAGAAAAAGAAGGACGGAGGTCAATAGGCCAGGGTTGTAGGCAAACGTGACGATGCTGCCGATGATGTGTGTGGCGCCATTCACGAGCGCGATAGCCGCCATCGTAAAAACCGGAAACCAGTGGGTTCGCGCGCGAAGGATCGCAATCACACCAACGAGCCACACTAATGACGTGTTGATCACGAAAATGCTCATCGGTGTCAGTGGTGCCACGCTGAGGTCGTCGGAGCCGATGGCGCCGCGTACCAGCGCATTGACATAGCCGTGGAACGCGTACTGGTTGCCGAGTACGTCGATCCAGTGCTCTTCGAACTGGTGCGCGATGTAGGCAACCAACAGCAGAATCGACGCGAAGCGTGGGTCTGAGAGGCGCGGACGACTTGAATTGGATGCCGCAGATACCAGCAGAAGCACGGGCGCGGCGAAGGTACCCACCTTCATCCAATGCGAAACAAGAAACTCGTGCTGCCCCAGTGGTAGCCACAGCGCCGCAACTGCAGAGGCCGCGACCAGCGCGGAGAAGTGTCGGCCAGCTGCGGTCACGTCACTCTGCGGCATCAGGACTCTCAGTTTCACGCGTCGCAATCGAGTCACGGGGCGGGCCAGGGAAAAACCGGTTCGTGCGCTGTTGATAGTCCGCGAATGCCGGACGCTTTCTCACCGAGTAGTACTCGGAAGGCAAGGCGCCTGAGTAGTACACGAGCGTGTTGTACATATAGTAGGAGACCATGGCCGCCCCGATGCCCAGGCCAATCCAAACGACCAAGTGCTCGGACCCGTACAAGGCTAGCCAGGACGGCAGCGCGGCGATGAGCACTCCGTTCCAGCCCATCCATTGGCCAAAATAGTTCGGATGCCGGCTATAGGTCCACAAGCCGACATCGCACACGCCATTGCTGTTGTCGGCCGCCTGTTGCGCACGCACGAAGGCGCGCTTTTGTCGGTCCGAGATCTCTTCGAACAGATACGCGACCACCCAGACAACAAGCCCAACGACCTCTAGTGGCGAGACGGTTGGCGCAGGGTTGGCGGCAATGAGGAAAGCCGGGAACGCCAGGAAGGAGGCGTTGAACGCGCCCTGGGCAATGACCTCGGTCTGCGCCGCGAGCATTGTGTTGGTCTTGCCGGACTTCTCCCAGCGCCGCCTTTGATAAGCGTAGCGCGGCAGCTCCTCCTTGAGCACGCCGTGTCGCAGGTGGCCGAGCGCCATGAGGGCCATTCGGCCGCCGATCAGAAGATAGACGCCGCCGATCAATGCCCGCCGCGTCGCGTCACCGTCGAGTGTGAAGACGGCGACAACGGCAATAACGACAATGCCCAGCGGCCAGCCGATATCGACGTAGGACATGCGCCCGGTCTTGTAGAGTGGCAGGCAGACGACGATGGCGAAGAGCAGGCCTTGACCCAGGACATTGATGAGCGCTGCGGTACCTGTCGACGTACCCGCGAGCAGGACACCGGCGGCGATGGCGAAGGGAAACAGGATCGAAACGTACTTCATCGGGGCTCCTGCGGACATGCTGCGCCCAGCGCAAGTCGCGCAATGTTATAATATTGCATGGCCCCGCCCCCCAGCCTAGAGAGCAAGCCCGTGAAACCTGGCATCCATCCCGAATACCGCAAAGTGTTGTTCCACGATACGACGGCCGATGTGTACTTCCTGATCGGCTCGACTGTGGCCACCACGGAAACGAAAGAGTACGAAGGCGAAACCTACCCGTACATGATGATCGATATCTCGAGTGCGTCCCACCCGGTCTACACCGGCAAGCAGCGTGTCTCGCAGAACGACGGTCGGATCGCGAAGTTCAACAAGCGCTACACGCGCAAGTCGTAAGCGTAGGTCGGGCCGGACAGACGAATCCTCGTCTGTCCGTCGCCGCCTTAGCGTCTAGAACGTGATCGTCTTGCAGTAGATCGGGTCCTCGAAACCGCTGCAGTCGGCGGCGACATCGCCGGCGGTCGCTGAAAAGGGCGCGAAGGCGACCCATGCCGCGAGGACTAGCGCAAATCATGTCGTCATTGAGCTACCGGTTGTCGGATTGCACACGGGAAACCTCATCCAGAACAGCATTCGATTGAGCGATGGCCGACTCGAGTAAACCCAGAGTGCGGTCTTTGACCCAGTAGCTCAGTGCGGCGTGTCGTATCAGCACGTCCTTGTTCTCGCGGATGTATGCGGCGGATTCCGCGAGCGTGCGCGGCTCGAACAGCGTCGATGTTCTCGAGTCGTATCGCGCAGCATCAAACCCGAGGTAAATATTGCCCTCGAGCTGCGAAATCCAGTCGTTATTGGACGCCACCGTCGACGCACCATTGTCGTAGAAAGCATGCAGGTCGATCAGGGCCAGGCGAAGCACGCTGTCCTGAATAATGTCCAGATTGCCCGTCGCCGTAAGTTCGTCGAACGTCGTCTGGACCGGTCGGAATTTGGCGAAAAACACCCCGCGCGACAGGTATGCGTTTGCGGATTCGACCACATCAGAGTCCGACGAAGTTGGGTCCTCCATGACTGCGATGAAATCGCGCAGTGTCCTGCTTGATTGCTCCGCGAATTCAATCTCGGCCTGCATGATCTCGATGTTTTGTTCGATCTCGTCACCGACCCGCGACACATAAGAGTCCTCTAGCGACAGGGTTCGCGCCGCGTCATTCCAGTTGGATACCTGGATGCCGATGTAGACGCCAATGACAACGATGACGAAGTCCACACCAACTGCGAACCAGTCATGCGCCTTGACGTGTTTTCGGACTCGACGGAACAACATGATGGATTAGTCGCCTGTCATAGCGGTCATGGAGGCGTCGTTGTCATCGACGCAGTCTGCTTCGACCTCAACGAGCCAGCGTTCATCAATAAAGCGCGACACCTCAACGAAGGTACAGGCCGGCGCCGCGTCTGAGAACATGTCGCGATGCGCCCGCGCCGCTGCTTCCCAGTTTTTCATGTCAGTCAGCATGATTCTCGTGCGAATGACCTCGGCTCTACCCATGCCGGCCAGAGAGGCTGCCTCAATGATGAGTTCGAGGCAGCGGCGGGTTTGCGCGTAGGCATCCCCCTCGCCATAAACCTCGCCGTCCCCGCCAATGGGGGCCGTGCCCGAGATGGCCACAATCGGCCCAACGCGGACCGCGCGCGAAAAACCGATCTGGCCTTCAAAGGGTGAACCGGCGCTGATGTGTTTACGCATATCGGTGCGGAGGCGGGTCGGTCGCCGCGTTACGCCTGCATCAGCAAGAACTCGAAACCGACTCCGACGACAACGGCCGTGAGAACGGTGACCGTCGCAACGATGAAGGCGACTTTCATCGTTTCACCGAGTGTGAATCGTAGCCAGAGAAACGGGACAACAAAGTAGAGCGTGATACCGGCGACGGCCAGACTCGGCGGAAGCTGAAAGGTCGACACGGCGAGGGTCAGAAGCCAGTTCAGCAGCAGCGGCGGCACCACTGCGGCAATAGCCGTGTTGCTGTCCAGGTGTTTGGTTTCCGGCAGCACATTGAGGATGCCGAGCACGATGGCGAAGATGATTAAGGCAGCGAGCATGAACTCTCCCCCAGATATTGTTGTTTATTTGGTTGCGTTTTCGCTGAGTCCTAAAAGGAAATCAGTGCGCTCTCGCACAGCCGTGATGGCTTCCTGCCAGGGCTCAAAGCCGTCCCGAAAGAATGCGTCGTAGAGATCGATGTTACTGGCGGCCTTGTTGAGGAAGGCCTGCGAGGCACGCATGCCGGCCGTGTCGCACGTGGCTACAGAGCGAATCTCCGGGCGGTCGCCGGAATCGTCAACCACGCCAACGAGCTGGATGAGCTCCGGGTATTCCGCGGCCAGACCGAATGGAATGCTGCTCAGAATCTGAACGGTGCGGTTGGACTGGTTGATCGCCTGCTGCAGTCGGAGCAGCGCACCACGCAGCTCGTCGTCGCGGATAATATCGACTCTGCCCGACGACGACAGCTCATTGAACGAGCCGATGTCGATGAACGGCATATTCACGAATGCCGCGGTGTACACGGCCTGGCATTCCGGGTCGCTGAGTTCGTCGCGATCGGCGCGCTCGAAAAGCACATCCAGCGCCGACTCCATGTACTGGCGGCGGGCAACCCGGAAGCGCCCGATCCGGTTGGCCAGAGTTTCGGCTGCCACGATGTCTTCGTGGAGTTGCTGGAGGAACGCGGCTTCGTCGGCGCGGTCCTGCCGCGCCTCATTCCAGTTCGCGGCCTGAATGCCGAAGTACACGCCGACAATCAGGATGATCAGTTCGACGAACACCGTGAACCAGTCGCGGTCCTTGAGGTGTTTGTTGATGCGGTGCAGGCGCGTCATGCCCGGAGCTTAGCGCAATGCCGCGCCGAATTGGCGCGGAGTTTTGGGTCGGGCTTATCTCACAATCCGCTTCTGAATCTGCGTGCCGCGGAACGCACCGGTCACGATGTTCTCGTAACCATCGCGCTCGATGACAACGCGATTGCGGCCGCGATTCTTGGCCGTGTAGAGCGCCTCGTCAGCGAATTGCAGCAGGCTGCGTGAGGAACGCTCCGTCTGCGGCTGGACCAGTACGCCGCCCACACTGGCCGTGAGCTCGCCTGCAACCGGGGAGCGTTCGTGTTCGATGCCCAGGCCTTGCACGCCCAGCACGAGCCGTTCGCCTGTAGCCACCAGATGTTCGTGCGTGCAGTCGTAGAACAGCACGGCGAACTCTTCGCCGCCAATTCGCGCCGCAATATCGAACGGCCGCGTGGTCACGCAACGAAGCACGGTACCGATGGCTGCCAGGCAGCGGTCGCCGGCCTGGTGGCCGTAGTGATCGTTGTAGGGCTTGAAGTGGTCGACATCGAGCAACAACAGACCAACGGGCTTGCCCTCGCGGATGCCCTGTTGCCAGAGCATGGTGAGCGCCTCGTCGAAGGCGCGACGGTTCTTGAGCTGCGTCAGCGCGTCGTGGTTGCCGATTTCCTCGAGCACCTTGCGCTGCAGAAAAGCAGTGCGCTGGCTGTGCTCGAGGCTGTAGATAAACACGCAGGCGAGTGCTGTGGCCGTGAACATGATGGGCGCTTCCGCCTGGATGACGTCGATAGGCGCACCCGCGTAGACCAGGTTGGCCACGAATACGAGTGTCAGCACGGAGCCGACGGCAACCAGCTGCCAGAACAGCAGTCCCATGAGCATGTAGACGCCGAAGAAGCCCGTGAGCATGCTGATGAAGGCGTGCACGTTGCCGTTGGCGACGAGCATGGCGACGTTGAAGGCACCTACTGAGCCCAGGATGGCGAGCAGCACGGGTGCAACCGTCAGCCAGTGGCGTGCGTAGAAGTTGCGGAGCAGGGCAGAGACGAGGAGCACGACCGCGACCGGGCGCATGACCCAGGCGCGCAGGTTGTCTGCAAGCGGCGGTACCGTGTCGCCGAAGCTACCCGTTCGGGTGACGAAGACGTGCCAGAGCACAAAGGTCAACGCGACAAGTAGGCTGGCGATCACGCGGTTGCGGATCGTGGCCAGGTGTTCGGATCGGTACTCGCTCTCCAGCTTTGACGCGAAGCGTAACGTCGGGAAGCGACGTTTGAGCTGGTGCGCGTAGCGCGATTCCTTTGGCGCGTTGTCGGTCACGGCACGTTAGGGGTTCCCTAGATGACGTGAGCTTCCAGTTTTCGTGTGGGTATGACTACCGACTCGGTCACGGATTAGTCATAAACAGATTATGTTTAATGGTGGAAAGGCTACTGAACACTGCCATCGGCGCCCAAACGCAGCACAAAGGCGTCGAGATCGCCGGCGTTTGCGGTTGCACCGACTTCGCCGTCCGTCGACCCCGTGATGTAAAGAATGCCCTGTACGTCCTCGACGATGGCGCCCGCCAGGGCTTCGGCGTCTGAAGTGTCTTGCCGCACAACATCGATCGTCTGCGACCAGGTCACGGCGCCCGCGTCGGTGAACTTGTAGATCACGAGATCGGCGGCGCTGGGGCCACCCGACGAGGGGTCTGGCGGGGAGTTGGCGTCGCCTACACTGCCGTAGTTGACGATGCCGCCGTCAGCCAGGATGAGCGGGTTCGTGAAGAACGACGTGGTGTCGGCGCCCGAGTCGTCGCAGAACTGCCAAAGTTCCTGTGTGCCATCGGCGCTGTATCGGGCAACCAGGCCATCGGTGCCCGGGAACTGGGTGAAGTTGGCCAGTCCGTTCACGTAAAGCGTGTCATCGTTCGCCACGGTCACCCGGTAGAACCGGCCGCTGCTGTCCTCGCCACAGGTGGCGAAGGCGTCGGGTTCGCGCACCCAGATGGTGTCGCCGGTTGCGGCGTCGAGCTTTGCGATGAAACCGCAGCGCACACAAGGACGGTTGCCGGCGTTGATCCAAAACTCGCCGGCAATAACGGGGTTGCCAGCGGCGTCCACGTCCACGCCCCGTGGTGAGATACGGTCCGTGTCATCGATAAAGAAGTTAACGTCGTCCTCGGTTGACGTCAGCAGCTGGCGCTGCCAGATGACGCTGCCGTCGGCACCACTGAGCTTGGTTACGAGACCTGACGTGACGGCGTTAGGAGCCACCGGGTCCACCCAGGACAAGATGATGAGGTCGCCGGCCGCGTCGATACCGCTCCAGTAAAGGTTGCCGATGAGTAGTGTGATACCGGGACCTACGGGCAGCGGCACACTGAACACCTCTGTGCCGTCGGTGTTGAACCGGTAGATGTTGTCGTCGGGGCTAGAGACGATGACGTAGTAGCCGTCGCCCTGGGGTCGCGCATGCATGCCACGAATGACATCGTCGCCGGTGCCACCGAACTGCGTCAGCGACAGCTCGTTGCCGCGCCGGTCTGTGCTGCGCAGGAAGCTATCGCCTTCACCTGCGTTGGGGGTGCTGCCCACCTGGCCTTCCGTAATACCGCCTTGCAGCAGGCCGCCATCGTCGGTCAGCAGCAGTGCATTGGTGGCCAGGAGATCCTCTGCCGAAGACCCAATCTGTTGCGGACCGATCCAGCCGAATATCTCGACGGTGATCGTCCCCGGTGTCGACGGTTCCGCGTCATCCCGGGCAACCACCGTAAACGTGTCGATGCCGTCTTCGCCAACGGTGGGCGTGTAGACAAATTCGCCCGATGTCGCGTCCAGGCTTGTGACGGCGCCCTTGGTGGGCGGCGTCGCCACCTGAAACGTCAGCAGATCGCCTTCCACGTCGCTGCCGCTCACCGTGCCTGTGGCGGTGCCCAGATCGCTAGTCTCCAGCGTCGCCGTGGGTACGTTGACGACGGGCGCGGTGTTGACCGTGATCGTGGCCGTTGCCGTATTCGAGGTCAGGCTGCCGTCGCTCGCGCTGAACGTGAACGTGTCGACACCCGCGAAGCCGCCATTGGGTGTGTATTCAAAGTCACGATCGCCCGTGCCGCTCAGTGTGACGCTGCCATTGGCGGGAGCCGTTGCAACAGAGAAGGTGAGCGCATCACCGTCGGCATCGGTGGCGGAAAGCGTGCCCGACACGGCGGTCGCCGGCGGTGTCAGCGCGGAGACATCGTTTGCTGCAGGCGCCCGATTCGCGGGCGGTGGCGGGGTGCCGCCGCCACCACCGCCGCCACATGCGGCCAGTGTCAGTGTCAGCGTTGCCAGTAGCAGTGTCTTGCGCATCGTCGCTCCCCCTCGCGTGCGTTCTTGTTCGCGGAGCGTAGTAGATGTGTACGACGCCCGCCAGCCTGGAAGGTTACTTCAAGAGTTATGGTGAATCTGGTCGCCGCTTTCTGCACGCTCAACCCGTCGTTGCGACGAAATACGCCTCGGGATGCCGCGCCAGCAATCGTTGCGACCACACCTCGAGTTGACCCTTCTCAACCAGCGACACGATGCAGCCGCCAAACCCGCCACCCGTGAGTCGCGAGCCGACGGCGCCTTGTTCAACAGCATCGGCGACGAGGTAGTCGATGGCGGGCAAGGACATCTCAAAGTCTTTGCACATCGAGCGGTGGCTTTCGATCATGAGCTCACCGAGTGCGACCACATTGCCCTGACGCATGGCAGCAGCCGCGGCCATCACGCGTTGTTGTTCTGTGACGCACTGGCGGGCACGCCGCCGTAGCGCAAGGTCGACACGCGGCATGTCTTTGATCGTCTTGAGGTCGAGCGTGCACAGCGCCTTGGTGTCGAAGATCTGCTCGGCACGTTGGCATTCATCGGCGCGTCGGGCGTAACGACCGTCAGTGAGCTCCCGCGTGATGCCACTGTGGATGATCGCAAAGGTGTGCGAGGTCGGCAGTGCGATGAGTCGGTGCGTGAGTCGTTTTGTGTCGAGCAGGATTGCGTGCCCAGG
This sequence comes from uncultured Gammaproteobacteria bacterium, assembly GCA_937899415.1. Lineage (GTDB taxonomy): Bacteria > Pseudomonadota > Gammaproteobacteria > Steroidobacterales > Woeseiaceae > CALBPI01. Next base: position 30,973 of record CALBPI010000013.1, on the reverse strand, counting down.
TTCACCGACGGCCACTGTGAACTGGTCCATGATCCCGCAGGGCACGCCGATGTATTCGCGCTCCACGCGTTGGGCGAGTAGCGCGATGTCGATATCACCGAGTAGGCAGTGCTCATCGGCGGATCGCATGGTCTTGAGCAGTGCAACGAGCAGGGCGGCAGAAGAGCTCAGCCCCGCGCCGCTGGGAATGTCGGAGCGAATGGCGATGTCGGCGCCACCCTGCAGCAACCCGACTTCGTTGCCCATCTGTACCGCGGCGAGTGCATGATCCGACCAGTCACCGCGCATCACATCACTGAGGTCTCGCGGCGGTGTGTCGGGGTAGCCCGTCGCGACGACACGAACGGTGCTGTCCTCGCGCGGGCGCATGGCCACGCGCAGTGTCATCGGCAGCGTGGCGGGCAACACGGAGCCGCCGTTGTAGTCGAGGTGTTCGCCGATCAGATTGACGCGGCCGGGGGCGGCGCCCTCAAGCGTCGGTGTGGTGTCGAACGCGGCGACAAACGTGCTGAGTAGGTCGGGGTTCACGCCTCTAGTGTACGCAACGCTGTTGCGGCCTGCTCCGGCAGCACATCCACCGTGAATACGCCCGTGTGTTGCTCAATAGAGGCCAGGTACTTAAGCCGTCCGGGCGCGCGCAGAATCGGGTAGAACTGCGCCGTCATGTGGTAGGGGCCGTCGCAGGATGCAGGCGCGCAGTGCAGGGCGAACATGTAAGGCGTGGGCTGACCAAAGAAGCGGTCGTAGCGATCGGTGATAGCACCGACGAGCTCGGCGAATTGATCAGACTCGCGCTCGGATAACGACCAAACGCCGTCACGCTGAGTGCGAGGCGCAACCCAGACTTCGTAAGGATAGCGAGCGTAGGGCGGGCACCAGGCCAGCACGTCGCCATGCGTCTCGACGATGAGTTCCTCGGGCAGGTTCTCAATTTCGCGTTCAAGACTGTAGCCCGAAGCAAACGCCTCGACGGCGCGGCCCGGCATCACCGGCGTTTCCGCAAAGCCGTAGATCTGCCCGTGCGGGTGGTGCAGCGTGACACCGACATCGTCGCCGCGGTTCTCGAACGGGAGCACGAAGTCGCAGTCCCGGCGAAACAGCGCCTCGTAGCGATCTGCCCAGGCTGCGAGCAACAACCGACGCTGCGCTTGCCCAATGGTGTGCAGGTTGCCCTCGGACTCGGGGCCATACACGATGACTTCACATTGCCCACGCGCGGGACGCTTGTCAGTGCCTGCGACCGAAGAGAGCACGGTCGCTTGCGGGTGCAGGCTTGTGAACTTGTTATCGAAGACGGCCAGCTCGAAGTCGGCCACAGGAATCTCGGTCACTGGCTTGCCGGGCAACGAAGGTGCCAGGGGATTATCTGCGGCCGATGGCTTGAACGTCCGAGATTGCCGGTGTGCTGCATAAATGTTCCACTCGCGGCGCAACGGGTGCCAACGCAGCTCGCCGCCTTGCGGCAGGTCGAGCTCCGGCTGAGCTTGCACGGGCAGGGTGTGGGGGGCGTAGCCATAGAGATGCACGTCGCGGCCGTCTGCGCGCTGAATCGTGCGGCAATAAACGGACTGATCCGCAACGCGCCGTGTTAGCTCGCGTGCCTCGTGAGCCGGGCTGTGTGCGGTTCTGGGCATCGCGCTCTGGCCGGAGCTCTGGACCTACTCGTCGACGGCGACGAAGTGGTAGATGAGACAGGTGTCGGAGTACATCAATGGCAACTGCACGCCGTGCTGACCGATGGCCTCGCCCGAAACGATGATGCCGTCGCCGAGCAGGTCGGCGCGTTCCACGATGGACGGTGATGTAATGGAGACATTCTCCGTCGGCCAGATCAGCCGCATTCGGTAGCGCGTGGCGTCGTCGAGACCTGCGAAGCGAAAGCGACCTGGAAGCGTTGTACTGTGGCCGTCGGTCTTGGCGCACGAGAAAAGGGCTTCGCGACCATCGTCGGACACCACGCCGAACGCATTGAGGTAATCCGATGAGTCGAGCCTGAAGTAGCGCCCCGAATGGATGAGCTTGCGATGCTGTTTGTGCAACGCGATCGCGCGCTTGAGTGTCTCGACGTCTGCTTCCGGTTCGTCGGCCAGGTCCAGTTCGAGACCCATGTGGCCAAACATCGCCGTGGCTGCTCGGTACGCCATGCTGTGGGTTCGGCGCGTGATGTGGCACAGGCGCGGGCCGACATGGCTGCCGTTGATGGCCAGTGGAAAGAAGTGGCTGGCGCCTCGCTGGATGGCCTGCCGGTCACCAGCGTCATTATTGTCGGACAGCCAGAGCCGGTCGGCGTGACGCAGCACACCGAAGTCCGCGCGGCCGCCGCCCGAAGAGCAGCTCTCGATTTCGAGCTCGGGGAAGTGGCTACGCAGTTTGGCCATGAGGTCGTAGACGGCCTGGGTCTGGCGGTGAATGACACCGCGCCCGGCACTGCCAGGGTGCTGGATATCGCGATTCATGTCCCACTTGACATAGGCAACGTCGTATTCCGCAATGACCGCGGAAATGGTCTCGAACAGATAGTTGAAGACCTCGAGCTTGGTCAGGTCGAGCGTGTACTGGTCGCGGAACGGCACTTGCTCGACACCGTCTGCCGCGAGGATCCAGTCCGGGTGGGCCCGGAATAGATCAGAGTCGGGATTCACCATTTCCGGCTCGAACCAGATACCGAACTCCATGCCGCGCTCGCGGATGCGATCTGTGATTCGGTGCAGGCCATCCGGATAGACGTCTTTGGCGACCCACCAGTCACCCAGCCCACTGCGTTCATGTCGTCGTGTGCCAAACCAGCCGTCGTCAAGAACAAACCGTTCGGCGCCCACATCTGCGGCACGATCAACGAGGTCGAGGACTCGTTCCTCCGAGTGGTCGAAGTAGATCGCTTCCCAGGTGTTGTAGTGCACAGGTCGCGGCTTTCGGTCCTTGCGACCGCCGCCCACGTGTTTGTTGAAGTGCTCGTGAAAGCGTTGCGAGAGCCTGGTGAGACCGTTGTCCGACCAGGCAGCAAGCATTTCGGGTGTCTCGTATCGTTCACCTTGTCCCAACACCATCTCGCCGGGATAGAACAACTCGCCCATTTGCACAAATGCGCGCCCGTCCGAATGCCGGTCGGCGCGAACGCGATGATTGCCGCTCCAGCCCAGGTGGAAGCCTGCGGCCGGCCCGTGCTTCTCGCTCGTGTAGCGCGCTTTGGCGACCAGTGCCGGGAAGTTGTCATGGCTGGTGCGGCCGCTCTTGTTCTCGCGGACTACGCTGCCTCGAAATGCGGGGACCTCCTGCGTCTGGAACTCGCCGGCCCAACGGCCCGTAAATGTCAGCAGCGACTGCAGGCGGCGATCGAGCGGCAGGCACAGGGCGGCGCACCAGTCGATGGTAAGTGCGTCGTTGCCCAGATTCTCGATCGTGGTCCGCGCGCTCAAAACGTGGGAGTCCAGGTCGATCTCAAGCGTGTAGGTGGCGCTCAGCCCCGTGTTGCTGTCCTGGCACACGAGGAGGGCCCGGTTCCCAGCATCCTGCGCCGCATCTGTGAGCGTCAGGATCGATGCCCAGTCTTCGCGGTTGCGATGGGCCACGAATCCGGAGGGACCTGCGAGCCCGGCGCCGAATTCGTTGGACAATGAGTCGGAAACGTCAACGTTGGCGCCACCGAACGCCCATTGCCGCGTTGAGAGCAGCGCGAGCTCCTCGGGGCTCGTATGCGGCAAGGTTGGGCCCCAGTAAATGATGCCCGGTCTGGCCCCCGCCGAGATATCGATGATGACCTCAACGGCCGATGTCGAGAGCCGGCAATAGCGGGCGCCCGAGTGGGCGTCGGTGACCGCGGGTACCGGGTTGTGCAGGCGGATGCCTGACTCGTTTGCTGACATCTTTGGCAACAGTCTCGTGTGGTGCGTGTTCCCCCCGAACTCGCACGTGGTCACTAGCATTCGCGCATTCAGGGCTGTTGTGAAGGGCCCGTTTGGTCCGAAATGTGTTTTTTGGTAACGTCGAAAGCGTCATTCAGGCAGTCGCGGGGGGCGAGATGCTTGAAAACCGATTTTTCCGCAAGAGCCTGGTCGTGTCGCCGTTAGGCGGCCTGCGAATTGCCTGCGATGTCAGCAACGGCGTTGGTGTACTCACGCATCGGCGTGTGCTGCCGCACTTTACACTGGTTTTCGTCACCGAGGGCACAGGCACCTACTGGGATGAGGCTGGACGCGAGTACGACATCGTGCCTGGCGACTCGATCCTTGTGTGCCCTGGTGTGGAGCACTGGTACGGCCCAGCCAAAGGCAAAACGTGGAATGAGACCTTCGTGGTCTTCGAGGGGCCGATCTTCGACTTGTGGCGCGAGCGCGAGGCCATCGACTCTGCGAAACCTGTGCGTCACCTCGAGCCGCATGACTACTGGCAGACACGAATTCGTGAGGCGGTTGGCGACGATCACGGAGACGATCCTCACCAAATGGTGCAGGAAGTGATTCGCCTGCAGCAGCTTCTCGCCGATATTGAACACGTCTCCCGCGAACACGCGGAGGCCGACGTCGTCTGGCTTGAGAAGGCGCAGCAGGCCATCGTCGAGACCGGTGACCCAAAACGCGCAACACGCCAAATGGGGATCAGCTACGAGTCCTTTCGAAAGCGCTTCAAGCGGCTGAGCGGGCAGCCTCCGGGCCGTTATGCACGCCGTGCAGTCATGGAGCAGGCCTGCAACCTGTTGCACGACAATGAGCGTTCTCTTCGGGAAATTGCTGAAGAATTAGGGTTTTGCGACGAGTACCACTTCTCGAAACAATTCAGCAAAACGATCGGCTGGTCGCCCAAGGAATACCGTGTTCGCACAGCGGCCCGGGATGTGTCGGCCTGAATTCGGGTGCCGGCACGGCGACTTACCAAAAAACACATGTACTGCCGTAGCACCCATTTTCTTGGTGCGCGAATTCTCCGACCGTATCGGTGTTCACGACGTACGTAGACCTTAGCGACGTACGATTCGCAAGATTACCGGGGGGTGCATGCAGTGAGCTATCCGTTTAAGGCCATCATGGGGGCCTGCGCGGCCGGTGTCGTATTGGCGGCAGGGGGCAACGTTCAGGCGCAGGATTCATCAGAGCCCATTGACGAAATCACCGTCACTGGCATCCGGGCCGCGATCGAACGCGGGCAGGAACAAAAGCGCGGCGCAGACCAGATCATCGACGCCGTCTCCGCCGAAGAGCTGGGCAAGTTCCCGGACACCAACGTCGCGGAATCGCTGCAACGCATTACCGGCGTTGCGATCACGCGTCAGCGCGGTGGCGAGGGCCGCTTCGTCACCGTTCGTGGCCTCGGCCAGGAGTTCAACCAGCTCACGATCAACGGCCGACGACTTGCAACCGAAAACGCGGGTCGCGAGTTTTCCTACGACGTGATTGCGTCCGAGCTCGTCAGCGCCGCACAGATCTTCAAATCGCCAACGGCGTCGCAGACCGACGGGTCGATTGGCGGCCTGGTCAACATCCAGACCGCACGGCCATTCGACAGAATGGGATTCCAGAGTGCGTTCTCAATTGCCGGTCAGTACGAGACGCTGAACGAGTCCACGAGCACACAGGCGTCGGGCGTCATCAGCAACACGTTCGCCGACGACACGATCGGTATTCTCGCTTCGCTGAGCTATCAGGAGCGCGAAATCCGCACGGACACGGCGGAGTCAATTGCGATCGATGCGAGCACCGACTACAACGGCGACGGCGTCAACGACCGACTGAATTCGTTCAATGCCAATATCAACAATGAGGACCGGGAACGCATTGGTGGTTCTCTGGTATTGCAATGGGCACCGTCGGACCTGAGTGTGGTGACCTTCGACGCGCTGTACTCTCGTTTCGAGAGCCCGAGTCTGTCTTCGTCCTACTCGTACTTCCCGAATCCGGGTCTCGCCAGCAATGTCACGGTTGATGCGGCGAACGATGTGCTGTCGCAGACCAGTAACTTCACTGCTGGCAATCCGTTCAGCAATATCTTCGATTTTGTTGCGCGACGCGCTGAAGCAGACACCGATACCTTCCAGTTCGGTGTCAATTTCGACAGCCAACTCAGTGATCGCCTGACCTACCAGCTCGACGCTTCGTATTCGAAGGCGGACGGCATCCGCGACAACGTGGGCTCCAACGCGGGCAGCGGCAGCTTCTACGTGGTCAGCTACCCGGGCGCCAATTTCACGCAGACGTTCAACGGTCAGGTGCCCAACATCGACTTCACGGCGCTGCCAACGGTGAATGACACGACGACGGTCGGGATCGACCAGCTGCCGCCAGAAGGCGCACGCCTGCATTTCTCGCGGAACTCGTCCAATGAGATCAGCGACGAAATCCTGACCCTGCGGGCGGATTTCCAGCTTGAGATGAGCGAGACCTCAAGCCTGCAGTTCGGTGCTGACTTCATCTCGCGCGGCAAGGAAAACAAGGTCTTCGATAACGAAGATGGCGGTCGCTTCTGTGGCGACACGAGTGTGGCGCTGCCCTCGCTGGGCGCTGGTTCCAACGCCTTTTTCTGTGACCGCTCCCTGTTGTTCTCGGATTTCCTGGGCGCCTCGGATCTAGCGCGACTGCTGATCCCGTTCAACGGCCAGGGCGAAGACTTCCTGGGCAGCACGGGCGCCAACATCCCGCGCAACTTCCTGACGCCGAACATCGCCGTCGTTGAACTCGCGTTTGATAACCTCGCGCAGCTCACGGGTGCGCCGAGCTACCTATCGCCGACGTTCAACGCGACGAGCTCCAGCGACATTGATGAGTCGATCCTGAGCGCCTACGTGCAGGCCAACTTCACAGGTGACTTCGGTGGCGTGCCGTTTACCGCGAATGCAGGCTTGCGCCTGGCTTACACCGACGTCGAGTCGACGGGTGCGCAGGCGCCGCTGCAACAGATCGTCATCGACTCGGTGTCGGGAAACAACGCCATTACGCTCGGTTCACCTACCAGCGTGTCGTTCTCCAACTCCTACCTTGATGTCCTGCCGTCGTTCAACATCGCGTTCGATCTCGACGACAACCTCATTCTTCGGGCAGGGTTCTCGCGTTCGTTGGCTCGACCAACGTTCAACGACCTGTCGACCTTTTTCGCCGTGACGCAGATCAACGCGGGGCAGGAGGAAGCAGCATCAGGCAATCCAAGTCTCGAGGCGGTGCGTTCCGACAACTTCGACGCATCCCTTGAGTGGTACGGCGATAACGGTTTGTCGCTGACGGGTGCGGTGTTCTACAAGAACATCTCGGACTTCATCAATAATGGGAACAGCCGTCGCGACATCACCATTCCTGACTCGGTCGACCTCAATAACAACCCGTTGGGTCCGCAGACGATCAACTTCCTGATCACGGAGCCGCAGAATGGCGACTCCGCTGAAGTGTACGGGTTGGAACTGGCGTCGCAATATCTGCTCGACAACGGCTTCGGCGTTTCCGCGAACCTCACGCTTTCCGATAGTGATGCGACCGCGAATGGCCAGGATGCGCCGCTCGAGAACATCTCCGACTTGTCCTACAACATCGCGCTGATCTACGAGAACTACGGGTGGCAGGCGCAGTTGTCGATGAACTACCGGGACGCTTACCTGGCCTCGACCGAGGGGGAGGGTGGCTTCGCCGAGTTCTTCGACGACTACACGCAAGTGGACCTGTCCGTGTCTTACGACCTCTACGAGGTGACATCACTGCCCCTGTCGATTTTCCTCGAAGGCATCAACATCACGGACGAGCAGTTCTACATCTTCTCCGAACGTGACAACTTCCTGGAGTCCTTCATCGATAACGGAGCCCGCTGGCAGATTGGCGTCCGCGGTACGTTCTAGAGTTCCCCTGGCGACGAGCTGATTCGACGCAGCGGGGCGAGACCAAACTGGTTTCGCCCCGTTTTTTTGAGCTGGATTCGCAATGAACGCACTCGCACTGACGACATTCTTCACCATCACGCTGGCCATCGCTGTCGCCTCATGGTGGCTGACGCGCGGAGAGGACCTGCGTTCGACCGAAGGCTATTTCCTCGGTGGGCGGCACCTGGGTTGGTTCCTCGTGGGCGGCTCTCTGTTCCTCTCCAACATCTCGGCGATCGCCATCGTTGGCGAAACGGAATCCGCGTATCTCTACAACATGAGCATCATGATGTTCGGCTTCGCGTCGATCTTCGCCATGGTGCTCGTCGCCGAGTTTCTGCTGCCGCTCTACCTGAGGCTTGGGGTGACCACAACGCCTGAGTTTCTCGGCATGCGCTACGGCGGCACGCTGCGCACCTGGGTGGCCGTGTTGCTGCTCATCTCCTATATCGTGAACCTCATGCCACCTGTGCTCTATACGGGTGCCGTCGTCTTCAACGGCATGTTTGATATCGATGGATTGCTCGGAGTATCAGAGTGGGCGGCGACCTGGATTCTTGTCTGGGCTATTGGCATTGTCGGCAGTGCTTACGCGGTGTTTGGAGGGCTCAAGGCCGTTGCCGCATCGGACGCGCTCAACGGCGTTGGGCTTGTGGCAGGCGGCTTGCTCGTACCGTACTTCGGGCTCCTTTACATCGGTGATGGTGACTTCTGGGCGGGCTGGTCACGCCTGGTCACGGAGCGTCCGGATCATCTGGCAGCGTGGGGTAACAGTGAGCACCCTGTGCCCTGGCACACCCTGTTCACGGGCATGCTGCTCGTGAACCTCAACTACTGGGGTGCCGAGCAGTACATCCTTCAGCGCAGCCTGGGGTCGAAGAACCTCGCCGCCGGTCAGAAGGGCATGATGTTGGGCGCGTGGCTTAAATTCATTGCACCAGCTATCACGGTGTTCCCCGGTGTGATTGCGCTCATCGCGCTGCCTGAGCTCATGAATTCGGCCGAGGCCTACCCGAAGCTGGTGGCGGAGGTAATGCCGCCTTACCTCATCGGTGTCATCGCGGCCGTCATGTTCGGTGCGTCGCTAACCACATTCAATTCGGGGCTCAACTCGACGAGTACGATCGCGATACTGAATGTCGTGCGGCCCATTGCGGAAGACCGCGGTGCACCGATTGCGGAGGAAAAGCTCATTGGCATGGGTAAGGGTCTGCAGGTCGTGCTGGCGATCGCGGCGATGGTCATCGCGCCCTTCATTGCGTTCGCGAGCGACGGCTTCTATGAGTACTTCCAGAAGGTCGCGGGTTTCTTCAGCATTCCGATATTCACCATCGTGTTTATGGGTTTCGCGACGAAGCGCGTACCGGCGATGGGTGCCAAGGTGGCACTCGTGGTGTATCTCGTAAGCTACGGCTACACGCAGCTCTTCGATGACTTCGGTCTTCACTTTCTCCACATTGCAGCGATCCTGTTTGTGGTGTCGTGTCTGATCATGCTGGCGTTCGGGCGCATCCAGCCTCAGGCCGAGCCCTTCCAATGGCCGGAAAAGCCTGCGGTGAATCTGACGCCTTGGCGCTACCGGTGGTTTGCCTATGCGGTGGCCGTTGCGGGGCTTGTGGCCGTGACGGCCTGGCTGTCGCCGATCGGCATAGCGGAGTGGTAGGGCGCTGATATGGCCAGCACTGCAACACGAGATGCGTTTCGTATTGAGGGTTACGTCATCGTGCGTGAGCTCATCGAGCCCGCGCTGGCTGGTGCGCTGCGCCTGTCCGCGGAGCAGAGCGGCGCTGATACGCATGCGTATGAAAAACGAGATGCCGATGGCCGAAAGAGTCGTGTCACGCTTTGGTACACGCCGGGCGACGATGTCTTTGGTCAGCTATCGAGCCTCGATCGCGTGGTCAACACGATGTCCGACTGCCTGGGCGGCGACGCGAAATTCTTTCACGCCAAGCTGATGCAAAAGTCCGCCTATGAGGGTGGCGCCTGGGAATGGCACCAGGACTATGGCTACTGGTATGACGACGGGTTTCTCACGGACGCGATGGGAAGCTGTTACATCGCACTCGACGCAGCGACGCGCGTCAATGGCTGTCTGCAAGTCATTCCCGGCTCGCATCGGTACGGGCGACTGCGCCACGGTGCTGTTGGCGAGCAAGTGGGCGCCGATAGCGACCGCGTTGCCATGCTGGCCGAGCGTGACGGTATCGTGCACTGCGAGCTTGCGCCCGGTGATGCGGTGTTCTTTCACGCCAGCCTGCTTCATGCCTCCGCGGCCAATACCTCACCCGACTCGCGATGGGGGCTAATCACGAGTTTCCACCGTGAAGACAATCCCTCGATCAGCGATGACCCGCGTTTCGGGCCCAAAACTACCCCGGCGCGCACCTATTCTGAGCTCGTCAGCGCCAGCCAGCACTTTTCGACCTCCCGGGACTTTCTGTAGCGCCCCACGCCCGGCCTGCGGCAACGTACACTGTCGTCGCAGGAGGAAGCGCATGACATCGCACGTCGCGTCCGCGCCGCTTTGCGTATGACCGATACGGCATCACCACGCCGCTGGACGCCCATTACGTTGGCGGCCGTCGTGCTGCCGTTGATGCTCATCTACATCGCCTTCATGCGCATTGATGCCGCTAACGCGGATCTCGAGATCACCAAACACCAGGTTGGGCCAACGCCCGTCACGCTCTACTGGGCCGATGCGGCGCCCCGCGATGGCGCCATGCCTGTGGTCATCATTGCGCACGGATTTGCCGGTTCGCAGCAGCTCATGCAGCCATTTGCTGTCACGCTTGCCAAGAGCGGCTACGTGGCCGTGACCTTCGACTTCTACGGTCATGGCCGCAACCTGCGCGCGCTTGCGGGCGACGTCACGCAAGTGGAGGGTGCGACCCGTGAGCTCGTTGCGCAGATGGGCGAGGTCGTAGAGTGGGCGCGCCGCCTTCCGGGAACGGGGCGGGGGCTTTCTGTCCTCGGTCACTCGATGGCATCGGACATCGTTGTGCGCTACGCGCAACAGGATCTTCGCGTGGACGGCACCGTGGCTGTATCCATGTTCTCACCTGCCGTCACGGCCGAGTCGCCGGGCAACCTTCTTGTCATTGTGGGCGGACTCGAAGGGTTCCTGAAGCAAGAAGCCTTACGCGTGCTCGGGCTGGTCACCGACAACCCCGAAGCGGGCGTGACTGTTGGTGAATTTGATGAAAACACGGCGCGCCGCGTGGCCGTCGCCGAGGGCGTGGAGCATGTGGGCGTGCTTTACAGCGTCACGAGCATGCGCGAGGCGTCGCAGTGGCTCAACACGATGAACCACATGCACCCACCCACCTACGCCGATTCGCGCGGGCTGGCCATCGTGTTGCTCGTGCTGGGTCTCGTGCTACTGGCCTGGCCGCTGTCGCGCGTGTTGCCGACGGTGGCCGAGCCCGCGGTTGGCGCCGCGCTGCCGTGGAAGCAGCTATTGCCTGCGGCCCTCATTCCCGCCATTGGCACGCCATTGTTGCTCGCGCCGTTCCCGGCTGACTTTCTGGGTGTGCTCGTGGGCGGTTACCTGGCCGTGCACTTCCTCGTCTATGGCCTGCTGACTGCGCTGTGCCTCTGGTGGCTCGGTCGTGGACAAGATCGACCCAAACGCTCGACGAACGGGGTCGCGCTTGGCGTCGCCGCCGTCGCGGCTACTGCCTACGTTGCCGGTGTCGTCGCCTGGGCTATGGACACGCAAGTCACCTCGTTCGCGATTACGACGCAGCGCGTACCGATCGCCGCGATGATGTTTGCAGGCACGCTCTGCTACTTCCTTACCGACGAGTGGCTCACGCGCGGGGAACAGCACGCGCGCGGCGGCCACTTGTTTACCCGGTTTTGCTTTCTGCTTTCGTTAGGCCTGGCCGTGGCCTTGTCCTTCGAGGACTTGTTCTTCCTCGTCATCATCGCCGGCATCATCGTGATCTACTTCTTTGTATACGGCCTGTTCAGCCGCTGGATCTACTCGGCGACGGGGCACCCGGCCGTGGGCGCGCTGGCCAATGCTGTGGCGTTTGCCTGGGCTCTGGCCGCCGTGTTTCCCATGTTATCGGGCTGATCTGGGCCCGCGCCGGGGCGTGATTGCCATTTCCGTCGGCGAATAGCGCCAAATCCCAAAATTGTTACGCCTGTAAGGACTTAAGCGCGCGGTGCCAGTTTCTTGGGCATGTCGCGCTTTGCGATGCTCCGCAATGGTGCATCGCATCAATTTTGGGTGAGGCTTCATCGTTCCCCCATTCGCCGTAGAGGCTTGTGACAGCAGCGTTTCAGCGCTGCGGCCGTGGCTTGGCACGGCCCTTGCTCTGTCCCCCGTGCGGCGCGAGCCGTGAGTGCAAGAACGAGTAAACCAGGAAACCACAATGACCAAACTCAGGAACACTGCCGCCCTGACCGGGCTCGCCACGCTGATGCTGGCTGCCGCGCCGCAAGCCAGTGCAGACGACCTCTCTGCGAATGTCGGCATCTCCAACAACTACATCTGGCGCGGCCTGACGCAGACCGAAAACGGCACAGCTGTTTCAGGTGGCATCGACTACGCTGCAGACAGTGGCTTCTACGCCGGCACCTGGGTGTCGAACGTGAGCTACGCGCCGGGCGACGTGTTCTCTTACGAGCACGACATCTACTTCGGCTACAGCGGCGAGTTCGGTGACGGCATCGGCTACGACTTCGGCTACCTCTACTACAACTACGATAAAGAGGCGGAGTTCGATTTCGGTGAGATCTACGGGTCGCTGTCGATCGACGCGTTCACGTTCGGCCTGAATATCGTCACGAACACGGAAGCCGACGAGGCGCCGGGCCAGGACTTCGGCTTCGGTGAGACCTTCTACGCCTACGCGGATTACTCAGTGACGGTGCGCGAAGACGTCGAGCTGGGCTTCCATGTCGGTTACCACGACGGTGACTTCAGCGAAGCGTTCAATGGCGTCCCCGAGGGCTACCTCGACTACGCGTTGTCGCTGTCGAAAGATGGCTTCACGTTTGCCATCACGGGCACCGACCTTGACGACCCGGGTCCCGACAACCTCGATAACGACGAGATCAAGTTCGTCGTCAGCTACGCCGTCGACTTCGCACTGTAAGTCGGGCGCAACCAAGACACCGCGGGACGCGCTTCGGTGCGTCCTGCGGTGGCGCGTCCTGTGGGGCGCCAGGGAAATCAGCCCCGCGGCTAGTATCGGTAGGTGGCCTCAAACTGCAGCGTGCGCGGCAATCCGGGACGTGCACCAAACGGCCGACGCGCGACGACATACACTTCATCGCTGAGGTTGTTGATCCGCCCAGACAGCGTCCAACGATCCGTGACGGCATAGTTGGCCGCGAGGTCGATTACCGTAAATTGGTCCGAGCCTTCGTCGGTGTCGAAGTCTCCGATACCAGCCTGATCACGCATCCTGGCCTGATAGGTCACCGAAAGCTGTGTGCCCCAGTTGGCACCCGCAAGGCCAATGTTGAAGTTGGCGCGGTGCGGCGGGATGTAGGGAACTTCGAATCCGGGTTCCACCACACCGAATTGCGGGTTAATCGACGTGAATGCCTCGCGGAATTCCGCCTCGGTATAGGTATAGGTCAGCGAAATGGGAACAGACAGTCGATTGCCGATCTGCACCAGATGGTTCCAACCAAACTCGGCGCCGACGGTGCGTACCTCACCAGCGTTGATCTGTGTATCAAGCAGCGCAGGATCGCAGCCTGACGAAATTGTGCATATCGCGGTCAGGTTGCTGTAGTCGTTGTAGAAGCCGATCAATTCGAATCGGCCCCAGTCGCTGCGCCAGCGACCACCGAGCTCATAGTTGATGGACTCTTCCGGATCGACGTCTTCGTTAAGCGACGGAACCGCAGGGGAGAAACCCTTGTGCACACCCGCCAGCAAGCTCAGGTCCTCGTTGACATCGTACATGGCGCCGAGACCGGGTAGAGCAATGATGTAGTCGTCTTTCTGTTGACGGCCAACCAGTCGATCCGTGCGGCTGTTTTCGATGGCCTCGACGCGCAATCCTGGCACCAGCCGCCATTGGCCAATCGCGATGTCATCGCGGATCCAGGCCGAAAATGCGCGCGTATACCCGGTGCTGTCACGCGTGATAGCGCGCGGCTGGTCGTTTTCCACGACACTGCCTGCGATCTGCTCGAATCCGAACTCGTCATGCAAGCTGCGAATTCTGTCGCTGTGCAATCGTGCGCCGACCTGCAGGTCGTGTGTGACGCTGTCGCCAAATGACCAACGCAGCGTGCCCTGAATGCCGGAGGTATCGAATTCACGGTCGTTGGTGCCAATCCGAATGTCGTCCGGCGAACCGCTAATGCCATCGGTGTCGGCGCCGTTCAGGATCGATACAAACAACTGATTAAACGGCGTGTCGGGGTTCGACAGGATTCCGCGAATGTCGGTCCCGTTGAAATTGTTGAATTTGCGCCACGCGCGATCGAATTTCTGGATGTAGCCCGTGGCCTGCAGCGTGCCACCGAATAACGGTTGCTCCCAGTCGGCGCGAAGGGCGAGCCAGTCCCACTCCATACGATCAAGTTCGCTTGCGCCATAGCGGCGAACAGGGTCCGCACGAAAGTCAGACTCTGTGAGACCAAGATAGGTTTCGTTGGACACCTCATCAGCGTAGGTCACGCGCAGTTCGATCGTACCAGGCCCAATGTCACGGCCCAGTTTTAGCATGAGCTCGTTCTTATCGTAGCCCGCGTCGCCGCCACCATCGATCTGCTTGAATCCATCACTTCCCAGATGCATGAACTCGGCAAGCACGCCAAATTGCTCCGTCTGCGTGCCGCCGCGAGCATGCAGATGACGATAGCCGTCACTGCCGCCTGCAACCTGGAGCAGGCCTTCAGTCGTTCGCGGAATTGGGGCTGTGACCAGATTGATGGCACCACCGATCGTTTGTGGGCCGTACTGAATTGACGACGGGCCCTTGAAAACCTCGACCCCGACTAGTCGTGAACTCAGGGGGAAGAAATACGCGGCCGGAGCCGAGTAGGGCGCAGGCGCAAGCAGCACGCCGTCCTCCATGATGGCTACCTTGGTGCTCCGATCGGCGCTGCCGCCGCGCAATCCGATGTTGGGTCGTAAGCCCACACCGTCCTCCTCGCGGGAGTACACACCAGGTACGAGATTCAACACGCGACTGATGTCGTTGTACTCAAAGGTCTCAAGTGTCGCGGCATCGACGCGATGTGCTGAGCCCACGACGCGGTCGATCTCTTCGAACAAGCCTGTCACGACAATCTCGTCGAGCGATTCGTCGTCGCCCTGCGTTGACGCAGCCTGTTGCGCTTGAAGCGGCGCAGTTGTTGCTAGTGCAAGGCTGCACGCGATCGCTCTTGTCGTAGTCATCATGGCCTTTGTTCCAGTCTCAGGGGCTTTTGTAGCGGCGGAGGTTCGGTGGGTGGATCGGTAATCCAGTTCGCGCGTGCCAGACCGGGATTGGTCTGTGCGAGGTCGACAGCAGGGTCAATTAATGGGTGCGCTGCGCGCCCATTCAGTGATACGAGCGCATCAGCATAAACAGCAACCGGGCTTAAGCCCTGGCCTTCGAAATCGTCACGAATGTGGTGCGCCAGCTGCAAGATCAAGTCGGGCTGGCCAACCATTTCGCGGTATTGCTGTTCGGTCAAGTAGCGGTGCGGAGAGACGAGAACAATACGCTGCTCCTCACCGACGACCGCGCGGTACTCGAGGCTGCCCGCTTTGTCCCGAAGCATCACGCGCCATGAAAAACGCATGCCCTGTTCGTGCCAGGTCACCGTGCCCGGGTAATACCACTGACGCAACGGCATGAGGAATTGAATGGCGCAAAAAGCAGCTACCGCAAGCGCGAATGCAGCGGAGCGCGGGCGCCACTGAATCGAGTCTGATTCTGGTACTACTGCAGGCGCATGCGCTACCGGCAGGCGGAGACGGCGTGCAAGACGGCGCGGCCAGTCCGATTCGAAGAAGATCAACACCGAGAACACCATGATGAAAGGGAACAGGCCGATGTTGAAGAACAGATGCGTGAAGTAGTGAAAGACAAGTATGACGACAAACGCGAACGGGCGGGTTCGCTGCCACAACATAAATCCGATAATCAGCGTGTCGAACAGGAAGGCGAACCATGAGAAGGCGAAATGCACCCAGGGCATCTCGAGGAAGGGCCCAAGTAATGGCAGGCCGCTGTGGGGAGGCAACCAGATGTTCAGCGGTTGCGCGTGGAGCAGCCAGTCTGTCTCAAATTTGGCCCACCCGGCGTAGAAGTAGAGCAATCCAACCTGGAATCGAAGCCAGTAGGTTTGCCACGCAGGCAGCGTGTCGGCGCGCAGCGTCGGGCGCAGCCAAGCGTCGACGGACCAGGCTCGGTGTGGGGAGAGAAAACACATGATCAGTGTGAGCACACTGATAAAGTAATAGTGGTTCAGGTACGTCGTGACATCCATGAGCTCCGCGTACGAAAACAAGCACCAGAACACAATGATCGCGACGCGATACAGCGCACCAATCGCGACCATGAATGCACTGATCGCGATACCGGCGTAGAGCAGGTACAAGCCTGTGGCGTCGGGCACCTGAACCCAGCTGAAACCCCAATACTTGAAGTGGAAATCGGGCTCGACGTAGAGCCGCTCTATCCAGCCGTTGCCCATGAAGCGCAGCGCACCCACGCACATAAGCCCGCCAATCAGGATGCGAAACACGGCAAGCGCCGCGATGTCTCGCGGCGCTTGCAGTGACTGCAGCAGGGCCGCAGGACGAGATCGCAGCCTATCCGGTGCCATCGCTCCTGTCTGTGGTGCCATCGGCAGCGTGCTCAGCCATCATTATCGCCGGCGGCTGACTGCGGCACGGCGAGGCCTAGTGCGGAGACGATGGGTCCCCGGAACGTATTGGTCGCGGTGCGTAGGAGACCGAGCAGCGCGCAGGGCGGCAGCCCCTCGGAGGCCGAGAATGCATTGGCACACTCTGTGGCATCCGTGATGGCCTCGACCTCAGCGTCAAAGCCGGTTCCGGACTCAATCGTCGCGAGAAAAGCAAGCGAGTCATCGATCTCGACCAAGATCTCATCGGCAAGGTCCTGACGGTCAATGCCAATAAGCAGGTCGTTCATGCCCATGCCACCGTCCACGCCTGTCCAAACATCGCGAAACGTCTGCATGTTTGCGATCAGGTTGGCTCCTGAATGCCGCGAGAGCGACGACTCAAGAAACTCCGGGCATGCGACAGGATCTGAGCAATCCAGGCCGGTAGCTGGAAGCCCCGTTGGTAATGCGACCTTACGATCCTTTGTGATTTTCTCGGCGTAAAACAAGGCAATGGAAACAGCGTCGAGCGCTTCTTGCGGTGTGCTGTAAAACGCACTCGTCGATAAGCCGGCCGTACTCCACTGCTCGAGGAAGTTATCGCCTGTAGGCTCCCACCGATTGCGAAGTGTTGATGACAAGAGTGCGACACGATCTGCGAGTTTTTCAATATGCGCCGCTCGTGCGGCAGCGTTAGGTTGATCGGTACAGTTAGGGTCTGCTGCATCGGTGTAAAGCAGATACTCGATGGCGCCCAAGCCCGTCAAATTGATGGCCGTCGTGTTGTCCACGACATCACCGTTTGCCGCGGCAGCCTCAAGACCACAAGCATCGAGTGTGAATGGCCATGAGTAAATCAGCTCGCGGAAGTCCTGCCCGCCTGCGACAGCATCGGGATTCGATGAGCGGCCTGCGGGACCAACTTGCAGCACTTCGTTTCGCTGCCACGACGTCATGGCCGTAGACCATGCCGCTCGGGCTGCATCGCGCACCGTCGTGTCTGCGGGTGCCGCTGCAAAATTGGCTGATGCGGTTTGCAGTGCGATTGCGTCATCGTCGAATGTGCGCAAGGCGGGGAGGATGATGTTCGCGCCGATATCTGCGAGCACGGCCCGTCGGGCATCGTCGCCGGAAACGGGCGGCGGCGTTGTCGGAGGCGGCGTGGTCACTGGAGGTGCATCGCTGCCCCCACCGCCTCCGCCGCAACCGGCAACGATGAGCGTAGCAATGAGCGCGCCAAAGCGTGACGCCGCAGCGCGTGACGTAGCGGACATTCGGTTTGTGGTCATGGCAATACCTCCGGCGAACGGGTATTTGAGAAACGATGACGCCGGGCCTCCCGCAAGCGAGAGGCCCGGCGCTTCAGTTCCAACGGACTGCGATCAGTCGAGTGCGAGCTTCATAATAACGAGGCGCGCACCATTGTCGTTGGTATTGGTGGTCAGCGCGACCCGATTACCCTCTGGTGAAACGGCCAGGCCAAAGAACTGGCTGTTCACTGTCTCATTGGGCAGCTCCACAATTCCGTCGCCGAGCACTCGGTCATCGAGCTGTCCGTCGACAGTAAACACGAAGGCCGCAGGATTGCCGCCGATGCGACCGGCCACCACGGCGCGATCATCCGGCAGCGTCACGATGTGACGACCGCGGTCTTCATTGGTGGGGAAGCCCCGGCCTTCACTTTGAACTGCCTGCGTGCCGACGTTGCCGAAGCCGGTGTCGATACCTGCCGAGACACCGCTGGAGACGCGGAACAGCACAACGTCCTGCGCAAGCGACGTTTCGTAACCCAGCGTCGAAGGCGTCGTGTCGTTGGTCGTCGCGCCGTAACCGACAACCACGTAAGACTGCGTGCTTTGCTGGAAACCGGCCGCGTAGGCTTCGGCGTAGCCGAGGTCGACCTTGAACGGGTTGAACACGGCGATTCCGGGCGTTGCCGTAATCGTCGGCTCATCACTAAAGCCACCGAAGTCGGCGTCCAGTGTGCCGTCCGCACTGAGACGGATCAGGAAGATGTGGTTGTCCAGCGCGCCACCGAGGTCGGTGTAGCCCGAAGACACAATTTTGCCGTCCGCCTCGACGAGGCCGCGACGGTTGTTGTCATTGAGTACACCGGTCGCGTTGTAGGTAAATGCGCTGCCACTGTTGAAAGTCGGGTCAGTCGTTGCACCCGTTGCGGTGACATCGAGACGAGCCACGTAACGATCCCGGTCGGTTCGCGTGCCGTCGCTGGCCGAACCCTGGCCAAATACCACGACTCGGTCGGTCATCACGCTGCGGTCGGTCTGTACATCCCATGCCAGATCGGAGGGCAGTGCCGCAGGAGCGCCCGGGAACGTGGCGTTGTCGGCATTGGCATAGCCGAAGACGACTTCGACTTTGCCGTCAGCATCACCCCAGCCCGGTACCTGTGTGCCATCGGGCGCGAGTCGGAACATGTAGACCGAACGGCCGCCATCCGCGTCGAGGGCATTCACAACAGCAACCACGTCGCCGTTGAGCAGCTCGGCAACGCCGTATGAATTCTCATCGCTGCTGCCTTCCGTCGCAGTAGCCTCAAGCTCAACGAAGCCGTCGCCACCGAAGCTCGTGTCCAGCGAGCCGTCGGCAAAGAAGCGACCAACCACGACCTGGCGGGTGTCATCGGTGATGCCCACATGGCCCGAGACGTAGATTTTGTTGGCGTTGTCGCCGACCTGCGCGAAGGTCAGACCGCGCATGTCATTGGCATCGGTCGTGACCGTGTCAGCGACGATATCGACGCTTGTGCTGGAGCCGTTGGTGCCTGCCGGGCCAGCGGGGCCAGCCGGGCCTGCGGCACCCGTGGCGCCTGCGGCGCCCGGTGAACCGTCGTCACCTTCACATCCTGCGAGCGCAATAAGGCTCGTAAAAAGCAGTGTTGCTGCGAATCTCTTATTCATGGTCTCCCACCCTGATTACTGCGCCAAGCGCAAATGAGGGAGCGAATAATAATGAGAATGATTCGCATTTGCAATTGTGATATATGGCTTATGGCATCTCACGGTCGACGATGGGCCTGCGGCCGAGCAGCCATAGCAGCGCGTTTCGACCAGCCCTCAGAAAGGGATACAGCCACGCTGCGACCCTCGGCGAACGGAACAGACGGGCATTCATGCGATTGAACAGCCCAACTGGCGTCGACAGCAGCGCGAGGCGCGTCATGCAGGCTGCCCCAAAGTACACCTGGCCTGACTCGATCAATGCGAGGCCTTCATTGAGGTCGTAACCAGCGCGAGCGAGAGACGCCACGGCGGGGTGATCCGTACGTGCGTTTACAAGATCCACTTCACCGATGCTGTCTCGCAGTCGAATGAGTTTCACGTAACGCGTGCACAAAGGGCAGTCTCCGTCATAGACGAGGAGGTTGCCTTCAATCAGTGATAAGTCGTCGTGCATCGATGGTTTGACATGACCGTTGCTGCGAATCGATGGCAAAACGCGACCGACAATTGCAATTCCAGGACGGGCGCCTTCCAGAGGCAGAGCGCTCGGTCGGGCCGCGCTACACTATAGCGATGGCGGGTCGTCCGTGAAACGCAGCATTGCTGGCTACGCACTCGCGCTTGTTGCTTTGGCGTTTTTACTCGAGTGGCTCGAGTACCGCTTCCTCATGCGCAGCCTACCGACGTCCGGGGTCATCGGTCTCGTGGCGTTGATCTTTATTGTCCTGGGGATCTGGGTCGGCCTGCGCGTGGCGCGACGTGACCCGCCCGGGCCCTTCGAGATCAACGATCGCGCCCTGGCGTCGCTCGGTATCTCGGATCGCGAGTACGCCGTGCTGGAGCAACTCGCAGCCGGGCAATCCAACAAGGAAATCGCGCGCGACCTGGGTATTTCCCCGAACACCGTCAAGACGCACGTGGCGCATCTGTATGCGAAGCTGTCGGTGTCGAAGCGCACGGAGGCCGTCAACAAGTCGCGGGAGCTCAAGCTGATTCCGTAGTGAATTCGGGCGATTAGCGCCAAATCACCCGTTTGGGTGATGGTGTTGTGGTGGGTCCGTAGCGAGCATTCAGGGCTCGTCACACAGGGGGAGACACAGATGCAGGGCTACATTCTCAAGTTTGGTGCGATGTCGGGGCTGCTCGTCATTACGCCCATGATCATCGGCATGGTTGCGGGCGGCCAGGACAGCTTCGCGGCCGGCGAGGCGTTCGGCTACACGCTGATGCTGGTGGCCTTTTCGCTGATCTTCATCGCCATCAAGCGCTACCGCGACAGGGAGCTCGGCGGCGTCATTAGATTCGGGCAGGCGTTTCTGCTTGGACTCGGGATCGCTGCCGTCGCCGGCGTCGCCTACGTGTCCGTCTGGGAGTTGTTTCTCTACACGAGCGACTACGCGTTTATCAGTGAGTACTCGGACGGCGTGATTGCGGCGGAACGCGCGGCGGGCGCCGACGCGGCACGGATTGCCGAAGTGGAGGCACAAATGGCCGCGATGACAGAGAACTACGGCAAGCCCTGGTTCCGTATCCCCATTACCTTTTCCGAGATCTTTCCGGTCGGCGCCATCGTGTCGCTGATCTCGGCCGCCATTCTGCGCAAGCCCGGCGTCCTGCCGGCCTGAGCGCAACAACAAGACAGAGGGAGATAAGACATGGAACTGGGCACATTTTCGATCAGCCTCAACGTGGCCGACATCAAGGCATCGCGTGAGTTTTACGAGAAGCTGGGCTTCGAGACGCTGGGCGACTACTCCGACCAGGGTTGGCTCATGATGAGAAGCCCCACGCTCACGCTGGGACTTTTCGCTGGCCACATCAAAAAGAACACACTCACCTTCAATCCGGGCTGGGATGCCAACGCGCAAAACCTGGACGAATTCACCGATGTGCGTGAGCTGCAGAAACAGATCAAGGCAACCGGCGTGGAGTTCTTTCGCGAGGCCGATGAGACGACCGAGGGGCCGGAGCACTTTGTTGTGATCGACCCCGATGGCAACCCCATCCTTGTCGATCAGCACCGTTAGGTTAAACGTGGTACACACGCAAAGCTGAACAGGCCCGGGACACCTGTTTTCGGTACTGAGCGAATTGGCGCTGTAGTACCGTTGGGCGACACAACGAGAACACGCAACAGGGGACACGATGCGTAGTCGTTTGGCCGTACTGATAATTGCGGTGTTGTTCGCGGTGCCTTGCGCCGCGGCTGTGACAGAGGACGTTGCCGCTTTTGCGAAGCTGCCGCAGTTTTCGAACGTGGAAATCTCGCCTGACGGCAGCCGGATCGCCGGGCTTGTCACGATTGAAGGCAAGCGCGCGATCTACACGCTGGAGCTTGGTACCGGCAAGCCCAAAGTGATGACGGCCGACGACCAATGGCACTTGAGCTGGATCGACTGGGTCGATAACCGATACGTGCTTGTTGGCATCAAGACGCCGTTTCGTCGAGGCGGCGTCGCGACGGTCGAAACGCGCCTGGTTTCCTTCGATTCGAATACCGGATCGGGAAAGATCCTGTTTACGCGCCACATGCATTCAATTGAACGCAAGGGCGGCGTAATTCCACAGTTCCAGGACGACGTCCTGCACCTCCTGCCAGAGCGCGACGAAGAATTCATCATCGCGTTTGACAAGAGAGGCTCGGGTAGTGAAGCGGTCTATGTGGCCAATGCCCGCACGGGGAGTCTCGGCAAGAAGCTTCAAAGCGTCGATCCCTATGTCACACAGTGGCGGGTCGATGCGTCAGGTGACGTTCGCGTCGGCTGGGGAATCGCGAGAGACAAGACGAGCTTCACCTACAAAATCAAGGACGGGGAGGGCGAGTGGCACGATCACAGTGAGCGCTACAACGCAGACGGATTCCGAGTCGCCGAGTTGCCCGTAGATGGAACGGGGCACGTGCTGGTGCTATCGGATCACGAGTACCCGCTGGGTGCGCTGTACCGTTTCGACCCGGTGTCGGCCACGTTTGTCGAGCTTGTCGCACAGCACGATGAGAGCGAGATTTCGCGGGTCCGATTGTCAGCTGATGGCAGCGCCATTGAGTCCGTACACTATTCCAGCGAATTCGTGCCCAACGTGTACATGGACACGAGGCTCGATGCGACGATCAAAGGCGTGCAGAACGCCTTGCCCGATTTGCGCCTGTTCCCTGTTTCGCGATCACTCGATAGCACGCGAATCGTCATGCGGTCTTACGCATCGAACAAGGCGCCGGGATACTACCTTTACGACGCCAACAAGAAGTCGGTGGGTCCCATCACGTCGCGGTACCCGGAGCTCATCGAGCGTGACTTGTCTCGCCCGGGCATTCACAGTTTCGAGGCGCGAGATGGTCTCGAGATCACGGCCTACGTGACGCTGCCGGCAGGTTTGACGGCAGATACCGCCGACCACATTCCGTTTGTCGTCAGCGTTCATGGTGGCCCCAACGCGCGCGACTTCCTGCGGTTCGACTGGGAACCCCAAATGCTTGCAGCGCGCGGCTACGGCGTACTGCAAATCAACTTCCGCGGCTCAACAGGGTACGGCCGAGCGTTCAGAGAGGCCGGTGATCGCGAGTGGGGCCAGGCCATGCAGGACGATGTCGCCGACGGCACGCGATGGGCGATAGCACAGGGTTGGGCAGATCCCGAACGCGTGTGCATCATCGGCGGGTCTTATGGTGGTTACGCGGCTCTGATGGGCGCTGCGCGAGATGGCGATCTCTACCGATGCGCGGCCAGTCTCAATGGCGTGTCGGATTTGCCAGCGCTGCTCAAGCGCTCTTACCGCTATGTCGGCGGACGCGCACGCACGCGCCACATCGGGCGCTTGTACAGAGACCGCGACCAACTCCGCGCAGCGTCACCCGTCAACCTCGTTGAAGCGGTCGACATGCCGATCCTGCTCGTGCACGGCGAAAAGGATCGCGTCGTCGATGTGCGTCAGTCTCGCAAGATGGCCAGGGCGCTCGAGCGCAACGGCAAGCCCGTGCAGTACATCGAGCTGCCAGAAGGCACGCACTCGCTCGAGCGCGAATCAAACCGCTTGGATTACGCCACCGCGTTGGTTGAGTTTCTCGACACACACCTGGCGGCGCCGAGTGACGCAGCCGCACAACACGACTGATCTGCGGGGCTTCTGCTTTTGCGCGCGTATAGCTACCCTGTTTGCCGGGAAACAAACGGGGACAATGCCATGCGATTCGCTATGATCTGGTTGGTCTTGCTGCTCACGGGCTGCGCGACGACCGTCGACGACGGTCTCAGGACGGTGCCGAGCTACTACGACGTGCCCACAACCGTCGAGCGGCTTGAGGCCGCGCTCACCGAACGTGGGATGACCATTTTCAACACCATCGATCACGCAGCGGGTGCCGCGAGCGTGGAGCAATCATTGCGCCCCACCGTGCTCGTCGTGTTTGGCAACCCGCGCGTGGGCACGCGGCTCATGAACTGCGAGCAGCGTGTGGGCATCGACCTGCCCATGAAAGCGCTGGTTTACGAAGACGCGAACGGCGACACCTATCTCGCTTATAACCCGGGTTACTGGATCGCGGAGCGACATGGTCTGGGCGCGTGCTCCGGTGTCGTGCAGAACGTCAACAACGCGCTCGCCGCGTTTGCCAACGCCGCAACGTCAGGTCAGTAGGCGTGGGCGCGTATCGGACCGGTCTCGCGTTGATCGTCGCGGGGCTCATGTCGGCTGCGGTCTGGGCAGACGACTACCGTGACAAGACTGAAGGCCTGGATACCCGGGCGGGCTTGTTCGATATCCACGCCAAGCCTGGCGGCGGCAAGCTGTTGGCGACGATGCCTGCGCCCGACGCTGATGGTGCCGTGGGCCAATACATCTATGCCACGCGATTGCGCGCCGGCCTGGGGTCCAACCCCGTCGGTTTAGATCGCGGTGCTGGCGACAGTGGCATTGTCGTTACGTTGCGTCAGGTCGGCGAGCAGCTCGTCATTGAGGCGGTTAACACCGACTACCGGGCATCAGCGGAAAGCGCCGAAGAGCAACGCGCGGTGCGGGAGTCCTTCGCGTCATCGGTGCTTTGGACCACCTCGATTCTCGCGCGTGACGCGGACGGGCGTTTGTTGGTGGATCTGTCAGGATTTCTCGTTCGCGATCACCTGGGTATTGCCGCGCAACTGAAGCGCACGGGGCAGGGCAGTTTTGGGCTCGATGCCAGCCGGAGTTTTGTTGACGGCGAACAGCTGGCCTTCCCCGACAACGTGGAGCTCGAGGCGACGCTGACCTTCGCAAGCACGGAGCCCGGAAATGAGGTCCGCGCGACCGCCGCTGATGCACGCGCCGTGAGCCTCGTGTTGCATCACACATTCGTTCGCTTGCCCGCGCCGGGCTTCCGGCAACGTGACTGGGACCCGCGCTCGGCAGCCATCAGTGTCGACTACTACGACTTCAGTCAGCCGCTGTCAGGTTCGCTCGTGCGCCGCTTGGCGCGTCGTTACCGCCTTGAAAAAACTGACCCGATGGCTGCGCGCAGCCCCGTAAAGAAACCCATCGTCTTCTATGTCGATCCCGGTGCACCTGAGCCGATTCGCTCGGCGCTGATCGAGGGTGCCTCCTGGTGGGGCAGTGCGTTCGAAGCGGCCGGATTTGAAGATGCCTACCGCGTCGAGGTGCTCCCCGACGGCGCGCACCCACTGGACGTGCGCTACAACGTGATCCAGTGGGTGCACCGACAGACTCGCGGCTGGTCCTACGGCGGCGGCGTGGCGGACCCGCGCACGGGCGAGATGCTCAAGGGTCACGTCATCCTAGGCAGTCAGCGCGTGCGCCAGGACCGCATGATCTTCGAAGGGCTTGCGGGTCGTGACGGCGTTGATGCCCAGGCCGTTGCACTTGCGCGTATCCGACAGCTCTCGGCACACGAGGTCGGGCACTCGCTGGGCTTCGCGCATAACATGGCCGCAAGCGCGGATGACCGCGCGTCGGTCATGGACTACCCGGCGCCGCTGATCACCGTAAACGAGGCGGGCGCGATCGACTTTAGCGCGGCCTACGCTACCGGCATGGGGGCCTGGGACGACTTCACGGTGGCCTGGTTGTACTCAGAGTTTCCGCCTGGCGCCGATGAGCAAGCCGGCCTTGCGCGGGCCATAGATGACGCCTACGGCTCCGGGCTGCACTTCGTCGCTGATCAGCATTCGCGGCCCATTGGTGCCGCACACCCGCGCGGCAGTCTCTGGGACAACGGTGACGATGCCGTCGAATTCCTGGAAGAGACGATGCGTGTTCGTGAAGCCGCGCTCGCCGATTTTGACCTGGACCGCCTTGCCCCCGGACAAAGCGTTGCGGACCTGCAAACCGTGTTCGCGCCCATCTACCTCTACCACCGGTACCAGGTGCAGGCTGCAGCCAAGTTTGTTGGCGGCGCGAGTTTCGACTACGACGTTGCGGGTGGTGACGTGACGCGCGTGGAAACGGTCCCCGTCGCCGACCAGCGTCGCGCATTGGCCGCGCTGGCCGCCACCATTGAGCCTGAGGCACTGGTGAGCTCGGTCCGCTTGCTCGCACTTATGCAGCCACCGTTCGACTGCCGCGAGCCGATTCTGGGGCGCGAACGCATCGAACGCCGCCGCGCACCCTTGTTCGACCCGTTGGCCGCCGCCGGCGCTGCCGCGCGCCTGACTTTGGGCTCGGTGCTCGACGACACGCGCATGGCGCGCGTCACGCTGCAGCATGCGCGCGATGCCGGGCAGCTGGGTCCTGAAGAGGTCTTCGAGACCTTGTCGCGTTCGGTGTTTGCGCCGGGTGCTGCGGCGCCGCAGGTGCAGTACGCCGTGCAGTGGCAGTACGTCACGGCGTTGGCCACGCTCGACGGAGACGCTGACGCCGATGCGCCAGTACGCGCTGCTGCGCGACAGGCGCTCGTCAGCGCGCGGCGGCAGCTTGAAAACCGCAGGCTTGCCCAGTCGGCGGCCGAGCGTGACTGGCTTGCGCGTGTGATCCAGCGCTATCTCGATTCGGGCGAGTGGCCTGCAGAGCGCTTGCCTGCGCGTGCCGAGATTCCGCCAGGCAGTCCGATCGGGTCCGGCAGCAACTGCTGGCACTGTGACAGCGCCACCCTGCTAAGGTAGCGCGGCAACCGCTGAGGCCTGGGGGGGCGAGGGTGTCTGCAGATAACTGGTTACTGACGGCGACGACCTGCATCGCGTTCATGGCGGCAGTGGCCGTCATCTCGTATCTCAAGACGCGTGGCGAAGTCGATACGCGCGACGGCTACTTCCTGGCCGGGCGCGGGCTCACGGGCATCTTCATTGCGGGCTCGATGCTGCTGACGAATCTCTCGGCCGAGCAGCTCATCGGCCTCAACGGTTCCGCCTACGGCTACAACATGAGCAGCATGGCCTGGGAAGTCACGGCCGCGTTCGCAACGATCTGCATGGCGCTCGTGTTCCTGCCACGCTACCTCGCGGGCGCCTTCACCACGCTGCCCGAGTTTCTGAGCAACCGCTTCGACGACGGCGTGCGGCGCATGTCGGTGGTGCTGTTCATGGTCGGCTACGGGCTTGTCACGATTCCGTCCGTGCTCTACGCCGGGTCTATCGCGGTACTGCGCTTGTTCGATGTGCCGACGCTGCTCGGCGTCAGCTACAGCCAGGGATTGCTCATCACCATCGTCACAATCGGCAGCATTGGCGCAGTCTACGCAATCTTCGGTGGCCTCAAGGCGGTCGCCGTGTCGGACACGCTCAATGGTATCGGCCTGCTGTTCATCGGTTTGCTGGTGCCTGTACTCGGTGTGATCAAACTCGGCGACGGGTCGTTTTCGGCGGGCCTGACCACACTGACAACCAGCGAAACGCAGAAGCTCAATGCCATCGGGTCGTCCACGGACCCGACACCGTTCGCGACCATCTTCACGGGGATGTTATTCGCCAACCTCTTCTATTGGTGCACCAACCAGTACGTCATCCAGCGCACGCTGGGCGCGCAGTCGCTGGCCGAAGGGCAGAAGGGCGTGCTGCTGTCGGGCTTCTTCAAGGTCATGGTGCCGTTCATGATGATGATCCCGGGCGTGCTCGCGTTCCATCTCTACGGTCCGGGGCTCGAGACGATCGACCTCGCGTACCCGCAGCTCATTCGTGATGTGCTGCCGTTTTACCTGTCTGGTCTCTTTCTGGCTGTATTGCTCGGTGCGGTATTCAGCTCGTTTAACTCACTGCTCAATAGCGCCGCAACGCTGTTCTGTCTCGACGTCTACGCGCCGATGAAGAAAGAACCCGTGTCCGACGCGCAGATGGTCAAGGTGGCAAAGATCGCGAGTATCGTGATCGCACTGTTCTCCTTCACGGTCGCGCCACTGCTGCAGTACGCGCCCGAGGGGCTCTGGCAGATCATTCGCATTTTCACGGGCTTCTACAACATTCCCGTGGTGGCGATCGTCATGGTCGGCTTGTTTACGCGGCGCGTGCCCGCGCTGGGCGCCAAGATCGTGATCTGCTTCCACGTGGTCGCCTACGGCATTGCGCGCTTTGGTCTGCCCGAGGTGTTCACGCTGCACTTCCTGCATCTCTACGCGGTGCTGTTCATCATCGAGGTCGGCATCATGCTTGGCATCGGATACCTCCAGCCGCGTGAGGGGGCCTGGGCGTACACGTCCAAGAGCGCCGTGGATATGACGGAATGGCCGCTGGCGCGGCCGGTTGCCTTGTTGCTGCTGGCGACGATCGTGCTGCTCTACCTCCTGTTTTCGCCCGTGGGTCTCGTCAACGGCGGCAACGGGCTCTTCTGGCCGCTGGCCGGGGCTTTGGCTGTCGGTACAGCCGTGGGCTGGCGACTACTCATTAAACCCCGTTAGTTGCTGCATAGCAGCATTACCGTTGCGCGCGCGCAACAAAATGCAAACGTTTGCATTTAGCAATGAGGGGGCGTAGAACGAGGCTTGACGGGGGGTGGACTTTGCCTAGACAGGGCGGGTCTGCTCATTGGTTTGGGGGAACCTGGAGAGCGAACCATGAGGAACCGCATGGTGGCGGCCGCAGTAGTTGCGGTTGCACTGCAATGGACCTTGTCAGCGCCGGCCGGCGCGCAGGGCGCAATCGAAGAAATCACGGTAACGGCGCAGAAGCGCGAAGAGTCCATCACTGACGTACCCGTAGCGGTATCGGTACTTGGTGCGGACCAGATCGACGCAAGTTTTGCGCGCAATATGGAAGACCTGCAGGCCCTGGTGCCCGCGCTGTCCTTCCGAACCGGCAACACCACACGTAACAGTGCGCTGACGGTGCGCGGGATCGGTACGATCTCGTTCAGCATCGGTGCCGAACCCAGTGTCTCGACGGTCGTAGATGGCGTGGTGCTCGGCCGATCAGGTCAGGCGTTCGCCAACCTCTACGACCTAGAGCGGGTCGAGGTGTTGCGCGGTCCGCAGGGCACGCTGTTTGGCAAGAACGCGTCTGCGGGTGTGGTGAACATCATCACGAAGAAGCCCACGGACACGTTCGAGGGCTACGTGCAGGCGAGTTACTTCGAAGACAACGAGATCATCACCAAGGGCCGTATCTCGGGTCCGCTTGGCGATGACGTTCGTGCCAGTCTGACGGTGTTTGACGCACAGTTTGATGGCTACATCGAAAACGTCTTCAACAACGAGACCGTCAACGGTTACGACCGGCAGGGCATCCGCGCGATGCTCGACTACGACGTGAATGACACGACCAGCGTGCTCATGATCTTCGAAGACTACGAAGCCGACAGCGACTGTTGCGCCGATCTTGAGGCGCGTCCCAGCGGCCGTAACCCGGCCAGTGAGGCGGCGCCTTCAGGCACGGGCCTCGATCTTGACCAGCGTCGCGTCGACCACGACTTCGAGACGCGCACGCTTGACTCGTTCACGGGTGTGTCGATCCAGGTCGACTCCGAAGTTGGCGAGAATGCGTTCACGTCGATCACGGCGTTCCGCTCCTGGGACAACACCGAGTTTCGCGAAGGTGACTTCACCTCAATCGCGGGCGACAGCAACCAGCCTGTCTTCGGTGTGCCTTTCCAGCTGCACGACATCGGCCCGCAGGAGTGGCGCCAGTTCTCACAGGAACTGCGTCTGACCTCGCCAGCGGGTGAGGCGCTTGAATGGCAGGTGGGCTTCTTCTACTGGAACATCGAATCGCAACGCAGTTTCACGCGTGAGGCGAGCTGCCAGAACAACAATGGCCAGCTTGATGAGGCGATCACGTTCCACCTGGGAACAACGTTGGGCCTGCCCAACTCGCCAGCCGACGTGGCGCAGTTCATCGCGGACAACGGCATCACCTGTAACGCCAACGACATCGTGTCGGCGACGGGTCGCTTTGACACCGAGTTCGAGAACTACGCGTTGTTCGGTCAGGGTACCTACAACTTCACGGATCAGCTGCGCTTGATCTTCGGCGCGCGCTGGACGGAAGACGAAGTCTCGTTCAACCACAACCGCTTCAGCAACGACGAGTTCGGTCGCCGCGGCGTTGGCGTTCGCCCGCGCACGGAAGACACCAACTTCGATGGCTCGACGGATGAAAGCGACTTCTCGGGTCGTTTGGGTCTGCAGTGGGATCTCAGCGATGTGGGCACGGCTTACGCGACCTACTCGCAGGGTTACAAAGGTCCGGCGTTCAACGTGTTCTACAACATGAGCGCCAACGACATTAACCCGATCGACGCAGAGACCTCGGACAGCATCGAGATTGGCTACAAGCACGCAGCAAGCTGGGGTTTCCTGAGCCTTGCTGCGTATTCGACCGAAATCGAGAACTTCCAGGCGAACGACTTCGACGATTCAGACGGCACGACGATCACGGGCTTCACGAACGGCGGTGACGTCGAGACGCAGGGTTTCGAGGTCGACTTTATCTGGAACGTGTCTGCTGACTGGCTGATCAGTGGTGGTGCGTCGTTCTCGGATGCTGAGTCTACGCGCGGTGATCCGTTGCCGTTTGCACCGGACACGAAGATCTCGCTGGCAAGCCAGTACGAGCTCGCGCTGGATAGCGGCGCGAGCATCCGGCTCTTCGGAAGCTACGTCTACACTGACGAGATTCTGTCCGGCAACATCGGTCAGACAGCCGACGATCCGTTCCTGCTGCCCGACTACAGCATTCTTAATGCGAGTGTCGGTTACCACACGGCGGATGATCGGCTGAGCGTCACGCTGGTGGGCAAGAACCTGACGGATGAGTCTTACGCGACGACGTTCTCGGGTGATGGCTTCCGTTACCAGATTCCACGCGACGCGGATCGCTACTTTGGCGTGAGCTTCCGGCTCAACTTCAACTGAGGTCTGGCGCGCCCGCGGTGTCTGACCCCCTCGGCGCGCAACAGATTAACATAGGCCCGGGGGCGGTAGAGCCTCGGACCAGCAGCACAGGTTCCGGGACGG